>JAZNNG010000001.1:0-29499 GCA_045580165.1 Eubacteriales bacterium
GCTGTCTGTCCGAGACCGCAGAGAGATGCGCTCTTTATGTATTCGCAAAGCTCTTCAAGTCTGTCGATATCTTCAAGCTCACCTCTGCCGGATGTGATCTTGTCGAGGATCTCGAGAAGTCTTCTTGTACCCACACGGCAGGGTGTGCACTTACCGCAGGACTCGTCAACGGTGAACTCGAGGAAGAACTTAGCAAGGTCAACCATACAGGTGTCCTCGTCCATAACGATAAGTCCGCCCGAACCCATCATCGAGCCGATAGCGATAAGGTTATCATAGTCGATGGGAGTATCGATAAGGGATGCGGGGAAACATCCGCCGGAAGGACCACCGGTCTGAGCTGCCTTGAACTTCTTGCCGTTCGGAACGCCGCCACCGATTTCTTCTACAACCTCACGGAGTGTTGTACCCATAGGAATTTCAACAAGACCGGTGTTGTGGATCTTACCGCCGAGAGCGAATACCTTTGTACCCTTGGACTTTTCGGTACCCATAGCGGTAAACCACTCTACGCCGTTAAGTATGATCTGTGTGATGTTTGCGTATGTTTCAACGTTGTTGATGATGGTAGGCTTGCCGAAGAGTCCCTTAACTGCCGGGAACGGAGGACGGGGACGGGGCTCACCGCGGTTACCCTCGATAGAGGTGAGAAGAGCTGTTTCTTCTCCGCATACGAATGCGCCCGCACCGAGTCTGAGCTCGATGTCAAAGTCAAAGCCTGTGTCAAAAATGTTCTTGCCGAGAAGTCCGTATTCACGAGCCTGCTTGATAGCGATATCAAGACGGTTAACCGCGATAGGATACTCAGCTCTGATGTAGATGTAGCCCTGGTGAGCTCCGATAGCGTAGCCTGCGATAGCCATTGCTTCGAGTACTGCGTGGGGGTCACCCTCGAGGATGGAACGGTCCATAAATGCACCGGGGTCGCCCTCGTCGGCGTTACATACAACGTACTTTGTATCGTTTACCTGGTCAGCGGCGAACTGCCACTTTCTACCTGTGGGGAATCCTCCGCCTCCGCGTCCGCGAAGTCCGCTGGCAAGGATGGTATCGATTACGTCCTGGGGCTTCATTTCGGTAAGGACCTTACCGAGAGCCTCGTAGCCTCTGGTACCGATGTATTCGTCGATGTTTTCGGGGTCGATAACACCGCAGTTCCTGAGAGCTACTCTCTTCTGCTTCTTGTAGAATCTTGTTTCGTTGAGAGAAACTGTTTCACCTTCAGCCTTTTCGTGGTCTGTTTCGTCGTAAACAAGTCTTTCAACGAGTCTTCCCTTGAGGAGGTGCTCCTCAACGATCTCGGGAACGTCCTCAGCAGTTACTCTGCTGTAAAATGTTCCTTCGGGGTAAACTATCATTACAGGGCCGAGCGCACAAAGACCGAAGCATCCTGTCTGCACGATCTTTATTTCTTCCGTAAGCCCTCTTGCCGCAAGCTCCTTTTCAAGAGCCGCACGAACTGCTGCGCTTCCCGAGGAAGTACAACCTGTTCCGGCACAAATAAGTACATGAGAACGTATCATTTTTTATTCCTCCGTTTTATGCATTTGCATCTTTGAGCAAATATTCGTTTACAACCTTGCCGCCCTTGATGTGATCAGCAATGATCTTCTCAACCTTATCGGCGGTCATATTAACGTAAGTAACCTTTTCCTCACCGTCTCTGTAAACCTCAACGATGGGCTCGTAACGGCAAAGACCGATACATCCTGTCTGGCTTACGGTTACTGTTCCGGAAAGACCTGCATTGTTGACCTGTTCAACAAATGCAGCGAGTACCGGACGTGCGACTGCGGCGATACCGCAGGTTGCCATTCCGACAACTATACGGGTTTCGTTGCTTCCTTCACGGATAGCTACCTTATCCTTCATCTTGTCTCTGATGGCTGCAAGTTCTGCTAATGATTTCATTTGTTTTCCTCGCTTTCGTTCTTTATATTGTTATATTGTTCACTTAAATATGAGCAAATCCAGTCCATGACCTCAGGCTCAGCAAGACTTACGTTCTCACCGAGCACAGCTCTGATTTCACGAGTGTCAAGATTTACCTCGGCGTCCCCTATCTTATGAGTGAACACCGTTTCTACCTCTCCTGCGCCCTGTATCAGTATCGATATCGTCGACACTATGTCGCCGAGGGGAGTATAGTCGAGATGGTTTTTGAAAAAGCTTGCTTTGGTCACGGTTCCGTGACTGTCGGGAAATTCCTCTCTACTCCTCGAGGTTATCGAGAATTCTCCGCCCGTCTGCTCTGCCGCTTCCTTTAAAAACGGTATTCCGAGTCCGACCTTTCTCGTCGTCCTCGAGGTGCAGAATGGGTTTGTCACGTTTTCAAGCATTTCAGCACTCATACCGTATCCGTCGTCCTCGACCGTTACGGTCAGAGTCTCGGAGTTTTCTACAATAGTTATATATATAACGCTTGCCTCGGCTTTTATTGAGTTCTGCGAAATGTCAAGAATGTTGAGTGACAGCTCTTTCATATTTTCTCCTTAAAAGCTTTTCAGATATTCAAACAGAGCTCGTCTGATCTCATCGGGATGGTCACCGCACACGTCAAGCTCAAGTGAGTTCTCCGCCTCGTTTATATCCCAGAGGTAGTGCGCGTCCGAGCTTACCAGCACCGCCTTGTCCTTTAAGGAAGGAATGCTCTCGCAAAGTCCCGCAAGACTTTCCGCCTGATTTAACTCAATCGCCGTGTATTCGGGTCTGTCGGGCAGCGTTCCGAGCACCGCCACTATTCCGTTTGACTCTCTGTCTATGTGCGCGGGCCACACGAAGCCGCCGTGCTCTCTCGCAAGAGCCGTTGCCGTTTCAATGTCAAGCCCGGTGGCGATGGGAAGGTAGTCCCTCTCGGTTCCCACCACCTCGTCGTTTTCGTCGAGATAATACTGCTCTCCGAAAATGTCGACTCGGTTTTCAAAGGAAACTCTGTACCCTGCGACCTCAGACGAAAACCCTTCGGCGTCCTCAAGGTGCTCAAACAGACACACAATATGTATGTCCTCGCTTGTGGTAAGCTCCATTCCCGCGATACCGACTATTCCCTGCTTCTCTGCCGCCAGAAGAAAGCTTCTGCAGTTTCCGCAGGTATTGTGGTCGGTCAGCGCCACTATATCAAGTCCCTTGAGCTTCGCCATTCCCGAAATATTATTCGGTGTCATATCGTCGTCAGCGCAAGGTGACAGGCAGGAGTGAATATGAAGATCGTAATAAAGCTTTTTCATTTCAAAGCATTTGCGCGAGCTTCGCGCAAACCCCATAAGTCGTAAGCTCGCTTGTCGCTACGTTGATACCCTTCTCCTTTGCCGTTTTCATAAACTCCTCGTCGGGAATTACTCCCTCCGAGAGTATTACGAGCGACAAGTCAAGAAGTGACGCGACCGCCAACACGTTCATATTGGACATTATCGTCACGAGTATCTCGCCATCATTTGCGTGCCCCATTACCCAGCTCAAAAGGTCGCCTGCGTATACGCCGCTTACCTCTTTTGCCGTATCTGCCTCGTTCAAGACTTTAAGTCCGAGGTCTTCAATAATTTGTTTTACAGTCATTTATACACCCGTTTCCGTGTTGAGCATCTGACGGAGAGCTTCTTTCTCCTCGTCCTTCAGCATTACACATCCCGATACGTCCGCCTTACCGAGCACCACGTCCTCTGCAAAGGTTCTGCAGTTGGGTGAGCCGCAGGCTCCGCAGTCGTATTCGGGCAGGCACTTGTTCACGTTCTGAATTTTTATCATCAGCTTCATCGCCGTCTTTCTGTCGGGGTGGAGCTTTATTGGCTCACACTCGAAGCGGTTGAACGAGTAATCCTCGGGGATCTCCTTTACCTCGTCAACCGACGGTCTGTTGTGCATTACGGGGAGATAGCGCTTTATGCTCTGGATCTTTACCTTTGTGAGATAAGGATTTCCCACCGTGAGCGCACCGCCGACGCAGCCTGAGCTGCACGCGTCAAGCTCTATAAATTCTACGAACGGGTACGTTCCCGTTTCGATTTCATCGAGAACCTTTATTATGTGCTTAATTCCGTCTGCCGCAAGATATCTGTCGTTGAGAAGCGCGGACGCCTCTCCTCCGCTTACCGCCCAGCTCATTCCGACCATTCCTGTTCTTGAAATGGGCTCGGGCACATCTATCTTGCCCATCGCTCCGATAAGCTCGAAGTAGACCTCGCTCACGGGTACGACGTAGTCAACAGCGCTCGGTTCATCCTCGGGGCTGTTCTTAACAGCGCTTATCTTCGCCGTACAGGGCGAGATGAACACCGTGGCTATATCCTCGTCGCGAAGCTCCGGATGAAGCTTCCGTACCTCCTCCTTGGCTCGCCTTGCCGCGATCTCCATGGGAGAGTGTATCGGCATAAGGTGCTCTGTGAGCGTTGGGAATCTGAGTGCTATCAGCCTTGTCACGACCGGACAAGCCGAGCTTATGACCGGCTTCTTGATGTCGTCGCGCTTCAAGTACTGCCTTGTATATTCGGTAACAAGCTCTGCTGCTCTCGCTACCTCGTATACGTAATTAAATCCGATATCCAAAAGACCCTGCAGAAGATAATCGGCGTCGTCAAGATTTTCAAACTGTCCGTATAAGGACGGGGGCGGCAGTGCTATCAGGAACTTCTTTCCGAACGGAAGATCTGAAAACTTATCCGCAACCGCGCTCTTGGCCTTTCGAGGGCATTTCTTTATACATTCTCCGCAGTCGATACACCGTCTCGAGTCGATGACGGCGTGACCGCCTTTGATTCTGATCGCCTCCGTGGGGCAGCTCTTAAGGCAGTTGATACACGCCTTACACTTGCTCTCGTCAAGCGCAACGGAATGCTTGTAAAAAGACATTCAATCACCTCAAATGTTTACCGACATTGTAATTTTTGTGCCTTTGCCAACTTCGCTTTCTATTTTGAGTTCGTCTGTATAGCGTTTTATGTTGGGAAGTCCCATTCCTGCTCCGAATCCGAGCGAACGCACGTTATCGGGCGCGGTGGAATATCCCTCCCTCATCGCAAGCTCTATGTCCGCGATGCCGGGTCCCGTGTCTGTCATGACAAGCTTTATGCAGTCGGGAGTTATGTAAAGGTCCGCAACTCCGCCGCCTGCGTGGATAACCATATTGATCTCCGCCTCGTACATTGCTATCGAAACGCGTCTTATGGTCTCCGCGTCGATGCCGATACGTCTGAGTATCTTCTTTACCTGCACCGAGGCTTCGCCTGCCGACGTAAAATCGTTTCCGTCTACGTCAAAGTGGAAGGTGAGGTCTCCGTTATTGTCCATCACTTCACCTCGCTTGAGGCAAGTCCGTTCACGTAAAGCTTTCCGCACGCCTCAAACATTCTCTTTTTAGATGCCATGGCTACGATCCCCGCGTCTGCCGCAAGCTCGATCATTTCTGCCGTCGGCTTCTTGTTTCTGACAAACACTATGCAACGCATATCCATCATCTCGGCAGTTCTTATTACCTGGGGGTTTACAAGTCCCGTAATCAGTACCGCCTGATCCTTTACGAACGCAAGTACGTCGCTCATCATATCACTTCCGCAAGCGGAATTGACCTCGTGGTCGGCGTATTCCTCGCAGCAAAGTATTTCTGCCTCAAGTAAGGCAGCTATTTCGGATATTTTCATAAAAAACTCCATCTTGCCGTCTGTCCGACGGTCAGAATTTGTAAACTGTTAAGATTACTTTGTGTACTTCTCGAGTATTCCCTCAACGTCTGCTACTACGAGTCTTCCGTATACTTCGTCGTTTACGGTAAGAACGGGAGCAAGTCCGCAAGCGCCGATGCAACGTGTTGCGTCTACGCTGTACTTTCCGTCGGGGCTTGTCTGTCCTACGCCAACTCCGAGCTTTTCAACGATCTTGTTGAGAATATCGCCCGAGCCCTTAACGTAGCAAGCCGTTCCGAGACAAACCGCGATCGCAACCTCACCCTTGGGGTTGAGAACGAACTGTGAGTAGAATGTGGATACTCCGTAAACCTCTGCTATCGGCTTGTCCATCTTGAGAGCGATGTGATTCTGAACCTCGATGGGAAGATAGCCGTAGATCTGCTGTGCACCCTGGAGAACAGGCATAAGCGCGCCCTGTGTACCCTTATACTTTTCGATGAGGGCGTCGAGCTGAGCTTCCTGCTCCTTTGTTCCCTTGAAGGAAACTGTGGTCAAATTCTTCTTCATTGAATTTAATCCTCCTTACAAAAATTGGTGTCTGTTTTTGCTTTTACAAAAGATTGTTAAAAATTAGACAATCTATGTTATAATCATCAAAAACGCACTTACCAATACATTATACTATATAATATAAAAAAAATCCATACCTTTTGAGTAAGTTTTTGAAGGATTTTTAACTTTTTTCGGGAAATTTTGAGATGGTTTTGTGTTTTTGGAGGTTGTTTTTGATGTCAGGGGTGGTGCGCCCGACAAAAAAGAAGGCGTTTCCGCCTTCTTTGGGGTTATTTTTTGAGTCTCTTATCGAGCTTGATGGCGAGTGATGTACCGACGCTTTGGAAGACCTGCACCATAACGATGAGGAGAATAACGGCGATCATCATAACGAGGTACTTATATCTGTAATAGCCGTAATTAATGGCGATCTTACCGAGTCCTCCGCCGCCGATAATACCACTCATAGCGCTGTAACCGAGTATAGTGGTTATAGCTATCGTGGCGTTCGAAATAAGCGAGGGTATGCTTTCGGGAATCATAACCTTAGTAATGATCTGAAACGGTGACGCGCCCATACTCTGCGCCGCCTCGATAATATTGGGGTTTATCTCTCTGAGGCTTCCCTCAACGAGTCTTGCAATAAACGGGAACGCCGCTATAACAAGCGGCACGATGGATGCAACCGTACCGATAGACGTACCTACGATAAGGCGTGTCAGCGGTATTACGAGTATCATCAAAATCAGAAACGGCACCGAGCGAAGCAGGTTTATAACCACGTTAAGCATCTGCATAAACCACGCGGGAAGCGGAAGAACTCCATCCTTTTCGCCTGCCACCAGAAGCACGCCAAGCGGAAGTCCAAGCACTATTGCAAACGCAGTTGCAAGCACGGTGACGTAAAGGGTTTCCCATACGGCAAGCGGAAACTCGCTTTTGAATATCTCAAGCGCCTCATTAAGAGCCGCCTGAGTAAAGGCATTTCCTAACATTTTATCTCCATTCCGCCGCGTTTTCGCGGCACAAAACAACAGAATTTAAGGTCTCAGGCCTCGCGTACTACCTCTTCGGCAATTACTCCCTCGGTTGCGCGGAGGTAGTCCATCGCCTTATGGGCGCTATCCGTGTCCTCAAAGCCGAGGAGCATATTTCCGTAGACCTTGTCGCCGATACAACGCGTCGATGCGCCGAGAATGTTTGCGGCGATATGTATATCAAGAGCCATCTGCGATATCATAGGCGTATTGGTAGCCTTTGCGCCGTTGAATACGACTCTGACTGTCTTTTGCGTGGTTTCCACAAGCGCGTCCTCTGCACCGTCGGGGAAAACAAGCCTTTTCGCCGCCTTGGACTTGGGGCTTGAGAACACCTCGGCAACGGGACCCTCCTCCACCACCTCGCCGCCGTCGAGAATAGCAACCTTGTTGCATATATCCTCAACAACGCTCATTTGGTGAGTGATAACGATGACCGTAATTCCGAGATTCTGATTTATCTCGCGGATAAGTCCGAGTATAGAGTGGGTGGTCTTGGGGTCAAGAGCGCTGGTCGCCTCGTCGCAAAGGAGTATCTCGGGGTCGGTTGCAAGCGCGCGGGCAATAGCAATTCTCTGCTGCTGACCGCCCGAAAGCTGCGCCGGGTAGGCGTTTGCCTTATCGGGCAGACCTACTATCTCAAGAAGCTCGCGAGCACGAGCACGCGCCTTCGACTTTTCCACTCCCGCAAGCTCAAGCGGAAAGCATATATTAGCAAGGCAGGTCCTCTGCATAAGCAGATTGAAGCCTTGGAATATCATGGTCACCTTTCTGCGGATACGTCTTAGCTCAACGGTAGACACTGCGCCCACGTCGACTCCGTTTATAATGACCTGACCGCTTGTGGGGCGCTCAAGCATATTGATACAACGGACGAGCGTGCTTTTTCCTGCGCCACTCATTCCGATTATTCCGTATATGTCGCCGTCGCAGACCGTGAGATTTACGTTTTTAAGCGCGTCTACCGCACCGTCCGAGACCGCGAAGGTCTTATAGAGATTTCTGATTTCGATCATTTTTTCATCTCCGTTTTATTCTGCGTGATGAAGCAGAGCCGTGCATATACACGGCTCTGCAGGTATTGTCTTAAATTTAATATCAGCCGAGCTTGGAAAGTACGCCTTCAAGTGTGGTCTGCTTACCGCCGTAGAGTCCGAGAGGCTCAACGTGGATAGCTGAAACGGAAACGATGTGAGTACCGTTCTGTGCGTTGAAGTCGTCAAGATAGGGAACGTGCTGGAAGTAGTTAGCATCGAGCTCGCCGCTTTCAACAACGTTGTTGGGCTGAACGTAATCGGTGAATTCAACTATCTTGAGTGTGATGTTCTTTTCAGCGAGGATATCCTTTGCAATAGCAAGGATCTCTGCGTGAGGTGTGGGAGAAGCGGCAACCGAAACCTCGGTGCCTGCAAGTGCCGCGTAGTCGATAGTGCTGTCGTAGCCGTTTGTAAGAGTGTCAACCGTGCTTACAACTGCGCCGTCGTAGGTAGCGGCTATGTATTCTGCAACTGCTTCACTCTCAAGAGCCGCAACGAGCGCCTTGATCTTGGGAAGGTTTTCGTTGCCCTCCTTAACGGCAAGAATGTTGCTGTACGCGGAGGACGAGCCTTCGATAGCAAGAGAATCCTTTACGGGATTGAGTCCTGCGGAAATTGCAAAGTTGGAGTTGATTACTGCGTAGTCAACGTCCTGAAGAATAATGGGAAGCTGAGCTGCCTCAACCTCTTTGAATTCGATGCCGTTCTTGTTTTCGATGTCGAGGATGGTAGCGGTTATGCCTGCGCCGTCCTTGAGGTCGATGTAGCCGAGGTCTTCAAGAAGAAGAAGCGCGCGAGCTTCGTTTGTGGTATCGTTGGGGATCGCGATGGTTATAGCGTCCGACTTCGAGCAGGATGCGAGAGCAAGTCCCGATACTGCGAGTACGAGCGCGAGTACGAGTGATAATGCCTTTTTCATTGTAGTATCTCCTTATTAAAAATTATTAAAATGTTATATCCTTTATCGGATGATTGTTATTGTATCAAAAAAATCTCGGTATGTCAACAAAAACTTCGAGTCAGGCTTGTGCGCGGTCGAACGTTATTACGTTGAATTCTCCGATATCCTTCATAGCTTCCGCTTCTCTCGGCCCCGAGGTGAGCACAACAGACTGCATTCCGCCCTCTGCGAGAGCGTTCGTCAGCCGCATCATTCCGCCGAGTCTGTCAGCGTCAAGACGCGAAAAGCTTTCGTCGAATATGACGGTGGGCGCGGTCTTTCTGAAAAGAGTGTTGATAAGCGCGAGTCTGAGGCTCACGTATGCCGCGTCCTGCGTACCTGCGCTCAGGTAATCGAGTCTTCTCGTAGCTCCGCCTGCGTTTACCGAAACGTTAAGCTCCGAGTCAACGCCTATCTCTCTGTATTTTCCCTCGGTAACTCCGCCCATAAGCTTACAGGTGTATTCCGCAAGCTTCGGGGACACGTTTTCCCTCATTCCGTCACCTGCCTCGAGTATCTTTTCCGCGGCAAGAACGTATGCCGCGTGCTTTTTCGAATATTCCTCAATATAAGCTTTTACAAGGCTTATCTTTTCCGCTATACGCGCAGGATTTTCACACTGAGGTCTGAGCGCCGCAAGCTCCTTTTCAAGCTCGTGTATCTTTGTTTCGTTAGCCTTCGCCTGCGCCGTGAGGAAGTCGTACTCGCGTCGCTTTTCCGCAACGTTTTCTGCGTTCACCTCGTCTGCGGATGTCTGCTCGGCACTCTCTGCTCTGAGCGCCTCCTCGTCGTAAGGAGAAAGCTGAACTGTAAGCATTGAGATCATTTCCGAGGTCTTGGAGGAATCCGAGCGTATCTTGTCAAGCTCGGCAACTACCTCCTCCGCCGCCTTTATAACGGTTGCGAGGTCATTTTCGTTGTTCCACCTTTGCGCGAGGTCATAAAACTCGCCGTCCGCCCTTTTGTACGCTCTCTCCGCCGCGTCAAGCTCGGCTCTCACCTGCGTAAGCGCTTCGTCTGCCGCCGCCTTCTTTTCACGGGCGATCTTCAACGTGGTGAGCGCCGCTTCAAAGTCTGCACGGCGCGCCGCACCGTATTTGGCGTAAAGCTTCTTGAGTCCCTTCGCTCTTACTCCCGAAAGGATAAACATAAGCGCAGAAAGTGCCGTGGGAAACGCCGCCGCGAGCATGACCGTAAGTCCTATATCCGCAAGGGCAAATTTGAATTTTGCAAATGCTCCGACACCGAGCATTACGAGCGCAAGCGCTCCGAACACGATTCCGAGCAGAGTGAGCGTTCTTTTCACGCCCTCGCCGCGGAAGCTTAACTGCTCGTCAGCGGACCAGTCTTCGATCTCAGCAAGCTCCGAGGGAACTCCGCGGACAATTTCATCCACTGCCGTTTCAGCCTCGTTAAGACGAGCGCGTACCGACTCAAGCTGATCTCCCGCGCTCTTTCGCGCCTCACTCTTTTCATAAAGAAGTCCGATATACTCTCTGTCGGGCACGAAGCCGTCCTTTTCGTAACGCGCGCAAAATTCGTTTTCCTTTTTCTTGTACTCCTCGCTCATTTGCATAAGCGTACGGAGTCTGTCAAAAAGGGTAAGCACGGTCGCGTTTTCAAACGCCTTTATGCCGCCTGCGAGCTGCTTTCTTCTCTTCTCTATCTCGACAAGTCTTGTTTGAGCATCCTCAAGAGAGGATTCCTTGACGAGAATATCTGCGTTTATACGTCTCGCGCCCTCAAGCTTTGCCTCAAGCTCCGCGCGGGTCGCCTCGAATTCGTATATTTTTCCGCCCTTGGCGTTTTTATGAAGCAGGGCGACTCTCGACGCCTCAAGCTTTTTTATAGCCTTTTGAACGTTTACGTTTTCATCGGCAGAGAAAAGTATATTCTCGATCGCCTGAGTCATTTTCTCGCCGTCTATACGTGCGCCGTCGAGCTGACTTACAAATGCAGTTCTCGCAAATACGTCTGCGTCCACTCCGAAGAAGTATTCGCCCGGCGTCTCCTTTACCTTGACAGGCGAGTTATTTGACAGGTCGACAATGCCCACGCCCTCGCGGTAGGTCACCTTTTTTTCTCCGTTTTCACTCGTTTGTCCCGAGCTCATTATGGCGCGGTCGACACGATATCTGTTTTCTCCCACTCTGAGCACTATGCTTCCGCCCGCCGAGCCGGTACTCCAGCTTACGTATCTTTCCCTTTCAGATAGCTCCGAGTCCTTTGCCTTTGAGGACAGTCCGTAGAAAATAAACTTTATGAAGGCGGCAAGAGTGGATTTTCCCGACTCGTTTGCACCCTCTATTATATTTACGCCCTCGCAAAGCTCAAATTCCCTGTTTTCGAGATTTCCGAAGCATTCTATGCGTATTTTTTCTATTATCATCTTGTTCTCCGTTTTGCCGCGTCGTTATCGGCACAAAATTTGAGTTTTCAGCTGAAATCAACGGGGTCTGCGCCCGATAGCGCCGTCAGTCCGTAGCGGAGGGCAAGCGCCGCCGTTTTTCTCATATCGGGGTCGGGTGAGTCGAGAAGTGGCTTTATTTTATCATAAAATGCTCCCCTTATCGACGGGTCTGTTTCAAGATACGCGCAGTCGTAAAGCGGCAGAGTTTCGTCTGCGATAACGAGAGCGAAAAGTCCGTTTATCTGCTCCGCTATATGCGCAGGAAAAATTTTCATAAGGGGGTCCGTGAAGCCCTCGAGCACTATTTTCAGCGCCGTGGTTTCGTTGTAGCCTTCTTCCTTCACGAAGGCCTTGAGCTTTTCCGCTATCTGCGCGGTGTTTTCACAGCCAGTTATATCGACGCGCCTGGTTTCGTAGGTGCGCTTTGAAAAATACACGAACCTTGCTTCAAACGCGAGCTTTCCGTCGGTCTTATCTATTCTCGCGGCTATGGCTCCCTTTTTGCCCGTTTCGCCGAAATCTCTGCCCTCAAAGCAGCCCGAATACGCGTAATATCTGCCACTCGGGGTTTCGTGTACGCCGTCGGTGTTATGTATATGTCCGAGCGCGGTGTAGTCAAAGCCCGCGCGCTCGATATCCCTTGGAGTCATAGGGCATTTTCTCGCTATCGGAGAGGTTAAGTCCGCGTGGGCGAGGAGTATATTCACTCTCGTCGGGTCGCTCGGGGTGATGCCGCAGACGGGGCTTGTTTCCATATACGCCGAGGTGAACGCGTAGCCGTAGACGGTGCAGTTTATTTCGGGGAAGTCGAAGCACTTTACGTCCTCGGACGTGAAGATATACACGTTTTCGGGGAACTTCACCTTTTTATAAACGCTCGTGTCGTTGTACGGGTCGTGGTTTCCGGGTGCGATGACTATTCGGCATTCGGGTATTGACGCAAACGCCTCCTTGAGCATTTCCGCGGTCTCGCGGCTCACGTAGTCGCTCTCAAAAATGTCACCTGCGAGAAGCATAAGATTTATGCGCTCACTCTTTGCAAAACGTATCATCTGTGCAAACGAATCTCTCGTTTCTCTGCGGCGCATCTCCGACTTATGCACCTCAAGCATACCGAAGGTACTGTCGAAATGAACGTCCGCCGCGTGTATCATTTTTATCATTGTTTCTCCAATCTGCCGCTTTTTTGAAAAAAAGCTTGGCAAAAAACTTCAATCAGCGCGGGTGCTACCCGCCCACGATAGCGGTGGATGAGGAGTATCTTGAAATTTTATGACACCTCATCCGTCACTCGCGTTGCTCATGACACCTTCTCCCACTGGAGAAGGCAAACGGTACGCCGAGGGCTCGTCCCCTACGGAGCAAATTACAAATCTCTTGTAGGGGAGGGTTTTCCCCTCCCGTTCAAATTCGCACAGATAAACGGCTATGGGTAGAGATTTTGCGGGCGGATATGGAATCCGACCCTACAAAGCCACACGCGCATAGCCTCTCACTCCGGGTAGCGAAGCGGCGCCGAGGTGGTGAATGATATGCCTGTGGCATATCAAAGCCGAGGCGTGACCGAGCCGCAGCGTGACAGTGGCACGCGGAGCATGACGGAGAGGGTGCCTGTCGGGGCGCCCCGACCGCGCTGTTTCCCGCGGGTGCTACCGCCTGAATATCTTTTTTATCCTCATTACGTCCTTGAGCATTCTTACCGAATCTCTTACTACCGATATCTTGGATTCCGAATGCCTGATTATCTTTACGGGCATCTCGCAAATCCTTTTCCCTTCGCGCGTCGCCCTCATAAGTATCTCAAGGTCAAAAGCAAAGCCGTTCGTTTCAAGAGGTGCAAACAACTCCTTGCCTGCCTCGCGTCTGTAGACCTTGAATCCGCACTGCGAGTCGCTGACCTTGATGCCTGCGATGATCGATATCATCGAAAAATACGTTTTCGATGCCAACCGTCTTATCAGCGGATAGCCCTCAAAGCCATCCTTGGCCTTACTGCGCGAGCCGATAAGCAGGTCCGCGTCGGTGTTCTCAGAGAGATACTCGGCGGCGATTTTTATTACGTCCGTGCCGTAAGCGAGGTCACAGTCGGTGGTGACTATTATATCTCCGCTTGCCGCCGCCACGCCTGCCTTCAGCGCGCCGCCCTTGCCGAGATTCTTTTCGTAGCCTGCGTCGACGATTCCAAGCGGCACGAGCTTTTCTTTTACCGTGTCCCACGTTCCGTCCGTGCTTCCGTCGCTTACCACGATTATCTCATAATCGTCGAAGTATTCCTTGCACTTGCCGTCAAGGAAGGTCATATTTTCATAAACCACCGCGTTTTCGTTGTACGCGGGTATAACTACCGATACCTTCATATCAATTTTCCTTCTGTCAGTTCTTTTCAAACACCGCTATTTCAAAATCAAGCTCGGTTTCAAGCGTATCAAGCTCTCTTAGCTTCTCCGCGTCCTCTCTTGAGGTCTTCCAATAGTACGGAGTCATTGAGAACAGGTTTTCTATCTGCTCCCTGCCCTCTATCACCGTTTTGTAGCTCACTTTTTCGGCTTTTATTCTTGTAAATCCGTCAATTTCGGCAAGCTTTTCGGGGTTGTTGAGATAAACCTCATTGTAAAGCGCGGATTTGAGTCCGAGCAGGTGGTTTTCGCCCGCGATACCCATTATCAGGTGACCGTGAGGCTTAAGTACTCGTGAAAACTCCTCGTTCGCACACGGTGCGAACAGGTTGAGCACTACGTCAACGCTCTCGCTCTTTACGGGAAGGTCGAATATTCCGCCCACGAAAAAGCTTGCGTCGGCGTTTGCCGCCGCGGCTCTTTTTGCCGCCTTTTCGATAGCCGCTTTAGACAGGTCAAAGCCGTAAAGCTCGCTTCCCGTTTCCTTTGCCGCACGCACCGAGTAGTAGCCCTCGCCGCACCCTGCGTCGATAACCGTCCCGTGCGGCATAGAGTTGACCGTTTCAACAAGCTTGTCCGCAAACCTTGAGTAATAGCCCGCGTCAAGAAAGCTTGACCTTGCCGTCACCATTTCCTTGGAGTCGCCTGCCGCCGCGCCCTTGACGTTTAAGTTGACGTATCCGCTTTTGGCAATATCAAAGGTATGTCGGCTTACGCACGCAAGCGAGCCTCCGATTTGCGAAATATCGCCGCCACATATCGGGCATCTGATATTATCAAGCCTCATCATACCTCTCCCTTCGCCAAAAACTAATGTTGTAATATATATTATAACAGAACACTCTCCCATTTACAAGTAGTTTTGCCGCTTTTTTAAAAAACGGCGCAAAAGTCGGGACGCCCCGACAGGCAAACAGCGCGCGTGGATTTGTGTCAAGCGAAATCTTCACCCATACCCGTTCGTCTGTGCGGATTTGGACGGGAGGGAATACCCCTCCCCTACCAAATGATTTTGAAGTTGTTTCGCAGGGGACGACGCCCTCGGCGTCCCGTTTACAACGAAATTTACAATCTAATCTCTATTTATTGTTGAGAGAAAATTTTTCATTCTTGCGGCGGCAGCAAGCCCCTCCCCTACAACCGAATTTCAATCTCAACCCATAACGATAAGCTGATAGAGTTTTGAACGGGAGGCTATCAGCCTCCCCTACGAGCGAAAAGCAGAATATCAAAACACAAAAAAGAAGGAGAGATCCACACTCTCCTTCTCTCTACTCACGGTAGAATCGCCGCAAAAGCTCCGCAAGCGCCGCGTCGTTACCCACGTATTTGATGTGCTTCCAATGCGACGGGAACAGGCGCGTATACTCGGGGGTTGCAAAGCGGTCGTCGATAAGAAGCACCGCGCCGCGATCGTTCTCACTCCTTATAACACGCCCTGCCGCCTGAAGCACCTTTATCATACCCGGAATACGGTATGCAAAATCGTAGCCGGGCATATTTTCGTCACAGCTTTTCTTATTGTAATGCTCTGAAATTATGTTTGATTCGTCGTTGATTCCGGGAAGTCCCACGCCTACGATAGCGCAGCCGATAAGCCTTTCGCCTGCGTAGTCAACACCCTCCGCAAAAACTCCGCCGAGCACCGCAAACGCAAGCAAGGAGTTGGTTTCGGGTGCGTCCTTTGCGCTTTTATTGCCCGCCGTATTTGCCGAGCCCATTCGTCCGAAAAGTGAGGCTCCGCG
Source organism: Eubacteriales bacterium (assembly GCA_045580165.1). Taxonomy (GTDB): domain Bacteria; phylum Bacillota; class Clostridia; order Oscillospirales; family CAG-272; genus UBA4717. The sequence goes on from JAZNNG010000001.1 coordinate 15,736, forward strand.
CGTTATGCCGAGCTCTGCGAGCATAGCGTCGCGCTCGCTTTTTTCGCTTGTCTCGCTCTCACTCTGTGTCTGCATTTTCACAGACGCCGCAGGGTCCTCAAAGCAGCTTATAAACTCAAGCCTCTCATCGCCCGTCATAGAGCTTTTCTGAATAATGGTGCGCGCGCTCGGGTAGAGCCGCTTATACTCGTCGTGCACCGCGCTCATATACTTGTACGAGGGAAAGAACACGATGTAATTACCGCGTTTTGCGCTCACAAACACGGAAAGCAGCTTCGCAAGCGCGGTATTCGTGGCTTTGCGGTCGTCAAGCCTCGTACTGAATTTGTAGGTCGAACAAAGGCACAGATTTTCCTTTGGAAACGGTGACGGCAGAGTCAGATACAGGTCGTTTTCCTCGCCGCCAAGGATACTTTTATAGTAATCAAACGGTGAAAGCGTTGCCGAGAAGAACACCGCGCCGCGTCCGAGCGACGCTCTTTGGGAAATAACGTCCGAGGGATCAACACAAAGCTCACGGAACGTATATTCGCCGTTTTTGAAATCAATGGTGCTGACGTATTTTTCGGTGTAATGCTCTGCTATCTTCAAGTGATTTTTTATCTCAAAATAAAGCTCTCCGAAGCGTCTTTCCGAGCCCTTGTGCCTGTCGAAATACTGATCGAAGGCATACACCAGCTCGCCAAGACGTCTGTTGAGTATTCCGAACGGCTTTTCGGAAACGAACGTACCGATCTCGCCCTCTCTGCGGTTTGTTTTTTCAATGAGCTTATCGGCGGTCCTCATATACTCAAGCACCTCAAGCGCCTTCGGATATAAAAGCCTGTCCTCACTGCTTATTTGTGTGAGAAGTGCCTCGATATCACTGCTTTTTACCGAGTGAGTATACATCTCACGCGCTCGGTCACCGAGGTTGTGCGCCTCGTCGATGAGGAAGATATAGTCGCCGTACGCCGAGAAATACCGCCTGAAATATGCGTTCGGGTCGAACAAGTAGTTATAGTCGCATATAACGAGCTCGCACCACTCTGATATCGATAGCGACAGCTCAAACGGGCATACTCTGTGCTTGTCGGCGTAGCGGTCGATTACCTCACGGTCGAAAAACGTTTCGTTTCTGACCGCGTCAAGCGTTGCTTCGTTTATTCTTTCAAAGCAACAGTCGGCGTGTCCGCACACGGACGGCTCGCAGGTCTCGGGGGTACGTCTGCAAATACGCTCGCGCGCGCTGATTATTATCGCAGAGCCCTTGAGTCCGCCGCTTTGCAAGAGCTTGAAGGTGTCTGCCGCCGCCTTTGCAATGGTGGTTTTTGAGGTAAAATAGAATATCTTGGAGCCGTAGCCTGCGCCAAGCGCCTTGATGGCAGGGAAAAGAGTTGCAACAGTCTTGCCCGTGCCCGTGGGGGCCTCGGCAAAAAGCTTTTTTCTCGTGCAGACCGCCTCGAGAACGTGCTCGGCAAGAGTGCGCTGACCCTCACGGTAGTCGCCGTACGGGAATGCCAAGCGCTTTGCGCTTGAGTTGAATTCGGCGCGTCGTGCAAGCTTTTCAGCTTCTATCTGAGTGAATTCAAAAAGCAGATTTTCGGTAAAATCCTTGAGGGAGGACGCGTCGTAAACGTAGTCGAAATTTACGGTCTCCTCGGTTGAAACGTCGCAGTAGGTGAGGCGCACCGTAATAGAGTTGAGGCGGTGGTCTACGGCGTAAATATACGCGTAGCACATCGCCTGTGCGAGATGAGTAGGACAGAAGCCGGACTCAAGAGTCCTTACGGGGACGTTGACGCATTTTATTTCCTCTACTATATAGCCGTCCTCGGTCTGAATTACTCCGTCGGCGCGACCCGAAAGAGTCACGGTGAAGCCGTTTGACTCAAAGCTTGCGCTGACGGGAAGCTCGGCGGTGTAAACGTCGCCGCCCTTTTTCTGAAGCTCCTTGTGCAGACGCACGCTTTCGATAACCCGGAAGGCGCTGCGGCGCGTGTCGAGGCTACCCCACGGTAATACCCTTTCGCACAGGTCTCGAATGCCGATATTTATATGCTTTTCCATAAGGCGAGCCTCCTTTCCTTTTACTGACGCCCCTTGATCGCTTTTGGTGTCATTCTTGTTATTTACCTGAGAAATTCCCGTACCTTTTCGGTGTTTTCCTCCGAATATTCTATCTCCGACGAGTACATTCTGACTATATCGAGTACCTCGTCAATACTCTCGCATTTTGCGCATATCACGCCTAATGCAAGCATACTTACAAGCGTAAATCCAACGCCGCCCTCAAAGTGACGGAATATAAAATAGCAGGCAAGCTGCTCAAAGAGAATTTGAAGGTCTTTTCTTTCAAGCGCCGACGTCATATCCGCGCCCTTAAGCTTTTCAAGTTCAATGTCCCAGCCTTTATCAAGCCTTTCAAGCGACTTGTAAAGCTCATAAAGCTCATCGGTTGAAGGCTTGGTTATAAACCCGTATTTTGCCGCGAGCTTATCAAGTCTTTCAAGAACACTTTCGCTTCTGCTTTGCAAAATATCAAAAACCTCGCCGCGCTCTGCGAAAAGCTCACGGCTTTTTGCCGATTCGGGCAGGTCGATAAAAAAACTCTCGGCTTCGGTCAGCACGATCCTTGCCGCCTCCTCGCAACAAAGTCCGAGCCCTATTTCGGTGAAATCATCGTAAAAATTACAAAATCTCGGGTGCATACGGCATATATCACAGACTCCGTTCTCGCCAAGCTCCGATATAACGTCACAAAGTCCGTTTTCGTTCAAAAGCGGGCAACGTTCGCCCTCTCCGAGAACAAAGTGAGGCACCTCGCCCTCTATATTTTTTCTTATTCTCTCGCCAAGCTCGGAGTCGAGGGCATTATAGAAGTCAAGCGTATCGTCATCAATGTCGATCTCCCAGCCGATACAACAGCTATGCTTGCATTTATCAGCGATACATTTGAATTTTTTATAGTAATTCGGGAATATTTCCTTCATAAAAGTCTCTCCGTCCGTATTTACTCCATTATACCACCCGTTTCACTCTTTTTCAACACTATTTCCCAAGCATTGACACAAAATCTTTTTTTATGTATAATTTAAATAACACACTTGTTTCATTAAGGAGAACCGACATGTTCAACGCGCAAAGGGTCAAAGACGACTGCGTTAAGTGGATAACAGATTTTTTTGAAAGGAACGGACGCGGATGCAATGCGGTCATCGGTATTTCGGGCGGCAAGGACAGCTCTGTTGCCGCGGCGCTCTGCGTTGAGGCGCTTGGCCGTGAGCGAGTTATCGGCGTGCTTATGCCAAACGGTGAGCAGCACGATATCGACGCCGCGTACAAGCTCTGCGACCATCTTGGGATAAGGCGCTTTGAGATCAACATCAAAAATGCGGTTGACGGGATACTCGGAAGCTTTCCCGAGGGTGTGGAGATAACCGAGCAGACCCGTAACAACGTCCCCCCGCGAATCCGTATGTCGACGCTTTACGCAGTTTCGCAGAGCTTTAACGGCAGGGTGGTCAACACCTGCAATTTGTCTGAGGACTACGTCGGATACTCCACCCGTTACGGCGATGCGGCAGGCGATTTCAGTCCTCTGTCGAGACTGACGGTTGCCGAGGTCAAGGAGATCGGACATCTTCTCGGGCTCCCGTATGAGCTTGTTGAGAAAACCCCGATCGACGGACTTTGCGGTAAGACGGACGAAGAAAATCTCGGCTTCACATACGCCGTGCTTGACAGATACATCCGCACGGGCGAGATAGATAGTGCCGAAACGAAGGCGCTTATTGACGGGCGTCACAAGGCTAACCTGTTTAAGCTTGAGCTTATGCCCTGCTTCGAGCCGAATCTGTAACAAGCGTGTACGGGGTGAGGTTGCGCTTAGCCCCCTCAGGCAAGGCGCGCGGCCGACAAGGGTCGGCTCCCATACAGCGCGTGAGGATTTGTAGGGGCGATTCACGAATCGCCCGTAAAATCTCAACCCGTACACGTTCGTCTGTGTAAATTCGGACGGGAGGGGGAGACCCCTCCCCTACGGTGAAACTTGAAATTTTATCGCAAAGCAAAATTATGCGCCCACAATTTCACATAGCGTGAAAAACAAACGTGTCGCGAGGGATTCCAAAGGGAGCATCCCTTTGGCGAGGGGGGGGAGATTTTCAAGAGGGGGTCTCGAATCCCCTCTTGAACGGCTCTTTGGTTCGTTTCTGTCCGTACAGAAAGGAACAAAGCAACTTAACTTTCAACAAACAAAATTAGTTTATACTCCCCTTAACACAAACAACGCCCCCACCCCAACCATACAAACAAAAAACGGCAGAGAAAGCTCTGCCGTTTAATTTTATTCTTCTAAATCTTACTTCTCGTCATTGTATTCGGGGAAAGCCGAAAGAACGGGCTTAACGTCCTTCTTGCGAAGATGTCTGTCAATGTAGTTCTTGGTGATCTTATAAACAAGACCCGACAGACAGATAACGCCTATAAGGTTTGGTATCATCATAAGACCGTTGAACGTGTCCGAGATGTCCCAAGCGAGAGAAGAGGTAAGAAGCGCACCGAACATTATCATAACGAGGTGGATAACCTTGTAGATCTTAAGAGTCTTCGTACCAAAGAGGTATTCCCAAGCCTTGGAGCCGTAATGGTCCCAACCGAGAACGGTTGTGAAGGCGAAGAGAAGAATAGCGATAGCAATAAACTTACCGCCGATGTTACCCCAGCTGAATACCGTGTTGAACGCATCTGCAACCATGGTGGCGTCCTGACCTTCGGCATAACCCATAGCACCGTTAAGATCGTAAACGCCCGAGGTAAGGACGACGAGAGCAGTCATTGTGCAGACTACTATAGTATCCGCGAACACCTCGAATATACCCCACATACCCTGCTTAACGGGCTCCTTGATGTTTGTGTTGGAGTGAACCATAACCGATGAGCCGAGACCTGCCTCGTTAGAGAAAACTCCTCTCTTGAAGCCCTGTACCATAACGGTCTTGATGATAGCACCGGTGATACCGCCGCCTACCGCGATGGGGTGGAACGCCTGAACGAATATAGCCTTGAATGCGGGAAGAACGCTTGCGTAGTTAACGCCGATGATCACAATACTTCCTAAAACAAAGAATACTACCATAAAGGGAACTATCTTTTCTGCAAAAGCGGCGATTCTCTGAAGACCGCCGAGAACGATAAGACCTGCGATAATAACGAGTACCGCGCCGAGAATTACTGTGTAGAGCGAAACGCCATCGTAGAGCTCGATGCTTGCGAGAGCGTCTATTTTGAACGCAGACTCAAGGTTAACGACTATCTTGTTGATCTGACCCATAGCGCCGATACCGAAAGACGCGAGAAGGGTGAAGATCGAGAAGAGGATAGCGAGGACCTTGCCGACGTATTTGCAGCCCTTGAAGGAGCCGAGACCGTCCTCAAGGTAGTACATAGCGCCGCCCGACCATTCGCCGTCCTTGTTCTTGCGGCGATAGTAAAGACCGAGAACGTTTTCGGAGTAGTTTGTCATCATACCGAAGAAAGCGGCAACCCACATCCAGAACACCGCACCTGGACCACCGATACAGATAGCAGCCGCAACGCCGACGATGTTACCTACACCGATAGTAGCTGCAAGAGCAGTACAGAGCGCCTGGAAGGGAGAGATGGACGCCTTGTCGCCCGTATGGGAGATAACGTCCTTCTTGAAAAGGCTACCGAGAGTTTCCTTCATCCAGTGACCGATATGGGACACCTGAAAGAATTTGGTAATCACGGTCGTGAGCACGCCTGTAAACAAAAGGAGCGCAAGACCGAGAGTAGTCCATACAAACTTGTTGATCACTTCATTGTATGCTGCGAGTGATTCAAAAAACTGAGTCATTGTAAATAACCCTCCTGTAAAAAAATAAAAAAGAGCTAAACGCACACCGTTTAACTCCGAAAAAATGCAAATAGCCCCAAAGAAAAAACTTCGGGAATAAGTATTTGCTCCGTCCTTTTGCCTGAGAGATTTACGCGTTTGCGTATTGCACCTTCGGCATCCTTGCGGACTTCTCCGGAGTGCTATCAGAATTCAGTCCTCGTCTTACGACACCTGAGAGCGTTACTCCTTCGGTTGCTTTCGCATCTTCTGAATCCGTCACATAGCCCTTATTTTATACCGCCTCACTATTGCAAAGCGATCCCATAGCCCGTATTATATCAGAAAATTTCACAAAAAGCAATAGTTTTTTCAAAAAAAGTTAAATTTTTGTCAAACAAAAAGCACGCCCGAATTTTATCGGGCGTGCCTTTCATTATTTTGCGTTTCTTATTTCGTCAACGACAGAACGTCTGAACGGACATTGAGGCTTCGGCACGAGCGTGTCGCAGGGAGCCGCCCAATATACCGCGTTTCTTATTATCTTCTGTACGTATTCGTTGTGGAAAACGGGATTTGTTTCGTGACCGGGCTGGAAGGAGAACACCTTTCCCAGACCTCGGTAGTAGCAAAGACCGCTTCTGAAGATGTGTCCGTCCTCGTACCAGCTTGTGAACACAAGCTCGTCGGGCTGAGGCGCGGTGAAGGGCTCGCCGTACATTTCTTCCTTCTCAAGATGGAAGTATTCGGGAATTCCTGCGGCGATAGGGTGCGCGGGAAGCATATTCCAGACTATTTCAAGGCAATCGTCGCCCCACGAGAGATCGCCCGTGGTACCGACTATCTTTGCAAACGGCTTTGACTTATGGGCGCTGTGAAGGGGGATGAAGCCCATTTTTTCGCACATTACTCTGTGCGCGACCTTATTTACGAGCTCGTCGGGAACCTCGTCGTGCAGCATGTGTCCCCACCAGATAAGCACGTCTGTGTCATAAAGAAGATCGTCGGTGAGAGTGTCGGGACCGCGAAGGGTAGCGGTTCTGACGATTATATTTTCATCCTTTTCGAGAAATTCCTTTATAAATCCGTGCATTCCCGTAGGATATAGCTCTTTGACTCTTTCGTTTGTCACGTCGTGTAAGCCTTCGTTCCAAACAGTTACCTTTATTGCCATTGTAAGCTCCTCTTTTCGCTTATTTCCGACACGCTTGACGTGCCCGTTTATGATATTATGACACAGTGAAAAACTAATGTCAAGCATTTTGTAAAAAAACACTCTCACGGTTGAAAAATTTATCAAGTTGTGGTAATATTGTATTATATGTAAGAAATTTCGGAGAAAGGAGATGGGATATTGAAGAAAGGAATTCTTCAGAAGGCCACGGGACGTCTTGTTATGACCGCGCTGCTTGCTCTTTTGCAGATAGTCATTTCTCTGTTTGCCATATTCCTTATGAGCGACGCGTTTATATATTTTACCATAGCTGTGACCGCGCTCAGTCTTATCGTAGTGGTCTACATCGTAAACACCCCGACCAATCCCGCATATAAGCTTGCGTGGATAATACCCATACTTTCTTTCCCCATCTTCGGCGGACTTCTTTATATAATTTCAAAGGGACAGGCGTCCACAAAGGAGCTTCGCAACAAGGAAAAAAAGATATCGAGCACAGTGAATGCCCATAACGCTGACGATAGCGACGCGATAAGCGCTATTCGCTCGTCAGACCCCGACGCAGAGGCTAACGCAAGATATTTAAGCGGTGTCGGATATCCCCTATTCCGCGGTGCGCGCGAAGAATTTTTGGCAACCGGCGAAGCTTGCTTCGAGGCTATGAAGCGAGAGCTTGCAAGGGCTGAAAAATACGTATTTATCGAGTCGTTTATAATCCGCGAGGACAGCTTCTGGCGGGAGCTTTACGTTCCGCTTCGTGAAAAGGCGCGAAACGGCGTTGACGTCAGAATAATCTATGACGGTATGGGAAGCTCCACTCTGAGCTCCGACTTCAAAAAGAGAATGGCGGAGGTCGGCATCAAGGTGATGGTGTTCAATCCCTTCAAGCCGTCTGTTACGGTAATTCAGAACAACCGCGACCACAGAAAGATATTCGTGGTTGACGGAAGGGTGGCAATAACGGGCGGCGTCAATATCGGTGACGAATACGTAAACCGTATTGAGCGCTTCGGTCATTGGAAGGATTCGTCGGTGCTTATTGAGGGCGAGGCGGCAAAATCTCTTACCCTGATGTTCTTAAAGACGTGGTATTTGGAGAACCCCATTGACGAAAATATCAAGGATCTTCTACCCGAATTTACGGAAGAGTACTCGGACTCGTTCGTTCAGCCCTACGCGGACTCTCCCCTTGATAATGAAAACACAGGCGAGAGGGCGTATCTTAATCTGATCTCACGTGCAAGGGATTACATCTATATCACCACCCCCTACCTCATTCCCGACAACGAGCTTATCACCGCGCTTTCACTCGCCGCAAAAAGCGGAGTTGACGTGCGGATAATAACGCCTGCCGTGCCCGACAAGTGGTACGTTCATATGGTTACGCGCTCGTTCTATCCCGAGCTTGTAAATAACGGAGTCAAGATATACGAGTACACACCCGGCTTCATCCACTCAAAGACCCTTGTTGCTGACGGTAAGCGTGCCGTGGTCGGCTCGGTCAACCTCGATTACAGAAGCCTGTTTCTGCATTTTGAATGCGCCGCGTTTATAGCGGGCTCGGATATGATCTCGGATATGACTGCCGATTTTCTTGAAACCCAGGCGAAAAGCGATATTATAACACCCGACAAATTCAGACTCATAAAGCGCCGTCACGGTATTATGATGAGTATTTTAAGACTTTTCGCGCCAATTTTCTGATAACGGAGTTAAAAGTGAACAAGTATAAAAAGCTGATTACCAACACCGCCGTGCTTGCGCTCGGAACTCTCGGCTCAAAGCTTATCGTGTTCTTCCTTATGCCGCTTTACACGAGGCTTTTGTCAAGCAGCGAGTACAGTACCGCGGACATAATCTCACAGACGGCAAACCTGCTCATACCGCTGATCTCCCTCGGCATGTACGAGGCGGTCTTTCGCTTTGCGATGGACCGTGAACGCGATAGCCGCCGCACGCTTACAACGGGTCTGTTTATGACTCTTGCGGGAGCCGGCGTATTTGCTCTGTTTTTGCCTCTGCTTTGCAGAATAGAATACTTTGACGGATATTTTATCCTTATATATCTCTACGTTCTCTGCTCGAGCGTTCACTACCTCGTGTCGAGATACACCCGTGCTATCGGGCAGAACACGCTTTTCGCAGTCCAGGGCATAATTTCAACCGCGCTTAACGTCGGATTTAATATTCTGTTCCTCGTTGGCTTCGATATGGGGGTCACGGGATACGTTTTGTCGGTAATTATAGCCGATTTTCTGACAACCGTATTTCTGTTTTTGAGGCTTGCCCTGTGGAAAAGCATTGGATTTAAGCATTTTGACCGTAAGCTTCTCGTTGAGATGCTGAGATACAGCGTGCCGCTTATCCCGACGACTGTTTTCTGGTGGGTGACTAACGTCGCAGACAGATACATAATCCGAGGGGTGCTGGGTGACGAGATAAACGGTCTGTACGCCGCGGCGTTCAAGATACCGACAATTCTTTTGCTTTTGTCGAGCGTGTTTACCGAGGCGTGGCAGTTTTCTGCGGTCACGGAGCGCGACGAGGGCAAGATGGAGCACGCGGAATTTTTCTCAGTGGTGTTCAACAGCTTCCAGGGAATGCTTTTTATAAGCGCTTCGGTGCTTATAGCGTTTTCGCAGTTGTTTGCAAGGATTTTGTTCGCGCCGTCGTATTTTGAGGCGTGGCGATTTATGCCGCTTCTTATAACAGCGACTGTGTATTCGAGTCTTGTAACCTTTATGGGCAGTGTTTACCTCGTTGACAAAAAGAGTATGCTCTCGTTTGTGACCGCGTTTGTAGGTGCGGTCGTAAATATGGTGCTCAACGTGCTGCTTATCGGTCCGATGGGCGCTAACGGCGCGGCTCTCGCTACGTTTATTTGCTATCTGCTCGTGTATATTATCCGCGCGGTAACGACGAAAAAGATGATACCGTTTAAGCAGTATCCCGTCAAGGTCACGGCGAATACGGTGATAATTCTTGTGCAGTCGGCGTTTCTCATCTTCGAGCTGCCGCTTATGTATGGGGTGCAGCTACTTGGCGCGGTGCTTATCTTTGCGCTCAATGCAAAGCCTATCCTCGGCGGTGTTGCTAAGGTGTTAAGGAAAATAAAAAAGTGAAAAAAGGGAAAGTCATCGGTTCATCCGATGGCTTTTTTGTTGGTGAGGGGGAATTAGTTTGAGTTTAGAGGGGGGTGGTTGACTTGGGTTTGTTTCTGTCCGTACAGAAATGAACAAAACCATCTCAAACTTCCACAAATCATAATCAGGTCATACTCAATTTCTAAACTCAAACTAAACACCCCTTTCCCACACTAGCAAAAACCGACACTATTTTACACCCTCACTTCGACAAAAACTCCTTTGCCCGTGTAGTAAAATGTTCCCACTAAAGGCAAAGGAAGTGCAAATTATGACGGATAAAAATCAACCAAGCTTTCTGACGGATATAAAAAAGCGCTTTTACAGAGTCATCGACTCTCTGAAAGAAAGTCTTTCTCCCACCGCCGACAAAAAGCCCGACCGTGCGGTGCTCGCAAGATTTTTCCGTGCGGCAATTACATATTTTTTGAAAAAAGGCGCAATAGTGCTGATTTCGTATCTTTTCGGCTCGGCGGCAGGTGTGTTCGACACATACCCGTTCGGACTCGCGCTTTTATGCTCTGCGTCACGGGACATTGTTTTTATTTACGCAGGACTTATCGTGTCCTCGCTTACCCACGGTGCTGCCTCGCCCATCTTCTTTTTTATCTATACCGCGGCGCTCGGTCTCAGATACGCGTTCTCAAGATTGATGGGTGACAACGAAAGCGCGAGCAACAGAGAAAAAATAATAAGGCAAAAGCTTTTCGGGAAAAGCGAGGCGCCTGTGCTGACCCGCGTGTTTTCAGAGCCGATCTCCCTGCGTCTGATAAGCGTTATCGTCTGCTCTCTGTCGATAAGCCTCGCAAGGCTTATCTCAGACGGCTTTCTCTATTACGATCTCTTTGCGCTCATTACCTGCGTGCTGGCGTCTCCGCTTTTGTGCTTCGTTTACTACACACTTACTGATATGAAGAGTCCGCCAAAGCAGCTTGCCGAGCTTTGCGCCGCAGTTGCCGTGTTCAGCGTTGTGTATTCGATAAAGCTTTACTATATTATAGGTTTTTCGGCAGGAACTCTCTGCGCGTACCTTATAACCTTGTATACGTCAAAGCGCTTCGGCGTTCTGCGCGGCACGGTGGTCGGTCTTTTTGCGGGACTTGCGTTCGGGGTCGGTACGGCGCCGATGTTCGCGCTTGTAGGCTTCGTGTCGGGAGCGCTTTATAACCTGTCGCTTTTCGGCGCGGTGGGCGCGTCGGTGCTAACGGGACTTCTTTTCGGTGTCGCGCAAAGCGGATTTGCGGCGTTTACCACACTTTTGCCCGAGCTTGGCGCAGGAGGCGCGGTCTTTTTGCCGCTTGCCTACTACGATCTGCTTCCAAAGCCCGAATGCTTTAAGTCGATATCGTATTACAGACGGCGCGAAAGTGAAAAAGCGCTCATAAGTCAAGCGATACTGTGTGATAACAAGGAGTCGCTTGAGGAGGTATCGGCGGCGCTCGATTCGCTCTCAAAAACCGTAGCGCTACTGTCGGACAGGCTACGCCGCCCCGATATTCTTGACATAAAGGAAATATGCGAAAACAGCTTTCGTCCGTTTTGCAGAAAATGCTCGCTCTCGCCCGTCTGCTACGGCAGAGAGGCTATGGCAACCTACGATCTTGTCGGAAAATTCACGAACGCGCTTAACGCAAAGGGCAGGATAGATATGAGCGACGTGCCCGAATACGCAGGCGAAAAATGCTTCAATATTCTCAAGATAGTGTCCGAGGCAAACCTCAATTACTCAAAGCATCTTGAAAGCCTTATCCGCGACGACCGAACCGCCGTTTTTGCGATAGACTATAAAATTATGTCAAAGCTTATAAGCAACGCCTCAAAGGTAAACGACCTCGAGTATGAGTTTGACCGCGAGCTCTCATCAAAGCTGATGCGTGCGATAAGATATATGGATTTTGACGCGGAGAGCGTTTACGTTTACGGCAAGAGAAAAAAGCACATCAGAGTGACGGGAATAAATCTGTCACAGGTCAAGCTTGGCGCACAGGATATCCGCCGCGCGTTTGAAAACGTGTGCGAAACAAAGCTGACCGCACCCGTTTTTGAGATCGACGAGGATATAGTGTCGATGTCGCTTTCAAGCGAGAGGGGCTTTGAGGTAAGCTACGCCTCGAAAAGCACAAAAATGGAGAACAGTGATATAAACGGCGACTCGTCCACGTTCTTTGAAAGCCGTGACGGTAAATTCTATCATCTCATATCGGACGGGATGGGAAGCGGTAAGGAGGCGGCGCTGACAAGCAGACTTTGTACGATGTTCTTGTCAAAGCTACTCTCGGCAGGATGTGATAGCTCAATTGTGATAGAAATGCTCAACGGCTTTATAAGAAGCCGCAGAGCAGAATGCTCGGCAGGTGTCGACCTCGCAGAACTTGATCTTGTCGCCGGTAAGGGCTGCTTTATAAAAAGCGGCGCCGCGCCTTCGTATATTATAAGGGAGAAAAACCTGTATAAGCTGCAGTCGAAGACCCTGCCCATCGGTATACTCAAGGATACAGATGCGGAGGTCATAAACTTTGAGCTTTGCGACGGCGACGTTATAGTGATGTTCAGCGACGGAGTTGCGTCCTCGCTGGAGGACGGAGCGTGGCTGACCGAGCTTCTCGCCTTTGATTTTGACAGTGATCTTGATAAAATGGCGCAGAAGATACTTGATTCGGCGGGGGTGAACAACGTCAAGGCAGACGATATGACGGTAGGGATAATAAAGGTAAGCAAGAGAAAGGGAGAGTAAGAGATTACAGGGTACGGGTGGTGATTTCGCTCACCACAAAGCAAAAAGGCGCAAACTAAAACCCACTATCGCGTAAAGCCAACAAACAAAAAAGCCATCGGAAAAGGGTGCGTACTCTTAAGGACAGTTTTAGAGTACACCACCTACCGACAGAAAAATAGAAACCGCAGATTGATTTTTGCGGTTTTTATGCTATAATGTAGATGTAAAATAAGTTATAAACAAGAAACAAAAATTTGATGGGTGAACTTGAGAATGACAATCAAAGAAATATGCAATATTCTAAAATCAAAATTATATAACAACGGTTTTGAGTACGGCTTCATTGTTGACGGTCGAAAATATAAACCGAATATGAAAAATGGATTTGATAATGACTATTATCATCTCTCATTGACTGTTTATACTGTTCAAGATCCATCTGTCACGCTTAAAGAAAAAATCGGTACTTGTGTAGATGCGGTTTTGGTAATGAAATCTATACTTGATAATTTAAATGTTCCAAGTAAAATATGATTGTGACACAACAAGAAGAAAAACAAAGTACACACTATACTAACGTTTGAGGCAGAAAGTAAAATAACATACTTGGAGCTTACACCGCAATCCTTGACCCCTTGGTATGGTCAAGAAATTGTTTACCCGAGTGAACAAGAGTTTTTGTTGACATATAAAAATAGCGACTATGATATTTCTGATGTAACAAATATGATTGTAGTTGGTCAGCGCCCGTACTTTTTATTAAACAAGTTAACGTAACAAAACTCAATTTGCCAAAAAAGGATTGCGTATCTGCGCAAGCCTCCCTTGTGTAAAGGGAGGTGGCACGCGAAGCGTGACGGAGGGATTGTGATGCAAAGAAAACATAATAAAG
>JAZNNG010000002.1:0-29813 GCA_045580165.1 Eubacteriales bacterium
ACGATGCTGAAGTACTCGTAAAGGCACTCAAGAGCGAGTTCCCGACCCTTCCCCTTGAGCTTCACACCCACTACACCGCAGGTATCGCTTCAATGACGCTCCTTAAGGCGATCGAAGCAGGCATTGACATCGTAGACACCGCTATCTCTCCTTTGTCAATGGGTACCTCACAGCCCCCCACAGAGCCTATCGTTGCGGCTCTCGCAGGCACGGAGTATGACACAGGTCTTGACCTTAACAAGCTTGACGAGGTATGCAAGTACTTCACACCTCTCAAGGAGAGATACCTCAAGGAGGGTCTGCTTGATCCCAAGGTGCTCAAGGTAGACGTTAACGCGCTTCTTTATCAGGTTCCCGGCGGAATGCTCTCCAACCTCGTTTCTCAGCTCAAGCAGGCAGGAAAGAGCGAGCTTCTTCCCGAGGTTCTTGCAGAGGTGCCGAGAGTAAGAGCAGACGCAGGCTATCCGCCTCTCGTAACTCCCTCATCGCAGATCGTCGGAACACAGGCAGTATTTAACGTTCTTATGGGCGAGAGATACAAGACTGTAACAAAGGAATTCAAGGGCATTGTAAGAGGCGATTACGGAAAGACACCCGTGGCGATAGACCCGGAATTCGCAAAGAAGATAATCGGAGACGAAAAGCAGATCACCTGTCGTCCCGCAGACAACATCAAGCCTGAGCTTGATACTCTCCGCGAGAAGGTAAGCGAGTACTCCGAGCAGGAGGAGGACGTTCTCTCCTACGCGCTCTTTGAGCAGGTTGCTACCAAGTTCTTTGAATACAGAAAGAATCAGAAGTACGGACTCGACGGTGCTAACGCCGACTCCGAAAACAAGATCCACACTGTTTGATAAATCAAAAAAACCGCGGAATTTTCCGCGGTTTTTTGCGTAATATAAGACTTGGTTTGTTGACATTGATTTTTGTTTGTGCTAAAATATTGTCAGATAAAATTAAGAAAGAGAAGTACACAAATGACGAGAATGATATTTGTGCGCCACGGTGAAAGCACGGGCAACGAAACACACCGCTTTTACGGCCATTTTGACGGCGGACTCACGGAAAGAGGACGTGCTCAGGCGAGAGCCGCGGCAGAGTATCTCAAGGACTACAAAATTGATATAGCATACGGCAGCGACCTTTCGCGCGCCTTTGAAACGGGAACTATAATAGCCGCGCCTCACGGACTTGAGGTCATACCTGATAAGGAGCTGCGCGAAATATACGCGGGTGAGTGGGAGAATCTTTTGTTCGAGGAGATCGGCGAAAAGTATCCTGAGGAGTTTGGCTTGTGGAAGACCGACGTTTGGAATGCAAAGCCTGCCAGCGGAGAGAGGGTTTCGGACGTTGCGGCAAGAGTTCGCCGTGAGGTGTGGAAGCTTGCCCGTGAAAATGAGGGTAAGACGGTCCTTATTGCGACACACGCAACACCCGTTCGTACGCTCGTGTGCGAGTGGCTCGGTATGGCAGACGAGAGGATGTGTGAAATTGACTGGGTCAAGAACGCCTCGGTATCAATAGTTGATTACGATACCGAAAACAATACGGTAAAGCCCGTTGTGATAGGCGAAGCCGAGTTCCTCGGTAACATTGCGACTCAGTTTGATAAAAAGGAAGTATAAAAAATCCGCGCCGTTGTGCGCGGTGCTTTGCCGTTTGGCATAAGAGAGGGTGAAATATCGGGTGAAAATGTATCAGGTTTCGGGAATGAGCTGTGCAGCGTGCAGTGCGCGTGTTGAAAAGGCAGTGTCGGGACTCGACGGCGTTGCTTCCTGCAGCGTCAGTCTGCTGACTAATTCTATGTCGGTTGACGGTGACGTGAGCGAGGAGAGCGTAATGAAGGCGGTAGCCCACGCAGGCTACTCTGCAAGACCTGCAGATGCCTCAAATACCGCACCAACGTCGGTGTCTGCTAAAGCGGACGATCCCCTTGAAGACCGTGAAACACCGATACTAAAGAGGCGTCTTATTGGCTCACTTGCTTTTCTTGCGCTTCTTATGTATGTTTCAATGGGGCACGGTATGTGGGGCTTTCCCCTCCCGAGCTTTTTTGAAGGCAATCCCGTAGCCACGGGAATTCTGCAGCTGCTTCTGGCGGCTATTGTAATGGTGATAAACCAAAAATTCTTTATTAACGGCTTTAAGGGAATTATCAACCGTGCGCCGAATATGGATACTCTCGTTGCACTCGGAAGCGCGGCGGCGTTTATATACAGTGTGTGCGTTGTTTTCGTAATGACCGAGGCTCAGCTTTCGGGCGGAGTTGACGCGGCAGCAATGCATCTGCACGATCTTTATTTTGAGTCGGCGGCTATGATACTGACTCTTATAACTGTCGGAAAAATGCTTGAGGCAAGGTCCAAGGGTAAGACCACCGACGCACTCAGAGGTCTTATCAGTCTCGCGCCCAAAACCGCAACCGTTATAAGAGACGGCAAGGAGATTACACTTCCTGCAGACGGGGTAAGAGTTGACGATATATTCACGGTCAGACCCGGAGAGAGCATACCTGTTGACGGAGTTGTCATCGAGGGCGAGAGTGCAGTCAATGAAGCCGCGCTGACGGGCGAAAGCGTGCCGATCGACAAGACAGTTGGCGACGGCGTGTCGGCGGCAACGGTAAATCAGTCGGGCTTTCTCAAATGCAGAGCAACGAGAGTCGGTGCTGATACCACACTTTCGCAGATAATAAAGGCGGTAAGCGATGCGGCGGCGACTAAAGCGCCGATAGCAAGGCTTGCGGATAAGGTCTCGGGAATTTTCGTCCCGACGGTAATAGCTATTGCTGCCCTTACAACTGCCGTTTGGCTTGTTCTCGGACGCGAAATCGGCTTTGCGCTTGCTCGCGGAATATCCGTGCTCGTAATAAGCTGTCCCCGTGCGCTCGGACTCGCAACTCCCGTATCCATAATGGTAGGCTCGGGAGTCGGTGCGAAGAATGGAATACTGTTCAAAACCGCCGCGGCTCTTGAGGAAGCAGGCAGGATAAACACCGTTGCACTTGACAAAACGGGCACAGTGACACTCGGTGAGCCGCGGGTTACCGATATAATTCCATTAGGTAACACCACGAGTGACGAGCTTATCACCCTTGCGTATTCGCTTGAAAATAAAAGCGAGCATCCGCTTGCGCGCGCAGTTGTGGACTTTGCGCTCGAGAGGAATATCAAGTCACTTGAGCTTGACGGCTTCAGGGCGGTTTCGGGCAGCGGAGTTACGGCAGAGCTTGACGGCAAGCTTCTTTGCGGCGGAAATATGAGGTTTATAGCAGAGCTTGCCAAGGTTGATGGCGAGGTTACGGATAAGGTAACGTCACTGTCCGACAGCGGCAAAACGCCTCTTATATTCGCGCTTGATAATAAGGTCATAGGCATAATAGCGGTTGCCGACACGGTGAAGCCCGACAGTAAGGACGCGGTAGACACGCTCAAGTCTATGGGTGTTAAGGTCATAATGCTAACGGGAGATAACGAGCGCACCGCCAGAGCAGTAGCCGATATCGTTGGTATCGACGAGGTAGTTGCGGGTGTTCTTCCAAACGGCAAATCGGCTGAAATCGAAAAGCTCAAGAGGTACGGCAGAGTAGCTATGGTTGGCGACGGAATCAACGATTCTCCCGCGCTCACCTGCGCGGACCTTGGAATTGCTATCGGAGCAGGCACGGATATCGCCATAGATTCGGCGGACGTCGTGCTGATGAAGAACAGCCCCACGGACGTTGCGAGAGCTATAAGGCTCGGCAGAAAAACACTTACAAATATAAAGGAAAACCTGTTCTGGGCGTTTATATATAACGTGATAGGAATACCGATCGCCGCAGGCGTGCTTATACCGTTCGGTATAACCCTGAATCCTATGCTCGGTGCGGCGGCGATGAGTCTGTCGAGCTTTTGCGTTGTATCCAATTCGCTAAGGCTTAATCTTGTAAACTTAAATCATAATAAAACCGAAAAGAGGAAAAAAGAAATGGAAATAGCGCTTAAAATTGAAGGTATGATGTGTACTCATTGCTCGGGCAGAGTCAAAAAGGTGCTTGAGGAGCTTGCAGGCGTAATCAGCGCCGACGTTAGTCACGAAAAGGGAACGGCAGTCGTGAAAACCGACGGAACCGTTGCACTTGAGCTTCTCAAAAAGACGGTCGAGGAGCAGGGCTATAAGGTAATATAACGAAAAAAGTCTACGGTTAATTTTAACCGTAGACTTTTTTTACAGACCGCTGCGCTCTACTATTATCGCATCCTTTGGGTCAAAGTAATCGTTCGTATTGCTGCTGAGGCCGCCTGCCCTCCAAGCCTGATCAAAGGTTATATCCTCTGTGTTTGAGAGGATAACATAACGGCTGTCCTTCGCGGCGTTGTTGAGTCTGCCGCTTATATCAAGACGGTATTTGTAGTTGTATCCACCGCACTCAAAGCTGCCGTTGTCAAGCTTATGATATGTATTTGTCACTATCATTCCCGAGCTGTCGAGCAGCTTTTTCACGTCCTCGTTTTTGGACTTTTCGTAGGTTTCAACCGTGTTTGCGGGAGGGGTAGGGGTGTTTGCGGGGGGAGTCATACCTCCAAAGCCGTCTTCGGGAAGTGCACCATCGGGAAAGCTGCCGCCCGAGAAGCCCTCGGGAAAGTTACCACCCGAGAAGCCCTCGGGAAATTCGCCGTTTGGCATTTCGGGAGGAACACCCTCACTGTCGGGCATTTGACCTGTCGGCGGCTTTTCCCACTCGTTATATCTGTCGCCGCTAAATTCCCCCTTGATGGGAGGCATATTTTCAATGTCGAAGTCGGGCATAGAACCACCGGGTCCGCGACCGCTGAATCCGCCGCTGAATCCGCCGAAACCACCGTTGCCTATCACGGTATCGTTTGTATTGACGGTTATATCAAGCACCGCTTCGCCGTATTTGAGGGTATAAGTGCTTTCGAGCTTGATGCTCGGAGAGGAAATAAATATATGGTTGTATTCTTTTGTGGGGGCAAAGCTTATTATAATGTTTCCGCTTGAATCGTTAAGGGTTATCGCGTCGGCTACCGCCTCCTCGAGAAAGACGTTTATGGTCGGATTTGAGGCAGTATTAAATCCGCGGAACATACCCGAAAAGCCGGTTGCTATAACCGTTGCGTCACCGAGCTTTGAGTTGAGATCAAAGTCGATAGACGTGTTGCCGCTGTCCGCCGCGCCCGATATGAATATCTGACCGCCCATAAAGCTTAAGTCACCGTTTGAGTCAACGCCGTCGCCGTGTACGTCGATATTTATATTACCGCCGTTTACGGTGAGGTTCGCCCCCTCGTATTTTTCCTCGCTGACCTCAACTCCGCGCGCGTTTATGCCGTCGTCGTTTGCAACTATATTGATGTTTCCTTTTTCGATAAGCACGGTCTTTCCTTCAAGACCCTCCTCGCAGACGGTAATATTTATGTCTGCGTTATTGACCTTAAGGTCGCCCGTGGTCGATACGCCGTCATCTACCGCTGAAATGTTGAAGCTTCCGCCGTTAAACGTAATGCTTGCCTGCTCGGGCTCGTCGTTTTCTGATTTTATAGCATCGTTTCCGCTTTTGATGTTGAAATTACCGCCGTCAAACGTAATGCGCTGCTCGGAATCAATACCGTTGTGACCCACGTCAATGTTGTAAACTCCGCCGCTGACCGAGATGTTCTTTTTGCCTACGATACCGTCGTCACGGCTTGACTTTATCGTAAGTGTACCGTTGCCGCCAAGCGTAAGATCGGCTTTTGAGAAAATTGCAGAAGACTCGTCCTCATCTGCAGATTCGATCAAAAGCTTGTTTTCGCTCGCGTCCGCAAGAGTCAGTGTAACACGCTTTGCAGAGCGTACGTCAATAAGAGGCTTACTTGCGAAAAGCTCCACTCCGTCAAGAACAAGCTCTACCTCGCCCTTTGTGTCGACTATTATCTGACAGTCGTTTCCTGTACCGCTGAAGGTGTAAACACCTCCGTCGGTTATTTTTATATCAGAGTTGTTTTCAAAAACAAAAGTGCTGTTTCCCGTGTTATTACTGCCGCAACCGCAAAGCAGGAGAAAAATGGATAATAACAGTAAAGCTAAGATGTTTTTCATATAAAACCTCCATTTTTTTGTTGATTTAATTATACACGTCAAAAAAGAAGAAAACAAGACGAAAACGTGATGGCTTTGTGAAAATTAAAAAAGAGGAGCGATGCTCCTCTTTTTTATACGTTCATTATTATGGGAAGGATCATAGGACGGCGCTTGGTCTGATTGAAGATAAACTTCGACATACAGTCCTTAACGTTGTTTTTGATCTCTGTCCAGTCGGCGTATCCCTCGTCGAGACAGTCCTCGATAGCATATCTTGCCGCGTCACGAAGCTGCTCCATAAGCTCCTCGGCTTCTCTAACGTAAACGAAGCCGCGTGAGATTATGTCGGGTCCCGAAACGATGTTTCCAAGCTCAACGTCAACCGTTGCTACTACAACGATGATACCGTCCTGTGAGAGATGGCGTCTGTCACGAAGCACGATGTTTCCGACGTCGCCGACACCGAGTCCGTCAACAAGAACTCGTCCGCAGGGAACGTTCTGTCCCCACTTTGCAGTGTCGCGCGTAAGCTCAAGCACCTTTCCGATCTCCGAAATAAAGATTCTGTCGGGAGTCATACCCATTTCTATTGCAAGCTCGCGGTTCTTGATAAGATGCTTGCACTCACCGTGTATGGGCATAAAGAATTTGGGCTTGAGAAGCGCCTGAAGAAGCTTTAGCTCCTCCTGACACGCGTGTCCCGAAACGTGAACGTCGGCAACCGCGTCGTTTAGCACGTTAACGCCCTTGCGGTATAGCTCGTTTACTATATTGCCGACAAGCTTTTCGTTGCCGGGGATAGCAGTCGCGCTGATAACAACGAGATCGTTCGGTCCAAGCTCAACCTTGTCGTGATTTGAAAACGCCATTCTGTAAAGAGCGCTCATAGGCTCGCCCTGGCTTCCCGTGGTGATGATGGTGAGCTGCTCGGGCGGATATCTCTTGATATCGTTTATGTCTATAAGCACCTTTTCGGGGTCGTGCATACATTCAAGCTTTATCGCGGTGCTGACTATATTCACCATGCTTCTTCCCGTAACCGCAACCTTACGTCCGCAAGCGGCGCTCGCGTCGATTATCTGCTGAACGCGGTGTACGTTTGACGAGAACGTAGCGATAACGATACGCTTGTCTCTGTTTTTCATAAAGATGGTCTCAAGCGACTTGCCGACCGTCTTTTCGCTGGGAGTATAACCGGGACGCTCTGCGTTGGTTGACTCGCACATAAGAAGGAGCACGCCCTTGTTGCCGATCTCGCCCATTCTTGCGATGTCCATCATTTTGCCCTCGATGGGGGTGAGGTCGAGCTTGAAGTCGCCCGAATGGAATACCACGCCGACGGGGGTGGTGATGGAGAGCGCGCACGCGTCGACTATCGAGTGGTTAACGTGTACGAATTCAACCTTGAAGCAGCCGAGCTTGACCGTGTCGCCTGCCTTCACCGTGTGAAGCTTGGGATTATAGTCAAACGAAAACTCGGTGAGCTTGTTTTCGATGATACCTATCGTGAGTCTGGTTCCGTAAACGGGAGCCTTTATTGATTTGAGCGCGTAGGGAAGCGCTCCGATGTGGTCCTCGTGACCGTGAGTAATAACGAATCCGCGCACCTTGTCGATGTTCTTTTCGAGATACGTCATATCTGGTATAACGAGGTCTATGCCGAGCATATCCTCGTCGGGAAAGCCGAGACCGCAGTCAACGATGAGAATATCGTCCTCGTATTCGAGAACGCACATATTCTTACCTATTTCCTGAAGTCCGCCGAGAAACATTACCTTCAGTTTGCTTTTAGCCATTATATTCTGCCTTTCTAAAAATATGTATATCCGTATACGGAATAAAAGTTATTTAATTGCGCGACAAAACAAAGCTTGATAAAAAATCAAGCTGTTTTACAAAAAACACGGAAACGGGCGATCAATCCGCGTCTTGTGTGCCGATGGGGTAACGAACAAATTAAACAACTATATTATACATTATGTTTTGAATTTTTGCAATATGCTTTTTTAAATATTGTGTTAATATTGGAATTCAAATGAAAATCCACAAAATTGCAGACACTATTCCGCCTGCCGACAAAACGAGCAGACTCAAAAAGAAAAGAGGACTGATCCTGACGGATTTTTTTGAATTTTTCTCCTGCTTATACGATATTTCCTTAATTATTCTGTTAGCCTCGAGCACAAGGTCACGCTCGGTCATAATACCCTTAGTGCTTTGCGGCTTCATTATGAAATACGCCTCCTCGAACACACTGTCCGCGCGTCCCGATATCTTTATCATCTGTCTTTGGCAACCCTTTAACAATTTACTTCTCCTTGAAACCTTACTTTAAGGATATTATTGACACAGTGTGCTAATTTATTCAGCTTTTCATATATATTGAAATATAAGAAAAGCACCGCCGAGGCAGTGCTTTGTGTAATTATTTTGCATTAAGCTTACCAAGACATTCGCGGCATATATGCTTCTCATCAAGCTCTATGAGAGAGTCGCCCGACGAGCAGAAAACGCACGCAGGCTTGTCGCGTCTGATGACTATGGAATTGTTTTCGAGCGAGATCTTTAGAAAGTCCCCCTCGCTTATATTAAGCGCCTCGCGCATTTTTTTGGGCAAAACGAGTCTGCCGAGGTTATCAAGCTGTCTTGCTTCTGTAAGTTTGAGCTTCATTTGGATTCCCCCCTTGCTTTTACGTCTTTATTCTACAATAATTTCCAAAAAATGTCAATAGCTTTGTCAAAAAAGGAGTTAAAATGCTTGGAAAAACGTTTTCTCTTATCTCTGTAATATCGCTCCTCTGCGCCGTGGTGGGCGGCAGAGTCCCCGAGCTTGCGGCATCGGTACTCACCGGCGCATCGGGCGCGGTAAGCCTTACTCTTGCGCTTGTCGGTATGATGAGTCTTTGGAACGGTGTGATGGAGCTATTGCGCGAGGCAGGTGCGATAGATAAGCTTGCAAGACTCATATCGCCGCTTTTGAAAATCCTGTTCCCGACTGCGTACCGCACGGGCAGGGGAGTGAGGGAGGCGTGCGCCAACATATCCGCAAACCTTCTCGGTATCGGTAACGCGGCAACACCGCTTGCCATCTCGGCTCTTGAAAAAATGCAGCTTGACAACCCCGAGCAGACCGCGGCAAGCGACGATCAGGTGACTCTCGCGGTTATGAATTCGGCGTGTGTCAATATTATGCCCGTAACTCTTATCGCAATACGTACCGCGGCAGGCTGCGCCGACCCCTACGCCGTGCTTGTGCCGGTATGGATATGCTCAACCGTCGGTTGCGTTATGTCGGTGGTATACACAAAGCTGCTATCGAATTTTTACAAGAGAAAACGGAGGTGCGGTAAATGATGGAGCTTGTGTCAGCCCTCGCCGTACCTGCAGTTCTTTGCCTGTGCTCGGTTATAATACTGTTTTCAAAAAAGGACTGCTTCGGCGCGTTTTTAAGGGGCGCCGAAAAGGGTGTCAAAACCGCATTTTCGCTTATGCCGACGCTTGTGATAATGTGTACTGCGGCATCAATGTTCTCGGCGTCAGGCGCGGGTAAGTATTTATCTGGGCTTGTGTCTCCCGTGACGAGGTTACTCGGAATACCGTCCGAAATAGTGCCGTTTTTAATAGTCAGACCCATATCGGGAAGCGCATCCAATTCCGTTTTGAGTCAGCTTTATACCGAGCTTGGCGCAGACAGCTTCGCCGCCTTTACGGCATCGGTAATAGCAGGCAGCTCGGACACGCTTTTTTACATAATCGCGGTATATTTTTCTGCGGTAAAAATAAAAGATACCCGCCACGCAGTAGCGGCGGGTATCTTTACTATGCTGACAGTCGTGATACTGTCCTGCTTTGTGTCACGAATCTTCTTCTGACGGCTCGTCTTCCGTACCATCCGGAGCTTTTTCGGGCTCGGTCTTTAGCTCGGCAGCTGCCGCGATAGTCTTTTTCGCCTTCAGTCTTTGCTCCGCGAGAACGTATATAAGCAAAAGTACTATACCGAACAGAGCGGTAAGGAGTCCGAAGTTTAGCTCCTTTGAAATATACTTGACCTCGAAATCATATTCGCCGTTCTCGAGAGCGACTCCCGTGAATATTCCTGCGACTTTGAAGGTCTCGCACTTTTCGCCGTTTGCGAAAACGTTTATGTTTTCGTCATACGGCATAGTGAGCATAAGGGTGTTGCGTCCGTTTGCAACCGTTACGCTTCCCGAAAAATGCGTATCCGTATGCTCGGTGTCAAGCACCGCCGCGCCCTCTGCAAGCTTTTTCATTGCCTGATCATATAAATCGGCGTCGAGAGTGTAGAAGTAGTTTGAGTGATTTAAGATAAGAGTTTCGTCCTCAAGCGACATTGAAAGGTGAACTATATCTCCCTTTTTGTGCTCGCCGAGACAAAGTATGCCGTGTTTGTCGGTAAGGAAGTAATCCTTGACTTCAACGTCGTTGTACTTGATATTGGTCTTTTTGCGGTAACCGTTTGTGATGGGGAAGAACGCGTACATAACTCCGTCGCTTTGCGCGGTTACAACGAAATTTAGGCGTGCGCTCTTGCTATTATTTGTACGCTTGTAGGTCTTTCTGTTTGTGTTAGAGGTCCTTTCGGCGTTTTCAAGCTTGATCTCTTGCTTGTTTGGCTTGAAAAGCTTAAGCATTCCCTCGCTTTCAAGCATAGAGCCGCACATAGCGTTCATAAGCTCGAAGGGGTTTTCGTAAGCCGAGTTGTCAAAGCCCACGTACTCTGAATTTACCGTGTAGGCAATGGGAAGCGCGTACGGATTTTCGTATATAACGGTTTGATCGTCGGGGTCGGTGTATATAAGCTCATACGAGGGGTCTGCCGCCTTCTGACCGTCGCTTAACACGTACTTAATGCCGATTAACGAGTCGCCGACGGGGTTGGGATCGGAGTAGTTCGAGTGATGCGAGCGCGAGGAGTAGCCCATATCAGCAAGATAGCTTATAACGCTCTTGTTGAGTGTCGAGGTGGAGCCCGAAATTCCGTTTAGTCCAATGGCGTAGTTATCGTTGACCTTTCTTATGATGAGGTTTTCGCTTCGGTATAAGGAGGGGTCGTTTTCCTTCATATACTCGGCGTCGCTTCTGTACTTTTCTGCAAAGTCATTGTAGTAGCTGTGCTTTGAAAAGCCGACGTCATCGTCCATCATATAAATTCCCGCAATTCCGTTTCCGAGAAGCTCGATGAGCGTTATGCACAAAAGCGCAACCGAACCGTGCACGGGATTTTTTATTGCGGCGCGCAGTCCTGCGAGGACGGCTATCGCGCAGCCGATACCTGCCCATATCGCGGCGAATTCGTTGAGATATTCATATTCAAATTTTTGAAGCACCGAGGAAAGCAGAATAAACGCTATAACGGCGGTGGTGATCTGAGACGGCTTAATGTCGGACAGCTTTTCAAACGCGTCTGCGGCGATAACTACCATTATAAACGTGAAAATAAAGCTGTATCTGAAATTGAGCCAGTTCGGGAACTGGAAGCCGTGCCATACGAGGTCGATGGTCGAGCCGCAGAAGCTTATCGCGAGTACGGCCGCGACGATACCCATCGACGCTTTTTTGCGTGAGCTTATTGTGGGTACTATAAAGTAAAGCGCGGCAAGTATTACGCAAAGCACCGAGCAGTATATGAACGGCATACCCTCGGGACGCACCGTGTCGTATGAGGCAGGAAGAAGCTTTGCGAAAATGTCAAGAAACTCGGTCTTGACGGTGAAAGCAAGCTTTGGGTCGGAGAACGAGTCTTTGCCGAAGCTGAGTGAATACAGTACGGGGAATATGAGTGGCGACGCCATCGCCGCCGATATTATCGAAAACAGAGAAAAGCGAAGCCCCGATTTTATAAAGTGGTTGCTTTCAAGCTCCTCACCGCGCTCATCAGGAGTGCAGTAGAAATAGTAAGCGAGGAAATATACCACCGCGAATATACATATCATATATCCGATGTAGAAGCTTGTTAAGAGAGCGACGGCAAGGCTCAGGGTGTAGAGCATATAGCGGCGCTCGCGTATAAGCTTTTCAATGCCGAGCATTATAAGCGGAAGCAGATACATACAGTCGATCCACATAGTGTTCGATGCATAGATTATACCGTATGATGAGAGGGCGTAGCAGGTGGAGAAGATGAGCGCGCCCACCTCGGAGAGCTTGCGCGTCTTGGTGAGATAAATGTTAGCCGTCAGACCGCAGAGTCCGCATTTTGCGAGAATTATCAGAAGCATAGCCTCTTGAATATTCTCCTTCGGGAAAAGCGCTACTAAAAGCGAGAGGGGGCTCGCAAGATAGTAGGCGAAGATTCCGAGGAACTCACCCGACAAAGCACGCTCGAAGGAGTAAATGATACTGCCCTCGCCGACGAGAGCGTCACGGAGCGCCTCGAAGAAATATATATACTGCGCGTTCAGGTCAAGCACGAGCACCGTGCCGTTGCCGAACGGGAAGATAAGCCTCGAAACGTACACGAGGAAAAATGTAAGGAAGGGTATTAAGAACGATAATAAGCGGAATTGGGCGCCGTCCATTTTGAAGCCGAAGCCTTTGATCTTTTCTTTTATTCTGTCCATCGTGGAGATCTCCTAATTCAAAACTTGATCCGCGGGAATAACGCGCTTGATGCTTTTTTCAAGCTTTATTCTCGGAACTGTAACGTCACGTCCGCAGATAACGCACTTGATACGTATGTCTGAGCCTGCGCGAAGCACCTTCATCATAGTGCTTCCGCACGGGTGCGGCTTCTTCATTTCAAGTATGTCCTGAGCGGATATTTTTATTATGTTTGGCATAAATAACCTCTTTATACTTAATTTAAGGCTTGTACTATCCTTAATTTTACCACGCAAACGCCCGATGTGCAACTGTTTTTTGAAAACTTTACAGTGAAAGACGGCACAATGCAAAAATGTTTACAAAATTTTCCAAAGTTTGTCTTGCATATCGCGCGGATTTTGATATAATATAAGTGTAAGAAGCTTACGGATAGGAGAATAGCTATGAAAAGAGAAAATTCAAGAGCAGGAATAATAACCGCGATTGCAGTAATTGCAGGCGCTATCGTTGTTGCGGCAGGCGTTTTGGTGGTATTTAAGAAGCTTTGCGATAAATACAAGATAGTTGAGAGAGACATCGTGACAGAGGGCATCGAGCCCGACGCAATATGTGAGTGCGAATGCGCGCAGGAGAGCACAGAACCCTGCGAGGAAGCCGCAGAATAAGACGAAATAAAAAAGGGACGCATCATCTCTGCAATTTTAGCGGAAAAATAACGAACACCACCAAGGAATTTTCTTTGGTGGTGTTTTTCAATCGGTGGGACTATACGAAAAGACTCCCTCCGGGAGGGAGCTGGGCACTGAGGGAGAGTGCGATACAATGAAATTTGCGAAAACTTAAAGTCACGCGGGCTCCTTCCGTCACGCTTCGCGTGCCACCTTCCTTCCGGAGGAAGGCTTATGTGCGCGCCGTTCCTCTTTTGCTAGTGGGTTCGGGCATCCGACCGATTTTGCGCGGTGGACATCCACGCGCTATGCTTGCCCCGGACGCGAGCGTCGGGAAAGCGGAAAAACTGCGCTAACAAAGGATATCCTCGCAACTCAACCGACTTAACTATAGGTTGAATTTATTCTAATATAGCGTTGTTGAATTATCCTTGTTTGTGTGCTATACTTATATCAGTGAAGCGCGT
Organism: Eubacteriales bacterium; assembly: GCA_045580165.1. Lineage (GTDB taxonomy): Bacteria > Bacillota > Clostridia > Oscillospirales > CAG-272 > UBA4717. The sequence continues at coordinate 13,766 of JAZNNG010000002.1, forward strand.
CACAATAAAAATTGGAGGTTTCTTATGACCAATATCAATATAGGCAACAAGATACGGGAACTCAGAAAAAAGAAAGGCATTACGCAAGAAGCTCTTGCATCTGTTCTTTCTGTTTCTCCGCAAGCGGTAAGCAAATGGGAGAGTGGTCTGACATATCCCGATATGGAAATGATCCCGGTTATCGCAGGATATTTTGAGGTTTCTATGGATATTCTGTTTGATTACGATGTTCGTGAAATGAAATCAAAAATCCAAAAGATTACTGATGAAGCCAGAAGGTATTTTTTTGATAATACCCCGAGATATATAGAAGCGATAAAAACCGCTTTGCAGGAATATCCGGAAAATGAATTCCTGCTTTGCTGTCTGTTAGACGCCTACGAATATGCTTTGCGTGATCAAGACGACACGTCGCATCTCGATGAATTGATTGAGCTTTCTCAAAAAATTATTACCGAGAGTTCGGACTTTCTTCGGGTATGTAATGCTAAAGATTGTCAATCAGCGGCATATCTCAAGAAAGGCGAATACCAAAAAGCAAAAGATGTTTTGGAAACGCTTCCGTGCGACTTTAATATTCGCTATGATACGATGTCATTTCGTCTTTCGGGAAGAGATAAGTTGAATGCCTCTGTATTTTCCCGAAATCATCATTTGGAGGGATTGTATAGTTCGTGTATGAAGGAAGGTGATGCTTGGTTCTTTATGGATCAGCATCCCGATGTTAAGTTCCGCGATTATACATCCGATGATTATATCCCAGAGGCCTTGAAATGCTATCAAAAAGGACTTCGTGTGCTTACGACATTTCTTTTAACAGACTACTATGATAATCCCGCAGAACAATATCTTTGGGAAGGTATGCAAACGTTCCATTGGAGTTTTCTTCAGTGCATCGCTGCTTGCTATAAAAAGCTTGGTAATGTTGAGGAATGTGAAAAATATATTGCGGAAGCATATCACCTTATATGTGTTGTATGGAAGGACTTTGAGGAGAACAAAGAATATTATATGGAGTATTTCTATAAGTATCTGAACAAGTATGATCTCGCAGAATATATCAAGTAATTCTCGCCCCGCCTCTGTGCGGGGCTTTTCTTTGCTTTCTGCGTATGAAAAAAGCCTTCTCCTGTGGGAGAAGGTGGCAGCCGAAGGCTGACGGATGAGGAGCCTTTTTTTCATTGTAAACACCTCATCCACCGCTGACGCGGTCCCCCTTCCCCCTCTGGGGAAGGCTATTCAATTTTACCGCTTATTTTGCTCGCCCTCGCGTCCCTTTTTTATTTTCAAAACATAGGTTATTCATCATTTTTGTGTCGGACAACTGTTGGTTGAGCTTCAAGACGAGCAAGTTGTTTACTTTGCTTGTCTTTTGTGCTATAATTCAGATACATCAAAGAGCTCGCGGTGATATTTGGAAAGGAATATAAATCTGTGAAAGAAATAAACATTTCAAAGAATATAGCTGAACTTAGGAAACAAAAAGGTATTACTCAGGAGCAGTTAGCACTTGCGCTGAATATTTCTCCTCAAGCAGTTTCAAAGTGGGAAACGAATACATCCTTGCCCGACGCACAAACACTCCCTCTCATTGCAGAATATTTTGACGTAAGTATTGATTATCTTTATTTCGGTAGAGAAATCATCTATTCGGAAATCTATGAAAAGGTATTTGAAAAAATCAAAAGCACTCCCTGTCAAATGAGTAAACAGGCGTATGAGGACGTGCTCAAAATTTTTGCGTATGCACATCACGGTATAACGCACGGAAATCTCAAAACCAGAGACTGCGCAATTTATGATCAACCTGCACACATTTCTAACGAAAACGGATTGTCTCTCCTGTCAGGAAAAGGTTTTGGAGCTGTCGTGACAAGGTCATTTTTTGAAAATATTGATCAAAGCACCGTAGAGCTTGCTCAGAAAATACTACCTGCTATTTCAAACAAGAATAATATGCTCGTATGCTTGGCGATTATATCTATGAGTGATATAAGCTTTTCGGAGATACAAGAGAAGTTAAGTTTTGATGAAAACACACTGAGAGAATCTGTTGATACATTGATTTCGTCGGGAATTGTTATAGAGAAGAAATCAAAGCATAAGTCTTTGGGTTTTACATATGAAATTCATAGTATGTACCATACTTGTCTTTGTATTCTTTTTGCAACTCTTGAAATGCAATGCTATTCATTAAAAGGCGTTTCGTGCTGTATGGGTTTCGGCGATTACCCTATAAAGATTTAATCTGTATTTGTGTACCGCTTGTAGCAGAAATAAGATCGGCAGAGGTTATTGTTCCTTCTGCCGATTTTGTGTTATAGCGAGGCCAATCAAAAATCATCTTTCTGAAAGTGTCTATTCTCTTTTGTGTTATTTTTTTCATTTTTATCTCCTTTTGTGCATTTTCTATTATCATACAAAAAATTCCGATGTTTACACAAAAAAGGGCGCGTTTGCGCCCCTTTTTTATTTCAGATTTACATCCTTTGAAAATCCGTGGATAAATCCGTTTGTGTCGGCGGAGCATATATCGCCGCCCACTACGCGCTTGCCCTTGACCAGCACGTTTGCGTAGACAGTGCCGTTGTAGCCGTCGTAGTTGGTGATGCTGAAGGTGTAGCGCATCAGCTTTTTGCGCTTGTACTTAGACAGGTCAAGCCCCTGCTTTTTCTGAAGCTCGTTGTATCCTGTGAACACCTTGTCGAATTCCTCGGGTATGGTAACCTCTGCCTCCTCAAGCGGCTTTGGGTCTACCTGCCAGCCGAACTGTCCGAGAAACGCTATAACGTCCTCGGTGGTTTTTACGTTGTCAAACCGTATCTCCTGTGAGGTTACAGACTCGCCCGTGCTTACCACAATGGGCTCGTAGCCGGGTATGAACGCGATAAGCGCCACAAGCGCGATCACCGCCACGCCCACTACGCCGAAAAATTTCAGAGTGTTCGCTCTGAGTGAATAGATAAACATACCGTATCTCCTTTGAAAATTCATTTTCCGTAGTAAATTATATTAGCGAGCCTTACCGATTATGTTTGCGAAAAGTATTTGTCTGTGTCGCTTTTGATCTCACCCGACAAATACAGTATGTATCCGCAGTTTATTACCGTCATTACCGCAACCGAAAGGTCGGATAACTCCCACATCACGGACGCGGGTATGACCGCGCCCAAAAGCACCGAGAGAGAATACAGAAGCCTATATAAAAAGAGCATAATACCGCGTTTTTCTCCCTTGAAATAGTCGTCGAGCAAAAATCTCAGCGCTTCTACACCGTATACCGACCAGCATATAATGGTCGCAAACGCGAAAAATCCCACCGACAGACTTATGAAGTACGGTGCGGCGCGGCCGATGAACACCCCAAAAGCGTCAATGGACACGAGCATAGCGTCTTCTCCCGAATACTTGCCCGACAAAAGTATAACGAAGGCGGTGAGCGAGCAGAGAAGTATGGTGTCGATGAACACCTCGGCTATCCCGAAAAAGCCCTGCTCACACGGCGAGCTTGTGTCGCTTCCCGCGTGGGCGGTCGGTGACGTTCCGCTGCCTGCCTCGTTTGAAAGTATTCCGCGCGACACGCCGAAGCGCATAGCGCGCACAAAACCGTATGAGGCAATTCCCGCGCCTGCCGGCTTTAAGCTGAACGCATCCTCAAATATCATCGCCATCACCTCGGGAAGCCTTGATGCGTTAGTAAGTATCACATACAGTGACACGGCGGTGTAGACAATGCAGAATACGGGCACGGCGCGCACCGTAATGCCTGCAACCGACGAAAATCCGCCCGAAATAATGAGGAGCGTCAGAACGGCGACTACCGTACCCAGAGCGTACGGACAGAGTCCAAAGCTCTTTTCAAACGCGACCGCCATAGAGTTCGACTGAACGATGCTCCCCATAGTGATCGACGTTATAATGCACAATAGTGCGAACACGAATCCGAGCCGTCTGTTACCGTGAGCCGCCATATACGCGAACGCGCCGCCCGTAAAGCGGAGCTTGCCGTTTTCGCGTATACTGCGACGGTACTTGACCGCAAGTAATATTTCCGAGAACTTCAGCACCGAGGCAAAAAGCGCCGACAGCCACATCCAGAACACCGCCCCCGGACCGCCGAGCGAAATAGCCCCCGCCACCCCTGCGATGTTGCCGACGCCGAGCGTTCCCGCAAGAGCCACAGACAGAGCCTTAAGCGGAGAATTGCCCGTACCTGTGCCGCGAACAAGAGGCGCGAGAGTTTTCTTCGGTTTGAGTAGCGGAAAGAATTTAAGCCGCGCCGCCATTATTATTCCTGTCAGAAAAACCGCGACGGGCAGGGCGGGTCCGAAGACGTAAGTGTTGAGAAAATTCAGTATCATTTCAAAGTCACCTTTTTTGTGTTTAGCATAGAATAGTTCTGATATAAACCTATGAAAAAACACGCACAAAAAGTACTTTGAAGTCAATTATTACATCAGGTGGCATAAAATGTTAAAACAATGTAAACTATAATAAAAAGCCTTGATTTTTTATGTCTTGTGGGCTACAATAGCAAATGTGGTTTGGCACTTGGAGACTCCGAGTGCTAAACGTATAAATTTTGGCAACGGCCAACAGAATTGGAGGAATATATTATGACACTCAAGCCTCTTGCAGATCGCGTAGTTGTAAAAATGGTTGAAGCAGAGGAGACCACTAAAAGCGGTATCATTCTCGCAGGCACGGCAAAGGAAAAGCCGCAGGTAGCAGAGATAGTTGCAGTAGGTCCCGGCGGAATTGTTGACGGTAAGGACGTTGTTATGACCGTTAAGGTTGGCGACAAGGTTATTACAAGTAAATATTCGGGAACAGAAGTGAAATGCGACGGAACTGAGTATATTATAGTACGTCAGGGCGACATTCTTGCAATAGTAGAGTAATTAACACACAAAGGAGTAATGCATCATGGCAAAGGAACTTGCATTCGGAATTGAAGCGAGAAACGCGCTTCAGGCAGGCGTTGATAAGCTTGCAGACACAGTAAAGATAACACTCGGACCCAAGGGCAGAAACGTAGTTCTCGACAAGAAGTATGGCGCACCCCTTATCACAAACGACGGTGTTACCATAGCAAAGGAAATTGAGCTTGACGATCCTATGGAGAATATGGGTGCTCAGCTCGTAAAGGAAGTAGCAACAAAGACAAATGATGCGGCAGGTGACGGTACTACCACAGCAACTCTTCTCGCTCAGGCGTTCATCCGCGAGGGTATGAAGAACGTTGCGGCAGGTGCAAACCCCATCATCGTTCGTAAGGGTATCCAGAAGGCAGTTAACGCGGCAGTTGAAGGACTCATCGCTAACTCCAAGAGGGTAAACGGCTCTGCTGACATCGCAAGAGTCGGCACTATCTCGGCAGGCGACGAGGTTATCGGTCAGCTTATCGCAGATGCAATGGAAAAGGTTACCGCAGACGGCGTTATCACCGTTGAGGAATCAAAGTCGGCAGAAACCTACAGCGAGGTAGTTGAGGGTATGCAGTTCGACCGCGGTTACCTCTCTCCCTATATGGCAACCGATACAGATAAGATGGAAGCGGTTATCGACGACGCACGCATACTTATCACGGATAAGAAGATATCCAACATTCAGGAGATCCTCCCCGTTCTCGAGCAGGTAGTTCAGAACGGTATGAAGCTTCTCATTATCGCAGAGGACGTTGAGGGCGAAGCTCTTACAACTCTCGTACTCAACAAGCTCCGCGGTACGTTTACGGTAGTTGCAGTTAAGGCTCCCGGCTTCGGTGACAGAAGAAAAGAAATGCTTCAGGACATCGCAGTTCTAACGGGCGGCGAGGTAATCTCGAGCGAGCTTGGCTTTGAGCTCAAGGACACTCAGCTCACACAGCTCGGCTACGCAAGACAGGTTAAGGTAAACAAGGAAAACACCATCATCGTAGGCGGCGCAGGCGACTCTGCGGCTATCAAGGGCAGAATCGGTCAGATCAAGGCTGCTCTCGAAACTACAACAAGCGACTTTGACCGCGAAAAGCTCCAGGAAAGACTCGCTAAGATCTCGGGCGGTGTTGCGGTTATCAAGGTAGGCGCGGCAACCGAGACCGAAATGAAGGAAAAGAAGCTTCGCATCGAGGACGCGCTCAACGCAACCCGTGCGGCAGTTGAGGAAGGAATCGTTGCAGGAGGCGGTACCGCATTCTTAAACGTAATTCCCAACGTAAAGGCAATAATCGACACGGTTGAGGGCGACGAAAAGACAGGTGTAAGCATCGTTCTCAAGGCGCTCGAGGAGCCCATCCGTCAGATCGCGGCTAACGCAGGTCTTGAGGGCTCGGTAATTGTAGACAAGATCCTCTCCGCAGGCAAGACCAATTACGGCTTTGACGCATACAACGAGGAATACGTTGATATGATCAAGGCAGGAATCGTGGATCCTACTAAGGTATCGAGAAGCGCGCTTCAGAACGCAGCGTCTGTTGCAGCAACGGTTCTTACAACAGAAGCTCTTGTGTACGACAAAAAGGAAGAATCAGCCGCAGCAGCACCCGCCGCAGGAATGGGCGGAATGGGCGGAATGTATTAATTCCACAAAAAACAAAAAAACAAAAAACGAGTTGCCGGGTGCAACTCGTTTTTTACCCGAAAAAGCTTGATTTGTTCAAAGAAAAGGAGAATTGCCGTATGTCAATGATTACCCGAGAAAGCAAAACCTGCGTAATTTGCGGTAAAGAGGGGAAATATCCCGTAATTGTCAGTACTAACGAGTTTGGTGCGCGCGATCTCGACCTTCGCCCGGCTGAAATGAGAAGAAGCACTATGCCTGCGTGGGTGGAGGAGTGTGACTCCTGCGGTTACGTTTCGCACGACGTATCGAAACTACCCAAGGACGTTGACGATGACACCGTAAAAATGATACTTTTGTCGCACCAATACGCATTCACCGAGGACAGATATTTCACAAGCGACCTCGCCGTGAAATTTTATAAGCACTACATATTAAACAGAGAACTCAAGAATCACAGAGGAGCGTTTAACTCGCTTGTGTGCGCGGCTTGGGCGTGCGACGATGCAGACGATAAGGATAACGCCGCATATTGCCGTAAGCTCGCGGCGGAGTACGTTGACACTATATTTGAGCAAGAGGGCAGAGATGATAACTTATTGCTTCAAAAGGCAGATATGCTCAGAAGAAGCGGATGCTTTGACGAGGTCATAAATCAGTATTCGCAAGCGAGCTTTGAAAACGAACTCTTTAACAAAATAGCTCGTTTTCAGATAGAAAAAGCAAAGCTCGGAGATGACTCCCGTTATACGGTAGCAGATGTTAAATGAGGATATAAAATTGAAAGCGCATCGCTTGACGATGCGCTTTTTCAACGAATAGGCCCCAAAACTCAACGAATAGGACAGAACCGTTGACATAGGATTTGCCGTTTGTTATAATGAGGAAAATTAAACGTACCGTAAAGCCCCGAGAAAATGCCATGGAGGACAACGTATGAGACTCAAATCGCTCTTTTTTTCTTTAATGATTACCGTAATACTTGTGTTTATGTCAACTGCGGTCAGCGCAGAAATAATTGAAGGCTATTATGCACATTTGCTTGAATGGCAATTTGACACCGAAACAGGCGTGCTTACGGTTCAAGGATCGGGTACTTTGTATACTTCGTGGGGAGAACACAAAGAGGACATTAAAAGTGTAGTAATTTCAGATGGTATAACAGCTATATGCGGCTCTGCATTTATTGCTTATCCTAACCTCGAAAGTGTAGAATTGCCCGATACGTTGACGCATATAGGTGAAAGCGCATTCGCTAACTGTGATAAGCTCATAAGTGTTGTGATTCCCCAAAGCGTAGAATTCGTAGGAGAAAATGCGTTCCGTAAATGCGACAAGCTTGAAAGCGTAACCTTTCTTGACAGTCCCGCGAGTATCTCTGACTACGCATTTGCAGAATGCCCGAGCATGAAGACGATAGACCTCGGTAACAGCATAACGTCGATAGGCAAAAGCGCTATTGACGGTGTGATAGAAAGAATTTATATACCTGCATCCGTGAAATGTATAAGCGAATTTGCGTTAGGCAGTTGGAGTCTCACGGAAATAACCGTAGATGAAGCAAATACCGAATATTCAAGTGATGAATACGGCGTTCTTTTTAACAAGGACAAAACCGTGCTGATCCAATATCCCATAGGCAGCGCAATGACGGAATATACGGTTCCCGAGGGTGTTGAAACTATTGCCAAAAACGTCTTTGCAGAGGTGAAAAATCTCGTAAGCATAAAGCTGCCCGACACCTTGACGAGTATAGAGGAAAATGCTTTTTTGCGTTGTGGGGCGCTTACTTGCGTTGAGCTTCCCGACAATATAAAAAATGTTGGTATCTGTGTGTTTTTCGGATGCGCATCACTTGAAAAAGTGAAAATTCCCACCGGAATCGGTGTCATAAGCTATTCTATGTTTTCAAGATGTTCAAAGCTCGGTGAGGTAATTATTCCCGATGGGATAACTGAAATAGGGGAAACTGCCTTTTCCGATTGCTCTGCGCTCGTGAGTATAAATATACCAAGCAGCGTTACGGCAATAGGAGAGGATGCTTTTTCGGGCTGTACCGGTCTTGAAGCCATATTGGTTGACACGGCTAATCCGATGTTCTTGAATGACGAGTACGGAGTGCTTTTCAATAAGGACAAAAGCGCGCTTTTGCAGTATCCGGCAGGAAATCCGAGAAAAGCATACGTCGTTCCCGATGGTGTAATAACAATAGGAAAAAAAGCTTTTTATTGTTGCAATAATTTGACCTCGGTAACGCTTTCGGACAGTTTAACAACACTCGAATTCTCGGCATTCGAACAGTGCTCGAATATTAAGAGTATACAGCTTCCGAACAGTCTGACAACTATCGGTCCCTATGCATTCAATCTTTGCACCTCCCTTGAAAGCATAGAAATTCCCGATAACGTATTGAATATTGGAGGTCACTCGTTTAATGGTTGCAAGGCTATGACGAGTGTAAAAATAGGTAAAGGAGTTACGAAAATTCCATGGTCGGCTTTTGATGATTGTGACAGCCTTACCTATTTAGAATTTCTTGATGGTGTTACAACAATAGAAAGTTATGCTTTTTCTGACTGCACTAGTCTTACTGACATAAAGCTTCCGAACAGCGTTACTGTTATAGATGCGTATGCGTTTGCAAATTGTAACAAATTGAGAATTGTAGAGTTTTCATCAAGCGAAACTACTATTGAGCCTAAAGCGTTTTATAATTGCAATAATGTTATTGTTTTAAGTAAGGCAGGAAGTCTTGCCGAGAGCTACGCAAAGGAGAACGGTATTAAATTCTCGACGTTGTCCGAGCCTGAGTCTGTTGAAACCACCGAAAAGGCTACTGAAGAAACCGACGAAATCAAATCTGAAGAAACCGGTGAAATCAAGTTGGAGGAAGAGACCGAAACGGTAACCGAAGAAACCACCACGCTTGAATCTGTTGAAACCACCGAAATCGTAACCGAAGAAATATCGGAAACAAAATCGGAAGAAGCCACCGAAGAGTCTACGGAAATACTTTACGGGACACATATTGACCCTCTTGACATAATTTCGGCAAATTTGCTTTGGTTTGTTTTGATTCTATTACTGATTGTAGTCGTATTACTTATTCTTATAGTGTTAGTTAAAAGAAGATAGGCGAAAAATCTCCGATGTTAAAGTCGGAGATTTTTGCTTTACGTGTGTTTTTTGAATATAACAACTAAAATGTTGATGTTATACTGTTGATTTCGTTTGAGAACTGTGGTATAATAAAATAAATATATAAGACAACAGGAGACTTGAGATGGAGCTTCAGATAAAAAAGGAATTTACAACTGACGTGCTTGTTATAGGCGGCGGACCTGCAGGTGTTTGCGCCGCGATAAGCGCCGCGCGTAACGGAGCAGATACTATGCTCGTTGAACAGGGCGGATTCTGTGGCGGTATGGCAACGAGAGGACTCGTCGGTCCTTTTATGACCTGCTACGATGCCGCAGGCGAGAATATGATCATCCGAGGAATATTCGAGGAGATCGTAGACAGAATGGTAGAAAAGGGAGTCGCTATTCACCCGAAGGACGTAATGGGCGGCACTGCATTTACCTCGTGGATAAAGATAGGTCACGATCACGTAACTCCGTTTGAGGCAGAGGGCCTCAAGGTAGTGCTCGACGAAATGCTCGAGGAGGCGGGAGTTAAGATACTTTATCACACAAGCTTTCTTTCGTCCGTTGTTGAAAATAACACGGTCAAGGCGGTTTACGTTTCTTCAAAATCGGGTATTCAGTTAATAAACGCCAAGGTCATCATAGACAGTACGGGTGACGGCGACGTGGCGGTAAGCTGCGGAGAGGGCTATGAAATGGGTAACGAGGAGCTCGGACTCATTCAGCCCGCAACAATGTTTTTCCATATCAGCAACGTCGATTCCGATAAGATCGAAGAAGACATCATAAAGAACAAAGATAATTTCTACAGAAAAGACGGCGTTAACTACCGTTCGCTTCACTGGAGAGTGACCGAAGCGAGAGAAAACGGCGACTGGACTCTCGACAGAGTAAGCATCGGTCTTTTCAGAATGCCCAAAAAGGACGAGTGGTGCATCAATACGTCAAGAATAATGGGCGTTGACAGTACCGACAACGAAAGCCTGACCGGCGCGGAGATCGTTGGTAGAAAGCAGGCAGACGAAATAGTTAAGTTCTTCAGAAAATACGTTCCCGGCTGCAGCGACGCAAGACTTAAAGCAACCGCGTCATACGTTGGAATCAGAGAGAGCCGTCATATAAAGGGCGTATACAGACTCAGAGCTGACGATCTTCTTAACGCGATCGTTCCCGAGGATAGCGTGTTCATCGCGGCAAACTCGGTTGACGTTCACGGAAGATTCGGACCGAAGAGCAACGAATACGTGCCGATAAACGGTAAGTTCTACGGTGTGCCGTACCGTTCGCTTATTCCCGAAAAAACAGACAATCTCCTGCTTGCGGGCAGATGCGTCAGCGCGGATTCGACCGCGGCGGGTGCTATCCGTGTAATGCCTCCGTGTATGGCTATGGGACAGGCGGCAGGAACTGCGGCGGCACTGTCTGTAAAGGACGGAATTTCACCGCGAGAGCTTGACGCTCAGAAATTAAGAGAGACCTTAAAGCGCGACAAGGTAGTGCTTTGATAAATAACAAAAAACGCATCGGATCTTCCGATGCGTTTTTTGCGTATGCGCTTTGTTTCACCAAAATAGTATAAATATCGTCATTTAATACACACTTAATACACAATTTTGAGCGTTTGGTCAAGAGCTTTATCGTGTCTTGACCTTGTCTATTGCCTCGAGCAACATTTTGTCCGAATGATGAGTGTAGCGATCTGTTATATCACCGTTCTTATGACCGAGAATGAGCTTTCGTAAATCCTCCTCAACGCCTGCTTCGCGCATAAGGGTTGCGAGAGTGTGTCGGCAATAGTGGACGGTGTAGCTTGCACCAAGCTTTTCCATAAGCTTAATCCAATAAGTGTTTACTAAGCTTTTGTACGACATAGGCTCTCTTTTGCCCTTTTTTACGTTTGTAATAAGCATTTTGCCGTCCTCTTTCATTTTCTTTTCGATTATAGGAAGAATGTCGCGGTGGATGGGAATACGCCTATCCTTGCCCGCCTCGGTCTTTTTTCCTGCGATCATAATGCGTTGGTCAAGGAAAACGCTGCTTTTCGGCACCTCTAACAGCTCCATAGCTCTTAGTCCCGTGTAAATATAGATCACTGCAATTTCGGCGGTTTCGTTTCCGTTGTCGACCTCATCCCAAATACGAGCTATATGCTCCTTGGACATAGCGTCTCTTGTTGTTTCGGGTACTTTGTCGCGAACCCTCACGAACTCAGCGTAATTTTTTTGTACGATATCGTGTTCCATAGCATATTTGAACATTTGTCCCCATAAGACCTTGAGCTTAACCTGAAGATGAAAGCCACCTTTAAGATCTGCCATAATGATATCCATATCATTTGTGCGAATGTCGCGCATTTTCATATTGTGGAGTGGGAGAGAGTGCTTGAATGCTCCTTCGTAACCGTACTTAGCCATTTGGGAGATGTTTGGATATTTTTTCTTACTCCACATATCGTAAACCTCGGCAAAGGTGCATACGGATGATTCGATAGTGTAGGGATTTTTGCGGTATTCAAACAGTGCTTCCATCGCCTCTGTTTCGGTAGCGAAATAACCGATGTTAATGTATTTTTGTGAGGTCTTGCCCGTTTTGGGATTTACCTCGACGTGAGATGGAACTCTCACTCTCCAAGGATTACGACGGCGCTTGCCATCATTGATGAGGTGAACGGAGCCGATGCCGTTAGGGAGTCTCATTCTTTTTTTCTTTTTTTTAGACATTGTCAGTAAGTCCTTTCTGATAGTTTAATTCTTTTGCGAATTTCCAAGAGATCTGACTGATTTTTGCGAAAAAACAATAATTATTACTCCTATGGGTATCCATTATTATACCATAGGAGTATTTTTTTGCTTATTACGTTGCGTACAGCTCATGATCACGTTTTTTATTTATGATTGTTGCTCAAACGAACACACATAATACACAATAGGCAAAAAATCCTTTATAAAACAAGAAAATTCTTTTACACACGAAATAAAAGAAGTAACCTCGTGACAGAGAGAGCATTATTACCATTGCGGTTCAACCACTCTCGGTCACTTGGTGGCGGCTTTCCCGAAGAGTGAGTCCTTCGGGAAGGCTTGCCTTAAACGGAGGAGCTTATTCCTCTGACGTTTTGCGGACGGATTGATATTATATTTAAAACTCATAGCCTTGGCTGTGGCGCAGAGGATACTGTTCGTCCGTGATACGCGTTTCTATTTTGTTTCAAATTTAATTTATATAAGGAGTGAAAAATTTTGAAAACAAACGCAAGAAAAATTTTAAGTCTGATTTTGTCGTTCTTAATGGTATTCGGCTCAGTGGCAACACTGCTCCCGACAACCGTTATGGCGGCTGAAACAGACGCGACCAATGACGGTTCAACTATCGACTGCGTTATTTATTCGGCCGCGGATATCTATTTTGCAAATGCTACATGTATACCCAAGACCAAGATTACATATCCCGACGCAGCAGAAGAGTCTGGATTTAAAACTATGGATGTGACGCAGATTGGTTATGGAAATGCTAAAATCGGCGGTTTATCTCCGGAAAAATATGTACGCTTCGTGCCTTCAAATCTGCAAGGTGCTAACGATGGTTGTGTACTTGTTTCAACGGCTACTGCAACGGATGATAGCGGATTCGCTACAAGCGGTATCAAGTATAGCGAATACCCATATTTTGCTATCGTATATAAGACCAATATCACAGCTAATAACCTCAACGTTACGCTCAGCACGACAGCAGGAACCTATACAAAAAATGAAAATAAGATTTTCCTCAATAATGCAATGGGTGCCACTCGTGTATCTGATGGTACGTTGACGAAAAAGGTCGTTAAGATTTCGAATACTTACAAAGACTCACAAGAAATAATTGGTATGTTCTTCAAATTATACGGAACTTCCGGCCAGAAGCAATTAGAAGCATCAGACTACTTTGATATTCAGTACATCGGATTCTTCCAAAGCGAGGAAGATGCTAGTAAGTTCGAATATGATACTTATATAGAGAAGACGATAACTGTTACGAACGAAGACGGAAGCGAAGTGCTCAACAAGATTGAAAACACACACCTTCTTGATGAGGTTACACTTTTGGAATCGACAGATCTTCCGTACACCAACGCTAAGGGTCATATTCTTGCTCTTGTTGACCAGTATGGTGAAGCGTATTCTATAGGGGAAAGCATTACGGTTGCGAAAGACTTAGACGTCAAGCTGAAGTATATTGACTTCGAGCTATATCTCCCTGAAGATTTGACTGATTGCTATAACAGCGACAGAACGTCTAATTTAGGTGAGCCTCCTCCAATAGTTAATGGGTACTATCGCTTAGCTAATAGTTATAGTAATGTTGGGTCTAACGTTGTTGGCTGGTACTTTGATATTGACGTCGGTTATCGTACGGCAATTATTGAGTACGTTACAAATACAAGCAGAACAAATAACCCCGGTTCCTTTGTAAGACATCATAATAATGGGGTTAAAGGACCAAGTATTGCGTATTACTACACGTCCAGCATTCCCGAGACGGTTACGGACGGTTCTGTAACCGAGAATATCAGGGCTTACTATCCGCTTGATGGTAGTAAATCTTATGCTGCGTTTGACTTTGCTCCTTGGTGCGGCGCGCAGTTTTCTGCTACCAGCGGAGTAAATAATGAGAATAGAAGTAAAGCATATGCAGATATTGAATATGTAGCTTTGTTTAAGGTTAAATCAGCCGAAAAGGTATTTGACTATGATGCATACAAGAATTCTCTTGCGAATGATCTGTATGTAACTCTCGAAGCTCTCGGCGAAGAAATAAGTACCGAGCACGTTAAGAAGGGCGAAAAGTTTACTGTTCCTGCTTACGAAGGCGAACTTGAAGAGGGAGATGAGTTCGGTGGTTGGAAAGCGGCTGACGGAACTATATATGAGGCAGGTGCTGAAATAACGGTAAACGAAAATCTCACCCTTACTGCATTCATCATTGGACCCGTTACTGTAACAATCAAGGGACTTGATGGTGCGGAAGATAAAGTTAAAACTATTACAAGCGGCACTACAGTTAAGCTTGATGCTTCAGTTCAAAATGGCAAGGATCTTTATGAAATAGTATATACCTTGGAAGGAACCGACAATGAATACAAAGGATCATTTGTTGCAGATGAAGATGCTACACTTATTCCTCGAAAGGTTCCTGTTACTTATCATATTCTCTCTGCTGATAAGGGTAATCTTGAGACAAATTATGTAAATAATACTACCTGGAATAATAAAGAAAGCGCAGCTGTCAAGACCGAGGGCGATAAGTCCTTTGCTCACTGGGTTCCCCTTGAAGGTAAAACTACGACTGCCGCAGGAACTCAGATTCAGATAGATAATGTAAGCGATAACGCAGGAGCATCTGTCCTTTATTCTAAAACACCTTTCGTTTCATACAGATACAGAACGAACATTGAAGCTCCCGACAATAAGTGGACTGGCTCATTCGCTCAGGCTAATTACTCATCAGTCAAGTGGAGTCAGACCGTTGAGGGCATCGTAAGCGACGGCGAATGGCATACTGTTGTCAAGAAGCCTGACGCTTTCGGAGGTAAAGATGTCGGACTCGTTGCATTCCGTATTGCACCCTACAATGCACAAGATGGTATTGTAATAGATGCAGACCGATACATTGATATTGAATATATCGGATTCTTCCCCTCGGCTGAGCTTGCAAACGCATTCGATTACGAAGAATACTTGAATGCTCCTTCAATCGTAACCGTTAAGGATGCTGATGGAAACGTTATTACAACTCTTAAAACCGATTCAAACAAAGAGGTAACTCTTCCTGAGTACGAAAAGGCTGTTGATGCAAATCAAATGTTTGTAGGATGGAAGGTAGAGGGTACGAATAACACAACCGCAGTTCCTGAAGGAACGGTTGTTGCTACCAAATTGGACGTGACTTATGTTCCGGCTATCGCAGAAACTATTGAGTTAACGCTTTATGTCTACGGCGATACTGAACCCGTTCAAATAACAGGTGCCAGAGAATTTGCTATTCCCGTTGATGGAATTACTACACAGTACGTTGAAGACGGTCAGCTTATGGTTATTTCTGCTTGGGAGATAGACGGAGATGAATATCCTGTCGACAGTTACGCTGTAACAGAACCCGTAACGGCAACGGCAGTTTATGCTCCCGCATACATCCTCTCTGAGGTAGACGGCACACTCGTTGGTAAGCCCTATAATACAAATACAGCAACAGTAAACAACGCTGTAGCGAGCGAAGAAAACGGTGTTTACTATGAACACTATACGTCTATTGCAGGCACGACAACTGTTGCACAGTCTCAGGTTGAATTTACGGATAGCTCAAAGACAAAGCTCTATGCTGAA
>JAZNNG010000003.1:0-6916 GCA_045580165.1 Eubacteriales bacterium
AGTGTATTTCTGTGCACGAAAAGCTTTCTTGACGTTTCCGAAACGTTAAGATTGTTTTCAAAGAAGCACTGGATCGTAAAAAGGGTTTCGTGGTCAAGCGACTCAAGAGAGCCCTTCTTGAATACCTCTGCAAGGAACATCTCACAAAGGGTCGTAGGAAGCTGATATATAAGTCTTCCGATACCGAGGTTTTCATAGCTGATTATATTCTTTTCGGTGTCGAATACCTTACCAACCTCGATAGCGACCTGCGCTTCCTTATAGGATCTTGCGAGGTCCTTTATGCTGTCAACCGCGGTACCGATACCTACCGACACCTTAGCGTAGAACTCTGTGCTGAGAGTGTCCGAGATGTTCTTCGCTATCTTTTCAACCTCCTTGATATCGTAGTTTGGCTTGATTTCCTTAACCAAAACGATATCGTGCTCTCCGACGCTTATAACATAGTCCTTGTTCTTGTCGGGGAACATATTCTGAACCATATCGAAAGGATTTACGTCGCTCTTGCCCGTGAACTTTACGAGGTAAACAATTCTCGAAATGTCCGCGTTGAAGTGAAGCTCCTTGCTCTTTACGTAGATGTCACTCGGAAGTATATTATCAAGAATGATATTCTTGATAAACGAGCTCTTGTCGTACTTCACGTCGTAAAGACTTCTGATATTTCCAAGGGTTACCGACAAGATCATAGAGATCTTGTCCGCCATCTTGTCCTCGCCCTCAACGAAAACTATGTACTCAGCCTTTGCCGCAGTTCCGATAGGACGGTAGGTATATCCGCCCGACGTGACCGCGTCGGTGGTATAGCTGAGCTCGTCGCGGATACCCTGTCTGGGTTCTCCTATCTTTACAAGCTCCGAGCAGGAAATGATTATACCGTTCTCGTCGATAACGCCGATGACACGGTCAACCGCTTCCTTCATTTGATGTATGACTCCCTGAAACATTCTGTTTGACATACGGAGTATCCTTTCAATTTACTACAGTTTTTTGTGATATTATCTATATTTTACAATACTTTTTTGTATTTTTCAATAGTTTTTTCTATTTTTTATCCAAAAATTACATCATTTCTATGGTAGAAATGACTGCAATTACCAAATACGCCGCTACAAGAGTGAAGGTTGCGTAAGTGGAGATGCCCGTAACAAAGAGAGAAAGCAATACTGCCGCTATAACTATCGCAGACATTATGTAAAGCTTGAGCTGACCGTCAATGTCGCCCTTTTTGCCCGAAACAAGTCTGAAGGCAACTATTCCGCCGACTACCGCAACAACAAGTAAAGCTGCCGCCGCAATAATTCTCACGTTCATGGTATGAGCGATATCGGAGCAGAAGCCTATCGCCACAATACCGATGGCAAGCTGTGCGCTCGCAACGAAGAACGCTGTTTCATATATATTGTAAATAAAGTAGAGCACGGCAATCGCAACGATAGCGATTATTCTAACGTTTGAGTACTCGCCGCCCATATCTATTTTATAGGAAAGAAAATAGACCAAGGAAACAAGCGAAGACACGAGAAGCATAGTGCTGGTTAGCGCCCTCGTGCTTTCGTCCTTTCCACTCTTATGAGTACGGATAAAGTACCACGCCGAAAAGAGTGTAAGCAAAGCAAACACGATTATTGCAGGCGTCAGGCCGTACTTGAGAGCCTGATATCCGGCAAGTCCTCCGCGAAGGAAGTTCACCGACATTATTCCGAGTATCATAAGGCCCATCACGATGAAGTATCTGTACATCATAACGGTCTCACGCGCTCCGCGAGCCTCTCTCCTTGCATTTATTTCCTTTTTAGATCTGATATTTCCCATTTTTATCTCCGTATCACTAATGATAAAATAATGCTTTTACAGTTCAAGCGCGTACGATATTGCGCTCAGCGCAACCGTAGGCGCGGTCTCGCATCTCAGAATTCTCGGTCCGAGACCTGCAATGAGTATTCCCTTTTTTATTGCCGACTCAACCTCGGAGCTTGAAAAGCCGCCCTCGGAGCCGACTATCAGCGCAATGCTTCCCTCGGGACTTGCACCCTCAAGTATACGGTTAAGCGGCACCACCCCGTCACCCTCGTAAAAAAGGATGGGAGTATCTGCACTCGCCGCCGCATCAAGCATTTCGTCAAACGTGAGTATATCCTTGACCTCGGGCACTATTCCGCGTCCGCACTGCTTTGCTGCCTCAAGTGAGATCTTGTTCCACCTTTCAGCCTTTGAGCGCTTTGACTTTGTGTCGGGTCTCGATATGCACCTCTCGCTTATAAAGGGCACTATTTCATAAGCTCCCGTTTCGACTGACTTCTGGATTATGGTTTCCATTTTGTCACCCTTCGGCAGAGCCTGATAAAGAGTGGCTCTGTACGGTGCTTCTGTCCTGCCCGGAGCAGACGACACCACCTTCAGCAAAACGTCGCCGTTTTCAAAGCCGTCTATCACACATTCGTGCTCGGTGCATTTCATATCGCACACGGTAACTGCCTCACCCACCGACATTCTGAGAGAACGGGAAATGTGAGCTGCATCGCTTCCCGTTATGCGGATACGATCGCCCGTTATATTATCACTTGGCACAAAAAAACGCGGCAATCTCCACAACCTCACTTCAGAATTTCACTCATTACCCAAACATTATACTATATAAACTACATTTTGTCAATTTTTTTCGACATATTTCACAAAAAGTTTTGCCGTCCGCGTGTTTTTCATCCACGTGGACGGCAAAGTCGCCAAAATTATTTATTTGTTCTTAAATACTACGGCGCACCATCCGTTTTCACGTACGGTCTCAACTCTGATAAAGCCTCTTTGCTCCATAGCCGAAACAACGTCGCCTTCCCTCTCCTCGATTATACCCGAGGTGATGTAGTACGCGCCCGATTTAAGACAAGGACCGATATCGGGGGAAAGTCTTATAATTATGTCGGCAACTATGTTCGCAACCGCAAAATCAAATTTATCGGACGGGATATTGACCTGCTTGAGAAGGTCCGAAACGCCGCATTCGATTATATCGGCGCAGCCGTTCTTTTCGCAGTTTTCAACTGCTACCCTTACTGCAACGGGGTCGATATCGTAAGCTCTGCAAAGAGATGCACCGAGCTTCGCCGCACATATCGAGAGGATTCCGCTTCCCGTACCCACGTCGAGCACCTTGTCGCCCGACTTCATATACTTTTCGATAAGTCCCGCAACGAGCCTTGTAGTCTCGTGAGTTCCCGTACCGAACGCCATACCGGGATCCATTCTGACGATGGTCTCACCCTCGGCTGCGGTATAATCCTCCCACATTGGAACGATAGTGAGTCTGTCGCTTACCTTTATC
Organism: Eubacteriales bacterium; assembly: GCA_045580165.1. Classification (GTDB taxonomy): domain Bacteria; phylum Bacillota; class Clostridia; order Oscillospirales; family CAG-272; genus UBA4717. Next base: position 3,323 of record JAZNNG010000003.1, read on the forward strand.
GGCTTGTAGTATTTTTTCCAAGCCGTCGACCACTCCTCTTCCTTAAGACCGATAAGCTCTATCTTTGCATCGATCTCCAGAGTAGCGAATCTCTCCCTCAAAAAAGCAATATAGTCGTTATAATTCTTTTCCTCGGGAACGTATATGGAAACCGACGCGCGGGTTTTGTCAGCGTTAAGTATGCTTTCATCTATAAGGTCGCCGTATACGGTCTTGAGGTTTATCTCAATGTCGCTGTAATCCTCTATCATAAGCCCGTTGTCGAGCATTCCCATTACCGCCGCGGTATCGTCGAGTCTGTCGATGTCCACCGTAACCTTGAGCTGTGTCCATTCCATTATTTCTTACCCTTGAACTTCTTGAAGAAGCCTTCCTTTGAGGAGTTTTCGGTATTTAACGTTGAGCCGAGAGCTCTGAGAAGCTCCTTTTGTTCGTCCGTGAGCTTTGTGGGGGTCTGCACCGTTACGGTGAAGTAAAGGTCGCCCATACCCTTGTATTCGAGTCTGTTTATACCCTTGCCCTTGACAGTAAACTCAGTTCCCGTCTGTGTACCCTCGGGAATCTTATACGTCATATTTCCCTCGAGTGTCGGAACGGTTATTTCCGCACCGAGAGCCGCTTGTGTAAATGAGATGGGTATGTTGCAGAATATATCGTAGCCCTCTCGCTCAAATACGTGATGAGGTCTGACGCCTACGGTGATTATAAGGTCTCCCGACTGTCCGCCGAGTCTGCCCACGTCGCCCTGCGAACGCAGTGCCACGCGTTGACCGTCGTCAATTCCCGCAGGAATTGAAACGTCAAGCTTCTTTCTGAGTCTTATATAGCCTGTTCCGCGGCAGTTCGTGCAGGGGTCCTTGATTACCTTTCCGCGTCCGCGGCAGGCGTCGCACGTACCCGTGGTCTGCATCATTCCGAGAGGAGTTCTCTGGGTCCTTCTGACCTGACCCGAGCCGCCGCAGGCTGTACAGGTCTCGGGCGACGTTCCCTTCTTTGCGCCCGTTGCCGAGCAGTCGGGACATTCTTCGATACGGTTGAATTCAACCTCTTTTTTACAGCCGAATGCCGCTTCCTCGAAGGAGATTATAACTCTCTGCAGTATATCGTCGCCTCTGATGGGTCCGCGACGGCGCGACGCGCCCGAATTCCCCATTCCGAATATGCTTGAAAAAATATCGGAAATATCAAAATCGTCGCCAAAGCCTCCAAAGCCGCTAAAGCCACCTCCGCCAAATCCTGCTGAAGGGTCGAACGCCGCGTGACCGTACTGGTCGTATTTGGATTTCTTGTCGGGGTCAGAGAGCACCCCGTAAGCCTCGTTTATCTCCTTGAACTTCTCCTCTGCCTCGGGATTGTTCGGATTCAAGTCGGGATGATATTTTTTTGCAAGCGTCTTGTACGCTTTTTTTATAGAAGCCTCGTCTGCGCCCTTGCTCAGGCCGAGGACCTCGTAATAATCCCGTTTTTCTGCCATTACCAGACTCTACCTTTCTAAAAATCAAAATGCCGTAAAAAGCGTGAATTACACTTAAATTGTGTAAGCTCATAGACTTTCCCTTGCGGGGAAGCTGTCACGAAGTGACTGATGAGGTGTTTTGTAAATTTAAGCTGCTGTGTTTATTACGAACAAAGCAGCACGGCTTATGCCGCGCCGCCTTATTCCCTTGTTAAAAGCTATTACTTTGCGTCGCCGCTTTTGTCTTCAAAATCAGCGTCGTAATAAGTTCCGTCGCCGGATGCACCTGCACCTGCGTTCGGGTCAAAGCCCGCACCGCCCTGTGCACCGCCTGCCTGCTTGTAAAGCTCCTCGGAGAGCTTGTAGAACTTCTGCTGGAGAGCCTCTGTGTCAGCCTTGATAGCCTCGATATTGTCACCCTTGAGGGTTTCGCGGAGCTTTTCGATAGCCGCCTTAACATCGGCCTTGTCAGCCTCGCTTACCTTGTCACCCATTTCATTAAGCGCCTTTTCGGACTGGAAGATAAGGTTGTCAGCCATATTCTTTGTTTCAACGGCTTCCTTCTGCTTCTTGTCCTCCTCGGCAAACTTCTCGGCATCCTTAACCGCCTTGTCTATGTCCTCCTTGGACATATTGGTGCTGCTTGTAATGGTGATGTGCTGCTCCTTGCCCGTGCCCTTATCCTGCGCGGTTACATTAACGATACCGTTAGCGTCGATGTCGAAGGTTACCTCGATCTGAGGAACTCCTCTGGGAGCTGCGGGGATACCGTCGAGAACGAAGCGTCCGAGTGTGGTATTGCCTGCCGCCATATCGCGCTCACCCTGAAGAACGTGGATCTCAACCGAGGTCTGACCGTCAGCCGCCGTAGAATATACCTGACTCTTCTTTACGGGGATAGTCGTGTTTCTTTCGATAATTCTGTTGAACACGCCGCCGAGAGTCTCGATACCGAGAGACAGGGGCGTAACGTCGAGAAGGAGAAGATCCTTGACCTCGCCGCCAAGAACGCCCGCCTGGATAGCCGCACCGATAGCAACGCATTCGTCGGGGTTGATGCCCTTGAAGGGCTCCTTGCCGATAAAGCTCTTAACTGCCTCCTGAACTGCGGGGATTCTTGTCGAGCCGCCGACGAGGAGTACCTTATTTACCTGAGAAGCGGTGATTCCTGCATCGGAGAGCACCTGTCTTGTCGGGCCCATGGTCTTTTCAACGAGGTCTGCGGTGAGCTCGTTGAACTTTGCTCTTGTGAGGTTAGCGTCAAAGTGCTTGGGGCCTGTTGCGTCAGACGTAATGAAGGGGAGATTGATGTTTGTGGAAGCAACGCCCGAAAGCTCGATCTTTGCCTTTTCTGCGGCGTCCTTAAGACGCTGAAGCGCCATCTTGTCGTTTCTTAAATCGATTCCGTTTTCTCTGAGGAAGGTGTCTGCGATCCAGTCGATGATCCTCTGGTCGAAGTCATCGCCGCCGAGCTTATTGTTACCTGCGGTTGCGAGAACCTGGAACACGCCGTCGGAGATCTCAAGAAGGGATACGTCGAACGTACCGCCGCCGAGGTCGTAAACCATTATCTTCTGCTCGTCTTCCTTATCCATACCGTAGGAGAGAGCCGCCGCGGTGGGCTCGTTAATGATTCTGAGAACCTCAAGTCCTGCGATCTTACCTGCATCCTTGGTCGCCTGACGCTGTGCGTCGGAGAAGTATGCGGGAACTGTGATTACTGCCTGGCTTACGGGCGCGCCGAGATATGCCTCTGCGTCTGCCTTGAGCTTCTGGAGTATCATCGCGGATATTTCCTGAGGAGTGTATGTGCTTTCGTCAATGCTTACCTTGTAAGCAGTACCCATTTCTCTCTTGATGGAGAGCACGGTGCGCTCGGGGTTGGTTATGCTCTGTCTCTTTGCGACCTGGCCTACCATACGCTCGCCCGACTTTGAGAAGGACACTACCGACGGTGTTGTGCGCGCGCCCTCGGGATTGGTGATAACGATAGGCTCACCGCCCTCGAAAACCGCCACGCAAGAGTTTGTTGTACCTAAATCTATTCCTATGATCTTTCCCATTTTAATTTCCTCCTTTGGGATGTATTGATTTTATTATTTATAATTTATTCAGTTTGCTACTTTTACCATTGAATG
>JAZNNG010000004.1:0-23533 GCA_045580165.1 Eubacteriales bacterium
GCAACCTGATGAGTGGCCTTTTGGAGAAAAACACGCTGATTTTTTCCATTCTCTCCTGCCAGGTCATCAGTAACGTGCCCTCGTCCATTCTGCTCTCGCAGTTCACCTCGGATTATCCCGCGCTGCTGCTTGGCGTCAATATCGGCGGTGCAGGCACGTTGATCGCATCCCTTGCCTCGCTGATCACCTTCCGCGAGTACTGCGCGCACAATCCCGGTAAGGCAGGCTCGTATCTTATCAAGTTCACCGCGCTCAATTTCGGTTTTGTGATCGCGCTTGGCGCGATCGCGCTGCTCGTTTTGTAATATCCAAAAGCCCGATTCGAAAATGGGTGATGTCCTTATCGGAGAAATTTTATAAGGGGTATGGGCATAGCCCTGTGCATTTGTTAAACAAATGCGAAACTTGCAATAAAAACAGAAGAGAGAGTAACGCGGTTACAAAATTCCCTGAAGCTCTCTCTTTTTCTGCTTTTTTAGTGATATTCTTTGCTTTCGCAAAGAGTGATATTATTGCTTGCGCAATAGTGATATTGAAGCCTTGCGGCTTCAGTGGTATTCTATTCGCCCTGAAACTCGCGAAGCGAATACCACTCGGCGCGAGCCGAATATCACTGCGTCAGCAATATCACTCGCCGGGAGGCGAATAGAACTGGCGTGATACTCCGATAAGAGTATCACGCCAATGCCGTCAGGCTTTTTTCAACACCTGCACCCCCTTTGCATAAAATGAAAGTAAACCAATACAGAAAGGATGAGGTTATGGCAAAGGGAAGACTTGTTGTGTGGGTGACCGCTTCAAACGGCGGAATACCCATTGAGAATGCTCTTGTTACTGTCTACGACTCGGATGCGGCGGGTAAAACGGTGGCAGTACGCAGTACGGATATCGACGGAAGAACCGAGATAATGGAGCTTGATGCGCCGCCGCGAGAGCTTTCGGAGACTCCGGAAAACGGTGGGGTAAGACCTTACTCAATATATAACGTAGATGTAAGACGTGAGGGGTACTTTGACGTTTCGAATCAAGAGGTGCCCGTTTTTGACGGAATTTTAGCCGTCCTGCCCGTTAATATGATACCGCTGTCCGAGGGCGACAGCAGTCAGCTTGAACCTAAATCGGGAATAAACATAAAGGTGACCGAGCCCGAGCTTGAAAGTGGGGGTGAGGGATAATGGCGGTCTTTATTCCCGAGGAGATAACCGTACATCTCGGCGCCCCGGGTGACACGAGCGCTCAAAATGTTACCGTGCCGTTTGTCGATTACATAAAAAACGTGGCTTCGAGTGAAATATACCCGACCTGGCCCGAAAACGCGCTCAGAGCCAACATATACGCGCAGATATCCTTTGCGCTCAATAGGATATACACCGAATACTACCGTTCCCGAGGCTACGATTTTGATATCACGAATTCAACCGCCTCCGACCAGTACTTTGTTTACGGGCGTGATATTTTCGATAATATAAGTCAGATAGTTGATGAGGTTTTCGACGAATACATCAGGCGTCAAGGCAATATTGAGCCGCTTTTCGCGCAGTACTGCGACGGCATCAACGTGACCTGCGAGGGGCTTTCACAATGGGGAAGTGTGTCGCTTGCCGAAAGCGGTCTTACTCCGTATCAGATCCTTACGAACTATTACGGAAGCGATATTGATATTGTGAGAGACACGCCTATTATGAACGTAGACGAAAGCTATCCCGAAATACCGCTTGAGTTTGGATTTTCGGGGAACGACGTCAAGACCTTGCAGACAAGACTAAACCGTGTTTCAAACAATTACCCGTCCATCCCAAAAATATTTCCCGTAGACGGAGTTTTCGGAGAGTCTACCGATGCGGCGGTCAGAGAGTTTCAGCGGGTTTTCGGTCTGACGGTAGACGGCAGAGTGGGCAAGGCTACGTGGTATCAGCTTCTCCGTATTTACGGCGGAGTCAAAAGACTGAGCGAGCTCAGAAGTGAGGGAATAACGCGCGAGGAGATAGAGCTTGCTTATCCCGAGAGCATTGAGTTTGGCGACGCAAACGAGTACGTCAGAATAGTTCAGTATATGCTTAACGTCATAGCCGAAAACAATCCTGCCGTGCCAAGCGTTGCCGAGGACGGAATATTCGGCGAAGAAACTCGCGAGGCGGTAAATGCGTTCCAACGTGAGTACGGACTTCCGGTCAGCGGCGAGATAAACGAGGACACCTGGAACGCGATGTTCAGAGTGTACCGCGGTATTATTTTGGCGCTTCCCGAGTTTTACAGCGAAAGCTCTATCGTTCCGTACCCTGGAATCGTGCTTACTCTCGGTGTGCAGGGTAACGGCGTAAGGCTTTTGCAGAACTACCTAAACGAGCTTGCGGCAGTCTACCCCGAAATACCGACGGTAAACGTCACGGACGTTTATTCAGCGGACACACAGGCGGCGGTCAGAGCCTTTCAGGAGCTTTTCGGTTATGACGTCACGGGCAACGTAAACGCGCTGACGTGGGATGCGATAGCGAGCGCCGCAGAGGATCTTCGCGCAGGCTACCGACGCACCGAGGGGCAGTACCCAGGATATGATATTGGTTGAAAGGGGAGAACTTAATGAATAACGGAAATATCGACCCCGTTTACGAGCTTCAGGAGTGGCTTCGTGAGCTTAATTTTGCGGGATACCCAATAGACCTCGTCACTCCAAGCGGCACTTACGGTGACGAAACGCGTGCGGCGGTCAGACAGTTTCAGGTGTACGCAGGACTTGAGCCGAGCGGTATAGTTGACGAGCAGACCTGGAACAGACTCAGAGAGGAGTATAAAACCGCTCTTTATAACAAGCAGCCGCCAAGCGGAGTAAATCCTTTTCCCGACGAGCCCGGCTTCAAGGTGGGAATAGGTCAGATATCCGATCTCGTTACAGTCATACAACTGATACTCAGAGACATTTCGGCGTATATGGACCTTGACTTCGACGATATAAGCGGAATATACGATGCCGAAACGCGCGAGGCGGTGGCTGAGCTTCAAAGGAGAAGCGGTCTTGAGCCGACGGGCGTGGTCGACAAGCGTACCTGGGACACTATGACCGAGTTTTACAATAAAAACAATCGCGGATACTGAAATGGGTTGCAAAACGATAGGCTCGGTGCTATAATTTATACATAAAGCGCAAGGAAGGCAAATTTATGGAAGAAATGAGCCGAGACGGCTACAAAATAATACGTACCGACAGAAGAAGTCTTGCTATCGAGGTCAGCAGGCGTGATGCCTCGGTCATTATCCGCGCGCCAAGACGGCTGTCAAGCGAGGTTATCGAGAGCTTTGTGTCGGAGCACAGAAAATTTATAGAAAAGAACGTGGAGAAGGTGAAGCTTGAGCTTGAAAGAGAAGAGCTGCTTCTTGCGGAATGTGACGAGGACGGACTCAGGAAAAAGGCAAAAGAGTATCTGCCGGGTAAGATCAAGTACTATTCTGATATGATGGAGCTTGTTCCGACGGGCGTGAAGATCACCTCGGCACGAACTCGCTTTGGCAGCTGCAGTCCTAAAAACTCGCTTTGCTTTTCACTCTACCTTATGCAAAAGGACGAGCGCTTTATCGACTACGTTATAGTTCACGAGCTCGCGCACATAAAGCACCACAATCACGGCAAGTCGTTCTATAAGCTAATAGAAAAGTATATGCCCGACTACAAGGAGCGAATAAGGCTTGGAAAATAAAAAACTGATACGGAATTTTCCGTATCAGTTTTTTGTCATTCTTCAATTTCAAATTTGGTGGCGATTATGCGGGTCTTGTCGCCCTGTACGCTTATAAATCCGCCCTCTGCAAACGCGTTTATCTCGCGTCCGTCCTCGGTAACTATCCTTGCTTTTCCTTTGCCGAGTGGGGAAGCGTAATCGGAGTGAGAGCCGAGAATACAAACGTCACCCTCTGTTGTGCGGACGATGACCTTTTGCACCATGCCGTCAAATTTGACTCCCGACATTGTAACTGCCTTTAACTCAAAGCTTGTCATAGCTTACTTGTCACCTGCTTTGGCTTTTTCGATCGCCTCGTCTATCGTACCGACGAACAGGAACGCAGACTCGGGAAGGTCGTCGTGCTTGCCCTCGATGATCTCCTTGAAGCCGCGGATGGTTTCCTTGATGGGAACGTATTTACCGTTCATACCCGTAAACTGCTCTGCGACTGTGAAAGGCTGAGACAAAAATCTCTGTACCTTTCTCGCGCGGCTTACCGTGAGCTTATCCTCCTCGGAAAGCTCGTCCATACCCATAATTGCGATGATGTCCTGAAGCTCCTTGTATCTCTGAAGGATAGCCTTAACTGCTCTTGCGGTTTCATAGTGCTCAAGACCCACAACGTCGGGCGTGAGGATACGCGAGGTGGAATCAAGAGGGTCAACCGCAGGGTAAATACCGAGCGAGGAGATAGCTCTTGACAATACCGTTGTAGCGTCAAGATGCGCAAATGTGGTTGCGGGAGCAGGGTCGGTAAGGTCGTCGGCAGGAACGTAGACTGCCTGTACCGAGGTGATGGAGCCCTTCTTCGTGGAGGTGATCCTTTCTTGAAGCGCGCCCATTTCGGTAGCAAGAGTCGGCTGATAGCCAACCGCGGAGGGCATACGTCCGAGAAGTGCTGAAACCTCACTTCCCGCTTGAGTAAATCTGAATATGTTGTCGATAAAGAGAAGCACGTCCTGCCCCTGCCTGTCTCTGAAGTATTCAGCCATGGTAAGACCAGAGAGCGCAACTCTCATTCTCGCTCCGGGAGGCTCGTTCATCTGACCGTACACGAGCGCGGTCTTGTTTATAACTCCCGATTCCTTCATTTCATTATAAAGATCGTTTCCTTCTCTCGTGCGCTCACCGACGCCCGAGAACACCGAAAGACCGCCGTGCTGCTTTGCGATGTTGTTGATAAGCTCCATAATGATAACCGTCTTACCAACGCCCGCGCCGCCGAAAAGGCCTATCTTACCGCCCTTTGCGTAGGGGCAGATGAGGTCGATGACCTTGATACCCGTTTCGAGTATTTCGGTCGTGCCCTCCTGCTCGTCGTATGCGGGTGCAGGACGGTGGATCGCCCACTTTTCTTCTGCTTCGGGTGCGGGAAGATTGTCAACGGGGTCACCCAGCACGTTGAATATTCTGCCGAGTGTGGTATCACCAACGGGGACCTTTATGGGGCTTCCCGTGTCAACTGCGTCAACGCCGCGCACCATACCGTCGGTCGAGCTCATAGCGATACATCTCACTACGTCGTCGCCGAGATGCTGAGCAACCTCGGCTGTGAGCTTCGTGCCGTTGTTTTCGATTTCAATAGCGTTCAAAAGTGCGGGAAGACTGCCGCTTTTGAACTTTATGTCAAGTACCGGTCCGATGATCTGTATGACCGTGCCGATATTCTTTTCGCTCATATTTGTGAATTCCTTTCGTCAGTTTACAGTGCGCCGGCACCGGATACTATTTCTGTAATTTCCTGAGTAATTGCCGCCTGTCTTGCGCGGTTATATTTAAGACTCAGGTCGTTTATCATTTCCTCGGCGTTGTTAGTTGCAGATTCCATAGCCATACGTCTTGCGCCGTACTCACTTGCGAGCGACTCGCACACCGCCGCATAGAGCATACCGCCGATATACTGCGGAACGATAGAGTCGATAACCGCCTCGGGTGACGGCTCGTAGAGGGTGAGGGCGCGTGCGGTTTTATTTTCCGTCTCGCTGTCTCCCGTCATCGGCAAAAGCTTTTTGACTCTCGGCTCCTGGCTTAGCATTGAAACGAACTCGTTATATACGAGATAAAGTGTATCAAAGCGCCCCTTTACATATTCGCTTCTCAGAACGTCGCATATCCTCGTGCAAACCTCAGTGCCTGCAGAGTCTGCTCTTACGGGGGAGTCTGTGAGAAGCTCAAAGCCTCTGTGCTCGCAAAATTCAAACGCCTTCTTTCCGACGGGATAGAAGCAAAGCTCGTCAGCCGAGGTCTTGCCGTTTGCAATGCCGAGAGCCTCCTTGAACACGTTGTTGTTAAAGCCTCCCGCGAGTCCTCTGTCGCCCGCGACCAGAATTATGCAGACCTTTTTTTGCTCACGCTTTTCGGTATACGCCGACATAACTCCGCTTCCGCAGCTTGACACGATATTACTCATAGTGTCGTGGAGCAGATTCATAAAGGGTAGAGTCAGCTGTGCGCGCTCCTTTGCGCGGCGAAGCTTTGAGGAGGCAACAAGCTCCATAGCCTTGGTTATGTGCATAGTGCCCTCAACGCTTTTTATCCGCGTTTTTATATCTTTCATTGAAGATGCTGCCATAGTTTTCTCTCCAAAGAGTGGTTATTTGTTGAATTTAAGCTTGAACTCGTCTATAGCCGCCTTGAGCTTTTCTTCGTTTTCGGGGGTCATTTCACTCGTTTCGGTAATGCTCTTGAGAATATCCGAGTGCATATTGACGACGAATTCAATAAACTCGTCCTCAAATCGCGTTATGTCTTCGACTGCGATATCAAAGAGTAGATTGTTTGTTGCGGCATAGAGTATAATTACCTGATGCTCAACGGGCATTGGCTTGTTTCTGCCCTGCTTTAGTACTTCAACTATTCTCGCGCCCTGCTCAAGTCTTTGCTTGGTGTCGGCGTCAAGGTCGGAGCCGAACTGTGCGAACGCCTGAAGCTCTCTGTACTGTGAGTACTGAAGCTTGAGCGTACCCGCAACCTTTTTCATAGCCTTTATCTGTGCCGCGCCGCCGACTCGGGATACCGAGATGCCGGGGTTTACCGCAGGCATAATACCGCTGTGGAAAAGCTCGGTCTCAAGGAATATCTGACCGTCTGTTATAGAGATTACGTTGGTCGGAATATACGCCGAAACGTCTCCTGCCTGTGTTTCAATTATGGGCAGAGCCGTAAGTGAGCCGCCGCCAAGCTCGGGCGAGAGTCTTGCCGCGCGCTCAAGAAGTCTTGAGTGGAGGTAGAATACGTCTCCGGGATAAGCCTCACGTCCGGGAGGTCTTTTTATAAGGAGGGAAAGTGCTCTGTAAGCAACCGCGTGCTTGGAGAGGTCGTCGTAAATTACGAGGACGTCACGTCCCTTATACATAAAGTATTCACCCATCGCACAGCCGGAGTAGGGAGCGATGTACTGCATGGGAGCAAGCTCGGACGCGCTTGCGGACACGATTATGGTGTAGTCCATAGCGCCGTTTTGCGAAAGCGTCTCAACCAGCTTTGCAACGGTTGAGTTCTTCTGCCCGATCGCGACGTATATACAGATTACGTCCTTGCCCTTCTGGTTTATGATAGTATCGGTAGCAATTACCGTCTTACCCGTCTGACGGTCTCCGATTATAAGCTCACGCTGACCGCGGCCTATCGGTATCATGGAGTCGATAGCCTTGATACCCGTCTGAAGCGGCACGCCTACCGATTTTCTTTCGATAATACCGGGAGCCTTGGTTTCTATCGGACGGGTTTCCGTGGTGTTGATCGGGCCCTTGCCGTCGATTGGCTCGCCGAGCGCGTTAACAACGCGTCCAATAAGCTCTTCGCCTACGGGTACGGAAACTACGCGTCCCGTACGGCGTACGGTGTCGCCCTCGCGGATCTCGCGGTCGTTACCGAGAATAACGACGCTGACGTATTTTTCTTCAAGGTTGAGAGCCATACCGAATTCGCCGTTTGCAAACTCGATAAGCTCGTTTGCCATACATTTTTCAATGCCGTGCACCTTGGCAATACCGTCGCCCACGCTTACAACGTAGCCCGTTTCGGATTCTTCAACGCGACTCTTGTAATTTTTTATCTGGTCTTTTATAATTTTGCTGATCTCATCAGTTTTAAGCTGCATAAATGTGACCGTTCCTTTGCTTGTGTTTTGCTTCAGATGTCGGTGTCTGAAATAAGTGTGCCGATGGCTTTGAGAGAGGAGCTGATACTTTTGTCTATCTGCTCTGTTCCAAAGTCGAGTCTGACGCCGCCGATGATCGACGCGTCAACGGTGTTTGTGAGCACTACGCGCTTGCCCGTTCTTTTTTCAAGTCCTACCTTTATTTTAGCCGTCTGCTCCTCGTCTAAAGCAATAGCCGAAACCGCAGTTGCTCGCAGAATACCGTGCTTTTCGTCGTAAAGCGCCGAGAAGCGGTTGCTTACCTTCATAAGCTCTGACACGCACTTGCTTTCAACGAGTATTTTTATGAAGTTAAGTAAATGCCCGTTTACCTGACCGAACGCCAGCTCTGCCATTGAAATTTTTTCTTCAGTCTGTACGGTAGGGGAATCCAGAAGCGCGAGGTATTCGGGAGCTTCTTCGAGCAGTGAAGCCACGGATGTCAGCTCCTCGAGTATAGTGTCGGTAACACCTGTTTCCTCTGCTACCTCAAAGAGAGCCTCTGCGTAAGATTCGTGAAGCGCCTTCATTGACCGTCACCCATTTCTGCGATAAAGCCGTCGATAAGCTTTTTGTGCTTTTCTTCGTCAAGCTCGCTCTCAATAACCTTTGTGGCGATTGCAAGCGCGATATCCGAAACCTCGTTTTTGAGCTCGTTTTCGGCGTTGCGGCGCTCTGCCTCGATCTGCTTGTCCGCGCGCTCGATTATTTCCTGAGCGCGGGTGTGTGCGTCGGCAATTATCTCCTCGCTCTTGAGCGCGGCACTTCTGGTCGCACTCTTTACGATGTCCTCAGCCTCGGTCTTTGCGCTTGAGAGCTTATACTCGTATTCGGTTTTAAGGTCTTCGGCATCCGCCTTTGACTTTTCGGCGTCCTCATACATAGCCTTGACCTCGTTTTCGCGGTCAAGCATCATTTTCCTGACGGGCTTAAACAGAAACTTTTTCATAAGAAGGAAAAGTATGAGTAAATTTCCCCAGGTAAAGATGATGGTCCAGACGTCGATGGTAACGAAGGGCAGAGCTTCTGCTTCCTTTACCTCGGCAACCGTTTGCAACTCTGCGCCTGCTTCACCGTCAATAGTAACTAATTCAAGATTGTTTTCCATAAGTTCTCCATGCCAAGCTTGGCATATAAAGATTTTTGTAATGTCCGAGCCTTAGCCCTGGATCATACCAACGAGGGGGTTGGCAAAGAGAAGAATGAGGGCAATAACAAGGCTGTAAATACCGGTAGATTCTGCAACGGCACAACCAAAAAGCATAGTGGTGGTGATATCACCCTTTGCTTCGGGCTGACGTCCGACTGCTTCAGCAGCCTTACCTGCCGCGTATCCCTGACCGATACCGGGGCCGACACCTGCGATCATTGCGATACCTGCGCCTATTGCGGAAGCCGCGAGTACGATTGTTCTGTAAAGTTCCATAATTTTTCCTCCGTGAAAATTAGATACTGAAATTTATTCGCGTGCAGCCTTGTCGCCGCCCGCACTTGACACAAACACCATAGTCAGCATACAGATAATGTACGCCTGAAGGAAGCTTGTGAACAAATCAAAGTAAATTGAAAGAACAGCGGGAATACCGAGCTGGAATATCGGTATGCTGTTTATAAACGTGTTCGGTATCCAACCGAGCACGAACGAGCTTAGTGCCGCAAGCGCACCGTATAGTAGCGAGGTGATTACCATACCTGCGGCAATGTTTCCGAAATGACGGAAGGACATTGAAATGGGGTTTGCTATTTCTCCTACGATGTTAATGGGGAGAAGGAAGGGAACGGGCTCGACAAAGCCCTTGAGCCAGCCCTTGAAGCCGTTATATTTTATATTCATAAACTGAACGGTGAAGAAGGTCATGAGCGCCCAGCCGAGCGTGGTCGAAAGGTCGGCGGTGAGAGGACGCATACCGAGAAGACTCGAGAGGCTTCCGCAGATAGAGAGAGTAAAGAGAGCACCGATGTACGGTGCAAAGCGAAGGTAACCCTTGCCCATGGTGTCCTCAACAAAGCCGTAGAGCATACCGACTATCTTTTCTGCGATTATCTGCTTACCTGTCGGTATTTTCTTGAGTCCGCTTGAAAGGTATATGCAAACGGCGACGATGACCGCCATTATTATCCACGAGTTCGTAACCGTTTCGGTGACGGGAATGCCACCGAAGATGGGTATTTCAAACATTATCTTAGGTCCCGTTACGTTACCCATATTTATCCTCCTGAAAATTTTGAATATTTGCTTATTCGACGTCTGAGGCGTTATCTTTTTCGTTCGTGTTTTTCTTTGAAAGCAGACCGATGAGCATTATCACGGGTCTGACGAGCACGAAGGGAATAATTGTCGTGTATCCGTTGAAGTACGGAAGCTTAATTCCGACGACTATCACGATAGCCATAAACAAAAGGCGTCCCGCATAGGTTGCCTGAACAAAATTTTTCGCGCCCTTTTCGCCCTTGTCGACCGATTTTGAAACTGCCAGAGCAAGAAACAAAAAGTTAAGCGCAGACCCCAAAAAGCCGAGAAGCACTCCCGTTATCACGGTATAATCGAAAAAATCAAAAAAAGACATAACCGCAACCGCCAAGGCGGATGCTACAAAAAGAAATGATATGACTTTAGCGGTACTCTTTTTTAGTTCTGTTGTCATAGCTCCTCCACGGTGCGCTTATTTGTTTTTATTGTTGTCTGAGCTCATAGCTTTGAACAGCTTATACAGACTGACGTAAGCGCTTGCGATACCCAGCAAAATACCTATTATAAGAACGTAGCTTCCGAGCGAAAGCCTTTCTCTTATGAATTCGGCGATATATATCCATATAAAAATCGGGATGACAGCGGTCAGTCCCACTTGAGTCAGGTATGAGAGCGCTTTTATAATATCCGAATAGCTTTTTTTCATAATCATTCTGCCCAGTTACGCATTATTATATTATTTTACTATATTGAGGCAATTACTATGTTAATAAAATATTAGCATTTCGTGAACAATTTCGCTTGGGCTTTTTTGCTCAAATATATTGACAACGGCTTTTACGGGTGCTAAAATATCTGCTATAAGGAAGTGGTATGAAATGAAGAGTAAAACTAATTTGATAAGGCTTGTATATATCTCGCTGGTTGCGGCGCTTGTCTGTATAGCGACTCTTATATACGTACCTTTGCCGATAGGGTATGCTAATCTTGGCGATGCTATTATTCTTATGGCAGGATTTATTCTAGGGCCCGTGGCGGGCGGACTTGCGGGCGGTGTCGGCGCAGCGCTTGCCGATCTTTTTGCAGGATATCCGGCGTACATACCGGCGACATTTGTTATAAAGCTACTTGTTGCGGTGATCGCGGCGCTTATTTACAGATCAATTATCTCAGGCAAAAAGAGAGGTCTTTTTGCAAGAATTATAGCCGCAGTGGTGGCGGAGGCATTTATGGTGCTCGGCTACTATCTGTACGAGGCTACGGCGCTTTCATACGGATTCGGCGGAGCGCTTGCGAGTGTCGGCGGTAATTTGACACAGGCTCTTGTGTGCGCGGCAGTCGCGGTTGTGGCTTTGCCGGCAGTTCAGAAGATATACGAAAAGATAAAAAAGTAAAAAATGCGACGGATGCTCCGTCGCATTTTTTTACTTTGCTGCGTAGTAGAAGTCTTCTCCGGGGAGAGAGCCGCCGATAGCATTGGGATTCTGTGTGAGGAGCACGTTCAAGTAGCCCTCGACTATGGGCTTCATTTCGTCACCCGTAGTACCCGTCACGTTACAGAAGGGAATGGCCTGCTTTGCGATAGCTGCTTTGAAGATTCCCGCTTCTTCAACGAGTGTTGCCGCAGCCTCAACGTTTTCGTTAACGTACTTGCAGCTTTCAACGTATTCGTCTATGAACGTTTTTACCGCTTCGGGATGCTCGTCGATGAATTCGCTTCTTGCAATGATAACTCCCGTAACCGTCTCACTGTCGGGGTCGAGCTTTTTCCACTCTGCACCAAGGTCAAGCGCTGTTTCAAGTCCTTCGACCTGAGTTTTTGCGACTATAACGTAGGGCATCGGGAGCATAGCAACGCCGTTTTCTGCTTCCTTGAGTATGGAAACGATTTCGGCAGGCTCGCTCTTGAACTCTATCGTAACGTCGGTGTCGGGGTTGATTCCGTTTTCTGTAAGAATATACTTGAGCGTGTATTCGGGTGTTGAGCCCTTACCTGTCGCGTAGATGGTCTTGCCCTTGAGGTCGGCAACGCTCTTGATACCCGTATTTTTGTCGAGTACGTAGAGCACGCCGAGGTTGTTTATAGCGATAAGCTTAACGCCCTTGTCGGTCTTGTGGTAGAGGTTGCTTGCGAGGTTTGCGGGAACTGCCGCGATGTCGAGCTCATTCTTGATTATCTTGGGTGTGATCTCATCTGCAGAGCCTGCTATGGTGAATTCGTATTTGCCCTCGGACTCTCCGTTCTTGGAGTCGGAGATGACCTTGACCATACCTATTGAGGTCGGTCCCGTCATTCCCGCAACACGTACGGTAACGTCATCCTTGACGTCGGTTACTGTTTCGGTGCTCTCGGGGGTATTCGTGGGGTTTTCCGTAACTACCTCGTTTCCGCATGCGATAAGCGATACGGCAAGGAGCAAAGCAAGTAATAAAGCTGTTAATTTTTTCATTTTTGTATTCTTCCTTTCGTGTAATATGTATATTCATCGAATTTTGTTTCGATTATCTTTACGCTTACATTATATGCCCGAAAAGCAACAAATTCCGTTGCAAATGCAACGGAATTTGAGGAATTTTATCATTTTTTATTCCTTTTAAGTACAAAATGACGCTTTTGAAAATCTATCAGACCTTCGCCTTTCATTTTTGAAAGCTCACGCGACAATGCGGTGCGGTCACATCCGAGATAAATCGCCATATCCTCGCGGTCAAAAGGCAGGTCGAACTCATACGACCTGTTTTTTTGTACGCATTCTGTAAAGAACGCGGTAAGCCTTGCCCTGATAGTCAGCTTTGACATTATCTGTATGCGCGCGTTTTGAGAAAGGGTACGGTTTGCGAGAATCGATATAAACCTGTGCGAGAGCATAAGTCCGAGAGACGTAGTATTATTCTCCGATGCGATTTTTTCACTTGACATCATAAGTATTTTCGAGTCCTCGGAGGCGCAGATGTAGATGTCTGCCTCACGGCCGAGAAAGTTTAAGCTTTCTCCGAAGGTGTCACCCGGCGTGACGTTTGCCATTATCATTTGGTTTCCGTCAATGTCAACGGTATATACCTGTACCGAGCCCTCAAGCACGAGCCCGAAAAAGCCGAGTCTGTCGCCGACGTTGTTTATATGCTCGCCGCGCTTGAACTTTGTTTCGCGTGCGCCGAGAAATTCAAGTGCCGCTGAAAGCTCAACCTCGGAAAGACCTGAAAACAGAGGACTTTTTATAGTGTTCGGATGTGTTTTCATTATTGCTTCAACGCCTCGTATATTTCCATAGCCGCGCTCTTTGCGTCAAGTCCGAGAGCTTCAAAAAGCTCGTCGGTCTCACCGTGCGGCACAAAGGCGTTTTCGATAGCGCGGATCATATATTTTGAATTGTTGTCGCCGTTTGTTTTGGCTTTTGCCGCGATCTTCTCGGATACCGAGCCCGCGAGTATTCCTTCCTCAAATAAATATACGAGCCTTGCTCCGTGAGTAAGAGCGAATATTTTATCGTACGGCAAGGGAGACAATTTAATAAGCTTTATTATACGAGCCGATATCCCTGCTTTTTCAAGGACCTCTGCGGCAAGGTCTGCGTTTCTTGTGAGTCTGCCGTAGGTGACTATAACAACGTCGGGCGACGCTTTTCCCTTTACGGTGAAGTCGCCGTAGTCCGAAAATCCGCTTCTGTCGTATTCGTACTCACTGCCCCTCGGATAGCGGACTATCGCGGGGGAGGTGCCGTCTGCGGCAAGGTCAAGCGAGCGCTTGAGCTCGGCGTAGGTTTCGGGGGAGTATATTCTGATATTCGGGATTCCCGAGAAAAGAGAATAGTCGTAAATTCCCTGATGAGTTACTCCGTCAGCGCCAACGATGCCTGCTCTGTCGAGAGCGAGGACGAGTGGAATATTCTGGAGTGCCGCATCGTGAAAGACCTGGTCGTAGATGCGCTGAGCAAAGGTACTGTATATAGCGAGAACAGGCTTCATTTTGCCTGCCGTGAGCGCGGCGGCAAAGGTCGCCGAATGCTCCTCGGATATTGCGGTGTCAAAAAATCTGTCGGGGAAAAGGCGCGAGAACTCGGTGAGTCCCGTACCGTCCGTCATGGCAGCGGTAACGGCGCACACTCGCTCGTCGCGACCTGCAAGCTCGCACATATATTTGCCGAATTCGCTTGAAAAGTCGGTCTTTGCCTTGGGGATATATCCTTTCTTTGTGTCAAAGGGGCCAACCGAATGATAGCTTTCGGGATGAGCCTCGGCGGGAGGATATCCCTTGCCCTTTTTCGTGATTATATGCACGACGCAGCAGCGGTGCTTTGTCTTCGCCTCGCGGAGCGCGTCCTCAAGCTTCTTTACGTTGTTTCCGTCAACGGGACCTATGTAATCGCAGCCGAGGCTTTCAAAGATATTGTAGTTTGTTATAAGACGCTTGAAAAAGTCGCGCACTGCCTTGGCGGCGCGGACGAGGAATTTGCCGATAAAGGGGATCTTGTAAAACACCTTCTTGAGTCTGCGCTTAAAGGTGAAATAGCCCTTACTCGTGCGTATGGTGGACAGGCTGTGATGCATACCGCCGACGTTCGGGGAAATGGACATTTCGTTGTCGTTTAGCAGAATAACGAGATTTAAGTTATCCTCGGCACAGTTGTTGAGTGCCTCGTACGCCATACCGTTTGTGAACGAGCCGTCACCGATGACTGCCACCGCCCACGTATCCTCATTTCTCAGCTTTGCCGCCTTGGCATATCCGAGCGCCGTGGATACCGAGGTGCCCGAGTGACCTGCGGCAACCGTATCGTATTCGCTTTCCGAGGGACTTGTGAAGCCCGAGATACCGCCTAAGCGTCTGAGAGTAGAGAAGCGCTCGTATCTTCCCGTAAGAAGCTTGTGGGTGTACGCCTGATGGGAAACGTCAAATATTATTTTGTCGCTCGGTGAGTCAAAGACCCTGTGCAGAGCCACGGTTGCCTCGACTATACCCAGGTTTGAAGCGAGATGACCGCCGTTTTTGCTTACCGTGTCGATAATATTTTTACGTATTTCTTTTGTGAGAGCGCCAAGCTCGTCGTAGCTTAGCTCTTTAATATCTTTCGGTGACTTGATGTTTTCAAGCATTTTGTTTTCCTGCCGTTTTCCCTTTAGGTTGTCGTTCGTCTTATTTGACATTGTACCACAAAATAACATTTAATACAACTACCCGGCTAAAAAGTTTACATAATGGTTGACAAGAGAGATAAAATGAATTATAATTGTAATGTTAAAAAAAGGGAATAAACACCCTGAAAAACGGAGGAAATTATGCTTAAAGAATTCAGAAAATTCATTGCTCGCGGCAACGTTATGGACCTTGCTGTCGGCGTTATCATCGGCGGTGCGTTCCAGAAGATCGTAACCAGCCTCGTTAACGACCTTATTATGCCCCTTATCGGACTTGTAACGGGCGGCGTTAACTTTAACGATCAGTTTGCTATTCTCAGAATGCCTGCCGACGTTACTTCTGATATGGTAACGTCTCTTGATGTAGCAAAGGAGCTTGGAGTTACCACGTTCAACTACGGTTCTTTCATAACCACAGTTCTTGACTTTATAATTATGGCATTCGTTGTGTTCCTTCTCGTAAAGGGAATCAACACCATCAAGGATATGACAGAAAAGAAGGAAGCTGCTCCCGCACCTGCGGCTCCTACTACCAAGAAGTGCCCCTACTGCCTCAGCGAGATCCCGCTTGAAGCAAAGAAGTGCGCTCACTGCACAAGCGACGTTGAGTAATTAATGAGGAGACAGCTCGTGTTTTCAAAAATAGTAGCATTGTTGCTTTGTGCGTGCGGACTCATAACCTCGTGCGGTCCCGCGTACAAAGAAGGAGAGACCGAATTGGAAAAAGCGGTTGAACAAATGAACTGGCGTATTACCGAAATACGCAATACAGCGTCTGAATACGACAAGGATGCAAAAAACATATATTACGTTTCGGTTGACGGAGATGATAACAACGACGGACGTTCTCCGGGAACTCCATTCAAAACCCCGAAAAAAGCAAATCAGATTGCGAGTGATGGTGACGTTGTGTTATTCAAACGCGGCGACGAATGGCGCGTCAGATGGAAGGCTAAGTCGGGAGTTACGTATTCCGCGTACGGAGAGGGCGAAAAGCCTGTGTTCAACGGCAACACCTACGGTGACGCGGCAGACCCGTCGTATTGGAATCTTGTTGACGGCACAAAAAACATCTGGGAATACAAGAGCATTATCCCCGACGTGGGATGTATAGTTTTCAACGGTGGAGAATCGACCGCCGAGAAGATAAACTATGAGATACACGAAAAAAAGATGTACGTGTGGGGAAATGAGTTTGAACTCAGTAACAAGTCGTTTTATGCAAACAATACCTTTGTCAGCAGATTTGTTCATCTTGGCGCAAATGCAGCTGATCCCGCACTTAAGGCAAGACTTTACCTCAGGTGTGACAAGGGAAATCCCGGTGAAGTGTATGATTCCATCGAGCTTTGCTACAGAGGAAATCTTATCAGCGGTTCGTCTAACGTAACCCTTGATAACATCTGTATAAAGTACACGGGAAGCCACGGCGTCGGTATGGGAACTGTTGAAAACGTGACCATTCGTAACTGCGAGGTAGGCTTTATCGGCGGATCGATACAGAGCTTTCAGAACCACTATTTCATCCGCTTTGGTAACGGTATCGAGGTGTACGGCGGCTGTAAGGACTTTACCGTCGACAACTGCTACGTTTATCAGTGCTACGACGCAGGTATTACTCACCAGCTTCAGCTCGGCGGTAATAATCCCGCAACACACGAAAACGTGCGCTTTACCGATAACGTGATCGAAAAGTGTATTTATAATATCGAGTACTTTATGGGCAAGGCAGATACTCCGAGCGTTACCCGCTTTATGAAGGACATTTTGTATAAAGGAAATATCCTTGCATATTCGGGCGAGGGCTGGGGTGCTGACCCCTCGCGTTCTGCGAGCATCAAGGGCTGGCCGCACCATAATAACCACGCTGAGAATTTTGTGATCGAGGAAAACGTGTTTATTCTCGATAAGGTCAATACAAGCGATCTTGGTGCAGGTAAGAAGGAATGGCTTCCGAGCTACAAGAACAACACATATTTCAGACCCGCCAAGTCCAAGTTTACCAATATAGGCACAGGCGGCTCGGCAAAGCAGTATATGTCGAATGACGATACCGCGCAGAACTTGAGTGAGGAGCTTGGTGAGGTCGGCGCAAACGTAATAATAGTTAAACCTTAACTTAAAAAGAGGCAGAATTCTGCCTCTTTTTCTGAAATTGGAGACCTATTATGAAACTTGAAAAAAAGCATGTTGGGAAGGCTTATAAGATGACTAAAATAATAGCATTTTTGCTTTGCGCGTGCGGACTTATAACGTCTTGCGGTCCCGCATACAGCGAAGGAGCTACAGAACAGGAAAAAGCAGTCGAGCAGATGAATTGGCGTATTGCTGAAATACGTAACACTGCGTCCGAATACAATAAGGACGCAGAGAATATATACTACGTTGCGGCAGACGGAGATGATAAAAACGATGGACTTTCTCCCGAAACACCTCTTAAAACTCCAACCGGCGTAAACAAGCTTGCAAAAGAGGGCGACGTTGTGCTCTTTAAGCGTGGCGACGAGTGGAGAGGAAGATGGCAGGCGATCCCCGGCGTTACCTATTCGGCATACGGCGAGGGACCTAAGCCTGTTTTCAATGGAAACCGTTACGGTGACGCGGCAGACCCGTCGTATTGGAGTCTTGTTGACGGCACAAAAAACATCTGGAAATACAAGAGCATTATTCCCGACGTGGGATGTATAGTTTTCAACGGCGGCGAGTCATTTGGCGAAAAGGTGTGTCTTGACGTTCGGAAAGACCTTGCTGACAAAAAGTTTTACGTTCATTACTCAACACCGTTCGATTTTAACAACGTTTGCTTCAATGAAAATAATACGTTCGTGAGCGAATACGTTCATATAAGTACAAACGGTGCGGACGTAGGCACGCCTGCAAGACTCTACCTCAGATGTGACGAGGGAAATCCCGGTGAGGTGTACGATTCTATTGAGATCTGCTACAGAGGAAACCTTATCGGCGGCGCGTCGGGTGTAACCTTTGATAACATCTGCATCAAATATGCGGGAAGCCACGGTATCGGTATGGGAACGGTTGAAAACGTGACTGTCAGAAACTGCGAGGTCGGTTATATCGGCGGATCTGCTCAGCATTATAAGGATTATTATATAGTTCGCTTCGGTAACGGTATCGAGGTGTACGGCGGCTGTGAAAACTATACGATCGACAATTGCTACATATATCAGTGTTATGATGCGGGTGTTACCCATCAAATAGGCGGCGGAACTACTCCGTTTTATCACGAAAACGTTAGTATTACAAATAACGTGATTGAGAAGTGCATATACAATATTGAGTTTTTTATGGCAGCCATGGAAAACGGAAACTATGATGAACGAGTTATAAAGAACGCTGTTTACAAGGGCAATTTCCTTGCTTATTCGGGTGAGGGCTGGGGGTATAATCCAAGCCGTGCCGCCGGAATCAAGGGTTGGGATTGCGAAAACAAGTCCGAGGGCTTTGTTATAGAGGATAACGTCTTTTTGCTCAACAAGACCGACGCATGGCATCTTGGCGCGTATGAAGAAGAATGGCTTCCTGAATTTAAAAATAATACCTATATTCACAAGAGTGATGCCTTCTTTATAAGACGTGGAACTAGAACGAACGGTAAGTACGTTTCAAATCAATACAAATTTGACAGTAAAGTAGAAACGACACTTGAGAAGATCGGTGAAACCGGTGCGACGGTTGTAAGAGTTAAGCCTGAGAGTTGAGCTTTGGAAATTTTTTTGGAATTAATGGGAGATAAACGTATATGAAAAACAGCAATACCTTTTGGGAAAGGATTATTAATACAGGTATCACGATAACTTTTTTGCTCTGCGCATGCGGACTTTTTGCATCGTGCGGTGCATCGAATGAGGAGAATGCGGTAGAAGTGGAAAAAACGGTAGTGCAGATGAACACGCGTATTTCCGAAATACTCACAACAGAGTCGGAATACGATAAAGATTCAAAAATATACTACGTTTCAACAAGCGGTCACGACGTAAACAACGACGGGCTTTCTCCGGAATCTCCCTTTGCTTCACCTACACGTGCAAATCAAGTGGCAAAGGAGGGAGATGTTGTCCTCTTCAAGCGCGGTGACGAATGGCGACTCAGATGGGCTACAAATCCCGGTGTTACATATTCTGCGTACGGAGAAGGTCCGAAGC
Source organism: Eubacteriales bacterium (assembly GCA_045580165.1). Taxonomy (GTDB): domain Bacteria; phylum Bacillota; class Clostridia; order Oscillospirales; family CAG-272; genus UBA4717. Next base: position 19,348 of record JAZNNG010000004.1, read on the forward strand.
CTGTATTCAACGGCAACAAGTATGGTGATGCGGCAGATCCGTCTCACTGGACGCTTCTTGAGGGAACGGACAATATATGGAAATATAAGAGTATAATTCCCGACGTTGGATGTATTGTATTTAACAAAGGGGAAAAGGTCGGAGTGAAGCTTCACGCCGAGATCCACGATAAAAAGTTTTACCTTTGGTCTCCCGACGGCCCCGTTCCGTTTGAATTTGACAACGGTACGTTCGCGCTCAACCTCAATTTCGTAAGTGAATACGTTTACGTTACCGACGACGGTGCGGATATGAACACTCCCGCAAGACTTTACGTAAGATGCGACGAGGGTAACCCCGGTGAGGTGTTCGATTCCATTGAAATAATGTACCGCGGAACGATAATTACCGGTAAGTCGGGCGCAACGCTTGATAACCTTTGCGTAATGTATACAGGAGGTCACGGTATCGGAATGAGCACTGTTGATGACCTTACGGTCCGCAACTGCGAGGTTGGCTGGATCGGAGGCTCGGCACAGTACTATACCAACCACTATATGATACGCTACGGTAACGGTATCGAGGTGTACGGCGGATGCAAAAACTACACGATCGATAACTGTTACGTTCACGATTGCTATGACGCGGGAATCACTCACCAGTACAGTAGCGGAAAAACAGACCCTGTTTATCACGATACAGTCCGCTTTACAAACAACGTTATCACAAACTGTATATACGGTATCGAATTCTTCCTCGGATGCACCGAGTCCGGAAGTCTTGACGAGCGTATTATGAGAGACGTTCTCTACAAGGGCAACTACATTGCGTATACGGGTGAGGGCTTTGGCTATGACCCGAGCAGAGCAGCAGGAATCAAGGGCTGGGATAACAACAACCATACCGAAAACTTCGTTGTAGAGGACAATATTTTTTTAGCTAACAAAACTCACGCTTGGCATATCGGTGCAGACGACAAGAACTGGATACCCGTGTTCAGAAACAACACCTATATTCATCACGAGGGTGAATTTATCAGAGTGGGCTACCCTGTATACGGCAAATACGTTTCGCGGATTCTTGATATGGGCTCAAGATCCGAAATTGCATCCGATGAGCCCGGCGCAACGTATTTTACGCTTGAACCGTAAGATCGATTATTAAGGAGCATATATGGAAACCAAAAAACTCGGATTCGGGCTTATGAGACTTCCTTTACTCAACCCCGAGGACAATTCAAGCATAGACATTGAGACCACAAAGAAAATGGTGGATGCGTTTATAAAAAACGGCTTCACCTACTTCGATACCGCGTGGATGTATCATTCGTTCGGCAGTGAAAACGCTATCCGCCGGGCTCTCGTCGAAAGATACCCCCGTGACAGCTACACTCTTGCAACTAAGCTTCACGCCGGCTTTATAAAAAGAGAGGGCGGCCCCGACAATATATTTGCCGAGCAGCTAAGGCGTACGGGTGTAGACTACTTCGACTATTATCTCATACACGACGTTAACGCAAATAACTGCAAGGTCTACGACGAATACGATTGCTATAACTGGATAATCGAAAAGAAAAAGCAGGGACTCGTTAAAACCATAGGCTTTTCGTTCCACGATAGTGCCGAGTTTCTTGATAAAATGCTGACCGAGCACCCTGAGTTTGAGTTTGTTCAGCTTCAGATAAACTATCTCGACTGGGATAGCGAGGGTATACAGTCGCGTAAGTGCTACGAGGTCGCGAGGAAGCACAATAAGCCGATAATCGTTATGGAGCCCGTCAAGGGAGGAACTCTTGCCAAGGTGCCGGATGACGTCGCAACTATGTTTAAGGCGTACAATCCGGAGGCGTCCGTGCCTTCGTGGGCGATAAGATTTGCCGCAGGACTCGACGGCGTGTTTATGGTGCTCAGCGGTATGAGCAATATGGAGCAGATCGAAGACAATATGTGCTATATGGCTGACTTCAAGCCGCTTTCGGAAAATGAGCATAAGGTAGTAAAGACCGCGGTGGATATGATAAACAAGAGTATTGTGATCCCTTGCACGGGCTGCTCGTACTGTGTTGACGGTTGTCCTGTCAATATTCCGATCCCGCAGTATTTTGCCTTATACAATAACGATAAGCAGGAGATAGAAAAGGATTTCACTCCTCAGGGTGAATATTACGATAACCTTGCAGTAAGCTTCGGCAAGGCGAGTGAGTGTATCGCCTGCGGACAGTGCGAGGGCGTGTGTCCTCAGCATTTACACATAATAGACGGACTCAAGGACGTCGCAAAGCATTTTGAATAAACAAAGCCCTTCCGACCGGACAGTCGGGAGGGCTTTGTTTATTTGTTTGTATAACGAGAGCGTTACGGGTGCTCTTTGCTTTATTCCTTAACGGGCTCGCTGATAAAGCAAAACGAGATAAGCTTAGAGAGAGAATACAGACCTGCAGCGAGCATAACTGCGTAGGTAATGGGACGCTCGGTTACGCCGAGCATCATTTTGTCAGCGCATATAAGGTTTGGGATCGATACGGAAAGAAGAAAAACGGTAGCTATTGCCGCAGAGGGAGCATAGAGGAGAGAGGTCTCGTAGCCAACGTTGAAGCGAGCCTCTGCGAGCGCAAACACCATAAATGCGAGGTAAGCAAGCTGGGCCCAGATACGTGAGGGGCTTGAGATAAGCACCGTCATATCGAAGTAAAACTCTATCAGGGCGGTGACGCACCAAATTACAATAGCCAAAGACAGAACTGCATACATATTTTGTCTTGATTTGCGGGAAAATATTGCCGAAAGGTAATAGACGCCCGAAAGCAAGGCCGAAATCATAAGTATGATCTCAAACGTGGTAAAGCGTCCGTTTGCTACCTTTGAAAAAAGTAATACGGCTGCGTAGGCGAGCATAATAAACCCTAAAGCCGCAGTTGTGAAAACCGTAAACGGCGTTGACACGGGTGCCTCTCGGTGTTCAAAGTCGGCTTTGGACAAGGCGCCCCAAATCGCAAGCCCAATACAGAGCGCGGCAACAAAATAGCCGAAAATCTGAGGGAAAAGACTTGCTTTTGAATAAACTCCCGTTTCCGAGTCGGTAAAAAATAATACGGTCAGCAGTCTGCCGATAAGTGAGAGTAGCGCGGCAACAATTGAAACGATGCCGAATCCTCTCGCGTTTTTGCATTCCATTTTGAATTTTTCCTTCCTTTTATTATATATAGGTGTGTTCCGTGTTATCTTATTTTATATTTTACAACTTAAATATGAAGATTTTGCTAACAAAGACGGAGATTTGACGTCAAAACAATAATATAGCAATTTGCACAAAAAACTTGCCGAAATTTCGTGAAATTTTTCAAGTGTTTTTTTGAAAAAATTCTTGTAATTTGGAAAATCATATAGTATAATTATTAGGCTTGATGTGCGATGAAGCGAAAGGTGGCTGTCTGAAAGCGGCAAAATACCGCATAAGACAGGGAATTTTCGTGGAGTATGTCCGATATTTTAACCGGGCGAGGTTATAAAGGTAACCGTTCGGTGCAATTCCATCCGAACCTCTGAGGGCGGTCCACTCGTAGCCCTCTTTTAAGCGAAGACGGAAGAAACACCCGGGACGGTGTTACCGATGTAACGCCCTCGTTTGAAAGTCGGCCGGCTTTGAGACCTTTCCATTTATATTATAGGCACAGCCGGCAGTTGAAATTTTTGAAGGAGGAAAAAACAATGGCAGCTAAGGAAAAAATCAGAGTACGTCTCAAGAGCTATGATCACTCTCTTATCGATCAGGCAGCGAAGAAGATCGTAGAAGCAGCGAAGAACAACGGCGCTGAAGTATCCGGTCCCGTACCGCTTCCTACCGAAAAGGAGATCATCACTATCCTTCGTGCAGTTCACAAGTACAAGGACAGCAGAGAGCAGTTCGAGCTCAAGACTCACAAGAGACTTATTGACATTCTCAAGCCCAACCAGAAGGCAGTAGATGCTCTCACATCGCTTGAGCTTCCCGCAGGCGTCGAGATAGACATTAAGCTCTGATCTCTTAGAAACCCCTCGCTTCACGGGTCGTGAAGCAAACCATCCATACTCCGTCGTTGTAACGATAAGCAGCGGCGAAGGTCACGTTGGCGAACGGCGAAAGCTGAAATTCAAACGTCAACCAATAACCTAAGGAGGAAAACAAATGAAAAAAGGAATTATCGGAAAGAAGATCGGTATGACACAGA
>JAZNNG010000005.1:0-20446 GCA_045580165.1 Eubacteriales bacterium
AGGCTGAAGTAGTATTTAACATAAGCACTAAGAAGGATGCAGCTGCTAACGTAACTGAATTCAAGTACGGTAGAATCCTTCCTACAAACGGTCAGGCTGCAACAGCTATCGACGGTACGGGCGAATACTACTTTGACGTAGCATACATCGCATTCTTTGCTACAGAGGCTGAAGCCAATGAATTTAACTTCGCTTCATATCTTGATTCGCTCTACACAGTAACGTTCCAGAACAGACTCGGAGCTGAAATTTCCTCTAAGCTTTACAATGATGGCGAAGCGGTAGAATTCCCCGAGGCTCCCGAAGTTAGCGGTTACACATTCGTTGGATGGAGTGCTGACGAGGGTGAAACGTTTGTAGAAGAGGGCTATGTTGCTACAGCAGACATCACTCTTAAGGCAATCTACGTAGAGGCTGCTGATGACAAGGATTACGACACCCTCGAAACCTTCATCACAATTCTTAAGATGATCACTACTAAGAAGAAGGCAGCTGCTGACACTCCCGTAATTCCTACAACCTTCGAAGGTATCATCTACAACGCAGAAGACATTCTTGGCGGACGCGCAGTAACTGAAGGCGTTGACACCTACAACGGCGTAGCAGGCAAGCTTGCTGGCGGTAAGACAGTATTTGCGGCAGCTGACGGTAAGGTTAGATTTACTAACTCCAACATCGGCGCAGCAGCTACAACCTCCGACAGAGCAATCATCAAGGTTGACGATGTAAAGCTTACTGAATATCCTTTCATTGGTATTAAGTACAACACAAATATTGCAGCTGAAAACATCAACTTCAATATGACTACCAAGGACGGTACTTATACAAGCGGCGAGCAGAAGCTCTTCTTCCCGATGCCCAGAACGGTTGGCGAAGATGCAGCTTGCATAGCTCAGTACGACGGCGTAAAGATGGGCGATGCAGTAGCAACCTACATTTACGTTCCGATCTACTCTAACACCGGCGCAGTATCCGCTGCAGGCGACTACTTCGACGTAATCGCAGTTGGTTTCTTCAAGACAGAAGCAGACGCTAAGGCATTCGCTGATTACTACGGTATGGCGGTTGAAGAGCCCGAAGCACCCGTAGAAGAAGAGCCTAAGGAAGAAGAACCCGTAGTAACAGGCGAGCCTGTTATCTACACTCCCGCAGACCTTCTCACACAGATCGCTCCTCTTACAGGTGAGCTCAGCACAGTTGAAGTTGATGGCAAGTCTTACCTCAGATTCTCTGCTGCGTATGATGCAGAGGTTATGAAGACTCACGCTTTCAACTGGACAATGGCAACTCCCCTTGACACTACTGTTTATAAGTATTGCAAGATTGCATTCAAGACCAACGTTGCTACAGTAGCTAACGGTGCAATGGCAGTCCAGATTTCCGGCGACAACACATTCAACTGGCAGACAAAGTTATTCGAAGTAGTTGAATACGGCTTCTGGACTAACTGCACAGCTGAGTCCTCAATTGTTCACGTATTTGATATGTCCGAAAAGATCGACACTATCGGCGTAAACAAGATCGAATACTTCAGATTCATTCCTTTCAACGGTCAGATCATCACCACACTTAACGCGGCTGATCTCTACGTTGACGTAGAATACATCGCATTCTTCAAGGATGCTGAAGAAGCTGACAAGTACGGTAAGTAAGATTCAGTAAAAACTAAATAGTTTTAGGCGGCTATGCATTTGCATAGCCGCTTTTTTTGTATAAAGAAACCACCGCGCGATTACTTGCTACCCGTAAATGGGTTGTGATTATAGCCTTCCTCCGGTAGGAAGGTGGCTTTGCCGAAGGCAAATACGGAAGGAGACCACGAAACACAGAATTATATCAGACAAAACTCAAGTTACGCATTCTCCCTCAGTCAGCTACTGCTGACAGCTCCCTCCCGGATGTAGCCTTTCCTATTTAGCTCCGCCGAGACGGTGGTGAGGTTTAGCCGCTTGCGGCGTCAGAAACGTCTTGCCGGGACTGCCGCTTTTCAAGTGAATCTTAAATTGAATAGTAGGGCGGGGGCTTGTTCACGACGTTCAATTCTACAATCAGGCACAACCCTCACATATTAAAAAAATATTAAGTTTTCACATATCACTTGAAATTGCGCGCAAAAGATGGTATACTTTATATTGTTAAGATTTGAAAACTGCAAAAGAAGGCCATACCAGCCGGGGACTTAGCGGAGCCTTGTACCTGCAATCCGCTCCAGCAGGGGTGGTATCCTTTTAAGAGGGTCGGATCTGTGTGGTCTGCACCGCAATTTGAAGTGTTGACGGATGAGTCTTGCGCAATAGGAAGCCGTGAACCATGTCAGGTGGGGAACCAAGCAGCATTAAGCGGTAATTCCTATGTGCCGCGAGGGCGCTTGTCCCGAGCAGATGTTGCGGCGGCGCGCGTAGATGCGTCTCGAATTTAAGGTGTATGGTCTTCTTTTGCAGTTTTTTATAAGAAAGGATATGCGTATATGCATCAGGCGTTATACAGAAAATGGAGGCCCCGTGATTTTGACGACGTTTGCGGTCAGGACCACATAACCTCTATACTCAAAAACGAAATAGAAACGGGCCGCATCAACCACGCGTATCTTTTCTGCGGCACGAGAGGTACGGGAAAGACCACCTGCGCCAAGATATTCGCAAAGGCAGTCAACTGCACCGACTATAAGGACGGTCACGTTTGCGGCAAGTGCGCGGCGTGTATCTCTGCCGACGACGGTTCAGCACCCGACATTATCGAAATGGACGCGGCAAGCAACAACGGCGTTGCGAACATACGCGACATTCGTGACGAGGTAAAGTACCTCCCGTCCGAGCTTAAATACACAGTTTATATCGTAGACGAGGTCCATATGCTTTCAACAAGCGCATTTAACGCGCTTTTGAAAACGCTTGAGGAGCCACCGTCACACGTAATATTCATTCTTGCGACTACCGAGATACAGAAGCTTCCGTCAACCATAGTTTCGCGTTGCCAGCGCTTCGATTTCAGACGTATCCCCTCGGCAACAATAGCCGACAGGCTTGAGTATATAGCAAGGGAAGAAGGATTTACGCTCGAACGCGAGGCGGCGTTTTCAATTGCCTCGATAGCGCAGGGCGGTATGCGTGACGCGATAAGCCTGCTCGAGCTTTGTGCAAACGGTGCGCCCGAAGCGCGCGTTACCGAGAAGGTTGTCGCCGAGCTTATCGGCACGGGAGAGCGTGACGTTTGTGACCGCGCGATAAAAGCGATAGCGGACCGTGACTTTGACACTATTTTCGATATAACCTCAAAAATATATATGTCGTCAAGAGATATGTCTGTGTTCTGGCAGGCTCTCACGGCGGCGTACAGAGATATGCTCGTAATCAAGTCGTCAGCGGCGGCAAAGGAGTATCTTGACCTGTCCGACAATCGCTTTGAAGTGCTGTCGGGGCTTGCCGAAAGGTTTTCCTTTGAGTCGCTCGTCTACCACACAAGACTTCTTGACGAGGCATACACCGCTATGCAGAGAGGAAACACAAACAAGCGCCTTGTTGCCGAATGCGCGCTCGTGCGTATGTGCGACGAAAAGCTATCACCCTCATACGATGCACTGAATGCACGTGTTGCCGCGCTTGAGAGAGCGCTGGCAGGCGGCGCTCAGATAACGTCGGTGGCTGAAGCAAAGCCTGTTGTAAAGGCTGAAGCAGTGCAAAGAGCAGAAACGGTCAGAACCGAGCCTGTCAAGAGTGATGAGCAGAGGGCAGAGCCTGTGCAGACGGAAAAGGTCGAGCCAAAGCCCACCGAAGCAGTCGCTGAAAAGCCCGTCAGCCCGCCAACCGAAGCACCCAAGGCAAAGCCCGTGGGCGAGGTAAGGCGACTTAAGCCGATAGGCTATTATTCCGAGGTCTTGGTGCAGTTTTCAGAGCTTTATCCCCTTGAAGGAGCATTCCTTGAGGACGCAAACGCGTATATTGACGAGGACGGATGCGTCCGCGTTCGTCTTGCAACCGAAATTGCGGAAATGATGATAAAAGAGGCGGGAGTTTTTGAGGGACTTCTCAAGATCTTCAACTCATTTGAAAACGGCAGGCTTGACAAAAATTCATTACTGATAGAAACCGTTGAAGCGGTCAAAAATTCATACATCGACGAGATAATCGAGTCGGCAGAGGACTAAAACAGAAAGGACAAAACGACAATGAAAGCAAGATTACCCGAAGGAATGGGCAGAGGCCCTCAGAATATGCAGGCTATGCTCAAGCAGGCGCAGAAGATGCAGGAGGATATGGCAAATCTTCAGACCGAGCTTGAGGAAAAGGAATACGAGGTTAAGGCAGGCGGCGGAGCAGTCGTTATCAAGATGAACGGCAAAAAGGAAGTTACCGAGCTTGAGATAGACCCCGAGATCGTCGACCCCGACGATATTGAAACCCTCAGCGACGTTATTATCGCCGCAGTCAACGAGGCTATCAAGCAGGTTGAGGCAGACGCGGCGGAGCAGATGGGTAAAATCACGGGCGGTCTTGGAAATATGGGACTCCCGGGTATGTTTTAATTATGGCAGCTGAGTATTTGCCCGCGCTTGAAGCGCTGATAAGCAATTTTAAGAGGCTCCCCGGTATCGGACACAAGACCGCCGTCAGAATGGCGCTTGCCGTGCTCGATATGAGTGACGAGGATGCCGCAGGCTTTGCAAACGCCATTGTTGAGGCGAAGGAGAAGATAGTTCCGTGCTCTGTGTGCGGAAATATTTCCGAGGGTGGAGAATGCGACGTTTGCTCCGACTCCAAGCGTGAGCGTTCGGTCATTTGCGTGGTCGAGGATCCTCGCGCAGTTATGGCAATAGAGAAGGTGCGCGAGTTCAAGGGACTCTACCACGTTCTCGGCGGCGTTATCTCCCCGATAAACGGTATCGGACCCGACGAGCTTAATATCAAGAGCCTTCTCACCCGTCTTGACGGCGTTGACGAGGTCATAATTGCCACTAACCCCACGGTCGAGGGTGAGACCACGGCTATGTATATCTCTAAGCTTGTGAAAACATTTGGCGTCAAGACCTCGCGCCTCGCGTACGGCGTTCCCGTGGGCGCTGACCTCGAATACTCCGATGAGGTCACCCTTTTCCGCGCCATAGAAGGCAGACGCGATTTATAATAGTTACTAAACTCTCCGAAAGGGGAGTTTTTTGTTGGCTTTACGCGATTGAGGGGATTTAATGCCGCTTTTTGAAAAGAAGCTCAAAAGATTGCCTTCGGCAACTTTGCAAAAAGCTTTAAACAGCGGAAGGACGGTATCTTTCCGCAACGTAAAAGCTTAATTCGTCCACACTCTGAATTTCATCTGTTTTATATGACACCTCATCCGTCACTCGCGTTGCTCGTGACACCTTGTCTCGTTGCGACTCGGTCACACCTCGGCTCTGATATGCCCCCGACATATCATTCACCACCTCGGTGCCGCTTCGCTACCCGCCGAAGAAGGCAAACGGGACGCCGAAGGCGCTGACCCCTACGAGAGATTTGCAATTTGCTCCGTAGGGGAGGATATTATCCTCCCGTCCAAATTCGCACAGATAAACGGGTATGGGTCGAGATTTCACTTACCACAAAACTACACGCGCGCCTAGCCTGTCCGTGCTACGGACCGTGGGGGATTCCAAAGGGGTGAAACCCCTTTGTGCCGTTTCAAGGAGGGTTTCTAAAGGAAACCCAATCGGAAGGGTTCCCTTTAGCGCGTCTTTGGTTCCTTTCGTCGCGAAACGAAAGGAACACCCCGTAATACTAACAATTTTAACAATCAAGCTTTCTATTAAAACTCACAAAAAACCGTGAGAGTTTTTGAACTCATTATTGACAAATATATGTAGATATGTTATCATATAACTGTAATAGTACAAATAGTACGGTTAGTACAGAAAGGAATGAATCACCGAAAGTATGATAACAGTTGATTTAAGATCGCGAAAGCCGATCTACGAGCAGATCGTGGATAACGTAAAAACTCTCGTTCTGACGGGCGTAATGAAGCCCGACGAACAGCTGCCCGCGGTGAGAAAGCTCGCCGTTGACCTTACTATCAACCCCAACACCATACAAAAGGCGTACACTATTCTCGAGGCGCAGCAGATCGTGTATTCGATTCCCGGACGAGGAATTTTTATTTCGGGAGAGCTGAATGACCTTATTTCTCTAAAGCGACTTGAGGTTATGAACACACTGAAATCGGGGCTTGCGGAAGCGGCGGCCGTTGGCATTTCCGACGACGAGATAATTGCTCTCGTCAAGAACGCCTTCGGTAAAAATCAATAGGAGAAGGAGAGTTAAGTTATGATAAACGTTCACAGTGTAACAAAAAAATATGACGACTTCGTTTCACTTGACAATATAAGCTTCGATGTAAAGGATGGCTCGATATTCGGCATCATCGGCTCGAACGGATCGGGAAAATCCACACTTCTCAGAGTAATGTGCGGAGTTTTCTCGCCCGATGTCGGCGAGGTGCTTTACGACGGTATGCCCGTTTATGAAAGCGAGATGGTAAAGAGAGGTATAGTATACCTTTCCGACGAATACTTTTTTAAGCCGCACGCAACAGTAAACGACGTAAGGTTGCTTTATAAATCTATATGGCCCGCGTTTTCGGACGAAAAATTCTACAAAATGCGCGACGCATTCGGGCTTGATATAAACAAGAAGATAGGCTCGTTCTCGAAGGGAATGCAGCGTCAGGCGGCGGTTCTTCTGTCGCTTTCGGCGTGCCCGAAATACCTGCTTTGCGACGAGACCTTTGACGGACTTGACCCTGTAATGAGAAAGCTTGTCAAGTCTATAATTGCAGACGAGGTTGCGCGCGGAAACATCACCCCCGTTATCGCATCACACAACCTCTCCGAGCTTGAGGATTTCTGCGACCACATAGCCCTTTTACATAAGAGCGACCTTGTGGTTGAGGCTGACATTGACGACATCAAGCTTGGTATACACAGAGTTCAGGCGGTATTTGAAAACGACGTTACCGCAGAAGACCTCGCGGGACTTGAGGTGAGAGATTTCACCACCCGTGGCAGACTCACGAGCTTTATAGTTCGCGGAAGCGAGGATATGGTAAAGCAGGTGCTCGGCGAAATGTCACCAGTTTACCTCGAGCTTCTTCCGCTTACTCTTGACGAAATATTTGTATGTGAAATGGAGGGCAAGGGCTATGACTTTTCGAAGCTTGACATCGGCAGATAAAAACTGCAATTTTAAGTTTTTTGTTGCCACGCTCAAGAGTGCGTGGACTCAGGGCGTTATTTACTTTATAATAACGTTCCTTCTCGGACCCGTGCTTCTTCTTATTGCGGCAAACAGCTACAAGGGAAATATGTTCAGGGAAAAGAACATCCCCGGGCTTGTTGAAGCTATCGGTGAATCCTATTTTCTGTTCTATCTTATAGGCGCGTGTGTTGCGATAATGTGCTCGGCATTTATGTTCAACTACTTAAACTCGCGCGTGAACGTAAACTTCTATCACAGTCTTCCGTTTAGCAGAACGAGAATGTTTTTTAATAACTATCTCGCGGGAATAACGGTGTTTGCAGTATCGTTCGGGCTTAATTACCTTATCGCAATTTCTATTCCTGCAGTAACGGGAATGGGATTTATAGAGTGCTTCCCCGTACTCAGCTCGATATTCGGAAACTCGCTTTTATATTTCCTTTTGTTCTACTCAATGACGGTAATGATAGGTATGCTCACGGGCTTTGTGCCCGTGCAGTGGCTTATGACGGTTATTGCGATAGCGATACTTCCCGCAATCAAGCTCGGAACGGTGCTTCTGCAGTCATTTGAAAGCACGGTGGTCTGGACAGATTACTACCTTAGCTTTAAGCAGTTTATGTATATAACCCCTGCGGCGTATCTGTTTACGAATACAAAATTTTCATTCGTAACAAAGCTTCTCTTTATACTGTTTACTATTGTATTTACGGTTGCGGCGCTTGTTATTTACCACTACCGTAAGAGTGAGCGCTCGGGCAATTCCTTCGTATTTAACCGCTTTGCAAGTATTGTCAAGTACGTGGTAATGTTCCCGGCGGCGATCGGATGCGCGCTCATATTCGGCGCTATCGGCGACGGTGAGCTTTTCTGGCTTCTTTTCGGCGGAGTTATCGGATGCGTTCTTGCGTGGATGATAATGAACTCGGTCATAAACAAGACCACGAGAGCTATGTTCAAGGGAGTCAAGGGACTCCTCATATTTACCGCCGTTATGCTTGCATATATCTGCGGTGTAGTATTCGGTACGGACTACGTTTTCGAGAATTTCATAACCGCAGACACCACTCGCAGCATCACGCTTCAGATAGGCGGAAACGGCGAGCTCGGAGAGTTTGAGTTCAAGGAAAAAGAAAACAGAGAAGCGATAATATCTATTCTCGACAAGTACGATGCCCAGTTTGCACCGGGTGAGCCCCACGATCCTTATTCGGTAGTCAGCAAGGATGAATACTACAAAAGCTACGACTACGTTACAATAAACGGCAAGGAATATTATCTCAATTACCCCGGCACCGTATCAAAGCGCATCCACGTTGTTGCCAAGGATATTTTCGGTATCGAGCACGCGAGATCGATGTCTCTCTATACCATAAGAGCAGACGTCCGCGACGAGCTTCGCACCATTGCCAACAGTAATGAGTATAAAACTCAGATCTATGAGATCCTTGACGGAATTGATGAAAACACCCGTATCGGTCTTTTCGTCAGCCCCAACGAAATTGATAACGGTATGATGATCGTAAACAGTAACAGCGAAGTATTTCCGATAAATACGTATTCTGCGACTACCTTTAATACTGTAAACCGCACGAAGTACGACTTTGGATTTATCGAGGCTTACAAGCGCGACATCTCGGGTGCTATGATCTACGGCGACGATCTTTACGATATGCTTTGCTCGCCTGCGATAGGCTATATACAGCTGCGTCAGTATAACGTATACGGCGAAAGCTCGTATGTCGAGCTTCCCATCACCGAAAAATTCACAAGCACTCTTGAATGGCTCGAAAAATGTGATATAATAGAGAGTAAGGACTATTCGGGAGACGTTGCAGAGGTTATCGGCGACGTTTACGTCTACGATTTTGAAACTCGAAATATAATGACCGTGAACGATACCGATAAAAAGGCAGAGCTCGTGGCACTTTCGGGAATCGGAATCGAAAACAGCGGAGCAGACTCGTTCTTTGCAATACCCAATCACCGTTACAGTGTCATCGTAACCTACGAATATATCAACAGATACAGTGACGAGGTATACTACACGGAAAAGGGTGGTACTATTACGGTAGAGTCTGTATCGGACGATAGCTATAATAAAAATTCAAGAGTTACGACTCTCCACATTCTCGGAGATAAGGTCCCCGAATTTGTAGAAGCGTATTTTAGCAACAAATAAGATAACTGCGTGGGAGAAATCAAATGCAGAAAATTTCAAAGAAGGAAAGACGGGAGAGGAGGAAAACGGCACTGTTTATGCTGCCGAGCTTACTTGGTGTAGCCGTTTTCTTCATAATTCCGTTCTTTATAGTAATTTACTATTCCCTTATCGACAATCCGATAAGCGCTGAGTTTGTCGGACTCGAAAACTTTACAAGTCTGATAGGGAACGGCTCGTTCAAGATAGCCGCTAAAAACACGGTACAGTTTTCACTTATAGCGCTTCCGCTTGCGATAATTATCCCTCTGTTTTTAGCATCGCTTCTGATGAACAGGCTTCCGGGTAAGAGTGTGTTCAGAACCATACTCATAAGCCCGTATATGGTGCCGACGGCATCCATTATACTTATCATCAACGTCATTTTCAATTACAACGGAGCCTTAAACTCCTTCCTTGCAAGCTTTGACGTTGAGAAGATAGATTGGCTGCGCGGTGAGTTCAGCCGATACATAGTGGTGCTCTTGTACCTTTGGAAGAACGTCGGATATAATATGATACTCTTTATGGCGGCGCTCGCGGCGATACCCAAGGATATGATAGATGCGGCGAGCATCGACGGCGCGTCGAAGATGCGAGTGTTCTTCAAAATAAAGCTGCCGTACTTATCGTCGAGTATATTCTTCGTCGGACTTTTATCACTCATAAACTCCTTCAAGGTGTTCAGAGAGGTTTATCTTCTCACGGGAAATTACCCAAACGAAAACCTCTATATGCTTCAGCATTTTATGAATAACACCTTCAAAAATCTCAATTATCAGAGGCTGTCAAGCGCGGCAATTATAATGTGCATCGTGATGATCGCAATTATATCCCTGCTTTTATTCATTGACTCACGCTTCGGAAAGGATATTGAGGAATGACGGAAGCAGTAAAGATAAGGAAAAAAGCGAAGCGCACCAAGCGTCTGACAAAATTAAGAAGGGCGGCGTTCGTGTGCGTGGCGGTCGCGTTTCTCGTGATGCTTTCGGTGGTCTTTATAACCCCGACGCTGCTTACGGTGACAAACTCGTTTATGTCGTCGTCCGAGATAGCCGCAAACTACGGTCAGGTGTTCGATTCACTCAATTCCAAGGACGGTAAAAGCTTTATATCCGATATCGTAAACTTAAAGCTCATACCCGACAAGGTGGTTTTGGATCAGTTTTCGACCATACTTATAAAAAGCCCGACCTACATAATCAAGTTCTGGAACTCGGTATTCTACTGCGTTCCGATAGTGGTCTTTCAGCTGATAGTCGCGCTTGCCGCGTCATACGGCTTCTCGCGCTTTGAGGGTGGACTCAGAAGCATCGTATTTTTCGTGTATATAATACTGATGCTTATGCCGTATCAGGTAACTCTTGTGCCGAACTTCATAGTTGCCGAAAAGCTCGGGCTTCTTGACACGAGGTGGGCGATAATACTGCCCGGAATATTCTCACCGTTTGCGGTGTTCATCCTCACGAGATTTATGAGAAGAATACCTGTGTCGCTTATCGAGGCGGCAAAGCTTGACGGTGCGGGAGAATGGAAGATATTCAGGCATATATGCGTGCCGATGTCATCAAGCATAGTATATTCGGTTGCGATACTTATTTTCATTGACTATTGGAATATGGTCGAGCAGCCGCTTATAATGTTAAGTGATCCCGAAAGCTATCCGCTATCGGTATTTCTGTCGAATCTTAACACGGCAGACACGGGAATAGCCTTTGCGGCGGCAACCGTTTATATGGTGGTCCCGATGCTCTTGTTCTTATACAGCGAGGAATATCTCGTAGAGGGCATATCCTACTCGGGCGGAATCAAGTAACACGCCTTGAAAAAGCATTTTGATTACAAGCTGCCGCTTTCTGCGGCGGGAATGGAGATATAGATGGAAACGAGAAACAAAAGAGACGTTATAAAGAATATTCTTATAATCTTCCTTATAGCAATGCTGGTGTTGACCTTCTTTTCGAATACGATAATGAACAGATCGCTTCCCGAGGTCGCAACCCAGTACGCAAGCTATAAGCAGATAAGTGACAGAATACGCACTACTGCAACGGTTATTGCAAACGAGGACTATTCGCTCGTCAGCGACGACGCGCGCGAGATAGTTGAGGTGCTTGTGCGCCGCGGCGACAGAGTAGAGCGCGGTCAGGTGCTTTTCGTGCTCAGCGAAAGCGACAGTACCGCCGTTTCACAGGCCGAGACCGAGCTTAACAACCTTTTAATACAAAGAGAACAGTTTATGCTCGAGGGTAACGGCTCGGACACTGAGAGCTTTGACAGCCAGATAGAAAAGCTCAAGGCAGAGATTTCAAAAATAGACTCGAAGCTTCTTGCGCTTCCCGAGGGCAAGACGGGTGCACTTGATATTGAGATAGAGAATATCGAGCTCATCCTCGAAGAAAAGAATGAGGAGCTTACGACAGTCAAGGGTAAGATGAACAGATACGAGAGCACGTACGATACTCTCGAGGAGGTTCTTGCAGAGCTTGAGATCAAGCGTATTGACTATGCCGAGGCAAAGGCGGTGTATGATGCGACAAAAGCCGAGCACGACAAGAAAAACGCAGAGATTGAAGCATTAGAAGTTGAGATCGAGGCTCTCCAAGAGGAGATAGACGAGTACAACGAGATAAAGCGTTACTATGAGGAGCTTCTTTCCACGGTTGAATACAACAACCAAAATTTAGCCGAGCTCAAGGCAGCTCTTGACGAGGCAGAGATAGAATTGAACGCTATCGACAGAGAGTACACAAAGTACCTTGCTATGAAAAACGCAAGGAAGGCGTGGGAGGATGCTCCCGACGAAGAAAAGGCGGCTTTGGAGCAGGCGTATCTTGATGCCAAGACCGAGTACGAGGAATTTACCGGACGCACAGAGGGCAATTACAGACTTGAGAGCGAGTATCTCGAGCTTCTCGAGCGCCGCGAGAACGCATACAAGAAGGCGGACGAGGCTTACCGCAGCGTTACGGTAGTAAAGGGAGAGGCATCTGAGTATCTTTCCGAGATAACTCTTGCGGAAACAGCGCTCGAAAAGCGTAACGGTAAAATGGCAAGCTACAACGAGCAGCTTGAGGACCTTAACGAGGAGCTTGCAAAGCTTGACGAGAAAAAGACCAAGGCAGAGACGACGATGACCGAGGCCGAAGCGGCTATAAAGACGGGAGAGAGTCATAACAATTATCTGGAGCTTGGCATACAGGCAGATACTCTTGAGACAGAAATAAAGGAATATAACAAGCAGAAAACGTACAGAGAAGAAAAGCTTGCCGCGGAGGAAAAGATTATTGACCTCGAGGAGCAAAAGGCTTCGTCTGACAAAAACAAGGTTTACAACGACAAGATCCGTGAGCTTCAGCTTAAGAATCTTAACGAGTCTATAACCCGCAAGGAAAAGGAGCTTGCAAATCTCCGTAAAAGCCTTGCCGATACACAGATAGTCTCTCCCGTAACGGGTATCGTCAGCTCGGTAAACTACGGCGCGGGCGAGGATATTCCCGCGGGCGGAGTGGTTTGTAAGATAGAGCTCAGTCAAAAGGGCTACACGATGGAGTTTGCTGCAACCAACGAGCAGTGTCAAAGAATACGCGTCGGTGACCGCGCCGAGCTTCAGAACTACTATTGGGGCTCGCTTCCCGAGATCACCGTAAGCGGCTTTAAGAACGATCCGTCCAATCCCGGACGCGGAAAGATCGTCGTGCTTTCGGTTACGGGCGACGTAGAAGCGGGGCAGAGTCTGACCTTCGCACTCGGCGACAAGTCGAGAAGCTATGACAGAGTAGTTCCGAGCTCGGCGGTAAGAGAGGACTCCAACGGACAGTTTATTCTCGTCGTTGATTCAAAGAGCACGCCTCTCGGAAACAGATATACCGCGCGCAGAGTAGACGTTGAGGTCATCGCATCCGACGCTACCTCGTCGGCGCTTTCCGGTGAGCTTCTCGGCGGAGAATTTATTATAACCACGTCGTCTGCACCCGTGTCCGACGGTATGCAGGTAAGACTTGCCGATACTGCAAAGTAAGAGGCGCAAGGATATGAGAAAAAAGATATTAATAGCCGCGACGGCGCTTGCGGCGGTGTTCGGAGCCGTGGCTCTGGTGCTATATCTCGTGGTATGGTCTATACCGCGCGAGCTTGTCGAATACGGCGCGTCGGACGAGTGGGACGCTGACTCACACGCTCACCTCAGCGCGTATATGACGTCGGCAGACGGCTTTGACGCATACGCTCTTATGAAGCTAAAGTCTGATCTGACAAGCGCCTACACCACCGACTCGATAGAAACCGACAAGGTGATATACAGCGTCTCAGCGGAAACAAGTCTTTCGCTTTCGGCGGTCAACACCGACAGAAATACAAGCTGTGCGGCAACGGTATATCTTGAGGATTTCTTCAAATTCCACCGCATACCCTTGAAGGAGGGCGCGTATCCCACCGATTCCGTCACTGCCACGAACGCGATACTCATTGACGAGGTCGCGGCGTGGAAGCTTTTCGGAACGGGAAGCGGAGTTGTCGGAATGGAGATACTTATCGGAGATGAATATTACACGGTCTCGGGAGTTGCCAAGACTCTCGGCGGAGTTTACGATGAGGTTTACGGTGAGACCCCGAGGGTATATCTCCGTGCAGACTCGGGATATATGTGGACGATGAAAACAAGCTTTACAACGCTTGATATAATGCTCCCCGACCCCATAACCAATTACGCCGTGAATATACTAAGCGAAAAAATGAAGCCGTATACCGAAACGGTACGGAATATCGACGAGCGCTTTAGCGGCAAGGAGCTTGATAAAATGCGTGACGGCGCTATAAAGCTCATAACCGATTCGAGTGACACCGAATACCCATACTTTGAAAAGGCAATGCTCATACTTTCGCTTAAGGCGGCAGAAGTTTACGCGGCGATGAAGGTAATGATATATATAGCCATCTTCGGCGTATTCGTGATCTTTTGCGCACTTTACGGACCGACCGTCCGTTTTATCGGCAGACTGTTCAAGAAACTTAAATTCTGAGAGGAAAGAGATATGAAAATTTTTAAGAGAATTATTGCTGTTGTCCTCGTGCTTGTGATGCTTTTGGCATCGGTTGCCTGCGGTAAGACCGAGACTGTAGGTGAAAAGCAGATAGTCGAGAATGTGTATAAGCTCGTAAAGCACACGCTTCCCGAGAATATGCAGTACATAAGCTCCGTAATGGAAACACCCGACGGTTATCTCCTTTACGGTGATATGCAGACCGAGGAGCGCGGCTATTACAGCGCGTTCTTAAAGACCGACAAGGAGTTTAACGTTCTCGATGAGATCGAGGCGATCATTGACTTAGGTGACGGTGACTCTTATTTGAATTCTGTAATGACGGCTCCCGACGGTACTCTGTGGTCTGTGGTAAACTGGAGCTTTTACGACGAAAAGGCAGAGTATTGGGAGAGCAAAAACTACCTCACACACTTTGACGCGGATTTCAATGTCATAGACAAGGTTGAGACCAATAAATTGGTAGATGCAGGCGATGAATATCAGTACGGGATCTACTTAAACGGTCTCACAATGGATAATAACGGCTACCTCTGCGCGATTGCCGAGGATAGATTTGTTTGTATCGACAGTAACTTCAACGTCGTATTCCAAAAGAGCACCGAGGACCTTAACGTTTCGTGGTTCGGAAACATTATGAAGACCGCAAAGGGTCTTATGATAACCTATTACGATATGGAGAATAACTCCAAGGGAATTGTTTTCGATTCGAGCACGCTCACTCTTTCCGAGCCCTACGATTTAGGTCTGGCAGGTTACGGTCAGTATTATTCCGGAAGCGGAGAGTTTGATTTCTATTACACAAACGGCGAATCTATATCGGGATACAAGCTTGATACGGGCGAGAGTGAGGAGGTTATGAGCTTCTTGAACTCCGACCTTATGGATTTTTATCCCAATACAATGATAAGCCGTGACGACGGCTCGTTCCTTACAACAATGTGGGATAATGAAAGCGATGATGGCGGAATGATAATAGCCGAGCTTATTCCGGTTCCCGATTCCGAGGTCACGCCCAAGTATATTATTACCATCGGCGGTCTTTATCTGAATTATAATATAAAGCGTCAGGTTTATAAGTTCAACAGGGAAAACGATGAATACAGAATAGTTATAAAGGACTATACCGCAAACGTTGATTACAGCGACAACAGCGAATACACCTACGAGGACGCTATAGCAAAGCTCAACGGTGATATCGCGGCAGGAAACGTACCCGACATTCTCGTATGTAACATCGAGATCCCGTTTGAAAGCTATGCATCAAAGGGTCTTTTTGCTGACCTCTATAAGTTTATGGAGGAGGACGAGACCTCAAAGCCCGAAATGTTCGAGCAGAATGTTCTTAAGGCGTATGAAACGGGCGGAAAGCTTTACAGAATTTCTCCGAGCTTCAGCGTAGTTACTATCGCCGCAAAGCCCGAGGTGCTCGGCGAGGCTTACAACAACTGGAATATGGAATCGTTTATGAAGCTTGCCGACTCGCTTCCCGAGGATGTACAGATGTTCCAGGATGTGACCCGTGACGATATGCTAAATATGTTCGTCAGATATATGTTCGACGAATTCGTAAACGTGGATACGGGAATGTGCTCGTTTGACGATGGTAGATTCGAGATGATACTTGAGTTTGTAAATAAACTCAGCACCAAGAGCATCTGGGAGGATATCAACTACGACGAGCTTCCTCCGAACTTCTGGGAGGACCGTCAAAATGCGTTTGCGAACAACAAGGTGGTTCTCTCTCAGACAGGTCTTTATAGCTTTTACGATATCACTTCTCTCGTAAATTACACCTTCAAGACTCTTGACTTTGAATTCGTAGGCTTCCCGACAGAGGGTGGAAGCGCGGCAATAAGTGATGATGAAACTTCGCTTGCTATAAGCTCGAAGTCAAAGCTTAAGGACGGTGCGTGGGAGTTTATAAAGAGCCTTCTTTCCGAGAAATATCAGGAGGAGCTCGGATATAATTTCCCGATACGTACCTCCTCGCTTGAAAAGGCCATGGAAAAGGCGCTTAAGGATGCCGAGGAAGAAAGAAAACGTTATGAGGATATGAATCAGGGCGGAATCGACGATGATTTCGGCGTGGTTATGCCCAGAATCGCGGTAGCGACAGAGGCGGCAACAGAGGAAGCAGTAGAAATTGTCGTTGAGGAGTCTACCAATGACGTAATCGACTTTGTCGAGGACGAGATCACCGAGTCTGACACCAAGCTTGACTATTACTTCCTTGACGAGGCTCTTGCGAACAAGGTGCTTGACTGTATCAGAAGCGCTGATATCCTCGTGCGTGTGAACGCAGAAGTTAACAAGATAATAAACGAAGAGGCAACGCGCTTTTTCGACGGACAGTGCAGCGCAAAGCAGGCGTGTGCCGAGATCCAGAGCAGAGCCTTCATCTACATAAGCGAAAACAGCTAAAATACAGCCGCCGCGTTTCAAGTATTGAAACGCTGCGTGCTTTTATTGTAAATTACACATAAATACCAAGTGTGTATTGACAACAGAAACTATTTCTGTTAAACTGTTGAAAGGGAATGGAAGTTTCTCTGATCTCACAAATTTTATACATAAAAGAGGTACTTAAAATGGCAAGAACAGAATACGGTATTCAGATGTGGTCGGTCCGCGACGTTTCCAAGGATTCTATGAGAATGACTCTCGAGAAGCTTGCGGCAATGGGTTATAAATATATTGAATTTGCGGGCTTTTACGATTATCTGCCCGAGCAGATAAAGCTCTGGCTTGACGAATTCGGGCTTGTTTGCTCGGGAACGCACACGGGTATGGGTGCGATCACTCCCGAAAAGATAGACGAGACTATCAGATATCATAAGATAATCGGTTGTGAAAACCTTATCGTTCCCGGCTGTGATTGGTCGACTCCCGAGAAGGCAAAGGGTGTTATCGACGGTCTTAATTTTGCTCAGAAGAAGCTTGCCGAAAACGGCATCAGACTCGGATACCACAATCACTCGAAAGAATTTTTCCCGACAAAGGACGGTATTGTCTTCGAGGATATGGTTAAGGCGGAAACAGAGGTTGAGCTTGAGATAGACACCTGGTGGGCGTTCAATGCAGGACTTGACGTTATCCCCTTCCTTGAAGAAAACAAGGCAAGGATACGTGTTATTCATCTTAAGGACGGTATCCCTTCTGCGGACGATTGCAAAAACTTTGAACACGTTCATGACGGTGTAAAGGGTCTTTCCGTTGGAAGCGGAAAGAACAATATCCCCGCAATCGTTGACTGGGCAAACAAGAACGGCGTTCTTATGGTTATCGAATCCGAAGGCCTTGATCCCACGGGACTCGAGGAGGTCGGCAGATGCATCGAGTACCTCAGGACTCTTGACTGACAAAGTAATATCAGAGCAAAAAGCGGCACCATTGCTACGGCAAAGACGCCGCTTTTTTGCGATTTTTCTTGACTTGGAGAGAAGTTTGTAGTATAATTAACAAAGTGTTTTATTACAAACGCCCGTGTGCGGGGCTTGCACACGAGGCTGAACGGAGATTGATTTGAAGGATACTCAAAATAACCGTCCGCGTATAGAGTGGAGAGACGGCAAACCGATCGATACGGCTAAGGTAAATAGAGGGGCAGAGCAACGCAAGACACAACGAGCACCGGCTCTCAACGCCGAAAAAACTCAGATTGCTCCCCAAAAGGCAGAAAGTGAATATACCGAAGATAACGAAAACGATATTCTCGACTTTTTCTTGGGACTAAAGCATAAGCGCCATATAGTAGTGGCATTTTTTGTTATCCTTGCGTTATCAATAACGGTAGCGGCAATAGCGGTGTCGGTCGCTGACGGCGACGATTTGACTGTGCCGACCGAGGAGCTTGTGACAGAGATAAATACCGAGTCCGAAACAGAGATTGCAACCGAAACGGTAACAGAAACACCCACCGAAACAGTGACAGAAAAGGCAACTGAAACGGTAACTGAAAAAGCAACCGAGGACACAAGCGCGGAGGTTCCCGTGAACGCAGGTTCCGTCCGAGCAATAAACGGTCACGCGGTATGTATCGACCCGGGTCACGGCTTTGATGACGTTGGAACGTCAAACCCCGACCTCGGAATTTACGAAAAGGACATAGTTCTTGCAGTGGGACTCAAGCTCCGCGAAAAGCTTGAAAATGAGGGCGTAAGGGTCTACATGACTCACGATACAAACACTCCGCCGCCCGAAAGCGACAAAAACAAGCAGTATCTTTTCGGTATGAAAAAGAGAACGTCGTATGCAAACTCCTTGTCTGACGTATCGCTCTACGTTTCGATACATTGTGATGCTTTTTACGAGGACTCGTCGGTCCACGGCTCGAGAATATATTATATGTCAGACGAGCCCACGTCCGAGAGCGTAGCGAATGCGGTAGCGGAGTCGCTCGTCGATGCGGGAAGCGAGAAAAAGCCCCTCATCAAGCCGATGACGGGAATGGACTCGTATCAGGTCCTCAGAACTACCGAAATGTCGGCGATCCTTATTGAAACGGGCTTTATTTCGAACGAGGAAGAAGCCAAAAAAATGATAACGGACGAGTGGGTAGATTATATGGCAGGCGCGATTGCAGATGCTATTGTAAAATCCTTGAACGATAAGGTAATATAAAGTACATAAAAACAGATCTCCGACGGATAATAAGACCGTCGGAGATTTATTTGGAAGCAGAGCAGAGAATAGTAAAAAATCTATTGACAAATAAAGCCTGTTATGTTATAATGTTTGAGCGCGTTTGAAAAAGCGATACTTTGACCCGGTAGCTCAGAAGGTAGAGCACATGACTTTTAATCATGGTGTCCGGAGTTCGACTCTCCGTCGGGTCACCAAAGAAACGCGAGGCGAACACCGTAAGCCCAACAGCCATAGTAATGGTTAGAGGCTTATTGGTGGTGTCTTTACAACTTTGAATAGTACTTTATACGGCACATAAAAGAAAACGGACCGAATACGGTCCGTTTTCTTTTATTATTTAATTATTCATTTACCGTTTCAGTAATTTCTTCGTCAGCTTCTTCGGCTCCGTCTTCTATAACAAAGCCTATCTGAGGTGCTTCGGGCTTTCCTTCACCGCCGCCCTTGTTGAAAGCATCGTTAAACTCGGCGACTGCCGCTTCGATAAGCATCTTTATCTCAAGGTCTGATATGGTAATACCCTTGAGCGCGAGCATTTCACTCGCGGACTCTACGACCTCGTTATACTTGTCCTCGCCGTGAAGGTCCTTGTAGAGCTGCTCGACCGCCTTTACGCAAGTGGCGACAACGTCCTTCTTCGTCTTATCGTTTATGTACTTGGTGTAGAGTGACTTGATCCACAGACCGATATAGCCTGCAAACGCAGTCAGAAGCGTGTAAATAATAGTAGTGCCGTATTCGTTAATAAACTCGATAAACATAGTAATCTCCTTTTATTTTATTTAATCACCCATATTATCCCCAAGCTTGCGCCAAAGGTCACCTGCAAACTTGTATTCATCAAGATAGCTTACCGTGTGGGGAAGAAATCCGCAGCGCCTTATAACGCCTGCACGGTCGGTCTTGCCTTCACGCCTTCGTATTGCCACCGAGAGCTTGCGCCAGAGGTCTGCCGCCCACGCATACTTGTTGAGGTAAGCGCGAGTCCCCTGCGTAAAGCCGCAGATGTTGCAGACGTCATCCGAATAATACTCCTTCTCGCTTATCTCGCAGATGGCGTTCGGGAGATTCAAGTAAGCTGCCGGATCTGTCGCCGTAGTATTTCTCGGCCTTACCTCGAAATGCAAATGCTTGCCTGTGGAGAAGCCGGTGCTTCCCATAATACCGATAACGTCGCCCGCCTTTACGCGTTGACCTGCCGACACCTTGCGCTCCGCAAGGTGACAGTAGTAGATGGTGTTACCGTCAATACCCGTCACGGCAACGTAGTTGCCCCATTGCCAAGTAGGATTAGACTTGTCCGTTACCATCTGCGACCATAGCACGTAGCCGTC
>JAZNNG010000006.1:0-3359 GCA_045580165.1 Eubacteriales bacterium
CATCTATCGCAATGAAATTCAAATTTGAAAAACTCATCCGTAGACCTATCTATGATTTTTTTAGTTATTGTTTTTAGCATCGTTTCCCCTCCTTTCAAGATTAGGTCTGCCGTCTTCTTTTTTTGCACACCCATATTTTACCAAAATTATACACGAGAATCTATCGAAAGTATATTACCCGTTCGGGTACTTTTCGGGTAAAAACGGGTACTTTTTGCCCAAAACACCTTACCCAAACGGGTATACCCGCGGTTTTTTAACAATTTTACGCGCAAAAAAAAGCCCGATTGATAAAATCGGACTTTTCTCGCTTTTAGTTATTCAGTTTTACTTGAAAAGAGCAAATAATTCGTTCCTTGACGAAACGTTAAGCTTCGTGTAAATGCTCGAAATATTTTTCTTAACAGTGTTTTCGCTAATATACAAGGTTGTCGCAATTTCATTTCTTTGCTTGCCTTGTAAAAGCAACTCTAACACTTCCTTTTCTCGTTGCGAAAGCATACTCGTATCAGGTAATACTTTTTCTTCGGGAAGCGGTACTCCAGAGTCGGTTGCAGGTACCATGTGCGGATGCTTTCTTCTATAAATCGCAAATCCAGCCAAAACAGCAACGCTTATAATAAGCACAGTGCCCACAATAGAAATTACAACGTAGAATACAGGAAATTCTTTTTCGTAATATGCGTAGAAAGTAATATCGCTTGCCGTTTCGTAATTGCTACCAACCACAAGCTTATCCCCCTTTCCATCTTCTTGGGTAAACCAACCGATAAATCTGTATCCGTTTCTTTCTTGTGGTGTGGGTGGAATAAGTTTTTCGTTATACGTCTGCTCCACTTCTTCTTTGGCTTCACCAAAATCAAAAGTTATCATGTAAGTGTTCGGGGTAAATACTGCGTGGAAGTCCACGCTTTGTGTTGCGTTTCCTACGACGAAGGAACGGTCTGCCTGATAATCAAAATCCTCGGTAAGCGTCCAAGCGGTGAGCGTGTAGCCAACCTTTTCAAAGGCAGGGCACGGATGATGCACGCCGGAAGGAAGAACAACGGTTTCCTTGCAAACGCCGTCCATAAAGAACTTGAAGGTTACCTCGTGGTTGTTTGCGCCTACCGTAAACGTGCCGTAATAGTTTCTGTCACCGAGCTTCTCCTTGATAAAATCAATGGAAACTGTGGGGGCGTGTACGAGATGACCTTCCTCGTTGTACCACTGTGCAGGAGCTGCGCTGCCGAAGAAGTTGTATCCGTTTTCCTCGGTGGGCTGTTCGTTTCTCGGTATGTCCTCGCCGTATATTTCATCAAGCACAAGGCAGCCCACGGTGTTTATATATGGGATGGCGTGCGTGTCATATAACCACGAGCCGCTATCATTTTGTATTTCGGAAATTTTTACGCCACAGGCGTTGTCACGTATTGAGCAAAACAGCAAATTAAGTTCAAACTGCTCATAAAATTCGGGATCATATGTAACGTAGGTTGCGTAAATCGCACCATAGGCGCTGTCGGCATAATTGTCTGCGATTTCGGTATTGCTGATAGTAATATCTTTCGCGCCGTCAATGTAAATTGCACCGCCGATGCCGTTACAGCTTCCCACGCCAAGATATTTATTTTTATGCGCTTCTTCCAACACGGAGACTGCGCTGTTTTCCGTAATCAAGCAGTCCTCGATGTCAGCGGTAATGGTTTGCAAAGCGATTGCACCGCCATAAGAAGCGGAGTTTTTCGTCAAAACGCAGTTTTTCATAGAAAGCTCGCCATCCCACGCAAGGATAGCACCGCCCTCAAGAGTATCGTCGTAGAGAATAAAGTTGCCGCCCATTTCGGGAACATAACCAAAATCAAAGAAGCGGTCGCCGCCGTAAAAGTGGTTAGCGATGTTGTCCTTGAATTCGCAGTTATTAAATTCGGATTTGCAATCGTGAAGAGCAACCGCGCCGCCGCCCGTGGCTTGGTCGTTGAAGCCCGAACGGTTATCCGTGAAAGTGCAATCAACGGCAGAGAGTTGGATATTACTCTTTGCTCGGAGATAAATCGCACCGCCGGAATTGAGCGCCGAATTGCTCTCAAAGCTGCATCCGTCAAGCGTAAGGTTTAAGGCGCAATGCGAATTGTCGCCGTCGAGATACCATGCGTAGATTGCGCCACCCTCGACCGACATATAATTCTTGAATTCACAATCGGAGAAATTTGCATTGATATTACCGATACAATTAATTGCGCGTTGACACTTTATCGGCGTGCTTGAAATCAACGAGCCGTCGCCACTATAAGAAAGCTCCCAATCGGTATGCGTGATCTCATCGGCATTCAAGCCCTCGTCAAAGGTGATTCCGACAAAACGGAACTCCGACGTCTTGCCTGCAACGTTTGTTCCGTTCAAGAGAAAGCTTGCACCCGTAAAGACGGCTTTTCCGTCCGTCTTGCCGTTTTTTATCGTTATGTTCTTTGTGATGGTAATTCTCTCTGCTTCGTTTACTGCACCTTCTCCCTGCAAATTAAAGTCGATATCTCCAACGAGAAGCGTGTCACCATCCTTTGCGGCGTTCAAGGCTTTTTCAAATTCGTTTCTCGTCGTAATCAGCTCTCCCTCACGGGTGCTTGCCGCCGCACCGACCACCGCGCTCGTCGCAAAAATCAAGCACAAAAGCAGTAAAAACGAAAAAATATGTATAAACTTATGTTTTATCCTCATAACTGTGTTCCTCCAAGTCCGATAAATCTATACCGTTTTTCTTGCACCAAATTATGAGCTTGCCGATGGCTCTCGCCTGCGGCTTGCGATTTTCACGCTCCCAACGGCTGACGGTTGAATAGGAAACACCCACCGCATCGGCAAATTCCTGTTGGCTTAGTAGCCTCTCGGCTCTTATGTATCTTACCTTCTGTGACAGAGTCATTCGTTTTCCTCCATATTCATTCTTAATATGTCATATTCTATCACAAAATTGCTATTTCGTCAATAATTCTTGATGAATTTACGCGCGTTTTTTATTAAAAAAGCATCGAATTTTCACCGATGCCTTGTTATTCTATTCGCCTATTATGTGTCCTTTTGCACCTCAATTGTGAGCCTTGCTCCGAGGCGGAAGGCATATTCGAAGATGGCTACTTCGGCAAGGCTTACGTACTCGTCCCAACAATCGTGGAACTTTTCAAAAATCTCCTTTTGTTCGTCGGTGAAGGTTTTCTCCAAGTCCTCGTGATGCCTTGCCATGTATCCGAGTAGCTCTTTCATCTCCTTCGAGTGGTTTCTGCCGTACTCTTGCGGTATGATGTTCCCGTGCCAAAGCTCGTTGATGATCGACTTCATTGATAGATCACCTCCCGCAAAACGATTTCTTCCGCGTTTTCCTTGAT
>JAZNNG010000007.1:0-3167 GCA_045580165.1 Eubacteriales bacterium
GCAAGGCGTCGGGAGCTTTGTTTTATATGAAAACGTTAAGCTTTAACGACCTCAAATGCAAGGAGGTCATCAACGTATGTGACGGAAGAAGACTCGGCTTTGTCTGTAACGTAGAGCTCGAGGTGCCGTGCGGACAGATAGTGTCGATCTCGGTTCCGGGCGAAAGCAGGTGCTTCAGCTTTGGACGATGTGAGGAGATTAAAATACCGTGGTGTAATATAGAGCGCATAGGAGAAGACACGGTAATAGTAAGAGCAGACTTCATAGAAACGCCAAAAAAGTGCTGACGTTGTCAGCACTTTTTAGATTATACGGAATTTTGCTGGAGACACTCCCGTGTATTCCTTGAAGGTTTTTGAAAACTGGGAAAGATTCTTGAATCCGCACTTGAATGCAATTTCGGTTACGGAAAGAGAAGTGGTGGAGAGTAAAAGCTGCGCCTTTTCAACTCTGCGGTTTACGACGTATTTGTGTAGTGGATACCCCGTGTGCTTTATAAAAAGCTTGTTTAAGTAATTCGGGTGATAGTGGAATTTTTCGCCTATCAGCGAGTTTGACAGAGGCTGGTGGCAGTTTGAGTTTACGTATTCTATTATTTTGTCAATGCTGTTATCCGAATTGGTGCCGATGATGTTTTTGAAAATCAGTATCATCAAACTTGTAAACAAGGAATTCATTTCGGCACGGAAATATAT
Organism: Eubacteriales bacterium; assembly: GCA_045580165.1. Classification (GTDB taxonomy): domain Bacteria; phylum Bacillota; class Clostridia; order Oscillospirales; family CAG-272; genus UBA4717. The sequence goes on from JAZNNG010000007.1 coordinate 696, forward strand.
ATCCTTATTTTTATATAGCAATGACAATTTTTCGAAAATATGACGGATAGACTGTATGTTTGTATATAAGCCTTCGTCAAGCTGCGGAAAATCTATCAGGTGTACCTTCTGGTGAGGTGTTATTTCTGTATTCTTTTGTACACGTATAGATTTATCAAGCATAAAGTCTGTTGACAAAAAATCAAAATTTATTATATATAATTCCGTATCAGGAATAACGTACGGAATTACGGGAGGCAATATAAGTAAGTCTCCCGGCTTTGTAAGTATGCTTTGATCTGCATATTTTACAACGGCACCGCCCTTTGTGAAATAAAACAAGCGGCAGTCTGCGGCGTAAACAGGTAAGCTTGGCTGAATTGTACCGTGCTCGTGAAATCCTGCGTATCTTACGAACGGTGAAATTTGATTTGAATTTATATAATACTCCATAATAACCACACTTAATGTTTGTTTTTGACAAGTGACTGTTTGATTTTGATATATATTATATATGATTTTCGTGATAAAATCAAGGGTGAAAAGCAAAATTTCAGAAAGGTGGCATCCTATGAATACAAGATTTGTTTATGAAAACGGAACGGTAGAAATACGCAATACCGCAACAAAAACAGAGAATGGAATTACCACAGCGTATATAAAAAAGGAAGACATAAATGACGTAAAGTATATCGACTTTCTTTACGATTATTTTTGCGCCGACGTTGGCGACGAGGGCTATTTCATAACAAACCACGGCACACTCGGTACGTTCCTCACGAAATTTACACCCAAGGAAGACGCGGAAACGGTAATGGATCATAGCTTTGTTTCGTGCTACGGATGGAATAAGGGTAAGGATGGCGTTCTTGCAATAGTTACCGGTATGAGATGCGACTTTGGTATGGTGCTTGGACTCAAGGACGGAGTATACTACGCCTATCCGAGATTTTATATTGACGGCGACAAGCCCTACGAGGACGTTGAGGTAGAGCTTTACGAGCTTGAGGACGGCTCGTATTCGTCAATGGCGAGACTTTACAGAAATTATCAGCTCACTCGCTGCGGTTGTATTCCGCTTAAGGAAAGAGCAGCGAAGGACTCCCGTATACAAAAGGCGATAGACGGTATTGAGGTGCGTGTGCGTCAGGGCTGGAAGCCTGCACCCAGCCCCGTTGAATATCAGACCCCCGAAACCGAGCCTCCTATGCACGTAGCCTGCAGCTTTGACAGAGTAGGGGATATTGCCGACGAATTCAAAAAGCAGGGAATAGACGAAGCTGAGTTTTGTCTTGTTGGCTGGAACTACGGCGGTCACGACGGAAGATTTCCTCAGATACTCCCCGTTGACCCCCGTCTTGGCGGCGAGGAAAGAATGAGAGTGCTTATAGATAAGGTACATAGCCTTGGATACGCAATCGTTTGCCACGATGATGCGACGGCCGCATATACCATCGCTGATTGCTTTGACGAGGAATACCTCTTAAAGAATAAGGATAAGTCGCTTCACTTAAGACCGTACTGCTGGTCGGGCGGACGTCCTCATAAAATTTGCCCCAAGAGACAGTACGAGAGATTTGAGCTCTCTAACCAGGAGATCATAAAGGGATTCGGATTTGAGGGAATACACTACATAGACGTTATTACCATACTCCCGCTTCTCAAATGCTATGATGAAGCGCATCCGTTAAACAGAGCAGAAAGCGCAGAGTGGTACCGTAAAATAATGAAGCTTACTCGCAAAAACTTCGGCGGCTTTGCATCCGAGTCCGGATTTGACTTCGCGGCGTCCGAGCTTGATTACGTTATGTATCCCGTTTTCAAGGCGGAGCCCGATGCACAGACGGTGCTTTGCGATAAGGTCGTTCCTTTCTGGCAGATCGTATATCACGGAATTGTGCTCTACAACCCTGCAACATATACGCTAAACTATACGGCAAAGTCCGAGAAGAACCGACTCAAATATTTTGAGTGGGGCGGAAGACCTCTGGTTTGCTATTACGCTAACTTCGCAAACGGAAACAACTGGATGGGTCTTGAGGATATGCTTTGCGACACCGATGAGCAGCTTTGTGATAGCGTAAGAAGGATAAAGCAGATGAGTGACGACTATGAGTCGCTTAAGAACGAGCGCTTTGAGTTCATAGAGAGCCACGAGGAAATCAAGGAAAACGTATATTGCACGACATACTCAAACGGAACCCGTGTTATTGTCGATTATAATAAGGAAGAATTCGAGATTCTAAGATAACCCCCGTATTTAATAATTGCAGAGGCTCTTGTGTGTGATTGACAAATTGCACATAAGAGCCCGGCTTTATTATATGAATTGGGTTAAAAGGAACAAATTGTAAAAACCTATAAAAAAGGTATTGACAAGGGGAAAAAGAAGTGATATAATGGGGACACTCTCACGGAAAAGTGAGGGGGACAAAGCTTAAGGCTAGGACAAGCACGAAAAAAGTGAAAAAACACGAAAAAAGTACTTGACAA
>JAZNNG010000008.1:0-8121 GCA_045580165.1 Eubacteriales bacterium
AACTGAAGAAGCTACCGAGGAAAAGACAGAAGATAAGTCCGAAGAAGCTACAACAGAAGATACAGCTACAACTGAAGAAGGCGGCAACACCGGTATCATCATCGGCGTTGTAGCAGCAGTAGTTGTTGTTATCGCTCTCGTGGCATTCCTCGTTTCCAAGAAAAAGAAGTAATATCTTTTGACTGAAGCGATAAAAAAACGGCAGAGGAAACTCTGCCGTTTTTTATGTTTGGAATTATTGGCTTACTTAGAGTAATAAGCGTCGACCTTGGAGAGATTGAGCCGGAACTGCTTTTCCATGGCCGCGCACCAGGACGAGTAGGTGTTCGTTTGCTTGTCAACGAATTCGGCGAGCTTGTTGACGTTCATAAAGCCTTCGTAGAGATAGGTGGAGGATTCGAGTATTATATCGACCATATCGCGAGTTTCCTCGTCTGCGGCTTCCTTGAGGTCGAGAGTAACGTCGTAGTATGTGGGCCTTACGTTGTTGTAGGATTCAATTGCCATAGCCTCGAGAATTATACCCGTTTCTTCGAGATAACCGTTTGTCGTGGGTATGTAGGAGAGATGAGCGATGTTTGCGGCACGGCTGAAGTACTCGCCCTGTTCTTCGTCAAGCATCGGGTAGGGAACAACGCCGATGTCAAACTCGGAGCTGCGGTTTTGCGATATACCCGTGATGAAGTTATCGTCCATAAGTAGTCTGCCGTCTGTGAACATCTTTTTGTCGTCGGTGTAGGTATCCATATTGACCCAGGTGTTGACACCGTCGTATAGCTCGATGAGCTTGTCGATCACCTTGACGTGCTGCTCGTTGACCATAGCAAGCTCGGGAGCGCCGTCCTCGCCCTGAACAATGGTTTTTCCGCCAAGACCCATATACGCGGCGTAGAGCATTTCCCAGCCCCAACCCGAGAAGCCGAGTCTGTCGTGGTCGGGATTCCACTCCGTGTCACCGTTGAGGTCTGCGTAGCCCTGCTTTACTATTTCTATCATTTTATCAACGGTCCACGTCATATCGTAGACGTCCTGATAAGGATAGTCGATACCGAGATTATCAAATAGCTCCTTGTTGAAAAGGATGCAGTTTGTAGAGTTGTACGTGATGAGGTTAATGTCACCGCCGGCGGTGTAGAGCTTTCCGTAGAAGCCGATGTTCTTGGTACCCTTGGAGTTCCAATACGGTCTGTCGAGGTGTACGTTTTCGAGCGTGTTCCAGTCAATGAAGAAATCTCTGAGAACAAGCGCGGGCATACCGCCGTGCTGGAGCGCTTCAAAAAGGTGGTACGTGGTGTCGCCTGCCATAATGAGCGTCCTTATCTTCATAGCGTTGTTTTCTGAACCTTGCTCCGCCTCAAACATATTGAACTTGAGGTTGTACGCCTCCTCAATCGCTATGTTTCGCTGGAAAACGGCATCATTCACGAGGTCGCCGTTTTCCTCCTCGGCTATCATATAGCCCATAGAGCCGTTGACGCCGTAAATGCCGAACGTCTTCTGACCGAAGTCGAGCTCGGGAAGCTGATCGATGGTGTATTCGAATTCAAGCTCTTCCTTTACACCCGTGGACACGGTTGCTTCTTCGCCGTTGCCGCAGGAAACGAGGATGGGAGATAATGCCAGAACAAATGCGAGTAATAACGCGATTCTTTTCATAAAAAAATATCCTTTCTTGAAGTGAACTAAATGGGGTTCACTTCATCTTTTGCGTATCCGCTTTTATACAGCAATATCGTGGCTGTAATATAATTATATAGTGAAACCGATCGTTTTTCAAGAGCGTTCTTCTTAAAAGGCTCGAAAAACAGGAGCGTTGTTTCGATTTACAGAACATTGAACGCTTTTTTGTGCAAATTCAATAGTTTTTACCCTTGCGAAAATTTCCTCAAAGCCCCGTTGATTGTTGATAATTCACAAAGAACCTTGGTTTATATGTTAAAAGTGCCGAAATGCAAGAAAATGGCGAAATTCCTTGCCATAACACGCGGAAATGTGCTATAATGACACTGTAATATATTTGCAGATTTTGTAAAGGAGAACACTATGAAAAGAATAGCACTTTTGCTTGCGTTTGTTCTTTTGCTGACCCCCGTGCTTGTGGCGTGCGGTCCGACCGAGACCGTCAACGAGAACGGTGGCAACAAGATGGACGAGTCGGAATATCTTTATAAGCTCAGCGAAGCGGGCGAGCTTGACTACGGTCAGAAGGAGTTCGGTATCTTCGGCGTAAGAGGCTCGATGGAGTATATGATGGCTGAAGAAGAAAACGGCGACCTCGTTAACGACGCGGTATTCCAGAGAAACATAGTTATCGAGGAAGCGTATAACCTCAAGTTCAATATGTTTGAATCCGAGCCCGACGTAGGCGCGGATATGATAAAGAACTTCGTTCTGTCCGGCGACACTACCTACCAGCTTTATCAGGCGACCCAGCACCGCGGTCTTCCTCAGATGATCCTTGACGACTATTTCGTTGACTGGACTCAGATGGAAGCCATCAACTTTGACAGACCTTATTGGAACACCGATGGAGTCAAGAACCTGAATTTCGGAGAAAAGATATACACCATCGGCGGAGATATCAACCTCGTAACCTATAACTCCACCAACTGTATCCTCTTTAACAAGAAGCTCTTTGATGACCTCGGCATTGACTATCCCTATCAGGACGTTTACGATAAGACCTGGACCATCGACAAGATGATCGAGATAGTAAAGCAGGGCTACGCAGACCTCAACGGCGATACCGAATGGGACGCAAATACCGACCGCGTAGGCTTCTCGGGATGGGGCTACGAAATGCTCTATGCAGTATACGTAGGACTTGGCGGAAAGACTCTTGTAAACGATGAAAACAATCTCCCCGTGCTTGCAATGGACGGAGATAAGCCGATAAAGATCATCGATAAGATCATCGAGCTCTTCGATGACACCAACGCATACGTCAACCTCACTGACTGGAACCTCGATAAAAATGCGTTTACCGAGGGCAGAATGCTTATGGATGACAATATGATCACAGGTATCTCGCAGAACCGTGATTCCGATTTCGACATAGGACTTCTTCCTTATCCGATGCTTGACGAGGCACAGGGCGAGTACTTCAGCCGCGCTGCTAACATCGCTCACCTCTCCTACATACCCACGACCAATACCAATCTCAAGGATACCGGTATCATTCTCGAGGGCATGGCGATACAGTCGTATAATACGGTAAGACCTACCTATTACGACGTAACCCTCAGCCTTAAGGAAGCGGCAGACGAGGAAACCCTGGATATGGTAGACATCGTACTCGGCTCCTCCTCGTACCTCTACGAAGGCTTTATTACCGTTCAGAATATAAACAACTTCGTAAAGTCAAAGACCAACACCTACTCGTCTTGGTATGCGGGACAGAAGAGAGGATTTGAAAAGGAAGTTCAGAAGAAGATACTTCCTTTCTATACAAAGTAATATTGCAAAAATGCAGGCGGACGTGAACTCGCGTCCGCCTTTTTTCTTCGGACTGCTGCAGGTAAGAAAAGGCTCGCCCTATGGGAGAGCTGTCGCCGAAAGGCGGCTGAGAGGGCGCTTCCGACACGAAAATGTGTCGCCTCCCGAACGCAAATTCGGACACTTGCTGTGCGTGAGTCCCGACTATGCAAAATGAACGTTTTTTCACAAAAAAGCCGCGTAAAAACCGCGTTTTTTATATACGGATTTGTCAAGTTTTCACAAAACGACATTACATATTTGTTAAAACCGCCGAAATACCAAAAAAATGCCAAAATCACTTGCCATTGGCACTTGATTTGTGCTATAATAATTGCGTATAAGTATACACAAAGGCATATCTATGCGATTTTTTCGGAAAGGCGTGTCCTTGCGTATATGTTATTCGCAAATTTTGGAAAGGAAGGAAACCATGAAGAAAATCGCACTATTACTCGCGTTTGTTCTTCTCCTCACTCCCGTGCTTACGGCTTGCGGCTCGGCAGAGACCGATGACGGCAATAAGAGCTCGGGCGGTGTGAAGGATAATGAAGAATACCTTTACAACCTGAGTGAAGCGGGAACGCTTGACTACGGTCAGAAGGAATTCGGAATCTTCGGCGTAAGAGGCTCAATGACTTACGTAATGGCAGAAGAAGAAACGGGTGACCTCGTGAACGATGCAGTTTTCCAGAGAAACCTTGCGATCGAGGAAGCCTACAACCTGAAGTTCAATATGTTCGAGTCCGAGCCTAACGTGGGCGCGGATATGATAAAGAACTTCGTGTTGTCCGGCGACACCACCTATCAGCTCTATCAGGCGACGCAGCACAACGGACTTGACACAATGATACTTGATGACTATTTCGTTGACTGGACCCAGATGGATGCGATCAAGTTTGACAGACCTTACTGGAACACCAAGGGCGTCGAGAACTTGAATTTCGGTGGAAAGATATACACCATCGGCGGAGATATCAACCTCGTAACCTATAACTCCACCAACTGTATTCTTTTCAACAAGAAGCTCTTTGATGACCTCGGCATTGACTACCCCTATCAGGACGTTTACGATAAGACCTGGACCATTGACAAGATGATCGGGATCGTAAAGCAGGGCTACGGAGACCTCAACGGTGATACCGAGTGGGATCCCAAGGTAGACCGCGTAGGCTTCTCGGGATGGGGCTACGAAATGATCTACGGCGTTTACGTAGGTCTTGGCGGAAAGAGCATCGTCAATGACGAAAATGATCTTCCCACACTCGCGATGGACGGCGAAAGAAACGTAAAGATCGTCGACAAGATGATCGAGCTCTTCGACGGAACCAACGCGTGGATAAACACAGAAGAGTACAGCATCGATAAGAATGCGTTCAAGGACGGCAGAATGCTTATGGACGACGCGTTCATCACGGGAATTGGAGCGAACCGTGATTCCGATTTTGACATAGGACTTCTTCCTTATCCGATGCTTGATGAGACGCAGGGTGAATATTATAGCCGTGCTGCTAATATCGCTCACCTCTCATACATACCTACCACAAACGTAAACCTGAGAGATACGGGTATTATCCTCGAAGGTATGGCGATACAGTCGTACAATACTGTAAGACCTACCTACTACGATATAACCCTTAGCCTTAAGGAAGCGGCAGACGAGGAAACACTCGACATGGTAGATATCGTACTCGGTTCTTCCTCTTACCTCTACGAGGGCTTCATAAGTATGTCAACACTCACGGGCTTCATAAAGTCCAAGACCAATACTTATGCATCCTGGTATGCGGGACAGAGAAAGGGCTTTGAAAAGAAGATCGAAAAAACGATACTTCCTTTCTACACGAAGTAACTTACCTCGAGAGGCTTGTCCTTGAGGTAAGGCAGAGGGATCACCTCCCTCGAAAACGGTTGGATCAAACGGTGCTTTTACATACAGATCCGCCGGACAGGGTGTGGGTTGAGATTGAATTCGAATCAAAACACCATGCGCTGTATGTCTGCGGGTGTTACTCGCAAAGATCTTGTTTCAAATTAAAATCTATGTAAGGAGTGAAAATTTTGAAAACAAACGCAAGAAAAATTTTAAGTCTTGTTTTGTCGTTCTTAATGGTATTCGGCTCAGTGGCAACACTGCTCCCGACAACTGTTATGGCGGCTGAAACAGGCGAAACCATTGACTGTAAGGTGTTCACAGCATATGATCTTTATGCTGCTGTTAATACCGAGAAGTCTTTGAATTTTAGTTACTCTATGTATTCTGACGGAAACGGCAATGCATATTTGAGAGCAAAGCCTCAAAGCTCGACTGCAAACAAGAATCACATAGCATTAGACCTTGGAGCAGCAATCGGAGACTATGACTGTATCCAGATTGAATATGCAACCAATATTCCTGCATCCGGTGAAAAGGCATATATGCTTTGCTATACCACAAACGGGTACTCATCTTCGCAAAGAGATCATTACTTTGAAGCATATAATAGCTCGAGCTATACTTCTAATGTAATTACACAAACGACTGAAAAGGACATAGAGTGGTCTCAGTGGATCAAGTTGTGCCCTTGGGGAGGAACCAAAGCGCTTACGAATTACGTAGATACAGACGCTGCAACTGAAAAACCTACAATTGCTGAGGCATACTATGACATCAAGTACATTGCGTTTTTCAAAAACAGAGAAGCTGCGTTAAACTTTAATTACAACGATTATATTGATAACGATGTACAAATAACGATCAACGGTGTTGCTGTTGATGTTGAGTTTGGCGCAGTTGTTGATCTTGTTCAGCTCTCGGGTCTTCCTTATGCAAATGAGGATGGCGGATTCCTTGTATTTACTTCTTCCGGAAACGTAATCACCAATCCTTCATCCTATGTAGCAGCACCTGATGAGGTTATAACTTCGGATTATTATAATGTTACGATTGTGGAACCCAATGATTTCGCTGATACAAATGATTTTAGTCTCCTGAATTTCAAGAGAGGTGAAGGCGCTGAAATTCAAGCTGATGGTTCGTACAGAATGATTGCTACGACCACTACTCCGGTCATAAGATGTACGAATTTGAATATTGATGGTATAGAAGCTGTCAGACTCGTATATGATCTGAGTTGGGAGAGAGGCGAGGGTCCTAAACTGTCCCTGCGCGCCGCTCCTGACGGAACAGAACAAAATAGTCAAAAAACAGCTTATTCGGGCGGAGGAGGAAAAGAAGAGTTTGGTGATTATCCTCAGGATCTGACGTTTGATATAAGCTCTTACACAACAGGCGTTGCTAACGGAACTTATTCCGGTATCAACGTATATCCTTGGGGAACCCTGTGGGGTCTTGATGCAACTTCTCGCGACCAAGACCTAGCGGCTAACAAATTCTATGTCGACCTTCACTACTTTGCACTCTTTAGTGACGGAACTGTAAGTGCAGCATTCGACTATGATGCATACAAGGATTCTGTTGAAAACGACAAGTATGTAACCATCACTCTCAAGGGTGAAGGCGACGAAGAAGACGAGATCGTTACAGTTAAGGCAGGTCAGAAGTACACACTTCCCGGCGGCTACACTCAGAACGGTGCTACAATGACCAAAATCGTCTGGGTTGACGCAAGCAGCAAGGTTTACGCAGGAGAGATCACGGTTGCTGAAGACCTCGTTCTTACACCCGCTAACGAAACCGTAACCGCAATAGTATTTGCGGCAGGCAACAGCTCTCTTGACGTTTCTGTAAGAGCCAAGGGTAACTTTACTATTTCCGATAAGCTTACTGAAAACGGAGTTGATTACTTCCGTGCAACACCCGGTTCAGGCAGTTCTGTAGCAAGAAGCCAGCTCGTATTCAACTACGCTGCTCAGAACGTAACCTATGATCCCTACGACCATATGGTATTCTATTACAGAACAAAGATCACAAGCATTAACTCAAACTTTACGCTTTCTCACTCCGGTACAAGTGCTTTAGAAAATGGTGGCGCTTACGATAACGGTACAGGCTGGTCTAACGGAGATACGCTCAATCAAGCTTGGGTTACCACAGGCGATTGGTCCAAGAAGGTAATGAGCTATGCTGCGAAAGATATCCAAAACAACACCAGCATTATGGGTACACGTCTCAATCCTTGGGGCGCAGGCTACTCATGGACTGCAAACGATTACTTCGATATCTCTTACGTAGCATTCCTTCCCGATGAAGGCTTTGCAACGGCATTCGATATTGACAAGTATTTCGATGCATTCAAGAAGGAAGTTACAATAAACTACCACGGCTCTGACGAACCTGTTGTAGTTAAGCTCAACGTAGGAGCTAATATTCCCGTTGACGGAATCACTACACAGTACGTTGAAGACGGTCAGCTTATGGTTATCTCCGCATGGGACGTTAACGGTACTGAATATCCCGTTGACACTTATGCCGTAACAGACACCACTGCAGAGGTAACGGCAGTTTATGCTCCCGCATACATTCTCTCTGAGGCAGACGGCACACTCGTTGGTAAGCCTCAGAACACAGCAACAGTAAACAACGCTGTAGCGAGCGAAGAAAACGGTGTTTACTATGAACACTATACGTCTATTGCAGGCACGACAACTGTTGCACAGTCTCAGGTTGAATTTACGGATAGCTCAAAGACAAAGCTCTATGCTGAA
>JAZNNG010000009.1:0-9508 GCA_045580165.1 Eubacteriales bacterium
CGTAAAGGTTCTCTGTATTGCACTCGGCAGAAACCCCGACAAGAACAGCTTTACAGAGGTTATCGTTGCAGGCTTTACCGACATCAAGGACGACCATTGGGCTTACCCTTACGTTATGGCTGCCGCTTACGAGCACAAGTCTATCGTAGGTGAGAACGGCGAAGAGATCTGGACGTCCGTTAACGATACCAACGACTACCTCACAAAGGCTCCCGACGGACTTGTTGACAAGCTCGACAAGATGTTCGCGGAAAGAGTTGAAAGCATTAAGAACTCCAAGTCCGAGTGGACTGTTGCAGAGGGCGGTACTGTTTGGTACTTCTCAAGCAGCGAAGGCGAAAATATGAACGACGGTAAGTCGCCCGATACTCCTATGAAGTCCATCGCAAAGCTCGAAAGAATGATGTCAAACGGCGAGATCAAGCCCGGCGACGTAGTTCTCTTCAAGCGCGGCGACGAATGGCACGATACGTTCACTTGTATCGTTGAAGGCGTGACCTACTCCGCATACGGCGAAGGAGATAAGCCTCGAATCCTCGCATCCATCGAAGCAGATACTGCTGACAAATGGAAAGAAACCGACGTTCCGAACGTATATGAATACCGTTACTCCATCAAGGCAGAAAAGGACGTTGGACAGATCGTATTTAACGAGGGCGAAGCTTACGCGTTCAGAATCCTCCCCAGCAAGAGCACGGGTATCATCCTTAAGTCCGGCGACGAAAACCTCGTTGGTAACGGTCTTACGACCTGGATAAACAAGGAAATGCCGTTTGAAAGCTACAAGACTCTTGCAGATTACGCTGCAGAGATTCCCGAAGCTGACCTCTTCTACTACCACGACTACGACAGCAGCAAGCTTTATCTCTACTCGAGAAAGGGCAACCCCGGCGATCTCTTTGATTCCATCGAAATCGCAACACACGGACACAACATTTCAGTAAGAACGGACAACATCACGATCGATAACCTCTGCCTCAAGTACACAGGCTCTCACGGTATCGGCGCAGGTACTTGCAAGAACCTCACGGTTCGTAACTGTGAAGTAGGTTACATCGGCGGTTCTGTTCAGAATCCCGCAGGCACAGACACAACAAGATTCGGTAACGCTATCGAGATCTACGGCGGTGCTGACGGCTTCTACGTTTACAACTGCTACATCTATCAGTGCTTCGACTGCGGTCCTACAGTTCAGTGGTCCGGTTCTCTCTCGACAGGCGAAGTAATGGTTGAAAAGGACGTTCACTTCTACGGAAACGCTCTTTACGAAGGCTCTCTCGAGGTATGGCTCACAACAAGCAAGCCCGCAACCATCGACACATACGCAATTCTTGAAAACTGCCGTATGTACGACAACTACGTAACAGGCTCGGGACACGGTTGGAAGGCATACAACCACCAGAAGTACGAATGGTGCTCGTTCTACGGCGGCGGTCAGACAAATGCAATTTACCGTGACTGCTATATGGAAGGCAACTACTTCTGGAATAACAGACGCCACATTATGAAGGCAACTCCCACAACAACACTTCAGGACCACGGATTCACTTGGGTAAACAACACCATCGTCCATCCCGAAAATGAAGGCTCTATCGGCTTTATGGGTGACGATCCCGTAAACGCAAAGGGTCCTAACGCTCAGTACTTCTATAACCTTGACACCATTAACGAGCTCGTTAAGACAGGTGCTCTCGGTGTTAACAAGTTCTATTCAACACCCGGTAATGCAGCTAACAAGCGCTACATCTCCGACGGAACTGCAAAAATCTACAAGGACTAAGGTCAAGGCGCGAGTGGCTTGGTGGCAAATAAAGCCTCAACCCATACCGCTGACATTGGGACAAAATAAAAAGGAGAACTTCGGTTCTCCTTTTTATTTTGTCCCAATTTTACGTTGTGTGTCCGGATAAACATCGGCACAAGTCAGGCTCCCTCCGGGAGGGAGCTGTCGCCGAAGGCGGCTGAGAGGGTTCCCTTTGGCGAGGGGGAGATTTTCAAGAGGGGGCTCGAATCCCCTCTTGAACGGCGCTTTTCGTCCTTTTCTGTACAGACAGAATAGGACTCCCCCGTAAAACAAACGAAATTATCAAATTAAATCAGTTCACAAAACCCATCAAAGACAAGCTAACCCTCCACACACTTCCCTACCAATAAAAAAGAAAGCCGCAAAAAACAGCTTTCCTGTAAAAACACAAACAAATCAATCCTCAATATCCGTAAGGTTAGAAACCGTAGTTCCAAGCACCTCTGCTATCTTAAACAACGTCTTAAGCGACGGGCAAAAATAAAGTCCTGGCGCTTCAAGCTGCGAAATATAACCCGCAGATAACTCTATAGCCTCTGCAAGCTCCTCTTGGGTCATCCCTGCAAGCTTTCTATAATATGCTATTTTTAAGCCTATCTTAACCAAATTCATTTTGTACTGACTTTCTAGCATATAAACACCACCTTTAATCTCTTAATGTTATTATATCCTATTTACAAATTAATTTATATGTGGTATAATCGCATTGTAACTATATTACATATAGTAATTAGAAGAAAGAGGTTAATAATTATATGACAGTATTTATTGATTCATTTTGTAAATGCACTATACCTGAAATATATAAATTATTACCTGATAAAACAACACTTGTGCTTACAGGTAATAAATACGGTATAAGTGCCCAACTCGAAAAATATTGCAAAGAAAAGAATATACCAATATTAGTAATAAACCCTAATGATGAAAACAATGTTACAGATATGTTGGTGTATATAGATTTTTTGGCTTCACTATCTAATGATCTCTATTTTATAACTGAAGAAAATTCATTGGAAGCAAATATCTATTTTAATCAAGCCAAAATCAGAAAAAAGACAACGCACCTAATTTACAATTACTAAATAGGGTTTATTAATAAATGCAGTGTAAAAACTTCAGCACTTCCCTGCCCTTCGACATAAATTGAGCAAATCTTCGCATACTTTTTGGTAAAATCACCTCGAAAACTATAAATGAGGTGATTTTTTTGTTAGATAATATAAAATCAAAGATGTTTCCGAAAAAGAAGATTTCCAAAGAAACCGAAGGCTACCTGCGTCAGATCGACATTGATAAGCTTGAACCGCTTATGGTGCGTCGTGAATTCAGCGAAAAAGATATTATAAAGCTAGCAGACAGTATATGTAAATGCGGTGTACTATTCCCTATTCCCGTTTTTACCGATGGAAAAAACTACAAATACATATCAGGAAGCCGCAGAATTGCGGCGTGTATGCTCCTTGGCAGAAAAAACATCATTTGCCACGTATACACAAGCTCGGAAACCCGTGACAAGCTTCTTATTGCGTCAATAATGCACGAAAACACACCAAACCCGTTCGATATATACAATTTGATCAAATATTTTCAAAACGAGCATTTAATGACTTATTCGGAAATATCCCAAAAACTTGGCATAACCCCGTCAAGGCTTTCCGATATTGCAAAGCTTGAAATATTCAGCTTTGAGGAGCGACGAATAATAACCCATACAAACCTGACCGAGGAAGCAATTATTGAGCTCGCCAAGCTGAGCGATCCCGAAACAAGAAACGCCGTAATAATGCGTCTATATGAGGAAAACACGGAAAAAAGCGGCAAAATACGAAAAATAGTTCGTCAAATACGCTCTGAACGTGTTGCCGAGCGCTTAAACGGAACAGAAATTATAGACAACTCGTTTAGCAAGCTTTTAGAGCTGATAAAACAGATTGGAAAACGCGCAGCACTTAAAAAGCAGGATTTCGCCACGGAAACGAGCTACACGGTCACGGTTTTAAAGCCCAAACCTCACAGACAGTCGCAAAATGTTTCACGTGAAACATCAAAGCAAGCATAATCCCATACGAACGTTTCACGTAAAACATCAAAACAAGCATGCTTCCATCCAAACGTTTCGTGTGAAACGCAAAAAGCCAATTAGCCCCAATAGCAAGAAGTTTAACCGCAAAAAATATGTTTCACGTGAAACATTACGGAAATATTTTCAAATTTACTCGAAATTTAACAAGCATTCATTATTTGTTCTTGACATAGATGTGCCTCGGTGCTATAATATATAGGTAATAACTTTAAGGAGGCGGCTATGACCAATATTATAGCATTTTCAAACCAAAAAGGCGGCGTGGGGAAGACTACGTCTGCGGTTAATACAGCCGCTGCTCTGGGTAATTTGGGCAAAAAAGTTCTGCTTGTAGACTGTGATCCACAGGGAAACGCCACAAGCGGAGTCGGCATCAGCAAGAAAAGCATTGTTAACTCGGTTTACGACGTTATTATAGGCAGATGTGCGGCAAAAGAAGCGGTAATTAATACACAATTCAAAAATTTGTCAGTTATTCCGTCGCACATTTCACTTGCAGGCGCAGAATTTGAGCTTGTAGAGGAAACCGGGCGCGAAGCAAAGCTCAAGGAAGCTCTGAAGCCCATAATCGACGACTACGATTACGTCATTATCGACTGTCCGCCGTCGCTCGGACTTCTTTCCATCAACGCTCTTGCCGCAAGCACAGGAGTCATCATTCCTATGCAGTGTGAATATTACGCGCTTGAGGGCTTATCACAGCTTTTACTTACAATAAAGCAAGTGAAAAAGCTTTATAACCCGACTCTCGACATAACGGGCATAATGATAACCATGTATAACGGCAGACTCAACCTCACGGTACAGGTAATGGACGAGCTCAAAAAATATTACGCAGACAAGCTCTTTAAGACCACTATCGTCAGAAACGTAAAGCTTTCCGAGGCGCCGAGCTACGGAGAGCCGATACTTTATTACGATAAGTATTCAAAGGGATGCGCGGCGTACAACGATATTGCTAAGGAAATTATCGAGAGAGTAGGCTGAACGCCGAATTTTGCCCGTATTTTGGCAAAATCCCCGGCTATATAACCACATTTTGAACTTCAGGAGGCAACCATGGCTAAAAAATCGGGACTCGGACGCGGTATGGACTCCATATTCGTCGATAACGAGGTAGAAACCGAAAGCGGCTCATCGGGCGCGACTATGCTTCGCATTGCGAAGATAGAGCCAAATCCCGACCAGCCCAGACGTGAATTTGACACCGAATCACTGTCCGAGCTTGCAGAATCCATTGCAGCAAACGGACTTATTCAGCCCGTAGCAGTAAGACCGTCAAGAGACGGATTTTACACCATAATTGCGGGCGAAAGACGCTGGAGAGCGTCAAAAATGGCGGGACTTACCGAAATTCCCGTAATTATAATGGAGGTTGACGACAGAAAGGCGGCTGAGCTCGCCCTTATCGAAAACGTCCAGAGAAAAGACCTTAACCCCATCGAAGAAGCACTAGGTTACAAGTCGCTTATAACCGAATATAATCTGACACAAAGCGACCTCGCGTCGAGAGTAGGGAAGAGCAGAGTGGCGATCACAAACGCGCTTCGTCTGCTCGAGCTTCCCGACGAGGTGCTTGCAATGGTAGCATCGGGACAGATATCAACAGGTCACGCGAGAGCGATCCTCGGTCTTAAAAATCCCGATATGATGCTCACCCTCGCAATTACTGCGCGCGACAGTGATCTTTCGGTTCGCGCAGTCGAGGAAAAGGTCAGAAAGTTTAACACTTACCGCGAATCTGTTATAATAACTCCCGATCCCGAGAAGATTCAGAGGGACGAATACTTTAAGGTGCTTGAGAACAAGGCAACCGAACGTATCGGAAGTAAGGTTAAGATAAAGAGAAACACCAAGAACAAGCAGATCGTTATCGATTACGAAAACCACGATGAGCTTGAGGACATTCTGAAAAGACTCTGCGGCGCAGATATTTTCAAGGAAATAGACTAAAAATTTACACCGCAAACGCGGCATATACGGAGAAAAATTATGTTAGACATCAAATTTATCAAGGAAAACAAAGAATTCGTTAAGGAACGCCTTCTCACAAGAGGCAAGGATTACACTGAGGAGATCGAGAAGCTTATGGCTCTCGACGAGCAGAGAAGAGCGCTTATCGCAGACACCGAGGCCGAAAAGGCTCGTCAGAACGCAGTTTCCAAAGAAATCCCTCTTTTAAAGAAGGAAGGCAAGGACACAAGCGCAATATTCGCCGAAATGAAGGAGCTCTCCGACAAGATTAAGGAAAACGACAGTAAGATTTCGACAATAGACGCCGAGATCGAAAGCATCATTCTCTGCATCCCGAACCTTCCCGATATGTCAGTTCCCAAGGGTATTGACGATTCCGAAAACGTAGAGATCCGCAGATGGGGAGAAATTCCCACCTTCGACTTTGAGCCCAAGGCTCATTGGGATATCGGTGCCGACCTCGGCATTCTCGACCCCGAGACCGCCGCAAAGGTAACCGGTACTCGCTTCCACTTCTACAAGGGCCTCGGTGCAAAGCTCGAGCGCGCTATCATCAGCTACTTCCTCGACACTCACACAGAGGCAGGATACACCGAGGTGTTCCCGCCCTTTATGGTAAACCGCGCGTCTATGCGCGGAACGGGTCAGCTCCCCAAATTCGAGGAGGACGCGTTCAGAGTTGCTAACAACGATTGCTTCCTTATCCCGACCGCAGAGGTGCCCGTAACCAATATGCACCGCGACGAGATCCTCACCGCAGCTAAGCTTCCTATCAAGTACTGCGCGTATTCCGCTTGCTTCAGAGCAGAGGCGGGAAGCGCGGGACGCGACACGAGAGGTCTTATCCGTCAGCATCAGTTCAACAAGGTTGAGCTCGTTAAGTTCACCACCCCCGAAACCTCGTGGGACGAGCTTGAAAGCCTCACTCTCGACGCGCAGAACGTGCTCAAGGGTCTCGGACTTCCTCACCGCGTAGTTTGCCTCTCCACAGGCGACATGGGCTTCTCGTCCGCAAAGACCTACGACATCGAGGTTTATATGCCCTCGTACAACAGATACGTTGAGATCAGCTCCTGCTCGAATTTCGTTGACTACCAGGCGCGCAGAGCAAACATCAAGTACAAGGCAGACCCCAAGGACAAGGCTAAGTTCGTACACACCCTCAACGGCTCGGGTGTTGCAGTCGGCAGAACGGTTGCCGCAATCATCGAAAACTACCAGAACGCAGACGGCTCGGTAACTGTACCCGAGGCGCTCCGCAAGTATATGGGCGTTGACGTAATAAAGTAATATTTCTAAAATTACGGGAGGTTTTATGACCGAAATTATAGCTGATTTTTTCTCTGCCTTATGGCAGGATATCACGGCGTATTTCAGTGCGCCGCTTGGCTTCGGCGGACCACTCGTCACAGGGCAAATTATCATCTGGGCTTTCGTCATCGGCTTTGCAGTCTGTGCGGCGGTGTCGCTTTTCAACAAAATTTTCCTCGGACGTATGGTAAGCTTCCTTATAAAGGAGAAGGCCGAGTCGCCCGAAACGGCGATCTCACCCGAGGGCAGCTTGAAGCTTGACTTCTTTACCGGAAGGGCTCTCAGAACAAACGGGGTCTACTCGAAAATAGTCCGCACAGAGGACAAGGACGAAAAGGATCCCTCAAAGCGCAAATACTACATTCTCCCCGCAGACACCTTCAGAGCGCAGAACCTCTACTCCAAAAACGGCGCAAACATCGCGAGCTTTGTTCTTACGCTGATAATACTCATCGCCCTTGCCGCCGTGGCGTACAAGGTAATGCCAAAGCTTTTTGAAATGGCGGGCGAGGTCAAGGACGCGTTCACGAGCGCGAATTCCTGACCGTCGAAACCAAACAAACACGGAGATAAACTATGGACAACAACAGAAACATTCCCCCAAAAAAGAAAAAAACGGTGAACACTCTGCTGCTCGTGTTTCTCGCCGCGGCGCTTTGCCTTTGTATCGCAATCGTCTGCATCTACTTCAGCGGAACGAGATACATATCAATGGCAACGGCTGACGGCGGTACCGTCAAGTATTTTGGCAAGGTAGACGAGAACGGCGACCTTTTCTCGGGCAAGCTCTATTATTCCGACGGCATCACTGCCGACGTCAACGGCGCTGAGGGCATCATCCGTTACTCAAACGGCGATATCTACAAGGGTGAGATCGAAAACCTCGGCAAAAGCGGCAAGGGAACCATCGTCTATGCAAACGGCGATACCTACGAGGGAGAATTTTTAAACAATACTCTCGAGGGCACAGGTAAAATGACCTACGCAAACGGTGACACCTACGAGGGTGAGTTCAAGGGCGGTCTTAAGTCGGGCGTCGGAAAGTACGTCTGGTCCGACGGAAGCATCTACGAGGGTAGCTTTGCAAACGACCGCAAGAACGGTCACGGCAAGCACACCTGGCCGAACGGCACCGTCTACGACGGCGACTACGTGGACGATCTCAGGGAGGGAAGCGGTACCTACGTTTTCCCGAACGGTGACAAGTACACGGGCGAGTTCAAGGCAGACGTGCGCTCGGGCAACGGCGTTTACATCTGGGCAAACGGCGAGATCTACGAGGGCGAATTTCAAAACAACAAGATGCACGGCAAAGGCACGTACACCTGGCCAAGCGGACGCACCTACACCGGAATTTTTGAAAACGGCGTGATAGTCCGTGCAGAAGAAACCGAGGGCATTGACCCGAGCGTGGAGTAAATAGAGAATAAATAATAAAGAAAAAAGAATAATGTAAAAAACAGGGAGGATGTATCCCAATGTCATTAACTTAAGCAAAATCCGACAACAACGGACATCCCCCGCCAATCTCGTTTGAGAATGGCGGGGGTGTCTTTTTGTTTCTGCCAAAATGCTTATTTCTTATTCTCGTACATCAGCTTCTTGGCGCGTTCGATGTATTCCTTGAAGTGATCTTCCCCACGGACAGAGTTGAACCATGCCCATACTCTTGGGGAGTTCAGTGCTGTCCAAAGCCCATCATACCCGATCTTTTTGGCATATTCTATGGTTTCGCGGGTGCCGTCGGGAAGTTCAATCAAGCCTTTCCCTTTGACCAACCGAATGCCACCGAATACTTCGCTGTTGCCAACCTCCAACAGGCTGTCGGCTTCAAGTTTATTCCACTTGATATAATATTCAAATGCACGTTCCAGAGCGAGATATCCCTCATCCTTACGCTTTCCGCCAAAGAGTGCTGCCGATTTCACAAGCGTTGTCCATGCGTATATGCCGCACCATGCCGGCGGAACTTCACCGTCATTACCGAAAGATTCCATTAAACGCTGGTTAAAACTGCATATTTCCACAGACCGATTACTGTTATTGAAATGATGTGTGTCGCGGAACATATAATGCTGCATCAGCTTGAAATTATTGATCGCGTGACGCAGATGCCCGTCCTGCCACTTGCCATCAGAGAAAAGCGTATCCTCCAATACTTCGCCGCAAATAGAGGAGTATTGTGTGATGGTATCGGGAACATTTCGGATACCGGTCGCATCCTTGAAAATCACGATATGTCCTGCATCGTCCTGCACATAGGTGTACTCCACAGCTCCGACATACCCATCGGTCAGACCAATCGCGTCATATCGCCGCACCAGTCCGTCCGC
>JAZNNG010000010.1:0-6585 GCA_045580165.1 Eubacteriales bacterium
GACTACACGGAGAACATCCCACCATACGATATATCCGAGACCTCCGAGAATTATCAGTGCAGAAGTTACGATGTTAATTAATGGATTTGCGGCGTAATTACAAAGGCTGTTTTCCGCAATAATGTCAATACCTGCGTTACAGAAGGCAGAAACCGAATTGAATACCGATATCCAAATTCCTTTTGCACCAAACTCGGGAACGAACACGAGCATATACAGAACTGCACCAATTCCCTCGATGATCAGCGTGCCGAATAACACGTTCTTGACAAACTTGACAAGTCCAGACATGGTATTGAGATTGAAAGCGTCTTGAATGAGCAACCTATCGCTGATGCCCAGTTTTCTGTTCAAGAGAAGCATCAATCCTGTCATGATCGTGATATCTCCGAGTCCACCAATCTGTATCAGTATTAGTATTATAATCTGCCCGAAAACACTCCATGTTGAAAAAGTTGGCAGCGTCACGAGTCCAGTAACACAGGTTGAAGTTGTTGCCGTGAACAGAGCATCGATATACGGCACGGCAGTACCGTTAGTTGAGCTTATCGGCAGGGCCAAAAGAACACTTCCGATAAAAATTACCAGAAGAAAACTCAATAGTATAATTTGAGTCGTTGTAAATTTAATCCTTTTCATACCATTTTACTCTCCGTGGACGAATACGGTTTCTGAGCAGTTTGCAGTTGCTTAAGCTCAAAATATCAACCACTCTTTTTCTATGATTTCGTAGTCAATCCCATATTCATCGCAAAATTCTTTGAGTTTTTTCATTGCTTTCATATTCGGCTTGGCTTTATTAAGCTCCCAACGATTGACTGTTGAAAGGGCAACGTTTAGCTTCTGTGAAAAATCCTGCTGTGTAAAAAAAGCCTTCTGCCGAGACATTCTTATAGCATCTCCTAAACTCATTTGGCGACCTCCTTGCACTATTTAAGCATTATTATAGCATAAATTAGGCGTTTTGTCAATGTGATGCATTATATTGTATTTTCCTTTTTGTGAACACCCATAACGACAAAGTACCCACAGAAAAGGCTGTGGATACTTTGTGTTCTCAATCGAGCATTTTGTATTCAGTTGCTGCCTTTAGATAGGTTTCCGGGTTACCGTTGAGTATCAGATCGGCGTATGCGATCGGGTCATTGTAGATAAGATAATCAAGTTCTGACTGCTGATACATATTGTCTGCTATCTCATTTTCAACGGCAATGGTATCAATGGCAATCATGGTGCCGTCTGAAAATTTCAGCTTCACACAGACCGTATCAAAGTTAAACGCGCAAGATAATAGGCGTTTCATGGTAAAACCTCCGTAATTTCAATGATTTTGAGATAGAAAAAGAACGATGTTAAGTCTTTCGACTCGACATCGTTCTTTTCGTAGTTGTTTTCCAACCCTGTCAGACAGATGCCGTAAAATAGTAATTTTTTAGAATTACTGTTTTACGAGCACCCGTCTAATCCGCTTCCTTTTTTTGTTTTTCTATTACGGCTTGAGTGCGTCCGGATAGAGCGCGAAGAACCACTCGTTATATGCATACGCAAGACCTTCCGTGTTCTGGAAAGAAATGTAGTCTGCTACAGTTGTGTTTGCCTTCAGCTCCTCAACAGTCTCTGCTATCCAAGCATCAAACTGAGCATAAGTTACGTTTTCAAGCTCTGCAAAGTACTTGGTGCTTATATCGGCAACAGCCTGTATGCTCTCTGCACTTATAAGGTCTTCATATACGAAGCCAAAGTAAGGAGCATCCCTGAGCTCGAGGTTCTGAGCCTTGCAATCCTCCCAAATAGTAGGATACGATCCCTCGGGCGGATATGCAATAAACATATTTCCTGTGTGCTCAAGCTTCATATCGTAATCGTTGTTGATCTTTTCTACAACGCCGTCAACGTCACGCTTATAGTGAACTCCCTCTATACCGTAGCCGAAGATGTTACGAAGCTCTGTGTCGGTATTGATAGCGGTGAGTATCTGCATAGATCTTGAAAGATCCTTGGTGTATGCGGAAATAGCAAACATATCGTTGTAAATGGAGTTGTCAACGTAAGGCTTCTGGAGAACCTTGACATCGTACTGCTCTGTATACTTCGCTACGTCAGCAACGCTGCCTCGAACAACGCCTACCGCGAACTCACCGACGTCTGCTGTTCCGTCTCCGAGATAACCGTAAGACTCGTACTTCTTGAGAAGTCTGAGGTGGTCAACGTAAGAGTTGGACTGGAATATAATTCTCGGTACACCGTATGCGTTTGCGCTCTTGAATGCAGATGTGGAAAGTGTGTTACCTACTACCGAGGGCTTGCCGTCGAGAGTAAAGTACTGTACGCCAAGGCAATCGAATTCGCCGAGAACGGGCACGATGCCGGGCTCGTTCTTACCGATGTCCATAATGAACTCGTCAGCCATTTCGAACTGCGTTATGGAGTCGGTATCATAATAATACTTGTCCATAAGAGCTTTGTTGAGAAGGAGGTAAGTATATTCACCTACGGGCTTGTTGTTGATGACCGCGTAGTTCATACCGTCGATCTTTGTTGCGTCAAGAATGTTCGGATGGATATAAGTCTTAAGCTTCTTACCCGTTGTGCTAAGCTCGGAGTCAAGCAGTGAGAGGTGCTCCTCGCCAACGTACTTGAGGTATGTATCGTAATCGGGAATATAGAAGATGTCGAGCTGATCGTCTTCAACCTCGGGATAAACTATCTCGGGAATACCAATCTCGTTTATAACCGTTTCGTCCTCGTAAACGGTCTCCTCTTCTTCCTCCTCAAACACAAGTCCGAGAAGCTTGTCGAGAGTTACCTTGTTTTCTTCAGCTTCCCTTTTAGCCTGAATCTCGGAAACCTCCGCGAGACGCGCTTCAACAGCCTCTAAGTATTCGTCCTCTGTAAAGAGATTGAGCTTGATATTGGTCTTGTAGTCAGCCTTTGTTATCTCGCTCATAGCCGCTTCAACGAGAGCAATCGCCTCATCGGTGGTGTTTTCTCCCTTGATACCCCACAGCGTGATGGTCATCGCGTGAGTCGTGGTATTACCCTCATCAAACTCAAGGGTTTTATCAATTTCTTCTTCACCGCAGGCAGTTACGAAGACCGTTGCAAGAAGAACGAGGGCCAAAAGTAAGCATTGTAATCTTTTTTTCATTTTGCCAAAAATCCTCCATTGGGTATCATAGCGAAAATACCCATAAAATTACTATTATATTTTACAACAAAAACATTCCTGTGTCAAGGACGAATTTGATCAAAAAGCCGTAGTTTTCACCGTGTTCGGCAATCTGACGAAAAGAGGACTCCGATTTTGTGCACCTCGGCTATAAAACCGTGCCATTTTGCCGCTTTTTGACTCTTTCGCTTATTGCAAACATTTCGTGAACAAGCACGAAACGCTATTATTCAAGGAAGTCCTTGAGCTTTTTGGAGCGAGTGGGGTGGCGGAGCTTACGCAAAGCCTTCGCTTCTATCTGACGTATACGCTCACGGGTTATCTTGAACTCCTTGCCGACCTCCTCAAGAGTGCGCTGACGTCCGTCAACGAGTCCGAAGCGGAGCTTAAGCACGAGCGCCTCACGGGGAGTAAGCGTGTCAAGCACGCTCTGGATAGCCTCCTTGAGGAGCGCGTGCGACGCCGCTTCCGCAGGTGCGGGGGAGTCGTCATCCTGAATAAAGTCGCCGAGGTGGGTGTCCTCCTCCTCGCCGACGGGGGTTTCGAGCGATACGGGGTCCTGCGCTATTTTCATTATTTCACGCACCTTTTCGGGCGTGGTGTTCATTCTCTCCGCAATTTCCTCGGGAGTGGCCTCGTGACCGAGCTCCTGAAGAAGCTGTCTTGAATAACGGGATACCTTGTGTATGGTTTCCACCATGTGAACGGGGATACGAATAGTTCTCGCCTGGTCTGCGATGGCGCGCGTTATCGCCTGTCTTATCCACCAGGTTGCGTAGGTCGAGAACTTATAGCCCTTGGTGTAGTCGAATTTTTCGACCGCCTTCATAAGGCCGAGGTTTCCTTCCTGAATGAGATCGAGGAAGAACATTCCCTTTCCGACGTATCTCTTTGCAATACTTACAACGAGTCTGAGGTTTGCCTCGACAAGCTTCTTCTTTGCCACCTCGGCACCCTCGCCGCCCTCGCTCATTTTAATAGCGAGCGCCTGCTCGGTTTCCATATCGAGAAGGTCTACCTTACCTATTTCCTTAAGGTACATTCTTACGGGGTCGTCGATGGAAAGTCCCTCCTGAAGAAGCATCTTTTCCATTTCCTCAGCGCTCTCGTAGGTCTCAACGTCGTCCTCCTCGTCGAGATTCGTGGGCTCGTCGTCAAGGTAGCTTATTTCGATTCCGTTGTTTTCAAGCTCCTCGTATATCTTGTCGATAGCATCTATCTCAAGTGTGTCCTCAGGAAACGCCTCGAGTATTTCCGCACTTGAAAGCGTGCCCTTTGCCTTTCCCTTTTCTATGAGCTCCTGTAAGCTCTGCTCGCGACTCTTTTCAGGTGTCTTTTCCATATTTCCTCCGTTTTGTATGTATCACCGCAGATCGCGGCTTATTTTTTATTCCTCTGACTGAGCGCGTCTGCGCTTTTCATCAAGAATTTTCTGTATGTCAAGAAGTCCGCCGTCACCGTTCTTTTCGCCCTTGAGGCGCTCAACGGCATCCTTTAATATGTCCTCACCGTTATTCGTCAAGCGCTCACGGCGAAGTCTCATTTCGATTATTCTGCCCATTTCGTCGGGATTAAACGCTTCTCCGAGCATTCCTATCTCGAATTTGCCCGTTTCGTCGGTCGCTTCAACGATCATCTCGAATACCTTTTTCCCGAACGAGGTGAAAAAGTCCTCGCTGACAAGCGGTATCTTTTCTTTTTTTATCGCTACCGTGTATTCGGGAAACAGGAGCATAAGCCCGAGAATGGTCTCCTCTGCCGCCGCCGCAGTCTTGTTCTTGACCGCGTCGATATTTATCCTGTCACCGTATCCTGCGGTGCTCAGATAAACCTGACGTCTGGTTTCTCTCTTTTCCTCGCGGCTCTTGCGTCTTATCGCCTTCTCCGCATCCGCCTTCAGACTGTCCGCGCCGACTCCGAGCCGTTTTGCCGCCGCCGCAGCTGCAAGATCCCTCTCAACGCTTGAGTAGATGTCAGCAAGCATCGCGCACACCTCCGCGCTGGCGCGTATCTTGTCGTCGGGCTTGGCAAGGTCGTATTTTTTGAGTATAGTCTCAAGTCTGAAATCAAACCTCGACGCACTGTTGTCAAGAAGGTTTCTGAACTTGGCGGGGCCTGCGTCGCCGTTCTTTTTTATGAATTCGTCGGGGTCCTTAGCGCCGACCACCCTCAGAACGCGTCCGTCAATGCCGACCTCGTTAAGTAAGGTAAGCGCCTTGGTTGCCGCCCTCTGACCTGCATCGTCGGTGTCGTAGGATACCACCACGTTTTTGGTGTATTTCGCCATAATGCGCGCCTGCTCGGGAGTTATCGCAGTGCCGAGCGTGGCAACCGCGTTTTCAAAGCCTGCCGAATGCAGCGCGATAACGTCCATATATCCCTCGCAGAGGATCAGTCTTTCCGACGCATTGCTCTTGGCAAAATTGAGCGCGAAAAGGTTGCGGCTCTTTTTGAATACGGGGGTGTCGGACGAGTTTAAGTATTTCGGCGTGGAGTCGTCGAGGACTCGTCCGCCAAACGCAATAATGTTGCCCGAAACGTCGATTATCGGGAACATCACGCGGTTTCTGAACATATCAAAGGTCCTGCCCGTCTTTTTGCTTACTCCGCAGAGGAAGCCTGCCACCATTTCCTCGTCGGTATAGCCGAGTCCGCGGAGATGGTCGCTAAGGGCATTGAACGAATCGGGCGCATATCCGAGCCCGAAGCGGCTGACGATAGCGTTCGGGAGAGCGCGCTTACCGTAGATGTACTCGCGCGCCGCCTTGCCTACCTTCTCGTCACGCAGGGATTTGTGGAAAAACCTTGCCGCGTCCCTGTTCATAGCAAGCAGCTTTTCGCGGCGGATACCCTCGCGCTCCTCCTCGGGCGTCTGAGGAATGGTTATTCCTGCGCGCTTGGCGAGAAATTCCACCGCTTGAACGTAGGTGAGGTTTTCCGACCGCATTATAAAAGTAATAACGTCGCCGCCTGCGCCGCAGCCGAAGCAGTAAAAGCTTTTTGAGGCGCGAAAGACTGTAAATGACGGTGTTTTTTCACTGTGGAAGGGGCAAAGTCCGTTGAAGTTTGACCCTGCTCGCTTGAGAGTAACGTATGACGATATAACTTCTTCGATATCGCTTCTGAATTTAATTTCTTCGATAATTTCGGGTGAAATCAATGAACTTTCCTCCTTTCTGTATTACAGGTCGGGACGCCACCACATATGGTTTTGTGGTGAGTAAAATCTCGACCAATACTCTGATGTTTTCACAAATTAGCCCTGATTGGCGGGCGGGTAGCGCCCGCAGGCAAACAGCGCGGCCGACAATGGTCGGCTCCCATACAGCGCGTGAGGATTTGTAGGGGCGATTCACGAATCGCCCGTAAAATCTCAACCCATACCCGTTCATATGTGCAATTTCGGACGGGAGGGG
>JAZNNG010000011.1:0-14960 GCA_045580165.1 Eubacteriales bacterium
GTTCAGCGCATTTAACTTTTTGGCAAGTGAAATCTCCACCCATACCCGTTTGCTCGTAATAATTTGGGCATTATTCTCATAAAAAAGCGGCGCAAAAACTTTGTTCAGCGCATTTAACTTTTCGGTAAGTACAATCTCAACCCGTACTCCTTCAACTCAAAACCTCAATACTTTAAGGTGATATTATGGAAAACTCAAACCTCATCTTCATCTCCCATAAAAGCCAGGATGATGCGCTCGTATCCGAGCTTCATGACATCCTTCTCGAGATCGACCCCTCGCTCAAGGGCAAGGTCTACTTCGATCACCGTCCCGACCTCCCTCTCGAAAAGGCCGATTCGTGGTGTCCAAGTATACTGAAAGAGGTCGACAACTCAAAATATCTCATCTTTATCACCAGCAACCTCAAGCACCTCAGAGAAGGCGGCGGCTGGCTCTACGAGGAGGTTTCACAGTTCCAGAAGCTCAAGGCCTCCAGACACGCTAATAACCGAAGCGGGCTCAATATCAGCTACTTCGGTATCTTTCTTTGCGACTGTGACTTTGAAACAGATATCTTCAGCGACCCCGTTATGGGAAGCGAATACCGTAAGCTCTATCAAAGCCCCGAGCATCTCGTTCTCGGCAACGGCGCCACCCTTTCGGGCGCGAAGGACCGTATCAGAAACAAAATAATCGCTCTTCTCTCGGACGGCGGCGCAAGCGAAACCTCCGCGCTCATCATTGACAAGGTACGGGCCTTTGCCGAAGGTAAAAGGCAGACCGACTATATGTTTGATCCGAGCATAATCGACGAGAGGCTTATGCCCTTGATCAAGGCACCGTCAAAAAAGCAAGTCGATACAAAGCCGACAGAAAACGTCTTTGAAGCTGACACCGATATCACGGAAGCCTCCTCCGCTTCATCCAAAAGGGGAAGTTCGAGCTCGTCGAAAAATGCCGACGGCTCGTCGGACCTATGCTTTGCCGAGCTTTGCGAGCGCGTAAAGGAAACCAATATATCACTCGTCGGATACGAGGGAGGATGCGGAAAGACCACGATCCTCACCAAGCTTTTCTACGAGTTTCTTGAAAAAGCAGATTCGTCGGATAACAATAGCCTTATACCCATATACGTTGACGCAAAAAGCCTTGCGGGCGAAAATCACCTTATACTCCGACATCTCTCAAAGGTGCTCTTTGACGAATACACCGCGACCACGGACAAAACTACCGGTAAGAGCGCGGGTATGCTCGACTATGAGTTCTCGCTCAAGACTCCCGGTCCGAGATACTTACTTATAATCGACGGCTACAATGAGATCCCCGAGAGCGTTCTGCCTCAGTTCAAGCGCGAGATGCTCGAGTTCCAGCCCGGCGGAAGATACTCAAACGTACGCGTTATGATATCGGGACGTCACATAGACTTAAATCTCCCCGACGAGATCTTCGAGCATCACAAGGTAAAGCCTTTGGATTATAGTCAAATCAAGACTTACCTCTCAGAGCTTGGACTATGGCACGACGGCACGTCAAAATCAATGCTTTCCATTCTGTCTATACCCATGTACCTAAGAATGTACGCAGAGACCGTCACGAGCGACACCATCCAAAACAAATCAGACCTGTTAAACGCCTTTATCAACCGTCAGCTGACAAAGGACGGAGCCTCCGCCGAAAGCGACCCCACAAAGGCTCTGTATTCGGTATTTCTCACCCACATTCTGCCGATCATCGCTCACCGTATGATAACGAACGGTACGGGCGGCTCAACCTTCTTACTTTCTACCACCGAGCTTGAGGACACCCTCGCTTACGCATCGGAGCTTCTTCAGAAGACTGCGTACAAGCGTCTTTGCGGTGAGGAATACAGAAGGCTGCTCCGTGACTCCGCCTTTTCCTCGTACGACGAGCTCGACCTTTCCGACCTCGCAAAGATATACTTCGTCCGCGTGTGCAAAATGCTTCGCTCCGACAGCGACGGAAGGCTCGACTTCGTTCACCAGATTTACCGCGACTTCTTCTGCGCAAAATTCGTGTCCGAGCAGATGAAATATTCGCTTAAAGCGGACTCGCCGAGCGATGCTCTGTCAAAGCAGATATTTGATGCGGATATTATAAGCTTCGTATCCGAGCTTCTGTCCGAGGGCGCGCCGCGCCTTGACGGTGACGGATGCTGGGACTATTCCTGCAATGCGGACTCTGTCACGGTCCCGTTCATAAGCCTATATAGGGACGTCACCGGACCCGATGCGGCTACGAGCGTGGCAAACGCCGCCGAAATATTAAAATATGCAAGAAGCGGTGACCTGTCGGGACTCGACCTGTCCCACCTTGACCTCACAAAATGTTCGCTTGCCACCTGTCACCTCTCGCGCTTTGATAATCGAGGCGTGCATCCTACAAGCTTTTCGTACAGTATCATCGAGCGCTACAACTTATTCACCGAAAAGCATTTTGAAGAGATACTCGCGGCTTGCACAAATGAAACCACGGTAGCCTGCATCGATTCAACCGGCGTTATCAAGATTTGGGAAAAATCAAACAACGCGGCTTTCCCCGTAAAGATAATATCAGACGTGCGCTATTCGGTAAAAAAGCTGCTCTTCTCAAAGGACGGTCTCAGCCTTTTTGCTATGACCGACCACGAAATATTCGAAATTCCGATACCCGAGGAATTTTCAAGCGTTGCCGAGCCGCGTCTTGCCTTCGAGACTCCGAGCCACCTCGCCGACTTCCGTATAGACTCTGACGGCCGCATTTTATTCTCCACCATTCTTAATTCCTTCAATTACAAGCACACAGACTCACCCGACGAGCCCGATGAGCACAAGTTCTTGTGCATAAATTCGGCTGCGTGTATGCTACCGTCGAAAAAACGCCTCGCCTTCGGTCACGTAATCGGGTACGATGCGCTCAAAATATACGATTATTCCGAAGAGAACGATCTGTGGACAGAGCGCAAGTTCGGTTACTCAAAAATATTAAACGATTTCATTCTTGAGCTCGAGGAGCTTTTCAAGGGCTTTAAGCTATACCATCTCTTCCCCACCGACAACAAGCTTCGCGATGAGCACAAGACATTTTTCTCATACACCAAGCAGCAGTTTGAGGACTCCACCCACGATCACAAGCGCATACCCGAGCATATCCTCAAGCGTTGTGTTTCCGAGGTTGAAAAGACAGTATCACTTTATAACTGGCAGAAGAAAAAGCTTGAGGAGATCGCACGTAAATACGAGCTTATTTTTGAAGAAGCAGAAAAAGAAAACTACCTGCTTATGCTTTTGCCCGGAAGAAAGATCACAAGCATTTCAGCAAAGGATGGCAGCGACGTTATTCTGGTCTCTGCCGCTATTGACTATCAAGACAAGCTCAAAATAAAGGTCGACAAAAGCAGAAGATTCAAGAGTACGGTAATGGAGATCAACACCGAGACCTTCGAGACCCGTTACATTATGAACTTTATTGCCAACACTCCTCTGTACGCCGCCTACTGCGGTGATGACATTGTGATAAGAAGCAAGTATCACGTCACGGTCTACGACAGTACCGTCAACGATATTTGTCACGTTACCACCTGTCCCAAGCCTCTTAACAGCCTTGTTCCCTGCACGGATAACGCCTCATTCTACATACTCAGCGCACATTTCATATACAAGATGGATAAAAATATGAAATGTCAGAAGAGTATAAACAACGTCTTCGGCAACACATCCGTATGTATAGTTGAAGACGAAAGCGGAAAGGCGCTTGCCGTTCAGAAGAAGCCGTTTGCGGATGCCAACGGACTGATAAAAGCCATCGACCTTTCAAGCGGCGCCGAGTGCAAGTATCTCCTTGCAGACCTTGAGCAGTGTGAAAGATATGCTCCCAACAAGACCGTAACGCTTGGTGACGTAAGCTACAAATCCTGCTCTGAAAACCTCGTGGCATTCAAAAATATGATAAAGTGCAACGAGTATGACGTGCCGTACAAGCTTTTCGTCAACGGCTGTGATTTTACGGGCGTTTCAGGAAGCATTGCAAATCCCCGTTACCTGCGTATGCTTGACTGTATGGGTGCCGAAACCGATGCTTTTGAGGTGCCCGCGGTACCCAAGCCCAATGAATCGTGTGAGGAGTTCGTCAGATCCACCGCTGAGCTCGTCACACCCGACATCGATCCCAATTGGCGCTCTCCGTACGCTTTCCGCCCCGAAATGAATCTCAAGGAGGAGTGCTTCCTCAGCAATATGACAGGCGGAAATAATCTCTATTTACAAAAGACCTGGAACCTTATCAACAGAGACTTCTTCTATTCGGGCAATCTCGGTCAGGCTGATTACTCAATTCTCGAATGGATCGACAACTTCAGCTTCTGCACCACCGATATGATAAGCGATCTTATAGAAGCGGGAATAATTCCCACCCCCGCGCGCTTCTCTCACGTCGACAAAAGAATGCTCGGTTCCCTTCACAAGACCTATAAATTTGCTTTCCGCAGCAGATTTTTCGATGCAGAGGAATCGACACCCACCGCTATCTTCAGCGTATATTTCCCGTTTGGTGCGAAGCTTCTCTATCATATCACGGGGAAAATGCCCAAAAATCATCTTTTGACCCGCGATACCAAGCGCGCCGCCCACCAAAACAGAATTCCCGACAAGGATCACGATCTTATAGTTATAAACGATCAGGAGCTGCTGCGGGAGATATGCCGCAAGCTCATCCTTAACCACTGGTTTGCGGTAAGCGCAAGACGGTACAAGGATATTATAAAGGACTACTCTCTGGGTTCCACATTCGATACCGACAGTCATTTTTCGGGCAGAGCAACCGTTCACGGTTATCTTGAGCTCGGTGACCGCCCCGTTTTCGCGCAGGCGTTCCGCGGCGTAAGCGGCGACAAGCTGTTCAAGGACGCCGTGAACAAGGTCCTGCGTCTGTGTCTGCTATCAACGTATTATCAGTCGCTGACAAGATATGAAAAGCAGCTCAATAAGCTTAAGCGTCAGCCGATAATCGTTATAATATGCGAAGGTCTCGATGCTTGTAAGGAACTAAATTCGAGGATAGAGCATATTTATCCCGGAGTGCGTAAGTTATTTACCTTTGACTCCTTGCTTATGTCGGAGGAAGCGTTCACGGGTGCCGGCAACTACTTCGAATTCACAAACGGTGTTCCTCACTCGCTAAAGCTCGAGGACGTACTGTGATATAAAAAACAAGAACACCGCAGACCCTGCTTTTCAGGGACTGCGGTGCTTTTTTATTGCTTTTGACGTTTTGCGGTGCGGAGCTTCTTTCTCGTTGCGTCAAAGCTCACGTTAGTGAGGAAAAACGCGGTCTCGTCGGTAACGTCGGGAAGAAGCACAGATATCCAATGAAGCTTGTTCATGTGGTAGGCGGGATAGACTCCGTCGGACGAATCAAACGTGCCGAACATATCGACGGGCAATTTTAAGTTTACGACGTCAATTATCTCGTCCGAGTCAAGACCGAATTTACGGCGCGACACGCGCATTACTATCGCGTACCACTTACGGTTGTCAAAGTGGCGAAGCACCGCCGTTTCAAAGTCCTCGTCGAACGGGTAGTCGGGCGGTGTGCCGTAGGTGTCAAGGCAGTATTTGAGATATTTTTGTTTGGTCATGGCACATATTTTCTCCAGTCGGGCAAGGACGGTGCGTAATCGGGCATTCCCCACGAATAGTATGCCGTGGTGCAGATGCCGAGTGTATACATCGGCGCTCTGAGGGGATACCACGTTGAGGTTATAACGCCCATAGCTCCCGCTTCTGCCGCACGCTCACAGCAAACTCTGATGTTTGCGGCAAAACGCGCCTGATTCGGCATACCAAGGTAGTTATCGGTGTTTCCGAGCGCCGTGGGCATGGTTATCACCTTGAAACCGCGGTCCATATAATATTCAAGGTACGGAAAGGCCTTGAAGTATTTGGGGAAATTCTTTCCGAGATATTTTCCGTAAAGCTTCATAAAGTCTTCGCCGAGGCTTTCCTCTACGTTTTCAACGCCTCCCTCTCCGAACGCCTCGAGTATTCTTCTCGTAACGTCCTCAAGCTCAGGTGTCCATTCTCCGTTTTCCCACCTCTTGTCGTAGGTATAGACGGGAGAATTACCAAAACGCGCTATAATATGGGGCACCTCGGGCGCGGTCGCCCAATAGTCCCAGTAAACGATAGTTGCGCGGCGGTCAAGCTCGTCAACCGCCTCGGGATGAGCGCATATCATATCATCGTACACCAGAGGAGTTATCCCCTTTGAGCATACGTAGTCGATGATCTTGTTCACATAATGAGTATATAGCCCTCCGACGCCGTGCTTCCTTACGTATTCGGCACAGTCGGGACATTTTCCAAGGTCCCGTGTCTCGTCGCCTCCGATAAGAAGGCGCTTTATATTCGGGTGAAGCTCAAGCATTTCGTCAATAAGTGCTTTTGCAAACGGCAATGAGTCCTTGTGAAGCGGACAGAGCTGGTCGATTGAGGTGTGCGCCTCACGGATCGGCTCGCAAGCGGGATTATCGAGAATAAAATCGAGGTGTCCGAACACTTGCATTGACGGAATGATCTCTATTCCGCAGCTCTCGGCGGTACTGACGAGAAGTCTTACCTCATCGTCCGTCAAGGCAAAGGGTGAGCGCGAGTCGGGCAGATGCTTGAAGGGAAAACGGGAGCCGTATTCGATAAGGAGTGTGTTTATCTTCGCATCCGCTGCCCATTTCACCATAACGAGAAGCTCGTCGATGGGTGTGCGCGTAAGCGAGCGAAGATTAAGCTGATAGCCTCTCATTTTGAGAAGCGGCTCGTCATGAAGCTCTCCCTCGGGAAAGCACAGTCGGTGGTCGGACATATCGGTCATGGTGGAGAGCGCGTAGCGAAGGGCTTTTGCACTTCCGCCCGTGACACTCACGCGTGAGTCCTCAAAGTTTATCGAATATGCTTCATCAGACATATCCGATACGCCGAGCACTACCCTTTTATCTGACGGTGTATCGCCTAAATTCAATTCCTTTACGTATTCCGCAGCAACCGCTTCAAGCTCCGCGTCCGCAAAGACACACCAGTCCCGACCGAGCTTTATTGCTCCCGCTTCATCGCGAGTAAATGACTTCGGGTCGGGTACGTTATAGAATTTTGGCGCACCTACGGATTTATATTTTTTCTCATCCGGCATAAGTATCACCTCTTTCAAACGCTTAATAGGTATGTATTAAATGCTTGTTTTTATTATACTACAACTCCGCAAGCTTTTCAAGCATTTTGTGAGCCGATCACGCGTAAGGGCGGGGACATAAATGAAATCGCGCTATGCGCGAAAAAAGCCATTCGCTTTTGCGAATGGCTTTTTTCTTGGCACACCCTTACAAAATCGATCCGTACCGCAAGTTTTTTCGAAATCAATTCGTGATTTTCAGTTGTTGGGTAGACTTATCCACGGGCGTGTATGGGAGTTGCACGTGACCGCTGTCTTCCGGGGTACTGCTCCATGCGTGTAAACGAAGCTATGTAAATTAAGCGGTTGGTTGTTGGCTCACTTGATATACTCCGTAAAGAATTGCAATAAGCAATACCAATAGCGTTATTTTCCATACAACCGACCATATTCTTTTTGGTAAACTCTTTTTCTCCTGCTTTTCGGCAAAAAGTAAAGGTGACGTGTCTTCGTAGTCCTTGCCACAAGAGATACCATAGATTTTACAATAGCAAAATTTCATTATATGCATAGTTGCAATTATAGAACATAATACTGCAATACAAGTAAATCCTACCATAGCAAGTGTTGCAGCCAAGGAAGAATTCATACCTCGAAGCATCCTACCCATTCGCATACCAGCGAATGCAGCTCCCGATATAACAGCTATGTTAATGTTTGTTTTGGAGGATTTCTTTGCTTTGAAAATCCCCTTGCTTATCTTTTTTCTTGTTATCAGAAAATATGTAGTTGATGATATTATTTGTAAAACCGCGACGAGCACAATATCCAAAACGTCTATGTATTTTCCAACCAAAAGAATTAAGAACATCCATGATTGCAAAATGATACTGAGAGATAGCGTGCTGAATGCACTAACAGCAAAACGGCAGGAAAATGATGGTTGCGGACACCACAGGTGGAATGTATAGACGACAATCGCATATACAACAATAAATGACAAGAAAATAGTCATTAAAATAGGCGCATTTCCTGCTATTCCGGCAACTGCACCGGTAAAGCCTAAAAATAAATATGCGGCAGGAACCATCGTACGCAAAGATGACAATGAAATATAGTTTTCCGAGCCGTAATATATAAAGGATTTTATTTTGTCTTTCACATCATCGCCGCCTTTCTTTGCCTCATTATACCTCAAATACAAAAATTTTTCAAGTGAAATATCCGGCGTTGCCGAATGTGAAATAATTTCCTTGCGGAAATTGTGAAATATCTCCCGCCGCCTACGGCTTTGGTCGATGTGAAATAAAATTCGTTCCTTCACACGCCGCAGGCGTATTTCACTGCCGCAGGCAATTTCACACGCGTCAGCGTATTTCACTCGTTCCGTAAGGAACGAATTTCACTGAAAAAAGCCAAGTCGAAATTCGACTTGGATTTTTTGACAGGGGGCACAAAGACTCGAACTCTGGACACGCGGTTTTGGAGAACTCGTCACTATGCCGAAAATTTGGCGCAGTTACGGGAAATTTCAAGTGCGAGTTTTAAGTTGACAAAAGTTTTGACAAAATGGGGAGGCATTCGAATTGCGTCAGTAAGTTTACGGTAATGACTTTTGCGTTTTTCAATCTAATCTCGTCACAAATTGCATATACTTTTTGTGACGAAATGAGCATCGAACTCGATAAAATACAAATCAGGTCGTCTTCAATACGTGGTTATACATATTGCTTACACTTTCATTCATATTTATCGGAACAATCTTGGTTTGCGGGTTACTGCTCTGGTAAACGACAAACAATTGATGTGCGAAGCCTTGTCCCATCCAGCTAATACCATCAAAATCAAGTGTGACTTCTTCAAATTTTTCAAGTCTGTTACAAACTCTTTTTGCTTGTGAACGCGATACGGGCGCGGAATAAAAAACATTTTTCATAGGTATTTTAGTTTTTGTAAACCCTCCGTCGACGTTCGAATACAAATCGAAAACCTCACACGCACTTTTGTTGCTGAAATTCGAAAGCGACATAAATACCTGTGTTCCCGATATACATTCGTCTACGTCCAGAACAATTTCGTTTTCGTATTTGCTTGTGGTGAAAATTTTACCACTTGAACAAATCAAAAACAAATCCATCATTTTCGAGCTGAAGAAAATTCCTTCGCCCGAGTGACGTTGTTTATCGGTTGTAAGCTTTCCTTTAAACAATTCACATATAGCCGCATCTTTATCGGGCAATGAAAAATGGTTTTTGATTTTTTCAAAAATACCGATTCCGTCATCTGTGATTATTACAGAAGTTGTGAGGTAGTTTTGCCTTATTACAACATACATATTTTCAGCTTCGGAGTGATCAATAACGTTATTAACCATTTCGCTTAACGTATAATTCCATATTTCTTTTACGTTTTCGGATAACTCTCCGATATATCGGCTCAAACACATATCGTAAGGAAGCGTGTCTGAGTCGAGTCCGCCCTCACTTCGTTTGAAGAAAAATTTAAATTCCCGATTTATCAATTCATACTGACCGCGTTTCGCTTTTTTGATAATATCTCGCTCAATAAGCTCGTTTAAGTATGCGTGTACCGTTGTTTGACTAATATCATACGTTTGGGCTACACACTTGGAGAGGCTCTTTGTTCCTTGAGATATTTTTTCGAGGATATACAAAACTATCGAGTTCTTTATTGATGTGTTGAATTTCAAATTTCTCTCCTCCTGAATCAAATTGATTTTGTTTTATTATATTATGTAGTTTCGATTTTGTCAATACATATTTCTCTAAAATGAGTTTTTATTTATTTTATTCGGTTTGCTTGTTTCAGATAAACTATGTTTTATTTAGCAAAAAATCGTTTATCTGAAATAACTCATCATAGACACTTGATTGGGTTTGTGTTTCAAAAACTTCTAAAATACGATTTTTTGCCCCGCTTTTCTCGTTCACAAAAACTTTACAATTTCGTTTTTAGGGGTTTCTCATCTCTCCCGACAAAGCCATTTTTCATCTGCGGAGCAAATTTCATCCACCGCAGCCGGATTTCACCCGTCACAGACGGATTTAACTGAAAAAAGCACTGCTTTCGCAGTGCTTTTTTCTTGTGACACCAGTGTAAAACACGTCCCAATCACGCCTAAGGCGTGTATATCATCAAGACGAAGTCTTGCATATCATCAATTCCGCAGGAATTGTATATCATCATTGCGAAAGCGCAATACAGCCTGCGGCTGATGAGATACACGCTTCGCGTGATGATATGCGCCTTGCGGCGATGATATACCATTGCTTTCGCAATGGATAAAAAATCGACAGGTCGAAACCTGTCGATTTTTGGCAGGGGCACAAAGACTCGAACTCTGGACACGCGGTTTTGGAGACCGCTGCTCTACCAACTGAGCTATACCCCTTTATTTATCAGCAGTCGCTATTATAACACACCTATACTCATTTGTCAAGGCTTATTTTATCCTTTTTCTTTCCTATTGTTGACAAATTTTGTCTTTTATTGTATAATTTCATCGTTGTTCCGTTTGTTAAAAACGGTTTTTATTTTTTAGGGAGGTGCCTTGGGCGGCGTTTGCCCTTATCCGTTATGAATTTCCTGTCGCGCAGATATTTGCTTTGTGTTTGCTTATGCTTTATTTTGCCCCTGTTTATTATGAGTATGCTTGATGACGGAGTCAGACCCTCCGCCACTCT
Organism: Eubacteriales bacterium; assembly: GCA_045580165.1. GTDB lineage: Bacteria > Bacillota > Clostridia > Oscillospirales > CAG-272 > UBA4717. Next base: position 10,842 of record JAZNNG010000011.1, read on the forward strand.
TTTTGCCCTCATATTATCTGCCGCGGTCCTTCTTTTCCGTATATTTAAGCACCGTATTTTCGGTGGCATTGCCCGTACTGCCTCGCTTTTCGAGGTCGTATGCTTTGCCGCTTTTATTTTTGCCCTTTGTCTGCCGACTTACCTCTACAACGTAAGCGCCGACAAATATGCTAACCTTAACAAAGCCGACGCCCGTATTGAAATGATCGTACGCGAGGTATATTCCGATACCGAATACTACACCTCCTTCGTCGGTGACGTCCGCGCGGTAGATCTTGAATCCGCCAACTTCGGCATTACGGTCTACGCGCCCTTCTCCGCCGAGATCAAGGAAAACGACATTATAGTTTTCGACGCGCATCTCACCGACGTTGACGAGATCGGGCTTGGCGAGGCTCGCGCCTACTACAAAAGAAACAACATCCTCTTTTCTGCCGAGGCGTATGCCGACGGCTTATTTTTATGTCTTGGTGAGTACGAATCCCCTCTTACCCGTATGGAAAGCGCCAACCGTCACGCAGGGTATATGCTTGATTTCAGGCTCTCACCCCGTGAAGCCGCCCTTGCCAAGGCTCTCGTTCTCGGTGACAGAAGCTATCTTCCCGACCTACTTGACCGCGACTTTTCAAGAATCGGGATCTCCCACATTTTAGCTCTCAGCGGTATGCACCTTACACTGCTTATCGGGATATATTTGTTCTTTGCAAAGCGGCTTATAAAGTGCCGCACATTTATTCGGGCAAGCGTTATTCCGCTTACTCTTTTTATTTTGCTTTTCACGGGGCTCAGCGCGTCGCTTCTCAGAGCAAGTCTTATGCTTATCGTAAGCTATATCGGACTTATTATGAAAAGGAGGCCTGACTCGCTGACTGTCCTGTTTTTCATTTTGTTTATTATATTTGCCGTCGATCCGTATTCGGTTTTTGATGTCGGGCTGATCTTGTCCTTTTCATCTGTTTTCGGCATTCTTTTGCTTATGCCCTATTTCTCGGCGCAAAAGCTTAAGCTTCTCAAGCGTATGCACGGCGGATTCGTTGTAAGCTACGTTCTTCCGTTCATATACGACTCGTTTACCCTCTCGTTTTCCGCCTGCGCGTTCACGCTTCCCTCGATGCTCTTCTTTTTCGACTACGCCTCTCTTATCGGCATTTTATCTACCTTTTTATTCACCCCTCTCATCGTTTTATACATAGTCGCATCCTTACTTCTTTTCATGTTTTACAGGGTACCTGCCGTTTGCGACCTTATCTCCCGCACGATATGCTTTCTGTATGACGCTATAGAAAAGCTGTCGGGCAGTCTCTCATCGCTCGACAATATTTGCGTATCCTGTGACGATCCGCTGTTTTTAGTGGGATTTCTGACGGTTTTGATTGCTCTCGTTTTGACAGTCTTGAAGAACTCGCTAAGGGCACATTTTGCCGCGATTATGCTTGCGGCGCATTTGGCTTTTGTCCTGTTCATCACCGTATCAATGCTTATTCGCGCCAACGCCGCCTGTGTTGACTGTATTTCGGGCGGTAACGGTTGTTCTGTCGTTGCAACCTCGCAGGGCGAATGCGTGATAGTCGATTTATCTAAGGGCGGCAGAAGCTCTGCCGACATAACGGCAAGCGGTGTTTTCTCGTCGCTTCACACAGAGGCTGACACGCTCGTGATGTCGGGATACTCCGCTAAGCACCATTTGATGCTGAAGCGTCTGAATTCTCTCATACCCGTTAAGCGCGTGCTTTTGCCGTTACCCGTATCCGAGAGCGAAGGTCACTACGCCGGTATTATAGAGTCCTATGCCGAGCAAAACGGAATTTCACTCGAGTACTTCGAGCCGGGCGAAGAGCTTAACGCTTCGGGACTCGGTGTTACCGTGATAAGCTCAAGAAGCGCGCCAAGCTCCACGCCTGACGTTGCCGTTAATATAGAGTGCAATCAGCAAAACCATCTTATAGTAGGCGGAAATTTCCACAGTGGAGCTGAGAGTGAATTTTCGCGCTTTGCCCGTCTTGCCGAAGCGGTTTACTTATGCTCGGGCTCAAGCGTTACGAGAACGGCATTCAGAAAAAACGTTCCTGTGTTTCCCGCTTGACGAGCTTGGCTATTGTAAATTATAGAGTAATGTGTTAAAATAATGAAAGTAATATCTTGAAAGGATATAATTATGTTTAAGTGCGTGTATTCCGTCGGACTTTCGGGTATCGACGGATTTATTGTAAGTGTTGAATGCAACTGCTCGGCGCGGTTACCGAATTTCGAGCTTGTAGGTCTGCCCGACGCCTCGGTAAAGGAGGCAAAGCAGAGGGTACGCACCGCTATCGAAAACAGTGGCTTTATGTTCCCTGAGGCCGATCTTATGGTAAATCTTGCCCCTGCGGCAAGGAGAAAAGAGGGCTCGTACTACGACCTCGCAATACTTATGGGAATACTCTCGTCAACGGGTATCATAAACCCCGACATCGACCTTTCCGACAGCGTTTTCATCGGTGAGCTTTCGCTCTCGGGCGACGTCAGAGCCGTTAACGGCGTGCTTTGCCTTTGCCTTGCCGCAAAGGAGGCCGGCTTCAAAAACATTTTCGTGCCTGCCGCAAACGCCGCCGAGGCTGCCGTTGCCGACGGGATAAACGTATACGGAGTGAAAAGCGCGAGAGAGGTGATCTCGCACGTCACGGGACGCGAAGTTCTCACGGCGCAGAGCTTTGACATCGACAAGTTTATGCCCGAGTTCTCAAAAAGCTTTGCGGATTTTTCGGACGTAAAGGGTCAGGCGCAGGTCAAGCGCGCTCTTGAGATAGCGGCGGCAGGGGGTCACAACGTCCTTCTTATAGGCCCACCCGGCACGGGAAAGTCAATGCTTGCAAAAAGACTCCCGACCATTCTCCCCGAGCTTTCGTTCGAGGAGGCGATAGAAACCACAAAAATTCATTCGATTTCGGGTATTCTGCCCGAAGGCTCGTCACTCGTATGCTCCCGTCCGTTCCGTTCTCCCCACCACACTATGTCGGCGGTGAGTCTTGTGGGCGGCGGCACCATACCTATGCCGGGCGAGATCTCTCTCGCCCACAACGGCGTTCTGTTTTTGGACGAGCTGCCCGAATTCCCCAAGGCTATAACCGACTCCCTGCGTCAGCCGCTTGAGGACGGTGCGGTTACGGTCACGAGAACTGCGGGAAGGTTTACATATCCGTCATCGTTTATGCTCGTATGCGCAATGAACCCCTGCAAGTGCGGCTACTACGGTCATCCCACCCACGCTTGCTCCTGCAAGCCTGCCGACATCAAGCGTTATCTGTCGCAGATAAGCGGCCCGCTTCTTGATAGAATCGACATTCAGATAGAGGTGCCGTCGGTTTCGTTTGAGGATATGGCGAAGAACACGCCGTCCGAGCCGTCAGAGGCAATACGCGCGAGGGTGTGTGCGGCAAGACGCCGCGCGCTCGACAGATTCAGGGCGTCAAGCGCGGAGGTTGGCTCGGATGTACCTATGATATTCAAAAATTCCGAGATGGGAACGCGTCACATCCGCCGCTTCTGCGAGCTTGACAAAAAGGCTTCGGACTTGTTGTCCGCCGCTTACGACAAGCTTGGACTTTCGGCACGAGGTTACGACAGGCTTGTTCGAGTTGCGCGCACGATAGCCGACCTTGACGCGTCGGAGATAATTCTCGAAAAGCATATAGCCGAGGCTATAAGATACAGAACGCTTGACAAAAAATATTGGTAATAAGCGTGAAAGCTTCCACGGGCTTCAATAAGTTGTTTAAGAAATGGAGTTTATTATGAAAAATCAGAAGATGGTTACGATAAGAATATCCGAGGAGCTTCTTGCAAAGCTTGCTCACGTCAGTGACAAGGAAGGCAGAAGTCTTAACAATCAGTTTAATTTTATGGCACGCAATGCGGTTGCGTACTTTGAGAGGACGCACGGCAAGATAAGCGCGGCAGATCAGAAGGCGGCGCTTGACAAGATAGCGGGCGAGATCGTTGACGAAGAATAAAGCCGACAAACGTGTACGGGTGGAGGTTACACTTGCCAAAAAGTTAAATGCGCTGAACAAAGTTTTTGCGCCGCTTTTTTATGAGAATAATGCCCAAATTATTACGAGCAAACGGGTATGGGTGGAGATT
>JAZNNG010000012.1:0-22291 GCA_045580165.1 Eubacteriales bacterium
AGCATTATCCAAAGCCTCAAACGCATCGTCCTTTTTATCATCCAACCATAAATACACCGAAAGCAAAGTATAAATTCTCGCGATATAAGAATGATGCATTCCGCAGTTCCCGTCAGTACAGACATTGTTGAAAATACCGATAGCCCCGCGCAAACTCTGAACCTTATCGGCAGGTGACATATTGCTTTCATAAGCAATTACTCCATTTACCATTAGTTCAGAACAAGCTCTGACTGTTTTTAACAAAGCCTCTCCATATGCCTTTGCGCGCTCTTTTCCATCTGTTGCATTTGCTTTGAGAAATTCTCTTGAACCATAAATGTTGGGAGCTGTTTCAATAATTTCAAGCGCTCTTGTGTGTTCCCCTGTATTCAGATACAATTGAGTAAGTTCGCGGATCACACGATGACGCGGCTCTCCGTTTTCCATAGTTTTCAGCAATTTCTCATATAGCGATATTGCTTCTTTCCATTCGGAGTAGGTCCTATGTTTTTCGACATCCAAGACATCATACCCATCATCGTCCGATAAATGATATTCTCCATAACGAACATATCCTGCATTATACAATACTGAAGCAAGGCACAACATAATTTTTTCGTTACCCGGAAATTCAATCAGTGCGTTTCTTGCAAGTGAAATACACTCATCGATATTGATATCCTCGCCGTTGTTTTGGAAATTCATCTGATCTATTTTGGCAGCTAACTCGTCAATTTTTTTAGATCGCTCATTGTTGTAACCAAACAGTTCGTCAATTGAAATGCCGAAATAATTTGCTATGGATGGAATCATTTCCATGTCGGGATAACCACCATTGGCCTCCCATCGAGAGACCGCTTGAGATGTCACGCCGATAGCTTCAGCAAGTGCTTCTTGTGTGCGTCCATCTCGCCGACGCAGTTCGCGTATTTTTTGTCCTAAATCAAGTTGCATATAAGCACCTCCAAAATTCATTTCACCGGTGTGGTTATATTATAGCACATATTTGTGAAATAACAATTATCAATTCGTTGTTTCAAATCCAAGCAATCCTTGGTTTGCATCTTTTCCGCTTTCCCGACGCTCGCGTCTGTGGCAAGCATAGTGCGTGGACGTCCACACGCGATTAGGCAGAAGCCCGAACCCACTATCCGCAGAGAAAGGGTGCGTGGTAGGGCGGGGGCTTGCTCCCGCCGAAATAATATTTTTCACAAATCAAAAAACGGACGACCAATGGTCGCCCCTACAAAATGAATTATCGTTTTATGAAAACATAGCGGCGGGAGCAAGCCACCGCCCTACGTTATGAAATTGATTTCTTCGCTAAAGTTGCAGACGTGAGTCTGCACCTTTTTATTGTCGGTCGAAACTTCTGACAGGCGATACGCGCATTTTGCTTTTCGGGCAGTGAAATCTCAAAATTGCCGAAGGCAATCTTTTGCCCATACCCTTGCATTTCATCAAATTTGTGATATAATACTATTAAAGAACATTTATAACGGTGTGCAAAATGATAATTTTAAGCTGCAAGGACGTCAGCCTCGAATTCGGAGATAAAACCATCCTCTCGAACATCACCTTCGGAATAGGCGAAAATGAACGCGTCGGTATCGTCGGTGTCAACGGCGCAGGCAAGTCCTCTCTCATAAAAATAATATCAGGGAAATACTCCCCCTCAAGCGGCAGCGTATTCGTTTCCGGCAACAAACGTCTTGCCGTGCTCGAGCAGAACGCCGCCCTTGAAAGCGAAAACACCCTTATCGGTGAAATGCTCTTAACCTTCCCCGAGCTTATGCGCGACGAGGAAAGACTCAATGAGCTAAACGCCCGTCTGTCGGACGGCGACCCCGACGTCATCTCCTCCTACACCACTCTCGAAGAAAGTTTCAGGTCGCGCGGAGGCTACGAGTTCCGTTCGCGTTGCCGCGGGATCCTCATAAATATGGGCTTTGATGAGTCTATGCACGAAATGCTCATCTCATCCCTCTCGGGCGGTCAGAAGACAAGACTCGCTCTCGCACGACTGTTGGTTATGAATCCCGACATCCTAATTCTCGACGAGCCCACCAACCACCTCGACGAGCAGACCCTCACAAAGCTTGAGAGTCAGCTTGCAAACTATCGCGGTACGCTTCTCGTTATTTCCCACGACCGTTATTTTCTCGATAAGATAACAACCTCAATACTTGACATCGAAAATACCAAGGCCGAGCTTTATCCCGGAAACTATACCCGCTTCGTAAAGCTCAAGGAGGAACGTCTGGAGGCGCTTGAGCGCGCTTACAAGAATCAACAGAGAGAGATCGCGCGTATCGAGGCTTATATTGAACAACAACGCAGGTGGAACCGAGAAAGAAACATAATCGCCGCCGAAAGCCGTCAGAAGGCTCTCGACCGTATGGTAAAGATAGACCGTCCCGAAAATGCTCCGGGCGCGATATCAATGAGGTTTTCGTCTGCGCCCGACAGCGCAAACGACGTGCTTTTCGCCGAGCGTCTTGAAAAAAGCTACGGTGACAAGTGCCTTTTCAAAAATCTCTCCTTCGACGTAAAAAAAGGCGACCGCTTTTTTATCAGCGGCGCCAACGGATGCGGAAAATCCACCCTTATAAAAATTCTCGTGGGTAAGGAAGACTTCACGGGATACTTTGAATTCGGATACAACGTAAAGATCGGATACTACGATCAGGAAAATCAAAATCTCTCACCCGAAAAGACCGTGCTCGACGAGCTTTGGGACTCATACGAAAGCCTTACACAGACCGAGATTCGAAACGCGCTCGCTCTGTTTATGTTCAGAGGTGACGACGTTTTCAAATCGGTCAATGACCTGTCGGGCGGTGAGCGCGCAAGGCTCACTATGGCAAAGCTGATCTTATCAAAAGTGAACCTTCTCATCCTCGACGAGCCCACCAACCACCTCGACATAAGCTCGCGTCACGCGCTTGAAAACGCGCTTGAGCAGTTTGACGGCACCATTATCGCGGTCTCGCATGACCGTTACTTCGTTAAACGTCTTGCGACCCGTATACTTGACCTCGGAGAAGACGATAAAAAGGTATTTAACGGTAACTACGAGGAGTACAAGAGCTACCGAGACGCCAAAGCCGAGCGTATGCAGACAGATACAAGAAAGCAGGGTGCCGCGCCGCAGTCTGTCGCAAGAGTATCTGCCGGCAAGGAGCAATTTTTAGCCGCAAAGGAGCAGGCGGCACAGGCGCGCAAGCTCGAAAAGCGCAAAAAATTCGTTGCGGAGGAAATTATCCGCATAGAAAAGGAGCTTGAGGAGATATCTGCCCGTCTGAGTGGCGACGAGGCAAGCGACTACGTTATAGCCGCAAAGCTTTGCGAAAGGCAGACCTCACTTGAAGAAAGCCTACTCGCCCTTTACGAGGAAAACGAAGGCTTCACCGAATAAACGGTGAAGCCCGAAGAAATTAATTATTCTCGCTTTGTTTTTTTGAAAACGAGCAGCCGCAATAGCTTTGTCTGTAAAGCTTATACTCTGCGGAAAGCTCGACCGAGCGCTTGTAGCCGTTCTTTTTCTTGAAGTCGGAATAGAGATAGTCTACCCCATACTCATTACTGAGCTTTTCTCCTATGAGATTCAGCGCGCGGCTGTTTTTGAGGGGACTTATCGAAAGAGTGGTCGTGAACATATCAAAGCCGTTCTCTTTGGCATATTTCGCGGCACTCTCGAGTCTGAGCTCGTAGCATTTCATACACCTCGCGCCGCCCTCCCGCGCATCCTCAAGACCGCGTGACATCTCAAGAAATTTATCGACCTCGTATTCCCCCTCGGCAAAGCCTACGGGGTTTACCGTCGGCATTTCACGAATCAGACGCTTAGCCTCGTCGGCGCGGTACCTGTATTCGTCCTCATCGTCGATATTGGGATTATAAAAATACAGAGTTATATCAAAATATTCATTCAGATACTCAAGGACGTAGCTTGAGCAGGGCGCACAGCAAGCGTGGAGCAAAAGCTTTTTGCGCTTACCGTCCTCACGCACCTTTTTTATCACGTCCTCACACATATTGCCGAAGTTTAAGTTTTCCTTCATAATTCCCCCATAACTCTAAAGAAAGGAGCAGAGTCAATGAAATCAAAAATTATTATTATACTTCTTCTTGCGCTCGCAGTTGCGCTGACCGTATTTCTTGTCTTGCACGCCAACGTGACCGAGCAGTTTGACGAAAATGACCTTAAGCGTCCCGAGCCAAACGTTTCTCTGCCCCTTGAAAGCATGAACGCAACCTTTGAATCCAATATCACCGAAAGGGATGACGTCGGAAGCTTTCCTCCCGACCCGTACGATTATTCCGTACCCGTTGCCGAATGCGAGCCGGTCGAAATCAGCCACTTCAACAAAGCCGTATTCATCGGCGACTCGAGAATGCTCGGTCTTATAAGGTACACCGACGTTGAGCCCATCAACTTCTGCGGAGTAGGCTTTTCGGTGGCGTCCTACGACACCGTCACCTTTATAAAATCGGGCGAGGACAATCTCACCGTGCGCGACGCGCTCCGCGAGCTCACCGACTACGACGCAGTGTATATTTCTACGGGACTCAACGAGCTCGGCTGGGCATCGGCAAACTTTGAGATCGAATACTCGCGTATGCTCGACGATATTTTGGCAGTGGTCAAGGGCAGACCCGTTTACGTCCAGCTTATTATGCCCGTAACAACGGGCTTTGAGACCTCTCGCGTAATGAATCCTTACAAGTTGAAGAACAGTAACGTCGAGGTATTCAATAACATCATCCGCGAATTAGCCGTCAAGAAGCAGTTATACCTGCTCGACTGCTCGGAAATGTTCAATCTTGAAAACCACACGCTTGACCCCGTATTCAGCTCGGACGGCGCCCATCTCACGAGAGAGGCGTACAATACCCAGCTCGACTATTACAGGTCTCACGTTATACCAAGCGATATGATAGAGGCAAGATACCTGAGCCGAGGCATAAAGGTAGACCTCGACTGATATAGTCACTTTGTCGGGTCAGCTTACTTGATATCAAAATCCACACCGCTTCGTGCGCGAAGCGGTGTGTTTTTTTATTTGTGCGAATCCATATAGTTCTGAAGAATTATCTGTGCAGAGAGCGTGTCCACGACCTCCTTGCGGCGCTTCGACTTGGTGTCGGTAAGGTTAAGTATCTGATGAGCCGCCATCGTGCTGCATCGCTCGTCGAAAAACTCTATCGTCACGCCCTCAAGCTCAGCGCGCAAAAGCTCGGCAAACTCACGCACCCTTTCGGCGCGCGGTCCCTCGGTGCCGTTCATATTTATGGGCATTCCGAGAACTATTTTTGTTGCTTTGTGCTCTCTTGCCGCCTGCGCGACCTTTTTGGCAGTTTCGACAATATACTTACTGTAAATACATCCTGCGGGACTCGCCATAAAGCCGAGCGTGTCACTTACCGCAAGGCCCGTTCTTGCGTCTCCGAAGTCAACTCCGAGTATTTTTTCAGCCATATATCATACCAGCTCTCTCGATCTTATAAATTCAAGCACGTCATCGCGCAAGGGTATCGACGGTGCCGCGCCCGCCTTTGTGACCACCATAGCACCGACCGCGTTTGCAAAGCGGCACGCCTTGATAACGTCGCCCGTCTTTATATACTCCACCGTCATAGCCGCGGTGAAGGCGTCGCCTGCCGCCGTGGTGTCCACCTCGTCGACCTCGTAGGATTCACAGATATTATAGTGAATTCCGTCGTAAATAAAGCATCCTCTGTCACCCAGCTTTATTACTATATACTTTACGTCCATCTTGTTATAAAGCACCGACGCCGCCCTTAAGCAATCGTTCATGCTCTGGGGTCTGATGCCCGTGTAGATATGCGTTTCGCTCTCGTTCGGCGAGAAGATCTCTACCCTGCCGAGCTTCTCAAAATCAATACTCTTTACGGCAGGACCGCCGTCAATAAATTTGGGGATCTTTCTCTTGCTTGCGAACTCGCACGCGTTGTAGACGGCTTCCTTTGAAATTTCAAGGTTCATAAGCAAGGCGTCGGGATAGCACATAAACGCCTCCTCGATGTCGTCGCGCTCAAGCGCCATATTTGCGCCGGGATATACCACTATTCTGTTCATTCCGCTTGACTCGACCATTATCGCGGCAAGTCCCGTCGACAGTCTTGAGTCCGTCTTTACAAACCTTACGTCAATTCCGTTTTTCTTGTAAAACCCCGATAAAAGCTCGCCGTTTTCATCCTTGCCGAGCCTTGCGCAGAAAACCGAGTCAGCGCCAAGCCTTGCCACTGCAAGAGCAGAGTTTGCTCCCTTTCCGCCGGGAACGCTGGTGTACGAGCCCATATCTATAACGGTTTCTCCCGCCATGGGGACTCTGTTCATATTCAGAACAAGGTCCATATTCGAGCTTCCGACCGTCAGTATTCTTTTTTTGTCGCCGTGACTCGATACTCTCATTTCAACGTCATTAAATTTCATAAGACCATCCCTCCAAAGCGAGATTTACAGATTTTTGTTTCAGTCTTCCTTTTTCCTGTCTGCATTTTTTATTATAGCAACAGATGCAACAACCGTCAAGAGCACGGAACAAACGGTTATAATAACTGCAATAAGGTCGCGGTTTGCCGAGCCCGTGTCAGATGTGGAGCCCACCGTATTTATAGCGTGCGACAGACCGCTGTCGTTGTATTCTCCCGAATACCCGATAATTCCGTCCACGCAAAGCTCAAGGCTCTTTGCACCGTTTTCCTTGATGAGCACCTGCACCGCCTTAAAGCTGTCGCCCGCTTGCTTGCCGAGGTCGACATATACGGTGTTGAATTTTCCCGTATCCACCTTGGCAACGTAGTCTAAGACCGCGTTATCCGAAACGAGTCTGAATATAACGTCCGCTTCTTCAAGCTCAGAGCCGTCGGTTGCAAATACCGCCACGTCAAACGAAAGCACGGGTGTTAACGCAAAGCTTTTCGGCGTATCAAGGTATACCCCGACTCCCGAAAGCTTGGCACCGCTTGAGGTGCCGAAAAAGCTCTTGTCTATCTCAGCGACCAGCACGGGAGTTTCTGCATACCCCTCGGCAACTCTCACACTCCTTGTATAGTACGAGGAGTTGAAATTTCCGATACCCGTATGTGTGTTGAAATCATAGTAAATATAGCTTCCCGTAAGCTTTGGGGGCTTTGTGTCAAGTGCCGCTACCGCAGAATATTTACGCATTCCAAGCTTGCCCGACGAGGTAAGCGCTCCGTACGTTTTCGTGTTTATACCAATACTCTCAAGTCGCTCACGGTCTCCCGTGTTAACCGCGCGGACAAGTCCTGCGTGCTCTGCGTCCGAGTCTGAGAAGACGTATCTTCCCGAGAAGCCGAGCAAAGCCGCCTGTATAAGCTCCTCGATTGCCTCGGTGCCGTCATCACTTATGGGAGCAACTATCATAGTCTCAGCACCTGAAAACTCGGACATATCCGAAATAAAGCTCTTGAAGATTCCATCTTCGCTTGCTTTTATATATTCTCCGCCGCGTTCTTTTACGTTTTCAACACATACGCCCCACGGGAAGTATCCCTCATCGCAAATATAATCTCCGAGCGATCTTACGAAGATCTCGGTGTCGGTCTCGTTATTTCTGAGGGTCACGTAATCATTTCTGTAAATATCGGACAAGGACGCGTACACTCTCACGCTTTTGCCCATATTAAGTGCCGAAATATACACGAGCCGCATCGCATTTGCGTAATTGTTTACAAGGTCTGTAAGCGACATATTCGGAGCGCCGCTTATATCCCTGCCGGCGTTCACCGCTTTTCCTATAATGAAGGAGTCGATAATTCCCATACGGTTGTCGGCGTATCTTGTAATAAGAAATTCGGTCGCCGCGCGTACAAGCGAGCTGCCGCGCCCGTCCTCAACGTTTACGAGGTATGCGTCCGAGTCGGCGCTTGAGTCAAAATACAGTCCCTCGTGCTGCTTACCGTCCACCGTTAGTCTTACGGTGACGTCGGCACCCGATGAATAAAGCGCCGATATCTCGGAATCAAGCAGGTCGACGTATTCCTTGTCGAAGTAGTAGTATTTTCCCGCTATCGCCTGCATATATCCGCTGTTTGATGATGATATGAGCTTGCTTACGCTTATATCTACTATACCGTTTTTGCTGAGGCTCGCCGCCACACCCGACTGGTCGGGCGAGGTGTATCCCACCGATATGCCGCGCTTGACAGCCGCGGTGTCACCGACGCTCACGTATACGGGAGTATCAACGAACACCTTGGGTGTCGACGATATTTTTACCACATATTTTTTGAACAGTGCGTCGCCGCTTTGCTTGCCCACGTCAAGCCTGAAGGTGAATTTGGTAGATATTCCGTGCTTTGAAAGCACGGGCATAATATCGTAATCCGCCGCCTTTGGATCCTCGCTTAGATCAAGCGCGTAAAGATAAAGCTCACATCCCACAAACTCGGTGACGTATTCTCTGGGTATCTCTCCCGTTATTATTATCTGCTTACCGTCGGACGACAGTCTTGCTGAGGTTATATCGCCGTAGGTTATGTACGAGCTGCCCGAATAAGAGTCAGTCAATGATATCCCGTTAAATCTTATATTTCCCTTGCCGAAGACCTTGAGTCGCACCCTTTTAACGGACGATTTAACTCCCGTTTCGACGTAATATACCCGTCTTTCGGAGGTGGTTTCAAGCTTTATGTACTTGTCGCGTCCAAACGAATCCGAATCGGAAAATGCTATCAGCACGGCATCACTGTCGGAATAATTTTCTATATTGAGTCTGAGCGTATCGGCATACGCTACGGAGGATGTGTTTACCTCAAGCTCGATAACCGTCTCCTCTGCCGTATCGTCGGCTATAAGCTCGAAATACGAGCCGTCCTCGGCAAATACTATTTCTCCGCCATATACGTCGGCGTTGTCAAAAAGAAATCTCGTCGCCCTTTCGCTCTCGGAAAAGCTAACTGCGGCTACGTCGTCAATGCTGAACGCTCCCGTCCACACTCCCGAATCGGTATGCTCGGGTATGAGTCCTATCTCAAGTCCCGTGACTATCTCCTTGTGCTTCCACTCGGACGTGTCGAGGCTCACCTCGCTCACCACTCCCGAGCTTATTGTAGCTATGCCCTCAAGCTCCTCTCCCGAAAGGCTGAAAAGTCTGATACGCACGAAGTATTTGTCGGTCTCACCGCCTGCCTCTGCATACACATTCGCGGTGATCTCTCTCACGTCATCCATCAGAACGGGAGATGAAAAGCTTCCTGTAACATATTTTATCACGGTAGAATCGGAGGTCTCTCCGGTCACGGTGAGCGCGCCGTTCTTTACGACGATCTCCTTAACGTGCTCGCTCGCCGTCCAGGTAACAGAGCTCTCCTCCGAGTCAAAATTATCTATAATCAGGGTATCCTCTGCAAGCGCAGGCAAGGCCATGAGGCAGAAGAAAAGCAGTGCGCACAATGCTCTTGTTAAAAAAGTAAGCCTTTTCATATGTTTCTCCAAAGCACAGGTGTTTTTACATTTATATACATTATACCACATAATTGTTAAAATTAAAAGACCTGCGTGTACTTATTTCACACAATAGAAAAGCAGCGCGGTCTTATCCGCGCTGCCGTCGTTTATTTCTTCTCTGCCATTATAACCCTGATCCTTCCGCCGCGCTCGGTGGTATCGTCCGTGTAGGCGGTTATATTGTAGTCATCCTTGTTTTCAAGCAGGTAGGCAAGTGAGATCACGTCATAGTCAAGCTCCGATTTTTTATCGGTGCTTGGGGTATAGACGGTGACCGAGTCGGAGTAGAGGTAGACCTTATCGCCAACAACCGCCCCAAACGACGCGTACGCGTCAACGTCTTTAACCTTCAAGAGTGTGTCTATCTCCTCAAGCTTTCCCTTGTTGTATTTGAACACGCAGGGTCCCTCTCCGCCGTATATATAGCAGGTCAGAGCCTTAAGCATAGTCTTTTTCGTGCCAATCTGGTATTCGTAAACGTAGTTTGATGATTCAAGCTGTGAATAGTCGAAATCCTCCTCGTCTGACACGAAGCCCGCCGCGTCTGTGAAGCTTAGCATTATGCCGTATTCACACGCGTCGCCCGAAAAATCACCGAGGATCATATCCGTGATTTTTCCGCTTGAATCGGTGACGAAATGCTTTACGTCACGCTTGTCAAGCTCTGCTCCTGTCAGTCGGCTGAAAAAAAGCGGTGCGGGATTTTCATCATTATATCCGAGCTCAAGCAGATTGATATCGGAAGCAACCGTATATTCGCCCACCTTACCGTTATTGACCGCGCCCGAGAGAGTGAGCTCCTTTACCGCGCTTATATCTGCGGTGTCGGAGTACGAAACCTTAACTATATCGCCCTCGCCAAAGCCTGTGTCATTGCTTTTTACCGAAAGCGAGCCGCCCGTGGTAAGCGTGAGGTCAACCGTTCTCGCACTGTAGCTTCTGCCGTTTTCGTCGGTATATACCTTTTGGGATATTCCCATTACAACGCCGTAAACGTCGCGCGCGTACTCTTTTGTCGATACGATAGCCGCGACCTCATCGTTGCGTCCGAGAAGCAGGGTGACGAGGTCTCCCGTCTTGAAGACTCCGAGATTCGATACCGAGAAAGAGGCGTCGGTGCCGCGAAGCTGGTAGCTCTTGCCCGCAACCGTTACCTGCGAGGGTGTGTCGCGGTTGGGAAGCACAGATTCAAGCGTTCCGCTTACCGCACGGGAATACGCGATTACCGTCTTTGTGAGCGCCGAGTAGTAGACCACGTCGTACTTTTTGATCTCGGAAAGCGAGGACTCGGTGTCGTTATAGAGGACCTTTACGTTTTCGGGAAGTCCGAGCGCAGAATAGGTGGTCTTTACAACGAACGGTCCCTTGATATTATCGTTTATTATCTTGAGAAGGTCTACCTCCCCGTTTGAGTCGAGGGAGTAGCCGATAGTCTGAGCGTAGCTCTGACCTGACTTGGTCTTCGCCTTAAGCATATTGTATATAAGGTGAGCGCAGTCCTCACGGGTTATGCTCTCACCCTGCACGGCGCTTATATGCTCGTCAAGACCAAGCGACTCGTAGAGTGCGAGCTGACCGCTTGGGTAAACTCCGCTTATATCGTTTGACGTGTAGCCGAGCACACGGAGAATTACCGTCACCGCCTCCTCAAGCTTTATACTGTTGGAAGGCAAGAAGCTTCCGTTTCCGTAGCCGTATATCCACTTGTTCTCTGCGGCAAGTCTTATATAGGGGGTTGCCCAATGAGTCGGCTCAACGTCGGTAAAGCCGCTTGATATACTGCTTGCGGTGACGTTGTCCTTGAAGCTCGATGCCTTTACTACCATTTTTGAAAACTCGGCGCGCGTTACCGTTTTGTCGAGGTTAAGGTTGCCGTTTTCGTCGCCGTTCATAATTTCGAGCGTGCCGAGCACGTCAAGCTCGGTCTCAAGGTCGACGGCAAAGGCGGGCACGGTCAAAATAAGAAGTAATACCGCGCATATTACCGACAAAATAACTCTTTTATTCATTACGTTTTTCCTTTCACTAACTTACTCGTATCTCAAAGCGTCGATGGGGTTGAGCTTTGACGCCTTGCTTGCGGGGAGATAGCCGAACAGTATTCCGATAAATACCGATACTCCCGCACTCACTCCGACTGCAAGAAGCGTCGGTGTTGCGTTTATTCCAATAACGTTACCGAGTATTATCGAAGCTGCCGTACCGAGTCCGATTCCGATGACTCCGCCTACCGCAGAGGTAGTGCCCGCTTCGATAACAAACTGTCCCATAATGTCACGACGTCTTGCGCCGAGCGACTTTCTTATGCCTATCTCGCGCGTTCTCTCAGTTACCGACACAAGCATAATATTCATAATTCCGATACCGCCGACGAGAAGGGATATTCCCGCAATTCCCGCAAGCACCATCGTCATTATACTCATCATTTCTTCCATCTGGTCGATCATTGCTTCCATATTTACGATATTGTAGTAATCCTCCGAATTAAAAACACCGTAAAGATAATTGTCGATCGCATTCTCACAGACGTTTACTCTGTCAACGTCCGCAACTCTGAAGGAGTAGGAGCCGATGCTGGTTTTTCCTATCTTACACGCAGTCGTGTACGGAATATAAATGCAGTCGTCCGCCGAGCCCTCCTCGGAGTCCTCCTGCTCGTCAAGCACACCAACGATAAGAAGCTTATTGCCTCCAACCTTTATCGTGTTGCCGACGGCATTTCCGCCATAAACCTCACGGTTAAGGTACGAGCCGACCACACACACCTTCCGGTAGCTTTCAAGGTCCGCATACGAAATAAATCTTCCGTCAGCAAGCTCAAGGTCCTTGATATCCATATATTCCTCGGACACTCCCGCCACGCTTGACGAATATTCCGTATTATCATACTTTACCGTTCCGCTAATGCTTACGTTAGGCGAAAAGGCCTTGAAAAGGCTTCTGTTTTCATCAAGGAATTCGTAAAAGTCCTCGTCGTCGACCTGACGCGTCGCGCCGCGGCTCTGCACGGTGACGGTGAGCACGTCCGTGCCAAGTTCGCTAAAGAGCGATGTCACCTCGCCCGTAAGCCCCTGCATAAGACTTACGAGAATTATTACCGCCGCAACGCCGATGATTATGCCGAGCATTGTGAGAAATGCTCTCATTTTATTGCCCGCGAGGCTTTTGAGTGCGAGCTTAAACGATTGATAAAATCCCATACTCAACCTCCGAAAGCATTTTCGACGTCACCGTCGTATATTATTTTTCCGTCTACTATTCTGACTACCCTCTTAGCCTGTGCGGCAATGCTTTGGTCGTGTGTGATCAAAACTATCGTGTGTCCCTGGGCGTTTAGGCTTTTGAGAAAATCAAGCACCTCAAGGCTGGTCTTACTGTCAAGCGCACCTGTCGGCTCGTCTGCAAGTATGACCGATGGGTTTCCCGCAAGAGCGCGGGCAATGGACACTCTCTGCTGCTGACCGCCCGAGAGCTGATTCGGGTGGTTTTTAAGCTTATCCGAAAGGCCGACTCGCTCAAGCGCCGCCTTTGCCATTTCTAACCGTTTAGCTCTGCCGTATCCGCCGTACAAAAGCGAGAGCTCCACGTTTTCAAGCACGTTTAATTTTGTAATGAGGTTATACTGCTGAAATATAAACCCGAGCGTTTTGTTTCGTCTTTGTGCCTGCTCGTCACCCGTGAGCTCGCTTACGTCCTCGCCGCACAAATAATACTCTCCCGACGTGGGTGTATCAAGGCAACCTATTATATTCATAAGCGTGGATTTACCCGAGCCCGACTGTCCGACTATGGCAACGAACTCACCCTCGTATATTTTCAGCGAAACGCCGTCTGCGGCGCGTACCTCACTGTCGCCCATCGTATATATCTTATATATATTTCTGAGGTCTATTATGGGTGTCATCGTGCGCCTCCCGGCATCTGACCTCCACCGAAGTTTCCTCCGCTTGGACGTTCTCCATCGCCGCCACCGAAGTTTCCTCCGCCCATATTCGGCATCTGTCCGCCATCAAAGCTCGGCATCTGTCCTCCTCCGAAATCAGGCATCTGTCCCGTCATTCCCGTCATAGCTCCGAACAAGCCCGTATCGTCGGTCGTAGCTCGTACCGCTTGAGGAATATAGACCGTATCTCCCTCCTTGAGAGCACCCGTGTCCTTGATCTCTATATAATTTTCGTTTGAAAGTCCGGTTTCGACCTTTACCGACATATACCCTTCCGGTGCCGTGTCGTTTTCGGACTTTGTTCCATCATCCTTTACGTACACAAGGTTACCTCTCTGCACCGCGGATGAAGGAATTGTGAGAACGTCTGCGGCCTCCTCTATTACAAGCTCGGCATCAACGTTCATTCCCGCGAGAAGTCCCTCAGGCGGATCATAGACTCTTACCGTTACGGGATAAGTTGTGGAGTTGTAGCTTGTGGAGCCCACAACACTCACCTTTGAGATCACGCCCTCAAAGCTTCCCACCGAAAGAGCGTCGCAGGTGAGGATGACCTTCTGTCCAACCTCAACACGATTGATGTCAAGCTCATCAAGTGCCATATCAAACTGAAGATAGGAGAGGTCGTAAATAAGCGCCATCGACGTCTGACCGCGAGTTGTGTCGAGCGTATCTCCCACCTTACTGTACTTCTCAATAACCGTTCCCGTTATGGGCGCGGTTACGTTATAATCGTTAAGCTTTTCCTTTGTGTTGTCGAACGAAAGCTTTGCATCATCAAGCGACGACTGTGCATCGGTAAGATTATTCTCAAGCGTTTCGCTCTCAAGCTCACAAATAAGCGTTTCTCCCGCAGTGATCTCATCACCCTTTGAAATAACGCTTATAACATCACCCGCAACCTTTGATGTAATTACAGCTTCCTTATTGTATACAAAGCTTGCCTTTTCAAGAGAAACGTAATCTCCGAACACAACTGACGCGGTATTTATACTGTGAATACCGCCGTCAGGATTTTGAACGCTTGCTTTTACGTATCTTACTATTCTGTCACCGAGAACCGAGTCGAAGGTATCAAGCTCTTCGATAACGCAATCGTGAAATTCGTACGAGTCGTCAATAATTACGACTCCCTTGTCGCCGACGTTCAGCATCTTTGCATCTGCCGCGGCAAACGGTACGGTAATGTGCATTACGGAATGATCTCTCAATGCGGCGATCTTTGCGCCGTTTTGAATGCTGTCACCCGCTTCAACGTAAACCTCGGTCACGATACCGTTATAGTCCGAATAAACCGTAAGGTCATTGAAGGAATCCAACGTTTTCTCGTAGCTTCTTACTACCTTGTCGTACGATATCTGCGCACGCTCTATCGTGTTCTCTATTTCCGACGAATCTATGACGTACAAAACGTCATCCTCGTTTACAACGTCGCCCTCCTCAAAGCTGCACTCGAGGATCTCTCCGCTTACCGTAGCAACTATGGTATAGGAGTTAGCCGGCTGAAGCGTACCGTTTGACGACATCGTAGTCTGAATGGTGCGCCTTTGAACCGGACTTTCGGCATAGGTAACGCTTACTGCTCCAGCAGCAGCCTTGGGCCCGAAAAATCTGAGTCCCGCAAGCGCGACGGCTATAAGCACTATCACGACAAGCAGTATCACAAGCCATTTCTTGCTTTTCTTCTTTTTGTTCCTTTTAGAACTTACGTTTTCCAAAATTATCCCTCCTGTGAAAACAACTGCCACTATTGTAAACCCCGAATATGACGGTTTTTTGACGTTATTTAGAATTTAGAGAAAATATTACCGCTATTTTTGGTGTATAACGGGTGTTTTCTGTTGACTTTTTTGTTGTGTAATGTTAAAATATCGTCATAAGTTGTATTTTGAGGTGACTTATGCATATTCCGCTTACCGATACCAACAATATTGAGGTAGTGGGCTTTGAGTCGGCGCTTGGTGAGTACGAGACCCGTGCACACACCGATTTTTCGGCAGACGATTGGCTCTATATTCCGCCTTACTATTCGGAATACCGTTACATACTCGGCACAAAGGGCAAGCGTCCTTTGATATGCGTGGGAATAAACCCGTCCACCGCGGCGCCCGGTGACCTCGACAACACACTAAAGAGCGTTGAGCGAATCGCCCACGCTAACGGCTTTGACAGCTTTATAATGTTCAACGTCTACGCCGAGCGCGCGACAAATCCCGATGATATGGACCGCGAGCTCAACGAATACCTCCACAGTGAGAATATGAAGGCGTTTGAGTACGTGCTTAAGCGTTCGGACTCGCCTGCCGTGTGGGCGGCGTGGGGCACGATAATCGAAAAGCGCCCGTATCTTCCCATGTGCGTTTGGGATATGATAGAGCTTGGCGAAAAATACTCTGCCGAGTGGTACACTTCGGGCAAGATATCCGCAAAAGGCCACCCGCACCATCCCCTTTACCTTAAAAAGGATTCGCCTCTCGATAAATTTGATATAAAGGCATATACTACCGACATTCTCGGCTTCAGAAAGGAAACGATATGAACTTCCGAATTCCCGACGACTACAAGTCGCTTCTCGACCTCAGACATACTCAGGTCGCAATTAAAAAGGTCAAGGATTTTTTCGAGCGCGACCTTGCAATACAGTTGAATCTCACCCGTGTTTCAGCGCCTCTGTTCGTTAAAAAGTCCTCGGGTCTCAACGATACATTAAACGGCGTTGAGCGTCCCGTTGCCTTTGACGTCAAGGGCGTGTGCGACGACGCGGAGATAGTTCAGTCACTCGCAAAGTGGAAAAGAAATGCGCTCGGTATGTACGAGTTTGCACCCGGTGAAGGTCTTTACACCGATATGAACGCTATCCGCCGCGACGAGGACGTTGACAATATTCACTCGGTCTTCGTCGACCAGTGGGACTGGGAAAAGATCATCACCAAGGAAGAGCGCACGCTTGACACACTCAAGCTTACGGTAAAGAGAATCTACCGCGCACTTCTTCACACCGAGTATTTTATCTCCTACGAGTACTCGTTTATAAAAAGACAGCTTCCCGAGGACATAAAGTTCATCACCGCGCAGGAGCTTGAGGACAGATACCCCGAGCTTACTCCCAAGGAAAGAGAGTACGCAGTTGCTAAAGAGTACGGTGCTGTGTTCATTATGCAGATAGGCGGAAAGCTGAAGTCGGGCAACAAGCACGACGGCAGAGCTCCCGACTACGATGACTGGACTATGAACGGCGACATCATCGTGTACTATCCGCTTCTCGACATTGCTCTCGAGCTTTCGTCAATGGGTATCAGAGTTGACGAGGTGGCGCTTATGAATCAGCTCAAGGAGCGTGATTGCCTCGAGCGCGCAGAGCTTCCCTTCCACAAGGCGATACTTGAAAAGAAGCTCCCCTACACCATCGGCGGCGGTATAGGTCAGTCGAGAATGTGTATGTTCTTCTTGCAGAAGGCGCACATCGGTGAGGTGCAGTCGTCGCTCTGGGACGAAAAGACCTTAAAGGAATGCCGCGAGCGCGGTATTGAGTTGTTATAAAAACAAAAACGCAAATCCAAAAGGATTTGCGTTTTTGCTTTATTCTACCTTCGTCAATACGTACATCTCCGCGTTATAGCGCTCAATGAGCGAAAACTCTATTCCGTATTCCATAAGATTGTACCCGAGTAGCTTTTTGCCTCGAATCTCATAGTATGCGTTCGGGTCAAGTCCCTTCAGGCGTATCCATTTTCTCGGGCCGTTCGACTCGGTCCACTTAGTAACCGCCGTCAATACTGCGCGGCTCTTGTCTTCACTTACGTACATCCATGCAAAATAGGTTTCGTTTACTGTGTCAAGAAGTCTGTAGAAGTCTCCAAACGTAACCACGTCGCAAATTTCACGATAAAATTTTATCTGTTCTTTGCCTTCTTCAAACTCCGCGTCGCTGATTTTTCTTACGTCAAGCTCATAGCCGAGCATTCCCGCCATCGAAATCGCTCCGCGATATTTCATCGAAGTCTTCATTCCCGATGCGCTGACGTGAGCCGCCATTGTGCTTGCGGGATATACCATACTGTTTCCGTACTGTATCGGAATTCTGTTTATGGGATTCGTGCTGTCACTCGTCCAGACCTGAGGCATATAGTAAAGCATACCGGGGTCATATCGACCGCCACCGCTTGCACAGCTCTCGAAAAGCACTTCGGGGAAGCGCGAGGTTATCTCGTCCATCACCTCGTAAAGCCCTATCATATATCTGTGCATAAGCTCGCCCTGTCGGTCTGCACCGAGGGATGCCGAATATGCATCGGTTATGGGTCTGTTCATATCCCACTTTACGTACGCGATATTTGCGTTTTCAATAACGCCGCAAATCGCGTTTATTATATACTCACGCACTTCAAGGCGCGTAAGGTCGAGAACGTACTGATATCGTGCCGGATGAGGTATTCTTCCAGGTACGCATATCATATAATCGGGATGCGCCTTATAAAGCTCGCTTTCGATCGATATCATTTCCGGCTCAAACCAAAGGCCGAATTTCATACCGAGCGAATTTATCTTCTCGGCAAGTCCATCTATTCCGCTGGGGAGCTTTTCATAATTGACAAACCAATCTCCGAGCGAGGTGGTATCGTCATTTCTCTTACCGAACCAACCGTCGTCAAGAACGAAGATATCAACTCCCATTTCAGCACTCTTTTGGGCAAAGTCGAGTATTTTTTCTTCGTTAAAATCAAAGTAAGTAGCTTCCCAGCTGTTGATAACAACAGGGCGTGTTCTGTCGCGCCAATAGCCTCGGCAAAGTCTTGTTCTGTAAAGCTTATGATAGGTGCGCGACATATCACCGAGTCCATTTGCCGAGTATACGAGAACGGCTTCGGGAGCTTGGAAATTTTCACCCGCATCAAGCTTCCACCTGAAGTTAAAGGGATTGATTCCCGCCTGAACACGCATAAGCTCGTATTCATTCGAGTCTATTCTGAAAAAGTGGTTTCCGCTGTAAACAAGCGAAAAACCGTAAACCTCACCCGAATTCTCGGTGGCACTCTTGTCCATCACCGCCATAAAGGGGTTGTCATAGTGACCGGAAAGTCCGCGTTTTGATTCAAAGCCCTGCGTGCCCTTGTGCACATCGTTGTACTCCACCTTCTTTTCGTTGTAGTAAGTACCGCTGAGTCTCATGTATTTGTAGTTATCGTGTGAAAAGTCCATACCGACGCTCGACACCTTTTCGATATACATATGCGTATCCGAAAGGTTTCTTACTTTCGTGCTTCGGCAAATTACGTCAAGCTCTTCGAAAACAGTGTAGTAAAGAATAACACCTACTCCCGCACTTTTATCTTCGAGGTTAATCTCGAGTGTCGTCGCCTCGGATTCGGACTCGACGTAGACCGTGGGAAGTCCCTCAAGCTTCGGCTTGCCCGCGTAAATTTTGTGGGAAGCATATCTCGGCTCGACAACTCTGCTTCCGTTTGAAAGCTCTACAACAAGTGCAGGCTCGCGAAGGTCGGTCGTTCCGTAAACGGGATACTCAAGCGGGAGCGCGTCGAGAGAATAATGCTTATTTTCAACGCTTTCATACGCGGAATTGCTCGGTCTTCTCTGAGGTGCGTATTTTTCGGGAAGATAAAAAAGCTTCTCTCCCCAATGTCTGTGCAAAAGATCGCCAAACTCCGAAATTTCAATTACATAACTGAGGTTATTGTTATATATATGAAAAAATTTGTTTGAAAACTCTATCGGCATAATTTTTCTCCTTTAATCACATAAAGAGTCTGTCGTAAATATCCATCATTTCCTCATAGCTTATGACGTAGGGGCTGTTCTGATAGTTTGCCGCGTCCTTTACCGCGTCAACGTATTCGCGGCGCTCGCTTGGCGTAAGCTTAAGTGCTACTCCCGACATTTCGGGAATGACCGCCGCTATCTCCTCGGGCATTGTTTCAAGCACCCTTGCAAGCTCCGAAAGTCTTGCCTTGCCAACCTCCGAAAGCGAGTTCTTTTTAACGTATTCACCGAGGAAAACGGCGCAGGCTCTGCCGTGGGGGATATGCGAGTTCAGCGTAAGACTATAGCCGAGTGGATGCGGGAAGCCCGTACCCGTAGTGTTTATAGCCATACCGCCTGCAAGCGCGCCTGCCATAAGCTCACGTCTTACAGTCGCGGCAACTCCGTCGGGTGCGGCGACGCATACGGCTTCGGCGTCCGTGCGCAATACCTTGAGCGCATTCCAGAGCTTTTTGCCGCCGTACGCGGCAAGCGAACGCGAAATATCGGTGGATTTCGGGGAAAGATATGATTCTATACAATGGCAAAACGCGTCAAGCGCGGTGCTGACCGTATAGTTTTCGTCAAGCGAGTAGGTGTATCTCGGGTCAAGCAGAGAAACGTCTGCGTAGGAGTACGAATTCTTGAAGGTCTTTTTGACATTGGTATCATCGAGCGTGAGGACCGAAAAATTGTTTGCCTCGCTTCCCGTACCCGAGGTGGTCGGAATAAGAACAAGGGAATAAGACGGGGCAAGCTCACGCGAAAAGAGCTCCTTTTCGCAAATATCGGGATTAGCCGCAAACGCGGCTATCGCCTTGGCAGCGTCAAGAGGCGAGCCGCCTCCGATTCCGATAACAAAGTCGGCGCCGCACTCACGAGCGCACCTGCCGCCCTCAAAGCAGACCGACAGAAGCGGATTTTCGCCGATTTTGTCAAACTGCGTATATTTTACTCCGTGTCGCTCAAGAAGAGACACAACGTCACCGAGAGCTCCGCTTAATTCGGCGCTTCTCTTACCCGTTACGATAAGCGCGTGCTTACCGCGAACAAGCTCGGTGTCGGCACGCTCTGCGGCACCCTCTCCAAAGATTATTTTGGTCGGCATATAAAAATCGAGTAACATATATTTTTTCTCCGTCTTTTTTTATTATTGTATCAGTTAACACCTCAAAAGTCAATGTTGCAAGGGCTTTTGCACACGAGAAAAGAGAATTTTCACAAAAGGTGTTTACAAAAGTGAAAAAATGTAATATAATGATACTTGTAAGAATATTTAAAGGCTTTGATCGGGAAGAATCCGCTATAAGCTCCGTTACAGAGAGATGCGCCGCGGCTGAAAGCGCATACGGAGTGTGTGGGCTGTGCCCCCGTGAGCCCGCGGACAAAATATCCGCGCGTTTTCCGCGTTAAGGACAATGAGTTACAAATTAAAGTGGAACCGCGTTTTGACGCCTTTATGTTTTTTGCATAGAGGCGTTTATTTTTTGAGAGGAGAAGGTATGGCTAACATATTTGCAAGAATTGCAGACGAAATAAAAACAGACGTACGCGTTATCCGCGAGCGTGACCCTGCGTGTAAGTCGACACTTGAAGCTGTGCTTCTCTACTCGGGCTTCCACGCGATAATAAATTACAGAATAGCCCATTTCTTTTATAAGCACAAATGCTTCTTTATAGCGAGAATGATAAGCCAGAGCACGAGGTTCTTTACGGGCATCGAGATCCACCCCGGCGCGACTATCGGTAAGGGTCTGTTTATCGACCATGGAAGCGGAGTGGTTATCGGTGAGACCGCTATTATCGGCGACAACTGTACGCTTTATCAGGGCGTTACGCTCGGCGGTACAGGCAAGGACACGGGCAAGCGTCACCCCACACTCGGCGACAACGTAATGATAGGCTCGGGCGCAAAGGTGCTGGGTCCCTTCACGGTCGGCTCAAACTCGAAGATAGCCGCAGGCGCGGTGGTGCTTGACGCCATTCCCGAGGACTCGACCGCCGTCGGTATTCCCGCGCGTGTGGTGCGTCAAGGTACAAAGCGAGTTGAAGCAGATCTCGACCAGGTGCATATTCCCGACCCCGTTTCACAGGAGTTCTGCAAGCTCCACGCAAAGCTCGACGCACTTGAGCGCGAGCTCTCTGAGTTAAGAAATAAAAAAGAATAATATTTCAAATTGGAGATAAATATGAAATTTTACAACACACTTACAAAAACCAAGGAGGAGTTTACTCCCATTGACCCGTCCTGCGTAAAGATATACGCGTGCGGTCCGACAGTCTATAACTACTTCCATATCGGTAACGCGAGATGCTTCGTGGTTTTCGATATGCTCAGACGCTACCTCGAGTACAGAGGCTACAACGTAAAGTTCGTTCAGAATTTTACCGACATTGACGACAAGATGATCAAGCGCGCAAACGAGGAAGGCATTACCGTCAAAGACGTTGCGGAAAAGTACATCGGCGAATACTTCACCGATGCAAAGGGGCTCGGTGTCACCCCTGCAACCGTTCACCCCAAGGCTACCGAAAACATTGATGAAATCATCGACATTGTAAAAACTCTTATTGAAAGAGGTCACGCGTACGAGCAGAACGGCGACGTTTATTTCCGTACGAAGACATTCAGAGAATACGGAAAGCTCTCTCATATGCCCATTGACGAGCTTGAAGCGGGTGCGCGTATCGAAGTCGGCGAGCAGAAAGAGGATGCGCTTGACTTCACTCTCTGGAAAGCGGCTAAGCCGGGTGAGCCGAGCTGGGAAAGTCCGTGGGGACTTGGCAGACCGGGTTGGCATATAGAGTGCTCTGCGATGGTGCTCAAGTACCTCGGCACGTCCATTGACTTCCACTGCGGCGGTCAGGACCTGACATTCCCTCACCACGAAAATGAAATCGCTCAGTCCGAGTGCGCTACCGGTTGCACGTTTGCTCACCGTTGGATGCACAACGGATATATAAATATCGACAACAAGAAAATGTCAAAGTCTGCGGGTAACTTCTTTACCGTCCGTGAGATTTCCGAAAAGTACGGCTATATGCCCATCCGCTTCTTCATTTTAAGCTCACACTACCGCAGTCCCGTAAACTTCTCGAAAGACATC
>JAZNNG010000013.1:0-5932 GCA_045580165.1 Eubacteriales bacterium
AGAGCGTGAAACTTGGATAAGCGGCGATCTTGCCAAACGATATGAGATTGCCTGTACTGCCGTGGCTGAGTATCCCGGAGAAATGAAATATCTTAATTGGCTTGCGTGGTGTGAGGCTATGCGTTCTTTTGACTTTAAGGATGATAAAGAGTATATTGCTGAACAGGAAAAAGCGATCAAGCATTTTGCTACGGTTATAGAAAATACAACCGATGCGAAGATTAAAACAAGTGCGGTACAAGGTATTGTGCAGTATCTTTGCATTAGAGGAAGGCACGATGAGGCAAAAAAATACGCTGAAATGTATCCTGATAGTAACGGGGTGAGTAAAGAACGTGTTCTTTTGGATTGTTTACAGGGGAAAGAAAAAACCAAACATTATCAAAAGATGTTGGCGAATATGCTGTCAGAAATATTGAATCATATAGGCGATGATAACTTGGAAGCTTGCGAAGCACAGGAAAAGATATTAAATGCGATAATTACAGACGATAATTATCTCTATTACAATGATTATCTCGCACATAATTATCGCAAAAGAGCAGCCATATACACATCAAACGGAGAATACGAAAAGGCTATTTGGCATTTGCAGAAAGCTCTTGAATATGCGACAGCTGCCGATGATTCTGATAGAGAAAATACTGTTTATCGCTTTACCAGTCCTTTTCTCAATCAACTGGAATATAATCCCGATGATTTTTGGAGAACCGGCGGCACAAAATTTGTGGAAGATTTTTATGAATCTATAAAACGTAGTCCATTTGATAAGTTACACGACAGAGAAGATTTTCAAAAACATTTTAATATCTGATCCTCGCCCCGCCTTGCGCGGGGCTTTGCTTTTGTGTCCCCAAAAGCAGTGCTTGTCAAGAAAAGTAGATAGACTTTCGTGGCGCACAAACTAAAGGCTCCCTTGTGTAAAGGGAGGCTTATCACCGCCCGACAGTACACCAAAAAGGTGTAACACACTATACCTTGCAGAGCAAGGCGTGTGAAAAGGAGTACGAACAAATTGTCCGTACTCCTTTTGTTGTAGGGCGGGGGTTATCTCCTGCCGTTTTCTTTGCATATATCGTTTGTTTTCGGCGGTAGCAAGCCACCGCCCTACAAGGTTGCGGTAGGTAAAACCTGCTTTATGGTAGGTGCCCCTTGGGGCTCTCCTTCTCTTTTCGTATTATGCTGCGGGTGAAAGCTTCTGCGCCGACGTTTTAGCTTCAAATGCCTTTGCTATAAAGCTTGATATTTGAGTGTTGTCGGTAACCTTTCCGTTGAGGGTGCTTGCTCCTGCTCCTATTGCGAAAAGCGGCACCTCTACGCCCGTGTGATTCGTCGACGTGAACTTGTAGCCGTATGTGACGGAATTGTCGGGAGTTACGCCGCCCGTTTCGTGATCTGCCGTCACTATAAGTACGGTCTTCGGGTGACAGAGAACAAACTCTATGGCGTATGTGACCGCATCGTCAAATCTTGTGGTAGCCTCGATAAGCTTTGCCATATCGTTATTGTGTCCTGCGGAGTCGGACGAGATCTTCATATTGTGACCGATACCGTATCTGACCACGTTTGCGCCGCTATTTATCTCGCCGAGAACGGCGTCCTCAAGTGCTTCCTCGTAAACCACGGTTGTAGTATGCGCCGTTTGCATCTGCAAGTGTCATATCTCCGTCGGTTGAGGTAAGAATGGCGGTTCTGGTCGCGCCGTCCCACTCTACCTGTGCGCCGAGCGCTTCAAAAATTCCTCTCAGCGGCACCATAGTACAGTCGCCGATAAGTCTGCCCGGAACGTCGAAGGTAAGAGCCTCACCGTCAAGCACGACGGTGACCTCGTTTTCGATCGCGCTCACTCCGGGAGTGCAAAGCAGTATTATGCTTAATAGTACAGTAATTGTAAGAAAAATTGCCTGAAATTTAGCAAATCTTTTCATAATGCTCCTCCGTAATATTGTGTCAAAATTGTAGCATATACAAATTATCAAGTCAACGATTCAAAGGCAAAGAGGTTCGTTTTACGAACAAGTGTGCCGTTTTACAGGAGTAAACTCAGGCTTTAGTTTGATTTTGCAAAAACTACGTCCCCGCACTTCACTCGGTGTGAAGCACGGGGACGTGTGCTCTTATTTTACGTTTCGCTATATACATAGCCGAAGCCACGTACCGATCTTATAAGATCTGCGCCAAATGTCGATTTCAGCTTTTTTCTTAAATAGTTAACGTAAACGTCGGTGACGTTGGTGTCCTTCGCGTCAACTCCCCACACGAACGAGAGCATTTCCTCTCTCGTGACGGGCTTGTTCTCGTGAGCCTTGAAAAATTCAAAAAGCTTTGCCTCGCGCTCGGTGAGCTTTACGCTTTTTCCCATATAAACGAGGTTGTCGGCGCGCAGAGTCACGCCCTCGCGCCGTGTGCGCTCGCGGATGACCGCGTCCGCCGTTTCAAGAAGCTTTTCCCACGAAAACGGCTTTTCAATGACCGCATCCGCGCCCTTTGGAAGCGCAGAGCCTCTTGGGGCAAGATATATATACGCGCCGTGTATATCGGGTTCGGAAAGAGGAGCATCGCTCACTGTGAGCTCTGCCTCGTCGGGCGTATCGGTGACGGTGCAGCCCGTCTCCTCAAAGAGCAGAGTCAGGGTGCGAAGCGTAAACTCGTTCTTGCTGACTATTCTGATAAGTCCCTTCATCTTGCCGACTCCTTTCGTTTTCTGCTCCAATATTACCACAAAAGCCGTTGCTTGGCAATACAATTTGGCGAAAAAGCCACTCAACAAGCCGTTTTTTGTAACTGTGTACGTCGCAGAAATAAAAGTATAAGTTAATGTTTTAAGATTATACATTCTGTTAATGCTATCTTCAGAATGATAGACTTAAACAAAGGCAGGTGTTAATGTTTTGAACTATGAATTATTGGGAAGAAAAATAAGGCAGCGAAGAAAAGAGAAAAAATATACACTCGAACAGTTGGCAGAAAAGCTTGATGTTTCTACCACGTTCATAGGACAAATAGAAAGAGCAAAAGGAATACCGTCCCTTGAAACGTTGGTGAAAATTGCAAACGCTCTTGAAGCTTCAACGGACAGCCTGCTCTTTGGAGATCTGAACAACAAGTCCGGAAACAATCACTTTATTGATAAAGTTGCAGAGTTGACCGAAACCTTTACACCCGGTGAAAAGGAATTGTTGTTAAAGCAAATAGAAATAATCAATGAGTATAGAAACAGTGTCAAGTAAAACATTGTGTTTCCTTTTTACGGTCAAATAACATAAAGCAGTAATTTTTGCGGTCTCAGCAAAAACTACCCACGGAAAACAAGTTATAGGAAGCCCCCTGCGCTTGACAACAACGCAACTTTCTATTACAATATTTAATTATGTCAAGCAAAAGGAGAAACAGGTGTGAAAAAGCTCCACAAAGATCTCGCTGCCGAAGAAAAGGCGGCGGTAAAGGGACACCGCGAAAGGCTTCGCAAAAGATATATGACTCAGAACAGCGACTATATGGACACGAGCCGTCTGCTCGAGCTTCTCCTGACTTACACGATTCCCCGTAAGGACGTGTATATGCTCGCAAATGATCTGCTTTCAAAATTCGGTGGCATCGGCGGTGTGCTTAACGCAAGCGTCGACGAGCTGCTGTTAGTCGACGGTATAGGCGAGACCGCCGCAATTCTCATATCCCTCGTTTCCTCTCTCAACAGGAAAAAGGTGCTCTCGGAAATTACGTCGAAATCCTTTGGTGACGTCGACCAGCTTGCACGGGATATATGTAAGCTCTTTTACGGCATCTCGTCCGAAGAAAGAGTCCTTGCCGTTACGCTTAACAGCTCTATGCGTATAGTTTCACACGAATTTATTTCAAGCGGAACCTCTGAAGAATGCGTGATAGACAACCGCAAATTGGCAAAGCTTATATTAAAGGATGACGTGTCGCAGATAATAATCGCTCATAATCATCCGAGTGGAAACATAACTCCGTCGTCGGAGGATATACAGGTTATGACGGAAACCGAAAGATTCCTCAAGTCGATGTCGGTGAAGCTTTTGGATATGCTGATAGTTTCGGGCGAGAGCTACTTCAAGGTGAGCAAGGCGATAGAGATCGTAAACAAGCTGTATGACTCGGTCGACGAGGAATCCTCTTACGCGTTCGGAAATGAGGTCTCTCTCGAAAGGCGCGAGCTTTCGGGAAGAATTTGTGAGCTTGAGAATATGTGAAAATAAAGAAACGCAGGCGTTTCTCTCTGCATTCTTAGCGGAGAAATGACAGGCACAAAATTTCGGCAGAGAACTTGTTTTCTCTGCCATTTGTGGTATAATGGGGATGGGTGATGAAAATGGATAAAGAAAAAGATCTACCGAAACGAAAAGATTTGCGGCTTAAACATTATGATTACAGTTCTGCGGGTGCTTATTTTGTCACAATATGCACCAAAGACAGAAAGAGAATACTCTCGAATATCATCAAACCATCGGTAGGGGTCGGCGCCCTCGACGACCCGTTGAACGGTTTCCTCAACGAACCGCAAATACCTCAAATACAATTAACGGAAATTGGTAAAGTCACCGAAAAATATTTATTATCAAGCGAAAACATCCCCGGTGTGAAAATTGACCGATATGTAATTATGCCGGACCATATACACGTAATTATCTTTCTTTATCCCGATAAATATACATCACGCAAGGACGGGTCGTCGAGGGCGCCGACCCCTACCAATGAAATGTTGCCGCATATTGTTTCCACTTTCAAACGATTTTGTAATCGAGAAATTGGAAATAACATTTTTCAACGTGGATATATGGAGCATATTGTTCGTGATCGCGAGGACTACGAAACAAGGGCCAAATACATTTACGAAAACCCTATGCGTTGGTACTACGACGAATTATACGCCGAAGAATAGGGGTATGGGCTTTGCCCGAAGCCTTTGTAATACAAAGGCGAAACTGGCGCGATGAAAGGAGAATAATACATGAAAAAAGCTTTTTGGATTATTTTTTCAATTGTTGTTGCTATCGTCATTGTACTGGATATTTTTCTGCTTGCTTTTGGTTCTTTAGAAACTTTTCCTACAGCAGAACAAATTGAAAAAGGAAGAATAGTATACGGATCGTTTTTTGTCCTCTTAATAATTGTTGAAACTTTTATTTTAACTCGAATTATAAAGTACAAATAGATAAACCCCGACAGGCAAATGATGTGCCCCCCCGTCAAGTAGACAGGATAAAAAACAAAAAGAATATGTTAATTGAATAAATTCTTTCATCTCCCCCTGCTACGCAGCATGGGGAGATTTTTCGTCATGCGGCGGTGGCGAGGTAATACTCGCAAGGCGTCATGCAATTCAAACGTTTCTGGTAGCGGCGCGTGTTGTAAAAGTGTATGTAATCTTCAATAGCAGAAACGAGAGCTTCACGATTCGTAAACTTTTTAAGATAGTACATTTCGGACTTTAAGATACCCCACCAACCCTCCATCGGAGCGTTCTCAAGGCATCTTCCGACACGGGACATGCTTTGGATCATACCGGCATCCACGATTTTTTGGTGAAATGCTTTGTTGGTATACTGAAATCCTCTGTCACTGTGGAAGATCGGCTTTGCATTAGGATAAAGATTTCTTGCTTCATCAAACGTTGTGAAAACCA
Source organism: Eubacteriales bacterium (assembly GCA_045580165.1). Lineage (GTDB taxonomy): Bacteria > Bacillota > Clostridia > Oscillospirales > CAG-272 > UBA4717. Next base: position 5,648 of record JAZNNG010000013.1, read on the forward strand.
ATTCATTGTTGTTGCTGTCGCCGATCTTGTATGCAATGATACGTCTGTCGTAAAGGTCAAGAATTGCAGAAAGATAGAGCTTCTTCACCTCGGGTCCAACGTAATACTTAAACTCCGTAACGTCAGTAAGCCACTTCTCAATCGGAACCGTTGCCTTGAAATCCCTGTTAAGTACGTTCTCGGCGGTGATTTCGGGCGTGGATTTCACATAATCCGGACGCTTTCTGCGGATGACGGATTTAAGTCCGAGTATACGCATAATACGCCGAACTCTCTTAACGTTAA
>JAZNNG010000014.1:0-36928 GCA_045580165.1 Eubacteriales bacterium
AAATATGTCGTTTAATTGCAAAATAACTATTGACAACGTTGACCTTTTTATTGTATAATGACAAAAGAGATATTTTATCTCCTTTTCCAATCACGGAGGGAGGGATTACAAGATGGCAGAAATCATTGTTAAGGATAATGAATCTATAGACAGCGCACTCCGCAGATTTAAGAGACAGTGTGCAAGAAGCGGTGTACTCTCTGAGCTCAGAAAGAGAGAGCATTACGAAAAGCCCAGCGTTAAACGCAAGAAGAAGTCTGAAGCTGCAAGAAAGCGCAAATCCAGATAACATTTTGCCAATCAGCGGCAAAGCCGCTTAAAAAAGCACCACAACCGAAAGGTTGCGGTGCTTTTTTGCTTTTACTTACAAATTCGAGCCGTTCCAGCCCCAATGCGGAGTTTCCTCATACTTGACGTATACGTTTTCGGGTGATGCTCCCAAAAGCTCGGCGTAAATATCGGTGAGCGCGGCGGTGAGATTATTGTAATCATCACTGCCGGCTTTTCCGTATATGTTTACTTCCGTGTAAACTATTACGGAGTCGTTCTTTCCCTTGAAGTAAAGGTCGCAGCCGCCTGCGTTTTCGACCATAAGCCAGCTTTCGCTCTTGCCGGGAATCTCGGTAATCGCAGCTCCGAGTCTTGACTTTAACTTTACGGAAATTTCGGGTGTTATCTCAGCGTTCGTTCTTGTTACTATATAAGGCATATATCCTCCGTTTTGTCGGCGTTGCCGACTTTTTTATTTCAAACTGTTTTTATAGCTATACTGTTGTATATTTCGGTGTATATATCGGGGAAGCGAGCATTCACCATAGCTTCAAGAGCCTTGCAAACGGGGAATTCGGTAAAATGGTGTCCCGCCTCGAAAAGAGCTATTCCGAAGTCCTTTGCGTCGGTCAGGAAATGATGACCGAGCTCACCTGTAAGGTAAGCGTCGGCGCCCGCCTTTGCCGCCGCGCCAATTTCGTCCTCGCCCGCACCGCCGAGCACCGCGAGATATTTTATCTCGCCCGTTGCGCCGTTGTAGTTGACGTAAGGTGCGCCCAGCTTTTCCTTAATATACAATGCAAGCTCGTCCTGACTCATAACACGGGGAAGCTCGCCGACTCTGCCCATTTCAAGCCCCTCTGTTTCAAACGTCTTTACGCCCTTTAGCCCGAGCACAGCCGCGAGAGCATCGTTTACTCCACTGCTTACCGTGTCGAGCCTCGTGTGAAACGACATCGCAGTAACGTTTGCCTTGATAAGCTCAATAAGCCTTTTTGAAACTCCAACGTCCGTGTTTACCGCCTTCACTCCCTTGAAAATTATGGGGTGGTGAGAAAGTATCACGTCAAAGCCGTTTTCCTTTGCATAATTTATCGCGGAATCGGTGATGTCGAGAGTTATGAGCACGCGCGAAGCTTCTGCCGACTTCTCGGCACAGCATAAAAGTCCGTCGTTGTCCCATTCACAGGAAAGCTCGCTTGGTATGAGTGAGTCGAGGTAGCTATAAAGCTCGTTAACCGTTGGCATTTTTATCTCCGTTTCCCGAAAGAAGCTCTTTGCAGAAGGCAACAAGCTCTTCGTCAGATTTTATTGCACAGACGTCGGGAGTCTGTGACATTTTACGTCCGTTGATGCGGCGCTCGACTGCCGTCACGGTACGCTTGAGCATTTCCGTATCGTCCTCTGTGGGAGATACTTTCATTCTTTCAATATTTTTTTCACCAAGCAGGAGAGTCACAAGATCAAATTTTCTTTTTTTACCGTCAAAGTGCGCGCAGATCATCTGATAGCACTTGTCGGCGGCAACGCATACTTTTTCCTCAATAATGTCAAATCCATTATCCGCAAGGTATTCTCTTAACACCTCCGGCATGGTCATTGGCTGGAGAATAAGCCTCACACTCGGATTTTTTACGTATTCGGATGCGTCAATAATGTCGCGGATAAGCTCTCCGCCCATACCTGCGATAATGATATCGTCGGGTGAGAGCTTTGCTGCCTCGTCAAGACCGTCCGCCTTCATAACGGTTATCTTTTTTGAAAGGCCCGACACGGCGACGTTTATTTTCGCTCTGTTAACGGGTCCCTCGTTTATATCCGAGGCAATGGCGGAGGGGCAGATGCCCTCCTTCACGAGATATATCGGAAGATACGCGTGGTCACTGCCTATGTCGGCGACAATACTGCCTGTGCGAACAAGCTCGGCGCAGCATAACAGACGCTTGTCAATTTCTTTTTCGTTATTCATCATAATAGCTTTTCAAAAGCAACCCTTTTCATATTTACGGGATAGTACACTGTGCCGCAAAGCTCAAAGCCGTGCGACTGTGCAATATGACGCATAATTTTGTTGTCGGGGTGGGTGTCAACGCGCACGGACGCGTAGCCGCGTTCACGTGACATACGTATTGCTTCTTCATATATAAGGTGACCTATTCCGCTTCCACGGTACACGTTTGAAACGGCGACTCTGTGAAGCGCGCCGTAATTATCCGTGTCATTAAGCCATCTTCCGCCCTCGAGAACTGCATAAACGGGCTCAGGTGGAGGGCAGAACGCAAAGAAAGCGACTATTTCGCCGCCCTTTTCAAAAACGTGTCCCGTATTTTTTGTGATGTCCGAGGTGATGACTGTGGGGTTGGGAAAATCGTTCTGCCACTGGTCTATATTCTGCGCGGCAAGAAAAGCCTGTGCCTCGCGTATCAACTTCATTACAGCGTCAAGGTCGTTTATATCTGCAGGTCTTGTGGTAATCATTATGTCCCTTTCAGTTTGCAACTTAAAAATAGCGGAAGCAGGTGCTTCCGCTGTTTTTAATACTTATTTTGTTGCGAGATAGTCGTTTATCTTTGCAACAAGCTCGTCAGCGTTTGTTCCGTGAACTGCGCAAGCCGCTTCGATGCTTTCTCCGCGTGCGGAGGGGCAACCGAGACAGTGCATACCGATCTCAAGGAAAAATTTTGCGGTATCGCGGTCGAAATCGAGAACGTCGCCGATGATGGACTGCTTTGTAACTTCCATTTCACAATATCCTTTCTAAAACTAAAATTACATCTATATTATAACACAAATTTCTCTAAATTCAATAGGGAAAGCAAAGATTTCTTGAGAAAATCATCGATGGCGACAAGAACAAATGTGTATGTATTCAAAAAACGGTTATTATGTCTCTAAAGTTCAAAAGAATAGGTGTATAGTATTGACAGATTTGGGGTAATATGGTAGAATATATTTGTGTAATTTCATATAAACACGAAAGGAAAAAGTAACTATGAAAAAGCTTACAAAAATTATGGCGCTTTTTCTCGCTTTTCTTATGAGCGTGTCTGCACTTTGTACACTTTCCCCCGTTTCTGCGGCGGCAAAGTACGAATACAATGAGAGTGCAAACGCAATGGTGGTAAGCGCAGAGAACGGTGCCGCAGCAATTGATGACTCATACTCCGGAATGCTTACTCAGGCAAAGACCGAGGGCGCAGAGTCTGTAATTATCCGTGGCGGACAGTCCGAAAAGCTTTCCGTTTCGGTAACTTACTCTATGCTTAAGAAAATTGCATCCGCAGGATATTCCGTAAAGGTTTACTTAAACGGCGCGAAGGCAACTATTAAGCCTGCAACTATCAAGGAACTTTCCGATAAGGTTTCGGGCAAGCTTGAGCTTACCTTCGAGGTGGGCGCAAAGACTGTCTTTACCGTAAAGGCTGACACAAAGAACGTCACCTTCAAAACACCTATCCTCGTTACCGCTGATAACGCGGTAGAGGGCGCGACCACTGCTAACACGAACGGTAAGCCCTACGGTGCGGCTTACGTTGACGGCGATAGCTGGGGATTCTTTGCAAACACGGACACCACACTCGAGCTTACAAAGACCACGGCTCCCGTGTTTGGTGACGTAGTTGAAAACCATTGGGCAAAGGACTACATTGCATTCGTTACAACAACCGGATATTTCAACGGTGTTGCAGAAGGCAAGTTTGATCCCGACGGTAAGATGACGAGAGCAATGGTAGTTACCGTGCTCTCCAGAATCGACGGCTTTGCGGGCACGGCAGGCAGCTATCCTTATAAGGACGTTGCCGCAGACGCTTGGTTTGCTCCCGCTATCACATGGGCATATAATAACGGAATCGTTGCTGCGGGCGACGCCTTCAGACCCGACGATAACGTAACCAGAGTCGAGCTTATGGAAATGCTTTACAACTATGCAAAGAAGCTCGGTATTGTAAATGACGATGCTGAGGCAGAGCTTGCATTCACTGACATTGATACCGTAACAGATGCAGAAAGCCTTAAGGCGATCGCATTCTGTACCTCAAACGGTATTGTCGGCGGTTATACCGAAAGCAACGGAAAGACGACTCTCCGTCCTGCTAACACGGCTCTCAGATCCGAGGTCTCCACGATGATCCAGAGATTTGTAAAGAACGCAATTCTCGGTGATGAGGGGACTGAGCTTAACGGTAAATATGCTGATTTCATCAACGTCAGAGGAGATCTTAACAACGTATATAAAAAGCTTACCGAAGAAAAGGAGCTTACCGTAGCATATCTCGGCGGCTCTGTAACGGTTGGTGCAGGAGCTTCCTCGGGAAATGCTTGGCGTCCGCTTACAGATAAGTGGTTCAAGGCAAACTTCCCCGGAACAACCATTAATATGATCAGCGCGGCTATCGGAAGCTCGGGATCGCACCTCGGAGCTTTCAGAATTCACTTGGACGTAATTCCTCAGGAAACAGACCTTCTCTTTATTGAGGTTGCGGCAAACGACGAGCTTAAGGGAACATACCAAAAAGGAATGTCCGATATCTATTACGAGTCTATAATCAGACAGATCAGAGAGTATCTCCCCGAATGTGAGATCATTTCCGTATATATCACAATGGAGTCCTGGCTCAATCGCTATAAGGATAATCAGGCAGCCGTGACCAAGGTTCTCGAGCCTGTTTGTGAGTATTATGACGTAACCTCCATTGACGTAGGACTTGCGCTCCAGCGTGAAATTACCGAGAATAATATGAAGGCAAGAGATTATCTTCCCGACGGTGTTCATGCAAACGACGCAGGATATAGGGTATACGCAGATGCTATCGCGGAATACCTTGAAGCGGCACTCTTTGGTGAAATGAGCTTTAACTACGGCGAAATGCAGACTCATATAGCTCCCGAGGAGTATATGTTTGAGGAGAACGTTCACTTTGCACCGGATTACGTTCACATAAGCAGCCTCGACGTATTCGATGACATAAAGGGCTTTACCTTCTATGACACCGTTTGCTCCGACCCCAACACTCACGTTCCTGGATATATCCTTCCTACGGAAGCAGACAACCAGTTCACATTCACCTTCGAGGGAACTGGACTTGATATCCTTCTCAAGTTCAACAGCGGCGGATACTACTACGAGTATTCGATCGACGGCGGTGAGCCCAAGAAGGTAAAGCTTCCCACAGGACAGAACCATCCGTTCGACTTTATCAGCGGACTTGAGCCCGGTAAGCATACGATAACCTATTCTTATCTCGGCGAGAGTGGCAAGGGCGAAACTTCACCCACAAGAGCTATCGTAGGTTTCCTTGTAAAGGGATACAAGGAATAAATCAAAAATCCAAGCGCAAGGCGTAATTGCCTTGCGCTTTTTTATTTTTGTCTATTGCCATTCCTAAACGTCTGTGATAAAATAGAGATAATCAAGCATTTCGGAAAGGAAAGAGTACAATGAAAAGAGTAACTAAAATAACGGCGCTTTTTCTCGCTATGCTTATGAGTGCTTCACTGTTTTGTATAACGACGCCCGTTGTTGCGGCATCGGGATACGAGTACAATGTGTACGCGAACGCAATGGTGGTAAAAGCCGATAACAACAAAATTCTTCTCGATGATACGAGCACGGGAATTATAGCTCAGGCAAGGACCGTGGGTGCTGACACCGTGATCCTCAACGCAGGACAGTCGTCGTCTCTCACGGCTTCGATAAGCAGTGCTATGCTTAAGCAGCTTTCAGATAGCGGACTGTCGGTAAGAATGCTTCTTGACGGCGGTAAGGTAATGCTTAACGCGGCTATGCTTGGAGAGATGAGCAATAAGGTTACAGGTGATCTCGAGATATGCGTGAATCTTGGAGTCAAAACGGAGGTTACTATAAAAGCGGACGGATCGCCAATTACCCTTGATACACCGATACTTGTTACAGCTGATAACACAGTCGAGGGCTCTAACACGGCAAACGCAGGGGCAAAGCCGTTTGGCGCGGCATTCGTTGAGGGCTCAAAGTGGGGCTTTTTGGCAAGCTCCGATACTTCACTTGAGCTTGTAAACACACCGACTCCCGAGTTTGGTGACGTAAGAAAGAGCCATTGGGCAAAGGATAATATCGCCTTTGTAGCTACAATGGGTTATTTCAACGGAGTAGAGCCGGGCAAGTTTGATGCCGACGGCAGAATGACAAGAGCAATGGTCGTTACAGTTCTTTCGCGTATTGACAGCTTTGCGGGCGCGGCAGGAAGCTATCCTTACAAGGACGTTGCGGCAAACGCTTGGTTTGCTCCCGCGGTCACTTGGGCGTATAATAACGGTATTATAGGAGATGGCGACGCCTTCAGACCCGACGATAACGTAACGAGAATAGAGCTTATGGAGATGCTCTACAACTATGCAAAGAAGCTCGGCACTGTAAACGAGTCCGAGCTTGAGGGTAAAAAGCTCGATTTTGTGGACGCAGACGCAATTACCGATCCCGAAAGCATAAAGGCAGCTCTTTTCTGCACCTCAAACGGAATAGTTACGGGATATTCACTTGAAAAGGGCGCTTATATTCGCCACGCAAGCACTGCGTCTAGAGCCGAGGTGGCAGCGATGGTACAGAGATTTGTAAGATACGCAATTTTCGGAGGCAACAATACGATGGACGGAAAATATTCTGAATTTATCAACGTAAGAGGTAATCTCAACAACGTATATAACAAGCTTATAAACGAAAAGGAGCTTACGGTATCCTATCTCGGTGGCTCTGTAACGGGAGGTCACGGAGCAAGCTCGGATGCTAAAACCTGGCGCGGACTCACACACAGCTGGCTCAAGAGCACTTTCCCCGATGCAAACGTAATTATGAATAACGCGTCCCTCGGAAGCTCAGGCTCACATCTTGGCGCATACAAGATACAGACCGAGGTGATTCCGCAGGGTACGGACCTTTTGTTTGTTGAGTTTATAGTTAACGATGCATATAAAAAGACGTATCAGGACGGAATGTCGGGATTCTATTATGAATCTATTTTCAGACAGATAAGAGAAGCACTTCCCGAGTGTGAAATTGTTTGCTTATATATTACGAACACGTCCTGGCTCAAGCAGTACGGCTTGAATATCGCACCTGCTCCTGCTCAGATCGAGGAGGTTTGCGATTACTACAACGTGTCCTCGGTTGACTGCGGACGAGCTCTTGCAAGCGAGATCGGAACCTACAATGAAACTGTTGCAAAAACCTATCTCCCCGACGGTGTTCACGCATCAGATGCAGGCTACAAGGTCTACGGCGACGCAGTGATCGAATTTCTTTCCGAAGCCTTGCTTGGAGAAACAAGCCTTAACTATGGAGCTATAAAGAATTATACTATTCCCGAGGCCTGCCTTGACGAGAGAGTGGCTCACTTCGTGCCCAAGTACGTGCCTATCGACAGCCTTGACGTGTTTGATAGTATAAAGGGCTACCAGTTCTACGATGCATATTGCACCACGCTTAACGCAAAGTCAAAGGGATATATAGTTCCGTCCGCAGCAGATAACGAGTTTACCTTTACCTTTGAGGGAACGGGACTTGATATGTTTTTGAAGTTTAACGGCGGCGGATATTACTACGAGTACTCGATCGACGGAGGCGAGCCTCAGAAGGTGCTTCTTCCGACGGGTCAGAACTATCCCTTCTCGTTTATAAGCGGACTTGAGCCCGGCAAGCATACGATAACCTATTCTTACCTCGGTGAGAGCGGAAATGGCGAAGCATCTTTGGACAGACCCATTGCAGCTCTCCTCGTAAAGGGCTACAAGGACTGATCACAATATTTAAGCGCAAGGCGTAATTGCCTTGCGCTTTTTTGTCATACGCCATTTTCCGTTTACATAAAGTTTAAGTAGTAAACAAGGAGAGAAAGAGGAGTTTGGCGTGCGTGCGAGAGAAGTGTTTTTTAGCGGAGTAATACTGAGTGTAAGCGCATTTGTCATGCGTTCTGTTTCCGTGGCGTTCAACGTGTACGTGTCGGACAAGATAGGCGCGGAGGGAATGGGACTTCTCACCCTTATTATGAGCGTCTATTCGCTCGCTCTGACCTTTGCGGTTTCGGGAATATCTCTTGCGGCAACAAGACTCACGGCGGAGGCGGCGGGAAGCGGCAGAGTCGGTGATATACGGGCGGCGATGTGCCGCTGCCTCGTGTATTCCCTGGTATTTGGCACCGCCGCCGCTATTGCGGTGTTCTTCGGTGCCGAATATATAGGCGAAGTATGGCTCGGCGACGTAAGAAGCATAAGAGCTTTACGCGTGCTTGGGGTAAGCATGCCGTTTATATCGGTGTCAGCGTCAATGAACGGCTATTTCACCGCGCTCAGAAAGGTTATAAAGACCTCTGCGGCGCAGTTTTTCGAGCAGGGGATAAGAATTGCCGTAACGGTAATTTTGTTTACCGCTTTTCTGAACAAGGGCACCGAGTACGCCTGTATTGCCGTGATAGCAGGACAGACCGTAGCAGAGGTAGCGTCATTTTTGCTGACGCTTGCGCTTTATCTCGTCGACTCAAGAAAAAGCATCGGTATTTCCCCCGACAAGAGCGAAAAAGCTCTGCTTACCAAAAAAATGCTTCGTATAGCTCTCCCGGTTGCGCTCTCCGCATACATCAGAATGGGTCTTGTCACGCTTGAGCATCTTCTTATTCCGAGAGGACTCAAAAAATTCGGCGCGTCGGGCAAGGACTCACTTGCAACCTACGGAACCCTGCAGGGAATGGTGCTTCCCGTCATTCTGTTCCCGACCGCATTCTTATCCTCATTTAATCTCTTGCTCGTGCCCGAGCTTGCAGAGGCGTCTGCAAGGGGAGAAAAACGGCATATTACCTACATAATATCGCGCGTAATGAAATTTACGATGCTTTTTTCGCTCGGCGTTGCCGCGATAATGATATGCTTTTCAAGTGAGCTTGGTATAGTCATATATAACAGTCGTGAGGCGGCAAGCTATATAAAAATAGTAGCTCCACTTGCACCGATAATGTTTCTTGACAGCGCGGTAGACTCAATGCTGAAGGGACTCGATGAGCAGCTATACAATATGCGTATAAACATAATCGACGCGGCTTCAAGCGCGCTTCTCGTCTATATCCTTTGTCCGCGAATAGGCATAATGGGCTATATCGTCACGATATTCGTAAGCGAGATATTCAATCTTGCCTGCAGCTTCGTAAGACTTTTGAACACTACGGGCTTTGAGGTGAAGGTAGGAGAATGGTTTGTAAAGCCGCTTGTATGCGCGATAGCGGCGTGCGTATTCACGAGAGCACTGCTTCTGGTGTCAAACGGCATCTCCTTGACCGCTGCGTCGCTTACGTTGCACATCGTGCTCGCGGCGCTGATGTACCTTTTGCTTCTTCTTATCACGAATACCCTGAGCCGTGACGATTGCGCGTGGCTTAAAAAGCTGGTTAAGTTCAAAAAGTGAACACGTCAACCGCTGATATCTTGCAATAAAAAGAATTTTGGTGTATAATGTTGTAAATTTGATTTGTTGAAGGTGAGGACTATGAGAAAGAAAACCGAAATGCGAAACCCCAACACCACGCATATAGACAAAATGTCAACGCTTGAAATGCTGACGGCAATACAGGAGGAAAACCTCAACGCAGTCAAGGCAGTAGGTGATGCGATCGACTCCATCTCCAAGGCGGTAGACGTTATCGACGCGGCAGTGAAGGCTGACGGAAGACTCATATATATAGGTGCCGGAACGTCGGGCAGACTCGGCGTTATCGACGCAGCAGAGTGCCCGCCCACCTTCGGTGTTCCTTACGATAAGGTGATCGGAATTATGGCAGGTGGAGAAAACGCCATGTTCCGCGCAAGCGAAAACAAGGAGGATAGCGCAGAGGCGGGAATAAACGATCTCAAAAAAATAAACCTCGCTTCAAACGACGTAGTTGTCGGAATAAGCGCGGCGGGTGACGCGTCGTACGTTGTGGGCTCACTTGAGTATGCAAAGAGCATCGGCTGCAAGACAGTGGGCGTAACCTCAAACGATAACACGGGTGTTGTCAGAGCAGCGGATATTGCTATCGTTACCGATACAGGCGCGGAAGTCATCACGGGCTCGACCAGAATGAAGGCAGGCACGGCACAAAAGCTTGTTCTCAATATGCTCTCGACCTGTGTTATGATAAAAAGCGGTAACGTCTACGAAAATCTTATGATAAATCTTAAGCCGACCAACGTAAAGCTTAAGCAGAGAATGATAGGAATAGTGTGCGATATTACGGGATGCGACGCAAAGACCTCCGAGGAGCTTCTTGAAAAGGGTGAGTGGAGCATCCGTGCTGCTATAGAGCTTTATAAATAATAAGCAAGCCGTAAGGAAAGAATAAAAGCAAAAGCTTTGAGGTGAAAAATGAAAAAAACGATACTCAGACAGTATGCAAGGCTTATCGCCGAAACGGGCGCAGGCATAAAAAAAGGCGACTCGGTAGTAGTCAGAGCAGAGCTTGACCAGCCCGAGTTCGTTTTGATGCTGGTAGATGAATGCTATAAGGCGGGAGCTATTAAGGTGGAGGTGGAATGGGGATACCGGCCGCTTTCCAAAATACACGTCCGTCACAGAAGCGTGAAAACTTTGTCAACGGTAGAAAAGTGGGAGTTCGAAAAACTTCGCCACAGAGCAGACAAGCTCCCTGCTATGATATATCTTCTCAGCGAGGACCCCGACGGTCTTAAGGGAATGAATCAAGAGAAAAACGCAAAGGGCGAGCAGGCAAGATATAAGGTCATAAAGCCTATCCGCGACGAAATGGAAAACAAATATAAGTGGTGTATTGCGGCGGTGCCGGGCAAAAAGTGGGCGAAAAAGATGTTCCCCGAGCTTACCGTTACACGCGCGGTAGAAAAGCTGTGGGAGGCAATACTTTATACCTCTCGCGCCGACACAGAGCCGACAGAGGCATGGAAACGCCACAACGCCGACCTTGCGGCGAAGTGCGAATACCTTAACTCGAAAAATATACGCACACTCGTTTACAAGTCATCAAACGGAACAAACCTTAAGGTAGGACTTATTCCCGAGGCAGAATTCCTCGGCGGCGGAGAATACACGCTCGGCGGCGAATTCTTCAACCCCAACATACCTACCGAGGAGGTGTTCATCACTCCAAAACGCGGAGAAGCTGAGGGAATAGTGTATTCGACGAAGCCTCTCTCGTATAAGGGCGAGCTTATTGAGAATTTCTCTGTAAGATTTGAAAATGGCAAGGCGGTAGAGGTCAAGGCGGAAAAGAACGAGGAGCTTCTTAAAAAGCTTGTTTTGATGGACGAGGGTGCGGCGTATCTCGGCGAGTGCGCGCTCGTACCCTACGATTCGCCCATCAGAAACTCGGGACTCATATTCTACAACACCCTGTTCGATGAAAACGCGGCGTGTCACCTTGCCTTTGGTATGGGCTTTGCCAACTGCATAAAGGATTACGGAAGCTACACGCTCGACGAGTGCCGTAAGCTTGGAGTCAACGATTCTATGGTACACGAGGATTTTATGATAGGAAGCGAGGACCTCGATATTACGGGTATCTGCGAAAACGGAGACGAGGTGCAGATATTCAAAAACGGCAATTGGGCGTTTTAATAGGTAATAAGTAAGAGTGAAAAGTGAAGAGGTAATGAGGATTTTCGCCTGTGGCGAAAATCGGAAACTCTTCGCTTTTTTGTTATACTCTTGAATTTAGCAAAAAAGTGTGCTACAATGATACCGCAAAGGAATAAACACAGTACATCTGAACACAAATGTGTTTGTTGTCGGGCGCAACGCACTCGGGGGTAAGGAAATCGCGGTGAGAATCCGCAGCAACAGCCATTACCGTATTTCAAAAAGATAAGTCGGAATGCTTACCGTACTGTGACACGTAAAGGTCTCTTGGGCAAATGAGGGGACGGGCGTAATACACCTAACGGTGAAGTGTGCCGCGGCAGGGCGGCGCGCGTTGTTACAGTACCCTCAGAGAAGGGTGCTTTTATTTTATCCTTTAGCAAAAGAAAGGATAAAGATATGAAAAACATTTTGAAATCAACAACGCTCGTGCTTGTTTCCGTGCTGCTTCTGATCAGCCTTGCAGCCTGCGGAGGCGAGAGCGACAAAAACGTGTGGGACGGTGCAATTTACACCGAGGACACAGCTATCGGAGATGGAGAAGCTTCGTTTGAGCTCAAGGTAGAGGCGCTTGACAAAACAGTTACCTTCACCGTGAAAACGAATGAGAAAACGGTAGGCGATGCGCTCCTCAAATGCGGACTTATAGAGGGTGACGAGAGCGAGTACGGACTTTACGTCAAGGAAGTAAACGGAATCCTTGCCGACTATGATGTAAATCAGACATATTGGGCATTTTACATAAACGGTGACTACGCAATGACGGGTGTTGACTCTACTCCCATTAACGAGGGCGAAGCATACAGCCTTGTTTATACGAAATAGAAGTAAATATCTGAGTATCAGAGAAACAGTGGTGTTTGCCATGCTTGGCACACTGATGTTTAGCTCAAGGGTCGCGATGGCGCTTTTACCGAATATTCACCTGCTCGGAATGTTCATTATGGTATTTACCATCACCTTTCGTGCTAAAGCTCTGATTCCCTTGTACGTTTATATTTTTCTCGAAGGACTGTACGCAGGCTTTGCTCCCTGGTGGGTGCCGTACCTCTACGTTTGGACGGTGCTTTGGGGCGTGACGATGCTTTTGCCAAGAAAGATGACAGACACCACGGCACGGATAGTGTATCCGATAGTGTGTATGCTTCACGGACTTTTGTTTGGAGTGCTATACGCACCGGGTCAGGCTCTGCTTTATGGACTGAACCTTGAGCAGACACTTGCGTGGACAGCAACGGGGCTTACCTTTGATATTCTGCACATGGTGGGCGATTTTGCCGCAGGACTTCTAGTACTGCCGCTTTCAAAGCTGCTTCTACGACTTCGCGAAAAATACTTGCGCGCATAAAAGCAAAAAACAGAACAGAGAACGAATGTTCTCTGTTCTGTTTTTTATTCTTCACATTCAAAACCGATTATCATACCGCCGCGCTCTGCATAGAAGCTGCAAAGTCCGCCTGCGGGATACACGAGTATCTCGGCTTCGGGGTATTCTTTCTTTATTTCCCGGCGTAGCTCGTCTGCGAGAGGGTAGCCCTCGACGTGGCAGACGTAAAGCTTCTTTCCGTTGTATTTTGACGCCTTCAGCTTTTTGATAATAGCCGCGGGAACCTTTTTTGCGCCCTTGCAAGCTCCAACTACCTTGATAGTTCCGATCTCGCTTGCCATTCCGATCATACGGACACCGAGCTTTTTAATGACCGACGCAACGTTTTTGTTGACGCGGCCGTTTTGCGAGAGATTGTGTAGCGAGCCGAGAACGAAGAACAGCTTTACCGAATCAAGATACCTCTGACCGATCTCAATTATCTTTTCAAAGCCTTCGCCCTCGCCTATAAGCTTTGCGATACGCTCTATAAGCAGGCGCATCTCGGGTCCCGTGCTGAGCGAGTCGAAAATATGGATCTTTACGTCCGGATGGGTTTGCATATAGATATCCCGTGCGGCGCATGCCGAGTTGTAAGTACCCGAAAGGTTGCTTGTCATAGTAACGGCGTAAACAATATCCGCGCCCTCAAAGGCGCTTATCCATCTGTCGACCGACGGGCAAGCGGTGTGTGAGCGTCCGTTGTGCTTTTCGAGAACGTCAAGCATTTCACGCACGTTCAGAGCTTCGTTGTCAACGAAATCGCGGTCTCCCGGAGACAAGGTCAAGGGCACTGACGTAAAGTCAACACCGTCGACGCTCTTAATGTCGCAGGAGGAATCTGAAACTATCTTTATTTTTAATTTGTCGGAATTTGATATCACGGTATATACTCCTTTTACTGAACTGACAATATTATATCAGCCGTCGCAAGCCGCATCAACCTACTGTACGGCGAAAGCTCTCTACATACCGAAAAATGCTCGTAGAATGGTGAAGATCCACTCTCCCGTGGGTTTACTTTGGCTTAACTAAAGGGGAAATCGCCCATTACTTGCACAAGGCAATAATTCCCGACACCGTGAGAAGTCCTCCGAAAAGCCGACGCAAAATAAGAGGATCGGTGCCGAGCGCGGTAAGACTTCCGAGCGCGGCGCCCAAGCCTCCCGTTACGGCAAGGATCAAAATCAGCAAAAACGGAAGGCGTCTGCGCTTCAGATGTATCAGCATAGACGTGGCAGAGGAGAAGATGAAGAACAGAAGGTTTATGCCCTGTGCCGTGACCTGAGGAGTATCGGTGAAAAAAGCGAGATAAATAACGAGCAGTCCGCCGCCTCCGATACCGAGCCCCGCGAGTACCGAGGTTACAAGACCGATTATAAATGTTTCCATAGCCGTACCCCTCAACCGCAAAGCATACGAACGCCTGCGTACGCTACCATAAACGCAAACAGCTTTTTTAAAAGCTTAAGATTGATCTTTTCAAGTAATAGTCCTCCGATAACTCCGCCGATCATGCCGGGCAGCAGATAGGGCTCGGCAAGAGCAAGACTTACGTCGCCGCCCGACAGATAAAACGCGGCTGACACCGCCGACATCGGAAGTATTGCGGCTATAACCGTCGCAAATATATCACGGGCATTGAACCCGTACGCTTCTTTCATTACCCTTGTTAGAACAAAAACGAGAACGATACCGCCGCCCGTTCCGAAAAGTCCGTTTATATATCCCGAAGCAAGCCCCGTTAGTATTAATACCGCGGCAGCAAGGCCGCATTTTTTATCAAAAGCAGACATAATGCAAAAATAATTTCTCCGTTACTTGAATTTGCAAGTTATTTGTGGTATAGTTATATTAAATATGATTGTCTTAACTATGAAAAGTATGCAGAGGTAATAATGGCAACAAGCGGAAAGAAAAACAAAGAGAATACACAAAACAATAAAAAGCCGCAGACAAAAAAGCCGCAGAGCGCGGCTAAAAGAAGCGCGGCGACCCCAAAAGAGCCCGAGCAGCTCGTAATACCGTCGACAAGGATAATACACCAGATAATGCCCGCGGTGCTTGCTCTCGCGGCAGTTTACGTGTCAATATGCTTCTTGCTCAGCGGCAGTACGGGCATTTTCGGCGCGTGGCTCAAGAACCTGCTGTACGGACTTTTCTCATACGGCGCGTGGCTGGTGCCCGTGATACTCGTTATCAGAGCGCTTATGTGGAAAAACGATGCCGATTCGAGATGTCTTGGCGCGAGAATAGCGTTTTCGGTCCTTTGCGTTATAGGCGTGTCTATGCTCGTGGACGCCTTTATGACGGGCGCACCCGAGGGCTTTTCTCCCGTTGCACTCTATAAATCGGGAGTCGGACTTGTCGGTGGCGGAGTTATCGGCGGCACTATCACGAACGCGCTTATGAGTCTCGTCGGTATGGCGGGAACACTCATAATAACCTTTGCGCTCGTGTTCGTTTGCGGTCTGTTCATGATGGGTATAACTCCGTATATGATATGGATACGCATCAGATATTCCATCAAAAAGTACAGAGATGAGCAAAAGGAGCGAGAGGAGAGATACGCCGAGGAGCAGAAAAACAAAAATGCGTCTAAAAACGGCGCGGTGCTGACGAAAAAGCCGAAGAAGCCCGAGCCCGAGGACGACGAAAAGACCGATATCCCCGTTGATGATGTTGATGACAGTGATGAGGATGAGCCCGAGCCGATCGACACTGATATCTGGGACAAAATAAAGTTTGACGGCGACACAGATGACGGTGACAGCGACGAGGACGAGCTTGATTCTCCCGTTATAACCCCCATCAAGCCCGAAAGAACGACGAAAAAGAAAAATCTTGATCCCCACGCGGTTGACCTTGACTACATTTTCGGAGAGAGCGATGAAACCGACGGCGACTCTGCCCTTGACGAAAAGCTTGAGGACGGCGAGGAGGTCGATGAGACCGAGGTAGAGCTGACGGTTGAAAGACACGAGATAGGAACGCTTGAGCCCGAAAAGCCACAGCCTCCGGCAGAATATACCTTCCCGCCCATAACCCTTTTAAGGAAGGAAAGCGAGAGTAAGATACAGGATTCTGTAGAGGAGCTCAAGGCGACAGCTATAAAGCTTGTTGAAACCCTCAAGAGCTACAAGATAAACACGAAGCTTCTTTCTATTTCGAGAGGTCCGTCAGTAACGAGATACGAGCTTTCTCCCGAAATCGGAACCAAGGTAAACTCGATCGTCAACAGAATCGACGACATCTCGCTACACCTCGCAACCACGGGAGTGCGTATAGTTGCGCCCATTCCGGGTATGGAGGCGGTAGGTGTCGAGGTACCTAACAAGAACGTATCCCTCGTGTACGTCCGTGAGCTTATCGAAACCGAAGAATTCAAGAGTCACCCGAGTAAGATACACGTCGCGCTCGGTAAGGACGTAACGGGCAAGAACATATATATGGATATTGCCAAGATGCCACACCTTCTTATCGCAGGTGCAACGGGTATGGGTAAGTCCGTGTGTATCAACAGTACCATCATCAGCATTCTCTATAAAGCGACACCCGACGAGGTCAAGCTTATTCTTATCGACCCCAAGCAGGTCGAGTTTACGATGTACGACGGTATACCTCACCTTCTCGTGCCTGTCGTGACCGATCCCAAGAAGGCGGCAGGTACGCTTCATTGGGCGGTGACCGAGATGGAGCGCAGATACGAGCTTATCAACGGCGCGGCGGTGCGTAATATCCACGGCTACAACGAAAAGATGAAGGATGATCCCGACGCAGAGTATATGCCGCAGATCGTCATCATCATCGACGAGCTTGCCGACCTTATGCTCACCGCATCAAACGACGTCGATGAATCCATCCGCAGACTCTCGGCAAAGGCGAGAGCCGCAGGTATCCACCTCATACTCGGTACGCAGAGACCGTCCGTTGACGTTATTACGGGTACCATCAAATCGAATATTCCGTACAGAATAGCCTTCACGACCACGTCCTACGTTGACTCGAGAACCATTCTTGATATCGCGGGCGCGGAAAAGCTTATCGGTAAGGGCGATATGCTTTACGCCGCAACGGGTAAGAGCCCGTTCAGAGTTCAGGGCTCGTTCGTCAGCGACGAGGAGGTAGAAAGCATAACCTCGTTTATCAAGAAGACTTACGGCAGAGCCAACTACAACGAGGAGGTCGTAGAAAGCATCGCGCGTGAAGCAGAGCTTTGCGGCACCAAGAAATCCACCACCATCGGTGACGGAGAGGTCGAGGACAACGGCGGCGACCCCATGCTCAAGGCGGCTATCGAGATCGCAGTTGACGCAGGTAAGGTTTCGACCTCGCTACTTCAAAGAAAGCTCAGCATAGGCTTCAGCCGCGCGGCGAAGATAATCGATATGATGGAAGCGAAGGGTATAGTTTCCCCGCCCGACGGTCAGAAGCCGAGAACGACGCTCTGGACAAAGCAGCAGTATATGGAAAGCATAGTCAAAAACAGCTCCTTTGCCGACGAGGAATAAAATTTTGCAGGCGCACGGTCGTTTGAAAACGGCTGTAGCGCCTGCTTTTGTTATCTTGCACAAAATAAGACCTGACATTTGTGCAAGATGACCGCGCAAATTGAAACAAAGTAATTTTTCTAAAAAAGAGAGTAATATTTTTATAGTATTGTGTTTTCGGTTTAGTTATCATAAGGACAACCGATGCGTAAAACGCATATAACGAAGGGAGAAAGAAAATGCAAAAGTATGAAGTAAAGGATCACGAGCCCAGTTATCTTCCCGACGGTAAGAAGTGGAAGCTTGTCTGGAGCGATGAATTTGACGGCACAGAGCTTGATATGACCAAGTGGGATTACCGCCTTGCTATGATGGGAAAGCGCCATATCACATGGGATGACGAGGGAGTTAAGCTCGACGGAAACTCCAACGCGGTATTTTCCATATACGAAAAGGACGGCAAGATCTGCTCGTCTCAGCTTGAAACGGGACACAACTATATGGACGGCCCCGTTGGCGACGGATATACCTTTGACGGAGGACTCAAGTGGCCTATCGGTAAGCTTCGTCCCCATAAGTTCCTCAAGAAGTACGGCTATTTTGAATGCCGCTGCAAGCTTCAGCAGAAGCGCGGCTGGTGGTCGGCGTTCTGGCTCCAGTCACCCGTTATCGGATGTACTCTCGACGCGGGCATCGCGGGAATCGAAAACGATATTCTCGAATCCTTTGAGCCCGCAAAGGCAATATTCCACAGTAACCACGTGCACGGCTACGGCGATGACCATATTCAGATAAAGGCAGGCGTCGGACGCGAGTATGACGAAAAGGAAGCGGAGGAATTCCACACCTACGCAGTTCATTGGAGTCCCGAGGGCTACACCTATTACATAGACGGAGTAGAGGACGGACACATTGACGGACCCGTTTCCCACACACCTCAGTTTATTATGCTCTCCACCGAAGTAAACGGCTACCGTTCGGCAGAGCACGCGCCCACAGAAGAGGCGATCCGGACCGCTAAAGAGGGCGACGTATTCCTTGTAGACTACGTAAGAGTATTCGACGAAGAATAAAATTTTGATTCACACCATAAAGACGCGGAGAGCTCCGCGTCTTTTTCTCTTAAAAATTGGAATATTTGACAATAAAAAAAGAATATATGAGTAGAAATCGTATGAAGGCTATTGTATAATGTAAAATGGAATGATGTATATCACCGTTAACAAAACCGTATAGGAGTAAAAAACAATGAAACCAACTCTCAGAATGCTTGCAGCGTTTATTTTGACCGTGGTGATGGTCACAGCGCTTATGCTTGTAGCAAGCGCCGCAGACGATTACTGCGTTTACACGGCGGACGAGCTCAAGGCTATTGAAACTACGGGCTCGGTGTCGGTGAAGGAAATGATAACCGACGACGGCACGGTGCTTTTGCATTACGTCAATGATGGCAAGAGCAAGAACGCACACGCTACCTTTACGTTCTTCGAGGACGCCGCAGACAAGCCCTTTGATATAGCGCAGTACCCCTACGTTGCGGTGTCTGCAAGGAGTAATATCAACTCGACGAGCGCAAGGCTTAATGCAAATCTCGGCTTTAAGATAAAGGCTACGGGCAATTACGAGAGATGCTGGCGATTTATGAATCTCGACAAGAACTTCGGAAGCAGCGACTTTGATACCTACGGTGTTCTTTCAAAATATGTTTTTGACGTAAGGACCTTTGAAAACTTCAACGGCGGTACCGCAACCTACGCTGACGTTGATATTGCCGCAGGACTTAAGTACTTCCGTATTGTTCCGTGGGCAAATGCCTCGGATCTTATGGCAGGAGAATACTTTGACGTTGAGTATATTGGCTTTTTCAAGACAGAAAGCGCCGCGAGAGCGTATAAGCATAAGCAGAGTGGAAGCGTATATACCGTTACCTTCAAGGACCACACGGGCAAGGTTGTAAAGACTTTAAAAGCGCTCGGCGGTTATAACGTCAGCTTCCCGACGGTTGCCGACGAGATAGACGGACTTGATTTCCTCGGCTTCAAGGACGATGACGGCACATTACATAAAAGCACTTACACCGTGAGCAAGAACGTGACCCTTACGGCAACCTACAGCGATCCCGTAGACGTAAACGATTATTACATCTACGATGCAGAAAAGCTTAATCCTTTAAAGAAGGGTCGCGGAAACGCAGGTGTGCTTATGGAGGAGAACGGTGAAAAGTTCATAAGAATAAGCGCAAACGGCTCCGTCGGCACCGAAGGATATATGACCTTCAACTTCTACTCGGATGAAGCGACCGCCGCAAGCAAACCCGATTTTGAAATAAAGGATTATCCCTTTATGGTGATCGGATACCGAAGCGATATCGCGGTAAGCTCGCCCGAATTTCCGCTTAATGCGGGCCTTAAGATCTCGGCTACCGGCAAATATGAAAGATGCACGGGTATCACGGGAAAAACAGTCAACAATGATACCTTCAAGAATGAAATTTTCGATATTGCTTCGTTCAAGGGTGACTACAATATGTCTGACGTCGTTGACGGCACGGGAATTTCCTATATCAGATTTTATCCTTGGTACAAGTCGGCAAATACTCTGAGAAATGCCGATAAGGAGCATTTTGACGTTAAATATATCGCATTCTTTCCAAGTCTTGACGCGGCAAAGGCGTTTGTCGGTGAGGAAGTACCCGACCCGACTTATAAAATTTTGTTCAAGGACCGCGACGGACTCAGAGTAAGCCTTCTCGAGGTCTACTCGGGAACGACAGTCGTAGTTCCGAGAGGACCGAGCATTGAGGGAAAGACCTTCAAATGCTGGGTGGATGAAAACGGCAACGAATATACAGGAAACTTCAAGGCGACGGGAGATCTCACTCTCAAAGCGTTCTATGACGGTGATAAGCTTGAGGCTTACGTTCCCGACACCGCGGAAATGCACGGCTTCACGGCTAAGCAGGCAAAGGAAAAGGGCCTCATTTACGCAAGCCCCAAAGGAGTGCTCTCGCTTGCCGAGGACTACGTTGAAGCAGACGGTCACAAGCTTGTAAGATTCTCAACCCCTGCCGACGGCGGAATATATGACCGCTTCACCTATATTACCTTCAACCTTGATGAAGAATTCAGAGCGCACGAATATCCGTACATTGCTATCGGATACAAAACGTCTATCGTTACTACGGCAAAGTGGGCGCTCAGCTTCAGTATGATGAACGACGGTCTATACACGAGATTTTTCGGACTTTATCCCAAATACGTCGGCGGTGATAAGCTTACGAAAATGGTTGCCGACATCCGTACGGTAACGGGAAGTGACGCAGGAGTCAACTGGAGTGGCGTTGATAAGGAATCTGACATTGAATACGTGCGCCTCACGCCTTGGGGAAACAGCTTCAATATCCCCGTTGAGGGAAATCAGAACCTCGACATTCTTTATATCGCTTTCTTCAAGACCGAGGAAGCTGCAAACGCGTACGTATATAACGAGGAGGACTTCGCGATCAAGGCTGACCGTGTTGACACTCCCTTCATTTCGGGATATGACGGCTTTGAGTTCAGACCCGAAAACAATATGACTCGCGCCGAGGCTTGTACGGTGGTTACAAGACTTCTCGTTGACGAAAAAACACTCGATAATTCAAAATCAACCGCGTTTACCGACCTTAACAAGAATGCGTGGTACTATAAGTACATAACATACCTCGAGGGTCTCGGATACTTAAAATCCTATTCGGGTGAGTTTAAGCCCGATCAGAAGATAACCAGAGCAGAATTCGTTGAGCTCGTATATAATATGGGCAAGATAACGGGCGGCGACAAAACGGTGGCGTTCAAGGACGTACCCGCGACACACCCGAGATATGACGTAATTATGGCTGCCGCAAAGGCGGGAATTGTAAACGGTAAGAGTGCCGACACCTTCGACCCCGACGGCGATATCAAGCGTTCCGAGGTAGTAAAGGTGCTTTGCATCGCGCTTGGTAGAACACCCAGCCTTGCCGGAATGGAAAACGTGACCTTCGGCGGCTTTGCGGATATAACGAGTTCGCATTGGGCGTACCCCTACGTAATTGAAGCGGCATACGCACACGAGTCCTACATCGGAGAGGACGGAAACGAGGTATGGATCACCGCTGACGACAACAACTTCTATATGAAAAAGGCTCCCGTAGATCTTACCGCAAAGCTTGATGCTGAATTTGAAAAGAGAAAAAATGAAATTCTCAATTCCAAGTCCGAGTGGACGGTGGCGAACGGCGGTAAGGTATGGTACGTATCAAACAGCGGAAGCGACTCTAACGACGGTCTCAGCGAAAAGACTCCGTTCGCAACGCTTGATAAGATAAGTGCGCTTCAGAAGGACGGCACGATCAAATCGGGCGACGTGGTTCTGCTTAACCGCGGCGACGAATGGCGCGTCAAGTTTACCACCAAGAACGGCGTAACCTATTCCGCGTACGGAGAGGGTGCAAAGCCGCGTGTGCTTGGTTCGATAAAAGCCAACGGAAAAGAACAGTGGCTTGAAACGAAATACCCCAACGTTTATAAGTTTGCAGAGCCCATATATATGGCACAGGACGTAGGACAGATTGTGTTCGACGAGGGCAAGGCGTGGGGCTTTAAGACCGTAAAGAAGATCGATGAAAGCGTTGCTCTTTCCGCAGGTGATGAGGGATACGTTTCAAACGGTATCGACTACTGGTACTTTAATGAACAGTTTTTCGAAAGCGAAAAGGACCTCGCGCATCATCTTCAGTTCTATCACAACTACGCTGACTCGACACTCTACCTTTACTGCGAGGGTGGCAACCCTGCCGACCTCTTTGACTCTATCGAGATCGGAACAAAGGGCGACGCGGTGCTCGGCACGTCAAACGTGATCATTGATAACTGGAACATCAGATACACAGGCTCGCACGGCATCAACACAAACTCCATAGAAAACTTCACGGTTCGCAACTGCGAGGTCGGCTGGGTAGGCGGCTCTCATCAGAACCCCGGCAGCTCAACTACGCGTTACGGTAACGCGATCCAGGTCTACGGTACCGCGAAGGGCTACTACGTATATAACAACTACATTCACAACTGCTTTGACTGCGGTCCTACGATCCAGGTCGGAGTAGACCTCACCGAGGGTAAGAAGGTAGTGTTTGAAAATGTGGAGATAAGAGATAACGTATGCTGGGACGGCGACCTTGAGGTATGGCTTACTACGGACATTCCGAACACCTCGACCACTTACGGAAAGCTTATCAACTGCACACTTACGAATAACCTCGTTACCGCATCGGGCTACGGCTGGAGTGGCTACAACCACCAGAAGCACGAATACTGCTCATTCTACGGCGCGGGCGACACCTATTCGGAGTTTATAAACTGCAGAATAGAGGATAATAAATTCTGGAACATCAGAAAGAACCTCATTAAAGCAACTGCGACCTCGACTGTTAACAACCTCGGCTTTGCGTGGAGAAATAATACCATCGTAATGCCTTATAACGGACAGTTCGGTCAGCTTGGCAAGAACACCAGACTTGCCGAGGGAGGACTTTCGCTTTATATGTATAACAACGCTACTATAAAGCAGCTCCTCGGTAATAACGCGATTGGCTTTAATGATTTCTATTATACACTCGCAGAAGGTCAGGCAGACCCGGCGAAATAAATTTAACATCAAAAAGACGCGGATATGCCGCGTCTTTTTTGCGTCCAATATAAAAATTGTAATATCTTCCCAAAAAATTGTAATATTCGAGTAGTTTTTTGTGTGAAGAGTATGGTAAAATTTAATCAAGATGGTGCGTTATACCTATGTCCCCTCGAGCTGCATCGATCTGAGAATAATTTTATAGGAGTAAGAGATGAGAACGAACGTAAGAAAGATTATTAGCATTTTCCTCGCCGTTCTTATGGTCGTCGGATGTATGACGACGTTTGCAACGGCAACCTCCGCAGCAGGAGAAAACAGCGTTACTTTCCTTGACTCAGAAGGAAATACTATCGCGGCTGTCGCGTTTGACGGCACGACCACGATAAACGCGTTACTTGAAGGCGGCGGTGCTGAAGCTGCCAAAGTAAATAAGGCGATCAAACAGACCGACACGCAGGTGTTTATTGGTTGGACATCTGCCGACGGCGCAACACCTGTCGATGCGGCTGCAGAAATTACGGAAAGCGTTACCGTAAAGGCAAGCTTTTCGGCTTATAAGCTGTATACCTGGGCGGATCTCGTTGCAGAAAAAGGAGAGGATAGATTTAAGATCAACTCCTGTGCTGTGCTGGAGCAGGGAACTTCCTTAAAGGTTCGGCTTAGTAGCAGATCGGCATCATTTGTTTTGTCCGGGCTTGATTATGCAGCTGATGAATATGAGGTGTTTGTGGCTAAGTACAGCACCAATGCTTCCAATTTTGCAGATAAAAACGTACCTTTTGTGCGTGTCAGCAATCAGACCGGAACAGAAGAGACTTCCGGTTATAGCGGAAGCAGTTCCACATATATTACGTACACTGCCTCTCCGACGAATGCGACTGCAGACGGAACGGGTGTTGATGAAATTAAAGCGGTATTTCCCCTTTATTGTGTACCCGAAAGTGTGACCGGTATATCCGGTATTAAGCTTGCTCCTTTGGCGGCTGCAAGTAGTGCTCAGTTAGGTTCGGCATATCCCTCAACTGATGGTAGCTATGATTTTGCTAAAACTTGGTTTGATATACAGTACTTTGGTTTCTTCGAAAAAGAAGAAGCGGTTGCAAAATTCGATTACAGTAAGTACGGAATCGTAGAAGTATCCTACGACGTGACCTTCAAGGACGAGGATAATAACGTAATTACAACCATTTCGTCTGATGTGGCAAGCAGTATCAGTGCGCTTATTGAAGCAAATCCCAAGGATAAGGCTTTGATCGATGCAGCTACTGCCCAGACAAAGAATAAGGTATTCGCAGGCTGGACGCTTGAAGACGGTACGGCGGTTAACGCTGATGCGACTGTTTCCGCAGACCTGACCGTAAAGGCAAGCTATTCAAGCTATAAGATATACACAGCTGCCGATATTAAGGCAGAGCAGAATGCAGGAAGGCTTTCTCCAAAGAATACCGTAGCATCTTACGGATCGATAACAGATAATGGCAAGACTTATTACATAACAAAGGGTAAAGACAGTATGCAAGGACGTGCAATATGGTTATATTGGACGTTTGATACGAAGGATGTTCTTGCTACTGATAAAGTGGAGGCGATTGCGACCGGATTCAAGAGCAATACTCTTGCAAGGACTTCGCCTACAAGCGCGGGACTGAGAGTTGTTGATGATAAGCTTGAATTTGCTGCTCCCGTGGTAACTATTACTCACGAATACCCGAGCGCAGCAGGCGCGGACGGACTTTATGATGTCTACGCCGTATTTGAAATCCCTGCGGAGTATGGGTCTGAAACAATTAACGGCTTGGGTATAGGTCCTTGGAACGGAATTAACTTGCCGGTTGTGGATACTGAAGCAGGCGGATCTTACGCCGATTACTACGCCGCTTATGAATACGTTGCAATATTTGAAAAGAAGGGCGGTGCACAGCACTTCGACTACGATACTTATCTCGAACTCCCTGCTGTTGCTGTCTTTAAGGATACTGAAGGCGAAACGATCGAAACTCTCGAAGCTGATGAAAACGGCGATGTTATTCTTCCCGCTTATGAGGAAGCTGTAGAAAACGGAGCTTTTCTCGGATGGAAGGTTGAGGGTGCT
Organism: Eubacteriales bacterium; assembly: GCA_045580165.1. Classification (GTDB taxonomy): domain Bacteria; phylum Bacillota; class Clostridia; order Oscillospirales; family CAG-272; genus UBA4717. The sequence continues at coordinate 25,482 of JAZNNG010000014.1, forward strand.
GACAATTCCACAGCGGTTGCTTCGGGAGTAAAGGTTGCCATTGCCGACGTCACGGCCTTTGTTCCCGTTATATCGCAGGCAGTTACCATAAAGGTAACCGATGTAGAAGGAATCAAGAACGTATCTGCTTTCGCAGGCTCAAAGGTGCCCGTTGAGGATATCGTATTCCAGTATAACGATACTGAAGGTACGGGTGAGTATGTAACTATCTCAGGCTGGAAGGTTGGCGAAACAACGTATTCGATAGATGACTACGTTGTAAACGAAACCGACACCGAATTGGAAGCAGTATACGCTCCCGTATACATTCTTTCTGCAGCAGACGGCACGCTTGAGTCGGGCGACACGCGTAATGATGATACTGTAAATGCTTCCGTAACCGTTAACCAAGACGGTGTATCTTTCAGCCGTATTACAGGTATCAAGGGAGCTGTGACTGTAGCTGAATCGCAGGGCCGTTTCAACTTAACAGAAGAGGGCGTAAATATAAACAAAAATGCAAACAAGATCAATTATGCCGATACTCCCTACGTTTCTTACCTTTACAGAACGAACATTGATCTTTCCGGTGTCTCGAATACGATCATCGCGGCATACTCGGTAAATAAATTCAAAGCATACGAAGGCCATACCGGAACTGCCAAGTTCGGTCAGGTTATTGAGGGTGTTGTCTCGGACGGAGAAACATGGAATATTGTTACTCACAAGCCTGTAACCTTCGGTTCACTGTACAAGGATCAGGCTAATGTCGGTTACCTTGACAGTATCTGCATTTCTCCTTGGTGTAACGTGGCAGGTGTTGAAATAACGGGAGATGAATTTGCCGATATTCAGTACGTGGGCTTCTTCCACAGCGAGACCGCTGCTAATAATTTCGATTATGCTCTCTACCTTGATTCGTTCAAGGTTGAAGTAACCGTTGAAATTAACGGTGAGACAAATGATGATCTCTCAGGCACCTATATGCCCGGCGCTACCATCGAGCTTCCCAAGAGCTCCGGAGTTGCAGGCTACGTTGTTGACGGCGACGAAAACGAAATGGTTGTAATGTCTGCAAGGGTACCCGAGGATGCTTACGGAGAAATTACCATTTCAGCTACCTCGCGTACGGTTAATAGCGAAAGCTACATTACGTATGACAGAGGTGATCTTAATAACCTCAAGAAAGCCTACAAAGAAAAAGAAGAGATCACGGTTGTATACATCGGCGGCTCCGTAACCGCAGGACACGGTTCTACGAACAAGGCAAATATGTGGACGAGTCTTACAACCAAGTATCTCAAAACAAAGTTCAAAAACGTTATAGAGTTTAACGAGGCTATGGGAGGACACGGCTCCAGAAGTGCTGCGTACAGAATTGAAAAGGATATTCTCGCACACGAGCCCGACATAGTATTTATCGAAACCTCGATGAACGATGTATACGACGGCGATGTGGTCGATGGCGTATATGACGGTAAGTATTACGAGTATCTTGTCAGAACTATTCGTGAGGAGCTCCCGAACACCGAAATCATCACGGTTTATATAGCAAGCTACGGAGCTATAACGGATGAGGATGAGAACGGCAACCGTGTGCTTATCGAGGGCAAGTACGTGGCTGCAGCAGGTCAGGATGCGATTGCCGCCGAATACGGAATACCTTCCATAGACGCAAGTAAGTACACGTTTGAAGCCATCTTTGGAGAAGGTCCCTACAACGGAGAAACCTGGGCTAAATACTACAAAGATGCCACGGACGTTCATCCCATAGATGCGGGCTACGCACTCTACGCAAGAGCTGTTGAGGATTACCTTGAGGTATCCCTTGCCGATGTCGATGACTGTCCCGATGAAGTTTCTGAAGAAACTTGTCCCGAAGCTCCTATCAATGCCGGTGTTCTTACCTTCACCCCCGAAATTATACCTCTTGACGATCCCGCGGTAAGCGTTAACGGCTTTGAGCTTATCGATTCCCTCAAGTCTTCAACGTTTACAAATTATCTCAAGCTCATAGATAACCCCGGCTCGGGAACTGTAAAGTTCTCCTTCGTCGGAACAGAGCTCGGTATCTTTATGAAGATGCCGGATGAAGATGATACCGGCTATGAGGGCGGCGATCCGGATGCTGAGCAGAGCTCCGCAATATCAGGTGTAACGGTTACGATTGACGACACAGTATATACGGAAAAACCCAAAAGATCAAGTCCTATGATGTACAGTGATCTTGAAGATACAAAGCACGACGTAACCATTACGTTTACAAATGTTCCTGCTGCTGATTGTCCGATTTACGGCCTTATGGTTGACGGAAGATTGACTCAGTATACAGTTGAGCTTACGGCATCCGTGGGCGGTCAGGTTTCCTACAACGGCGAGACCGGAACGGTAATCTCCATATATGCTATGGAGGGAGAGAAGATAACCTTCACGGCTATTCCCGAAGAAGAACACTATCTCCGTAACTGGCATGACCTCACTTACGGTCAGATGACACCCTTGACCGATGCAGACGGTAATACCTATGCAAACGGTGAAGCTCCCGAGACTATCACGTACAAGGTGGTCGGCGATGCGCTTATCAATGCTAACTTTGCTCCGGACGACATCGAGACTCCCGTAAAACTTGTAGCGTTTGTCGACAGATTTGATATGGGAGACATTTCGTTTGCGGACTCAAATGATTCCAACAGTATGTTCATCAACGAATACGTAAGCGCAAGCGAGCCTACAAAGATTAAAGCCAACGCATACGATGGCTACGTTGCAGCATACTGGAAGAGACTTTCTCAGGACAGTGAGGTTGAAGTGTTCGTAGCCGCAGGCGCGGACGCAGACGTGTACGCACTCGGCGGATATGTATTCTATCAGCCGGTATTCCTTGAAGAGGGGCAAACGGTAGACCTTTACATCAACGCTGCCACAAACGAGATCCTCTCCGTAGACGAAGAACCGACAGGCTACACGTACGTAGATGCTAACGTTGATAGCGCGGTCGTAGACGTATTTGTATGTACTGTGGGAAGCACTTCCGACGAAAGGAACCTCTTTACTGCTTACGGCATAGACGGTTCGGTAGTTGATGGGACTAAGAATCCGTCATACAGCGATAATATCATAATCAAAAAGACCCCGACCAACAATACGCCTCTTTGGACTATTGTAGTCGGTGAAAGCGAGTACACGGCATCATACAAGGATAACTTCTCGTTTAACTATATGTTCGCGGCAGGCACGGAAGTCAAGGTGTACGAAAAGGCTCTTACTAAGGAAGCTGCACCTACCGTTTCAACGGTCGCTTCGTGGACGGAGGACGGACAGACCAAATTTACGGGCATCTTCGCACTTCCCGAGGGATATACGCTTATAAACCACGGTATAATGATGTCCAAGAACAAAGAGGAGCTTGAAAAGCTTGAGGACAATGATACCGGCGAAATTTCCGTATATGACGAAATGATAGTCGGACGTATTCGCGATAATTCGGAGAATGCAACTCCTCTGTTTACGGTATCCAAGAGTCTTGGAAACGAGGCTGACGTATGGTACGGCAGAGCATTCCTCGTATATAAGGATACTAACGGTAACACACATCTTACGTATGCAAGCACAACGACCGCCTCTATTGAGAAAGGCGATGCCGACGGTGACGAGGAGCTTTACGCTCCCGCATGCTGATGCTTGGTTCAGACGAATGAAAAGCAAAAAGGAACACGGACTCCGTGTTCCTTTTTTCCTTGAAAACAGAAAAATTATAAATTTTGTTGACAACCCTCTTTATTTATGCTACACTCAAAAAAACACTTAGAGGTGTAGGTATGAATAAGCTTGTAATTTATCCCGAATATCCCGAACTTATAAAAAGAAATGACGACTATAAGGTGGTCGTAAATCAAGGCGCGGAGTCGCACGAGATTCCCGTTTATAATTACGTAAGACAGAGCGCAAACGTGCGCGAGGACTGGATGGACGATTACCGCCGCTTTGCTGAATTTGCTTTTGAAGGAGAGGGCGTAAGAGTTGACGTAACGGTAAATATGAGCTTTTCAAGCTACACGCTTATGCCGTCGGCTCATCAGTTCAAGAGCGAGGTTAACGGTAACGTTATCTCGGTCTACCTTGATAAGCCCGCGACGTTTATGATAAGACTCGGTGACCGAAACAATACCATTCTCACCGTGTTTGCCGAAAAGCCCGAGGACGAGATTCCCGACAAGAACGATCCAAGCGTAATATTCGTTGATAAGTGGCTCGCGCCCGAGGAAAAGTTAATAAACCTCGTGTCAAATCAGACCTTATATATAGCGCCGGGTGCGGTGCTTTATTCGAGAATAAGCGCAAGGGGAGAGAACATTAAGATTCTCGGACGCGGTATGCTTCTCGATCCGCACGATACCCGTACCTACAATATTCACGGTGAAACCGAGGTCATAATCTTCCACGACTCCAAAAACGTGGTCTTGAAGGGTATAAAAACCTACGACGCACACTTCTACCATCTGTATATGGAAAACTGTGACGGCGCGGTTATTGACGGCTTCAAGATGATGTCTAATATAATCTCTACCGACGGCTTGACCATAAGAAACTGCAAAAATTTCAAATTTACCAACATATACGGCGACGTCTGCGACGACTCGTCGGTGTGCCACGGTGATATCGAAAACGTATCCTTCGACGAGGTCATAATGGGAAGCACCTGCGGTATATTCTCGTTCGTCGGACTCAAGAAAAACCTCACGTATAATAATATACACATATTCCGTGCAAGCGAAGGTGTGTTCAAAAATTTCTATACCTCAATGCCTGATAACCTGTTCGGCGGCACGGTCATTCAAAACCTCGATACCGTTGACTGCGCGTGGTGGAACGGACTTCTCGTCAGCAACGGGCAGGGAAAGGGTCGCAAGGAGTTTGTATTTAAGAACCTTTCGCTCAGCACACCTCACGGAAACTGCAATCAGTCGGCATACGAAAAGGATCGCACCCACCGATTTATCGGCATAGCCAACGGAAGTGAATTCTTTGTTAATATTGAAAACCTCTGGATTGACGGTAAGCTTATAACGAGCGCAGACGAGGTCGTTTTGAACGACCATAGTGAAGACGGCTTAACGGTAAATATCACCGTTAACGAGGAAACGGCAAAGGGACTTCCCATAAAGCCCAATACCGTGTACCTCGACAAGCCTTATATTGCCCCCGAAAAGCAGTACCCTGCGTACACGCTCGGTGAAGAGCTTTTTGATAACGGCGGCTTTGAAGAGGGTGCAGGAGAGTGGGGAAGCTGTATGTTTATCCATCCCTACCTCGTGTCTGATGAGGTGCATTCCGGAAAGTATGCGATGCATATGCCCATAATCCGCCCGTGGATGGGACTTACCATAGGACTTGTTGAGCGTTATTTGCGTGCAGGCAAGGGCAAATACAGGCTCTCGTTCTGGACTAAGCTCAAAGAGGGAAGTAAGCCCGGACTTGTAACGGCGTCTATCGAAGCGACCTACGGCGAGACGACCGAGACCGAGCAGATAAAGAGCTTCGCGGCGAGAAACAGATTTGAGCTCAAGCCCGAGTGGACCGAAAACGTGTTTGAATTCGAGCTTGATATTGACCCGCGCGAGGTAAATACTGCGTATTTCAGACTTACGGGAACGGAGGATACACCCTACGAGTACTACCTTGATGATATAAGTCTTGTTAAAATAGGATAAATTATACGCCCTTGAGTTTTTGTTCACATTAGACAAAAAGCTCGAGGGCTATTTGTTTGATTCTTAGAAATGTTGACGCATAAAAGGAAAATTATTGAAATGATTTCTGAATTTGTGTATAATACATTCAAACCGTAAATAAATATTGAAACGGTTGAATTTCGAAAGGAGCTCCTACTTATGACAAAAAAGTTTTTATCAGTTTTACTCGCACTTGTAATGCTCTTTACTATGTCCCTTGCCATAGCGGCAGACGAGGAGGTGCTTGATGCGCCTATTCCCGACGGAAGCCCGATTTTTGAACACGAAAGAATTATAAAGGTAGACGAGATCGTAAACGGAGGAGTTCTTTCCGAAAAGACGGGAACCTACCGTACTTACGCGGGAATTCAGTTTTTTCCCGATGAATATAAGGGCGAAATATGTGTTCGCGTCGAGCCTGTTGAGGGCAAGTTGACAGGATACTTCGATATAGGATATTACGACCATATGGAAGCGTTCGGACATTCTCTCGACGCGAGAAAGTACTCCTGGCTCAAGGTCAGATACGCCTACAACGAGGCGGCTGCCGACATTGACTGTATGAAGTTCTGGGCTTCAAAGGATGCGCCGGTTCTCGGAATGACCATCGGCGCGGCTCAGAAGATATGGGATGTTGCCAACGGTAACGGCGAGTGGATGGAAACCGTAATTAACGTAGACGACCTTATCTTTGAAGACGGCTCCGTGTGGAACGAATCCACCGTCCATCAGATCAGACTTTATATGTTTGAGTATAACGAAAGCGAAGAGGCTCAGTGCTACATAGCAGGCTTTGGCTTGTTTGAAACAGAGGAAGAGGCTAAGGCTTATAAATTCAACCAGCCGAATCAGCCCGAAGCGCCCACGGAGGCTGCAACAGAAGCACCCACAGAAGCTCCCACGGAAGCGCCCACAGAGACTCCCACGGAAGCGCCCACAGAAGCACCTACCGTGGCTGCAACAGAGGCTCCCACAGAGGCTGCAACAGAGGCTCCCACAGAAGCCGTAACCGAGAATGCGACAGAAGAAGCGACCGAAGCGGTGGATGCAACCGAGGAGGTTTCCGAAGAAGCAGAAGAATCGGCAGACTCAGAGTCTGTTACAGAAGCGGTGACCGAAGCTCCAACGGAGACATCGACTGAAACATCCACCGAGGAATCGACCGAGGCACTTACCGAAGCCCCTACTACCGACGTGCTCGAGGAAGACGGCGGAATTGGCACGGGTGCAATAGTCGGCATAATAGCGGCGGTGGTTATAGTTATCGCGCTCGTAGCTATCTCGCTTAGAAAGAAAAAGTAAAGTATAAAAAGCACGGCAAACGCCGTGCTTTTTTGCGCCACAGACATAAACGCACAAAAAATTGTAATATCTTCCCAAATAATTGTAATATTCGAATAGTTTTCTCCTTGCTGCTATGGTATAATTATATAGAACTGTACTTGTGGAATAGAAAGGTAGATCGAAAATGAAAAGGATATCACTTTTATTGGCGTTTATTCTCGTGCTTGTGCCGATCTTGACTGCTTGCGGAAATGATGCGGATACCACGCCCGTTTCAAGCGGAGTAAAGGAGAAAAACGAATACGAGTATTCACTTGACGACGTCCCCGAGCTTGATTTTGGCGAAAAGCAATTCGGTATTTTCGGAGTAAGAGGCTCTATGCCCTTTATGATTGCGGAGGAAGAAACGGGCGACCTTGTTAACGATGCCGTTTTCCAGCGTAACCTTGCGATAGAAGAAAGATACAACCTTGATTTTGAAATGGTTGAAGCCGAGCCGAACGCAGGTGCGAATCAGATAAGGACGTTTATTGTGTCGGGAGATCAGACCTATCAGCTTTACCTTTCTACTCAGCACGGCGGGATGCCGGGTATGATACTTAACGATTACTTCGTTAACTGGAATGAGCTTGACGCTCTGAAGCTTGAGAATCCTTATTGGAACCCCAAGGGAGTAGACAAGATAAGCTTTAACGATAAGTACTACGTAATGCGCGGAGACCTCAACCTCAAGGGATATAACTCTACAAACGCCATATTCTTTAACCAGAAGCTTTTTGACGACCTTGGAATAGATTACCCTTATCAGGACGTTTACGATATGACGTGGACTATTGATAAAATGATCGCCATTACAAAGCAGGGCTATTCAGACCTTAACGGTGACTCCGAGTGGGACCCCAATACCGACCGTCTCGGATACTCCGGATGGGCGGCAGAGAATATGCAGGCTCTTTACATAGGAATGGGCGGTGATACCGTAGGTAAAGACGAAAACGGTATGCCCAAGTTTGTTCTTTCGAGAGAAAACAACGTGAAGCTTATAGATAAGCTTATCGAGCTTTATGACGGTAAGAACGCATACTTAAACAATTATGAATACAGTATCGATAAGACGGCATTCAAAGAAGGACGGCTTCTTATGGATGACGGTATGATAACAGGGCTTAGCCAGAACCGTGATTCCGAGTTTGACGTCGGTATTCTTCCTTACCCGATGCTTGATGAGGAGCAGGGCGAATACTTCAGCCGTGCCGCAAACATTGCACACCTTTGTTATATTCCTACCACAAACAATATTCTTCAGGATACGGGCATAATTCTTGAGGCTATGTCAATCGAGTCCTACAACAAGATCAGACCTGCATACTACGATATCACACTCAGCCTTAAGGAAGCTCCCGATGAGGAGTCGGTCGATATGGTCGATATTATCCTTGGATCGTCATCGTATATGTACGAAGGCTTCGTTTCCTACGGTCAGCTTCAGATGTTTATAAACAGTCAGACGAACACATGGGCATCGTGGAGCGCATCGGTTGAAAAAACCTATCAGAGGAACATAGATAAGATATACAACTATTATATGAAATAAAAAGGATGAGAAGAGCCGCGGATGAGTCCGCGGCTTTTTATTGTGCACATATCACAAATTGCAGCTGCTCGATTTGTTGCAAATGACGGCAAATGAAACCCTTGAAAATTTGGGAAAAATGTGTTACAATGACAATGTGTAAAATATATTTCACGAAAGGAAAACACAATTATGAAAAAAATTGCGCTTATTTTGGCGTTTATTCTTGCGCTCACACCTATTCTCGTAGCGTGTGGAAACGAAGAAGTAACTACTGTTCAGACGGGCGTAAAGGAAGAAGTTGAGTACGAGTATTCGCTCGACGACGTTCCTGATCTTGACTTCGGACAGAAGAAATTCGGTATCTTCGGAGTTAACGGCTCAATGGGTTACCTTATAGCAGAGGAAGAAACGGGCGACCTCGTTAACGACGCTATATTCCAGAGAAACCTTGCTATTGAGGAAAGATACAACCTCGAGTTTGATATGTTCCAGGCTGAATCGGGTGCTGGTGTCGGACAGATCAAGAACTTCGTTCTTTCGGGCGATACCACCTATCATCTCTATCAGTCGACGCAGCATAACGGTATGCCTGCTATGATCCTTAACGACTACTTCGTTGACTGGAATGAGCTTGACGCTCTCAACCTTGAGAATCCTTACTGGAACTCCAAGGGTGTAAGAAACCTCGGCTTTAACGACAGAATTTACGTTATGGGCGGTGACCTTAACCTCGTAACGTATAACTCTACAAACGCTATCTTCTTTAACCAGAAGCTTTTCGATGACCTTGGAATAGACTATCCTTATCAGGACGTTTACGATATGACTTGGACTATCGATAAGATGATCGCTATCGTAAAGCAGGGCTATTCCGACCTTAACGGTGACTCCGAGTGGGACGTTAAGACCGACAGACTCGGTTACTCCGGTTGGGGTTACGAGAATATGTACGCTCTCTACGTAGGTATGGGCGGACAGACAGTTACCAGAGATGAAAACGATATGCCTACGTTTAATATCGCAACAGAAAGAAACGTAAAGCTTATCGATAAGCTCATCGAGCTTTTCGACGGCAAGAATTCTTACTGTAACTTCACCGAGTATTCCATAGATAAGAATGCGTTCAAGGAAGGCAGACTTCTTATGGATGACGGTATGATCACGATGCTCAGCTGGAACCGCGATTCCGAGTTTGATATCGGTATCCTTCCTTACCCGATGCTTGACGAGGAGCAGGGCGAATACTTCAGCCGCGCCGCAAACATCGCTCACCTTTCCTACATACCTACCACAAATACTCTCCTTCAGGATACGGGTATAATCCTCGAGGCTATGTCTATCGAGTCCTACAATAAGGTAAGACCCACCTACTACGACATCACGCTCAGCCTTAAGGAGGCTCCCGATGAGGAATCCGTTGATATGGTAGATACCATTATCGCATCCTCCTCTTATCTCTATGACGGACTTGTAAGTGCGGGTCAGCTTCAGATGTTTGTAGAGAATCAGACAAACAACTGGGCATCCTGGAGCGCAAGTATCGAAAAGGCATACGCTAACAGCGTTAACAAGATAGTAAAATACTTCACAAAATAATTCTGCTGTTTTCTATAAAAAGAGAGAACCGAGGTTCTCGCTTTTTTGACGCGTTAAATAACTTTTATTTATTCAAAATTAACAAAAAAGAGGGTCTTAAATCGTTACATTAAACAAAACGCAAAAAATGCGTAAAAACTGTTGAAAAAATCGGTTTTCTTTGGTATAATATGGGCGTAAGGTTATACGAATAACCCACAAATTAGAAAGGAGTTTTTCACAATGAAAAACAGAATACTCTCACTCGTACTTGCTGCTATTATGGTAATCACAATGGCCACTGCAGTAAGCGCATTGGACGTCCCCACACCCGGCGGCGACCACATCTTTGATGCTGACCGTATGATGAAGTTTGATGACGGCACAAGATTCCACAACGGTATCGTTAACGGTGGTATCATCAACCCCGGTACAGGTGCCCCCTCTACATACGTTGGCGTTAAGTTCGACATCGACACCTACAAGGGTGAAAAGTGCGTCAAGGTTGAGCTCCTTGAAGACAAGGTAACAGGTTACTTCGACTTCAACTACTATCAGTGGAATGCTGAAGCTTACAACCCCTCTCTCGACGCTCCCAAGTATCCTTGGCTCAGAGTTAGATACGCATACAACGAAGCAGCGGCAGACATCGACTGCATGAAGTTCTGGGCATCTATGGACGCTCCAGTTCTCGGCACAACCATCGGCGCTGCATTCAAGATCTGGGATATCGCAAACGGTAACGGCGAATGGATGGATACAGTAGTTAACCTCGAAGACCTCATTTACGAAGACGGTACTGCTTGGTCTGAAGCAACCGTCCGTCAGTTCAGAATTCAGATGTTCGAGTACAACGAAGCTCCTGAAGCAGTATGCTACATCGCAGGCTTCGGCTTCTTCGAAACAGAAGAAATGGCTGAGTCCTACAACTTCGCTACAGGCACGTACGACACAACTGTAACTCCTCCTGTTGAAGAGCCCACAACAGTTCAGACAACAGTTCAGACAACTGAAGAGCCCACAACAGTTCAGACAACCGAAAAGGCAACTGAAGAAGTTACAACCGAAAAGGCAACTGAGGTTGCTGCTACAGAAGAAGTAACAGAAGAAGCAACCGACGAAGCAACCGATGAAGCTACTGATGAAGCTACTGATGAAGCTACCGAAGAAGCTACTGAGGAAGTAACCGAAGAAGCAACTGAAGAAGCTACCGAGGAAAAGACAGAAGATAAGTCCGAAGAAGCTACAACAGAAGATACAGCTACAACTGAAGAAGGCGGCAACACCGGTATCATCATCGG
>JAZNNG010000015.1:0-9469 GCA_045580165.1 Eubacteriales bacterium
ACAGGTCAAACGAACGTGTATGGGTCGAGATCTTGCTTGCGGGAAAATAAGATGCGCGTCTTAAAGTTTTTGGGGCGCGTTTTTTCAAAAAGGCGCAGAGAGAGGTCAGTTCTTGTCGACGGGTGTGCTTTTCTTTCCCGAAATCATAAGATAATAATTGTAGGTATATTCAGACGGAGATTTTCCCGTTACACGCTTGAACTCAACGGAGAAATGCTTGTAATCGTTGTAACCGGCGAAGGTCGCAACCTCCTTGAGAGAGCAGTCGCCCGTAATAATGAGGGACGCGGCGTATTTGATACGCTTTTCAATAACGTATTCCTTGGGGGATATTCCAAACTCTCTTTTGAAGAGCTTTCTGAAATAGGTATCGCTTACAAACCCCTGCCTTGCTGCCTCCGCAAGGGATAATTCGGGGGAATAAATGTATTTGTTTATGTACTTTACCGCCTCACCTATCTTTGATACGTTTTCCTTGACGTAGCAGTTGTCCTTGTATATTTCCGCGAAAATGCGGTTTAATATAGCAGACGTTTCGTGCCTGTACGATACGCCCTTGGCGCTCCAGCACTCGTAAGCCTTTGTGAAAAGCTCGGCGAGAACGTCGGGCTTTGTCGGATAGCAGGATTCAACGGTGGTTGAATTGTAGTTGAGAACTTTGAGGTGGATCACTATCATGTGGTCACGGGAGGTGGTTCTCGTATAGCTCGTGTTTGACGGAATATATGTTAGGGAATTGTCGGTCAGAACGGTCACTTTTTCGCGGCATTCAATAGTAGTATCTGCGTGAAATCTGAACGTGAGCGCGTCAAAATTGCGAGAGGGATTTACGGTCTTGCTTCCCTTTTGGTCTATTGAAATTACGTCGAGAACCTGAAAAACGAGATTGTCTTGTTCGAAAATCAAGAGTTCCACCCCCTTATTTTTGCATATTTTAGCATATTTGTTTCGAAAAGTCAACCTATCGGCTTGTTTTTCGGGTGTAAAAATTTGGGTTTGTGTAGTAGAATATAAATGGAAGTTATAATAAACCGACCAAAACGGAGGAATATTTATGAACAAGACAGTTAAGGAAATGCTTTCCGAAAGCGTTAACCTTTGCTCGTCCCCCTCTGAGCTTAAGATCACGGATATCAGAGTGACGAACATAAACGGCGCTCCCAAGCACTGCCCGCTTATCAAGGTATACACCAACCAGGGTATTGTCGGCTACGGTGAAGTCAGAGACGCGTCCAGCGCAACCTACGCGCTTATGCTCAAGTCAAGACTCGTTGGCGAGAACCCCTTAAACGTTGATAAGCTTTTTAGACGTATCAAGCAGTTTGGCGGACACTCACGTCAGGGTGGCGGTGTTTCCGGTATCGAGATCGCTCTCTGGGATATCGCAGGTAAGGCGTGGGGAGTACCGCTTTGGCAGATGCTCGGCGGCAAGTTCCGCGATAAGGTAAGAGTTTACTGCGATACCGACGTTGACGGTAAGCATACGGGCACCGATATGGGTCACGCACTCAAAAAGAGAATGGAGCAGGGCTTCACATTCCTTAAGATGGACCTCGGCATTGAGCTTATGCTCGACGAGCCGGGCTGCCTCAATGCGCCTATCGGCTTTCTTGAGGATATAAAGAAGTACTCAATGAAGGCAATAAATCACCAGAAGGGCTCTATCGATATGGATATGATGCTCGGCAAGAACTACGAGACCTTCACCATTCCTCATCACGCAACGGGTATTCACCTCACACAAAAGGGTATGGATTACCTTGAAGACTACGTAAGACAGGTAAGAGAGGTCATCGGATACGAGGTTCCTCTCGCGATCGACCACTTCGGACATATCGCTATCGAAGACTGCATTATGTTCGCAAAGAGACTTGAAAAATATAACATCGCGTGGATCGAGGACATTGCTCCCTGGCACTATACAAGACATTTTGAAAAAATCGCAAACGGCTGCAACGTGCCGATATGCACGGGCGAGGACATTTACCTTGCTGAAAACTTCGAGCCGCTTATGAAGAACGGCGGCGTTTCGGTAGTACACCCCGACATACTTACCGTCGGCGGCGCAATGGAGCTTAAGAAGCTCGGCAATATGTGCGACAAGTACGGCGTTGCAATGGCAATACACATGGCAGAAAGCCCCATCGCCTGCATGGCGGCTATTCACGCGGCAGCAGCAGTTCAGAACGTGCTCGCAGTTGAATTCCACTCCATCGACGTACCGTGGTGGAATGACCTTGCCATCGGTATCGATAATCCTCTCTTCAAGGACGGCTTCGTAACCGTTCCGAACAAGCCCGGTCTCGGCATCGACGCTCTCAACGAGGAGCTCATCGCAGAGCACATTCACGAAAAGTATCCCGGACAGTGGGAGCCTACCACCGAATGGGACAAGGAATGGGCTAACGACAGAGAATGGAGCTAAACGCGAAGGCTTAGTATATTAAAACTCCAAGTTTGTGTACTTCGCGTACAAATCCGAGCTGAAAATGGGGCCCAACCCATTTTCGTTTCTGAGAAACACGCTCGGCTTTGATACATATTATATTACCGCTAAAATAGCGTAACGGAGACTGTAATGTTTGCTCTCACAGGAAAAACGGCTCTTGTAACGGGCGCAACTCAGGGAATTGGCTTTGAGATCGCCGCAGAGCTTGCAAGACACGGCGCCAAGGTTTATATTAACGGCGCAACGAGTATGGAAAAGTGTATAAAGGCGGCAGAGCAGATACCGGGAGCCGTTCCGGTGCTTGCCAACCTCCTTAAGGTCGAGGATATGGACGAGCTTTATAAGACCACGGGCGACGTTGATATACTCGTGCTGAATGCATCCATACAGTATAAAAGAGAATGGGACGGCTTTACTCTTGAGGAATACGATAACCAGATGAACTGCAACGTAAAGAGCACCTATTATCTTATGACAAAATATTCCCCCGCAATGAAAGAAAAGGGTTGGGGAAGAATAGTAACGATCGGAAGCGTAAACCAATACAATCAGCATCCCGAGCTTTCGCTCTACGGTGCTACCAAGGCGGCGCAGATGAAGCTCGTTCAGAACATCGCGCCTATGCTCGCGCCCTTTGGCGTAACGGTCAACAATATCGCTCCCGGTGCTATCGACACACCCCGAAACGCCGAGTTTTTATCGGCAGACGCAAACCGCGCCGCAGTGAACGCAAAGATACCCTGCGGATACGTCGGAGAACCGCGTGATATCGCTCCTGCGGTACTGCTTATGTGCTCGGACGAGGGCAGATACATAACCGGCACCGACCTCATCATCGACGGCGGTATGCATCTAAGGTAAAAAAACAAGGTGTACCTACTATAAAGTCGGTTTAACCTATTCTTGTAGGGGCGATTCGTGTGTCGCCCCTACGGTAAAAAGGACAGAGATTTTCATCTCTGTCCTTTTTCACACGCCTTGCCCGTTTAGGTTAGTGTGTTACACCTTTTAGGTAAACTATGGGTAGCAAGACAGCCTTCCTCCGGGAGGAAGGTGGCACGCAAAGCGTAACGGAAGGAGCCCACGTGACTTGAAATTTATATTGACTTTATTGTAGCGCGCTCTCCCTCACCCGACTTCGTCTGGAGCTCCCTCCCGGAGGGAGCCTTTGGTTTGTGTGCCCTAAAAGTCTGTCTTCTTTTCCTGAAAAGCACTGTTTTGGTGGACACAAAAGCATACGGTGGAATTTTTTCGAGACTATACATTTACAATTTCAAAGTGATTTTCAACATAGCTTTTTGTTTCGTTAGAACATATTAGCTTAAGCAAATACTTTTTGTTTTTTCCGCGGAATATAATGTATTTCAAATTTGGAAAGCCCGTTCCCGAAAAGCGATAACCACTAATCTTCATAGAATATCCCGAGATTATTTCTGCAAAAACAACGTCTTCTCTGGAAAATACTTTTTCGTGTTTCGAACCAAAGTAATAATCAACCGCTATAATCTTATCATCAGTAATCTCTACAAACGCTCTTTTCATATCATAGAGAATCATGGTCCAAACGCTTCCAAGCAATATAAACGGAAGCAAAGTCAAGCAAAATGGAGTGATAAATTTATGTGTTTCGACGACAAGAGCAACAAACGCAAGAATGAATATGAACACCAACAATATACCACATATAGTTAATATGATTTTCCCACTTTTTGTGGCTTTGTACTCTTTCGGTAACTCGTGTGTTTTGAAAATCATAATTTCACCACCGTTCTGCTTTAAATATCAAAATATTTATTGCCTTTCAAGCTGTACTGCATAAAAGAGTGTAATTTTTAGCGCACTTGCTTTATCGCATGTGCGCCAACAGGTGTTTTTTACTTTTTCACATACGGTTTAATGCTCTGTATTCCGCTTTTCATAATTATCTCTCTTGTGAACGGAGTACATAAAAGAGCCCTCTTTACCGATTTCATACGAAGCTTGAGTCTGAGCGCGCGGGTCTTTTTACGGTATAATTTTTGTACGTCCTCGCAAGACTTGCCGACGCTCA
Source organism: Eubacteriales bacterium (assembly GCA_045580165.1). Lineage (GTDB taxonomy): Bacteria > Bacillota > Clostridia > Oscillospirales > CAG-272 > UBA4717. The sequence continues at coordinate 4,500 of JAZNNG010000015.1, forward strand.
TTGCCTCGGCGAGCATCTTTCCGCTATACATAGCGCTGCTGAGTCCCTCAAACGAGCTGGCGCTGATGAAGCCTGCCGCTTCACCAAGTAAAAAAACTCCCCCGTCACCCGTTAAAAAGTCCTTCATTGAACGAGGGCTTGAAACAAGACAAGCCTCGGTCCTGACGGCTTCTCCGAAGGAGTTTCCGAGATGCTTTTCAAGCCTTGACTTTTGAATTTCAAACGCCTCGCGGCATTTTTGCTTTTCAAAGGCTCCGCCGAATATAACGTAGCCTCCCTTATGTATGGTCCACGAGCAGCTGTCGCTCGTTTTTGCATCGAATATACACGAATAATACGGAAGCTTCTGCCCCTTGTTTTCAAACCATTGCTGAATTGCAACGTACTGCACCTTCATCGGCTTAAAGAAGGCGCGTCTTACAACCGATCCGCCGCCGTCCGCGCCGACAACCGACCTCGCGCAGAGCCTTGTTTCTTTGTCGCTCTGCTTTATAATAAGGCTATAAAGCTCTTTGTCCTTTTTTATTTGTACGCATTTGCCATCTAGCACGTCAACATGCTCGGGAATGAGCGAGATTAGCCACTTGTCAAAGGCGTATCTGTCCATATTGAGATAATGCCTTTGGTAATATCTTACTATATTCTTGTCTATATCGATGGTTTCCACCGCGAATATCTGAGGGTCCTCAAGCACGTCCTTCGGGAGGGCAAGATCAAACCTCGCGAGAAGCTTTTGCGCGTCGGGAGCGAGAAGCCCTCCGCACGGCTTTGCGGTGTCCCGTGACTGCCCATCTATAAGAGCTATTTTGTAATCGGGACGCGCCGCGGCTAATTCCTTTACAAATATTGCGCCGGCAGGTCCTGCGCCAACTATGGCAACGTCATAAACCGTTATGCTTTCCCGTTCCATTTAAGTACTCCTGACAAACGCTTTATTTACCCCGACTGAGTCGGTATTCTCTCGGGGTGACACCGTTGCTTCTTCTGAAGGTCTTGTTAAAGCTTGACAGACTTCCGAATCCGCATTTCTGAGCTATTTCGGTAATCGACAGATTGGTCTTTTTCAGAAGACGGATGGCCTTTTCCACTCTTGCCGTAAGCAGATATTCGTAAGGGGATACACCCGTAACGAGCTTGAAGTAGGACGAAACGTACGAACGGCTCATTGATGCCGCGTGAGCGATATCGTCGAGAGTTATCTGCTTTGATAAATTGTTGTTGATATAATTTACCGCGCTCTGAATTTCTGCGATATGCGAGGGTGCCTTCTGATTGTTTTCGGGTAGCGAGGTGTAGGAAACCGAATCCGCTATAACTATAAGAAGATTGAGTATTTTACGCTTGATCTCAAAACGGGTAGCGTCATTTTCGTTTCTGAATAGTTTTCTGATCTCGTCGACCTTCTTTCCGAGGCCGCTTTCCTTCGGGAAATAGTTGTTTATCGGGATACCCGAGGTGATCATATTGTGTATTTTTGCCGTATCAATGTAGTCGGCGCATATATTCCACATATAGTACCAGTTTATGCGGATAACGAAGGCGATCACCTCATCGCTTTCCATAAACGGAATACAGTGGGATTCGTTGGCGCGTATGAAGAAAACGTCACCCGGCTTAAAGTCGTACGACCTCTCGTCGACTACGTATTTTCCCTTACCCTCGGCAATAAAGCCGATCTCAAGCTCGGGATGATGCTTGTGGTGTCGGGAAGGATTTATCGACTTCTTTTTGAGGGTGTCGTACATTGAAAAAAGGGGCTGATGCGATGCTTCGGTAAAATATTCCTTACGCATAGTATTTCTCCTTTACTTACGACTTTAATTACATTTTACTGTAAATGTGCGATTTTGTCAAATCCGGATATTAAAGACCGTCACATCCGGATATGATAATAATAATTTCCTCGTTTACCGTATTTTTTTGCTGTCAAGCACGGCGGAGATAAGCTTTTCGCCCGAATAGGTAAGCTTCAGCGAGAAATGCGGGATGCTTTTATCGAGAAGCTCTAAAAATATTCTGTCGCCCTCCCACAAGGTGAGCTCATAAAGCTTTTTCTTGTCTATCCACAAAAGCTCTCCCTCGTCGCATTCCTTGATATTGCCGCAAAACGAGTCCGAGTGAAAAAGGTGCATATATTCGGTGCCGTACTCGTCGCTGACGAACGTAACGATACCGCGGTAGGAGAGCGAATTCAGGGTAAGTCCCGTTTCCTCGAGCACCTCGCGAGCCGCACACTCCTCGGGGGATTCCCCGTGTTCAAATTTTCCGCCGATACCTATCCACTTGCCCGCGTTTTCGTCGTTGACCTTTGAAACACGGTGCAACATCAAGTACTTACCGTCCTTTTCTATGTAGCAAAGCGAAGTGTTTTTCATAAATTTCTCCGAAAATATATCTATACATTATATTTTACTATATTATGTAGGATATGTAAAGACAATAGTCAAAAATTCATTGAAAACCTTTAGTTTTTAAAAGGAGAAGTTTGTTTTTTGAAAAAATTTACGAAATATACTTGTTTATGAGCACATTTATGATATAATTATATTGACGGAATAACCGTCAGACCTTTTGAATGGAGATGATATTACGGTAAAAATTTGGTTTATATTGTTTCTGTTGTTCACTGTCGGAGAAGCAGTAACCGTCGGACTCGTAAGCGTTTGGTTTGCGGGCGGCGCGCTCGTGGCAATGCTCGCGGCGTCGCTTAAAGCTTCCCTGTGGATTCAGATAGCGGTGTTTCTTGCCGTGTCGGCGGTGCTTATCTACTTTACCCGTCCGATAGTAAAAAAGCTTCTTTCGGGTAAAAATAAAGAGACCAACCTTGACAGAATAATCGGTAAGACGGTTATTGTCAGCGAAAGGGTAGATAACGATGCCGAAACCGGCAAATGTATTATTGCGGGCGTGTCCTGGAGCCTTCGTTCCGATGACGGAAGCGAAATAGAGGTCGGCGAAAAGGTCACGGTCAACAGAGTAGAGGGCGTAAAGCTCATAGTAAAGAGATAATTTTACAGGAGGAAATTATGGAAATAATCATAGCACTCGCAGTCATAGTACTCGTAGCCATTGCGGCTAATATCAAGATAGTTCCGCAGGCTCACGCGTTTATAGTAGAGCGCTTTGGCGCGTACAATTGTACGTGGAACGTAGGTATCCACGTAAAGATACCCTTTATCGATAAGATAGCAAGTAAGGTAAACCTCAAGGAGCACGTAGTTGACTTCAAGCCTCAGCCCGTTATCACCAAGGATAACGTAACTATGCATATAGACACGGTCGTATATTATCAGATAACCGATCCCAAGCTTTATTGCTACGGCGTTGAAAGACCCATGATGGCGATAGAAAACCTCACCGCAACGACACTCAGAAACATCATAGGCGACCTCGAGCTTGACGAAACTCTCACCTCGCGTGATACCGTAAACACAAAGATGAGAGCAATACTCGACGAAGCCACAGACCCGTGGGGTATCAAGATCAACAGAGTAGAGCTTAAGAACATTATTCCGCCTGCCGAGATACAGGATGCGATGGAAAAGCAGATGAAGGCAGAGCGTGAAAGACGTGAGTCCATACTCAAGGCAGAGGGTGAAAAGAAGTCTGCTATCCTTATCGCAGAGGGCGAAAAGGAAGCGGCAATACTCAGAGCCGACGCTAAAAAGGAAGCGGCTATAAGAGAAGCAGAGGGTCAAGCGCAGGGAATCCTCGCGGTACAGACGGCAATAGCCGAGGGTATCAAGAGAATAAACGAGGCGAGCCCCACAGACGGCTACCTTACCATAAAGGCGCTTGAAAGCTTTGAAAAGGCGGCAAACGGAAAGGCCACCAAGATAATTATCCCCTCAAATATACAGGGAATAGCAGGTCTTGCATCCACCATAAAGGAAGTAATGACCGACACCACGGAAGAAAAGTAAAAAAGCCCCACCATTCTCTCTGCAGTCTTAGCGGAGAAACAGGCGGCACAAAACTTCGGCAGAGAACTTGTTTTCTCTGCCGATTTGCGTTATAATGATGTGGGTGATGAAAATGGATAAAGACCAAAAATTGCCGAAAAGAAAAGATTTGCGGCTCAGGCAATATGATTACAGTTCTGCAGGTGCTTATTTTGTTACAATCTTGCTCTTGACAGAGGGCGCCGACCCCTACCAATGAAATGCTACCGCATATTGTTTCCACAGTTACAAGAAAACATCTTGAAATTGGGTTACAACACATATGATCTAACATAACAATAACCCCGACAGGCCCGTCGTTTTTTTTACCTTGCGTCGGAGAACTCTGTTTCTCCGATATATTTAATGAAGGTCTTAAGGCTCTTTGACATCCACTTGTTTTTGTGGTAGATAAGCTGCTTCCATATATCAATATTCATATCACGGACGTCGAGATAGCAAAGCTCGCCTGCGTCTATAAATTCCTTGGTAACGAAATCGGGAAGATACGATATCATATCACTTTTGGTGAGAATATTCGTGATAATATCGGTTCTTCCTATTTCAAGCACCGGGGTTATCTCAAGCGACTTTTTTGCAAGCTCCTTGTCAAAAACGCGTCGGTATCCCTGACCGTACTCGGTGAGAATAAACGGCTCGTTTACGATGTCGGTCATTTTTAGACCGCGCTTTCCCGCGAATTTCGATTTTGAGCTTGTTACGAAATGCATAGAAAGCGGCTCCTCCTTCGCGATAACGTAGTCGCGTCGGTAGGAGTGGCTGTCAAGAGTGATTATGGCGTCGGCTTCGTTGTGGTCGAGCATATCGAACATTACCGAGGTGTCTGCGGTGGTAAACTTTATGGAAATACTTGGGTACTTGTTATGAAAATCTATGTAGTGGGAATAGAGCATTTCTTCACACAGAGAATCGGGAGCTACAATGTGAATGTGTCCGCTGCATTCTGACTCTTTTGTCAGGCTTTCTTTAAAATTATCGGTCAGCGAACGGATTTGGTGTGCATAGGAC
>JAZNNG010000016.1:0-6943 GCA_045580165.1 Eubacteriales bacterium
CCAATTCCTCTTGAATCTCTCTAATAACGGCATTTTCCGCAGTTTCACCAATTGCAACTCTTCCGCCGGGCAGATAGTAATATGGCGATCTATCGTCATGCATTGCCAAGATTTTTTCGTCAGAAATCATCATAGCACAAACTCTATAATTGAATTTTTCATTACCTGATTTGAAAGATATATCCATTTGCTCACACCCCCATCAAATTCTTTTCTGCTATACTGCTTTATCACCAGTTTCGCCTTTGTATTACAAAGGCACAGGGAAAAGCCCATACCCCTAAAGTTGCGCGCACACAAAGGCTCTCCCTTTGGGAGAGCTCCCGCGATAGCGGGTGAGAGGGTGTATTTTGTCGCTATTTACCCTCTCCGTCGGCTTCGCCGCCACCTCTCCCATTGGGAGAGGCTTTTCGTTACCCTCATTATAACACAAATCGGCAGAGAAAACAATGTCTCTGCCGAAATTTATGCGTGTCCGTAGGGGCGATTCATGAATCGCCCCTACAAAATACAAATATCCTTATGAGAAGGAGCCAAACGGGTGCTTTTTTTAGTCTTCGGCAAATAAGCAATCGTATTTCCATTTAATCGGATTCTCATAAATGTATTTTGCTATTTTATGTAATCATTTCTATCGCGAATAACGTGATCGTGAAAAGATCTTTGCCAGATTGGTTCTCCGACTTTTTTTGACACAGAACGTTTCATCTGACCTACCGCTGTCAAGATGCTTGTAGGGGAGGATATCATCCTCCCGCGATCAAACGGAATTAACAAGATCATATGAATGTGATTTGGCATAACGACATATTGTAACAATTCAATATGTGTATAATGCTCGGGAATTGCCTTAATTGCTTCTTCTGCAATTTTGCCATATGTTGATAAACTTGTACTTTCGGGCGGGAGGATGATATCCTCCCCTACAAAATTGGACGATATTTTATCCCAAAATATATTTTTTCTGTCTTTGGTGCATATAGTGACAAAATAAGCACCCGCAGAACTATAATCATAATGTTTAAGCCGCAAATCTTTTCGTTTCGGCAAATTTTTATTATCCGTTTCTATCACCAACAACAAAATCGGCAAAAAGAAAAGTCCTTCTGCCGATTCTTGATTTTATTTCAAATACGCCTCACAACGATTGATGGTAAATCCCTTTTCCGAAAAGTTTCTTTCGTACTCGGTCACTACGTTATCTTTTGCATACTCGCTGTTGTGAAGGTCATACGTCACGTTTTCAAGTCTGAAGCCGCACTCACAAAATTCCTCGAGCGAGAAATCAAACAGACCGCGGTTGTCGGTCTTGAAGAATATCGCGCCGTCCTCTTTTAAGATGCGCTTGTATTTTTCAAGAAAGCCCCTGTGGGTGAGTCTACGCTTTGCGTAGCCCTTCTTCGGCCACGGGTCAGAGAAGTTAAGGTAAAGTCTCTCGACCGAATGCTCGGGTAAGCACTCGCAAAGGTCTGCGGCGTTGGCGATAACGAAGCGGATGTTTTTAAGTCCCGCCGCATCCGCCTTTTCAAGCGCCAATACCATAACGTCCGAAACACGCTCGACCGCGATAAACGTAAAGTCGGGATATTTTTCTGCCATACCGCACACGAAGCTGCCCTTACCGCAGCCTATCTCAAGGTGAACGTGCGGATTGTCGAATACCGCCGTATCCACCGTACCGTTTTCACGGTCATATCCGAGCAAAAGCTCCGAGCACGCCTCGATTCTTTCTGCGCCGTGCTTCTTTTTTCTCATTCTCATAAGTTATACCTCAAGCGCCGATTCTCTGACGCCCGTCTTAATAATGTGTCTTGGGCACTTCTCGGCGCATATTCCGCACGAGGTGCATTTTGAATAGTCTATGTGCGCGACGAAATCGTCGACCGTGATAGCGCCGCTTGGGCAGTTCTTTTCGCATATACGGCAGCTGATACAACCGACCTCGCAGTAGCTTCTTGTTTTCGCGCCCTTGTCGACCGATTTGCAGCCGACCCAGTACTTGGCGTCAAAGGGAATAAGCTCTATTATGTGCTTCGGACAAGCCGAAACGCAGTTTCCGCAGCCCTCGCATTTGGAGTAGTCCACCGTCGCAACCCCGTTTACTATCTTGATAGCGTCAAAGGTACAAACCTTGGCGCAGGAGCCGAGCCCTATACATCCGTTGGGACAGAGCTTGTCTCCGCCGCCGAGTCTTGTTGCGGCGATACAGTCGTTTGCGCCGTTGTAGATGTATTTTTTCTTTGCCACACCGGCCTCACCCGAGCACATTACCTGCGCGCGGTAGCGTGTGACCTCTCCGACCTCGCAGCCCATAATTTCGCTGATTGCCTTTGCAACCTCGGAGCCGCCGACCACGCAAGCGGTGGTCTTGGCTTCGCCTTTGACGATAGCCTCGGCAAGAGCCGAGCAGCCTGCGTATCCGCAGCCGCCGCAGTTTGCACCGGGAAGCTCGTCGCATATCTCGGGTATCCTTTCGTCGACCTTTACTGCAAACACCTTTGCGGCAACTGCAAGCATAATTCCGAGAACGGCGCCGAGAATGGCAAACCACATTACTGCATAAAGAATATCAATTAACATAAGTCTGACTCCTTAAAACGACATTCCGGTAAAGCCCGAAAACGCCATTGCGATAAGTCCCGCGGTAACGAGAGCGATAGGCGTTCCTCTGAAGGGCTTCGGGGGGTCTGCAAGACTTACTCTCATTCTTACTCCCGCGAAAAGAACTATCGCAAGAGTAAATCCGAGCGCCGACGAGAAGCCGAACGCGAGAGATTCGATAAAGTCAAAGCCGTTCTGGATGTTGAGAAGCACCGCGCCCAGCACGGCGCAGTTAGTGGTGATAAGCGGCAGATAAATGCCGAGCGCGCCGTAAAGAGAGGGGACGAACTTGCGAAGGAACATCTCGATAAACTGAACGAGAGCCGCGATTATAAGAATAAACGCGATGGTTTCGAGATACTGAAGGTTAAACGGCACAAGCACGTAGTGGTAGACCGCGTAGGTCGCCGCGCTTGAGACCGTCATAACGAAGGTTACCGCACAGCCCATACCGAGAGCCGTGTCGGGCTTTTCGGAAACGCCGAGGAAGGGACAGATACCGAGGAAACGCGAGAAAATGTAGTTTTCCACAAGTATCGCGGTCAGCATAAGAATAAAAATTTCTTTCATACGAATACCGCCGTTTCAGGCGTTGCCCTCCTTCTTTTTGGCCTTTGCGAGGAAATAGTTCATAAGAGCGATAAGGCAGCCGAGCACGATAAACGCACCGGGAGCCTGAGCTATCATAGTGACGGGCTCAAATTTGTCGCCAAACACGCTCATACCGAAGAAGGTGCCGTTTCCGAGTATTTCGCGCACCGCGCCCAGCACGAACAGAGCCGCCGTGTATCCGACGCCCATAAACACGCCGTCAAGCGCCGCGTAGCCGACGCTGTTTTTGGAGGCAAACGCCTCTGCGCGTCCGAGGATGATGCAGTTAACTACGATAAGCGGAATAAACAGACCGAGAGATTCGTAAAGGCTCTCGAAGAACGCCTGCATAATAAACTGCACCGTGGTAACAAATCCGGATATTATAACTATGTAAGAAGCTATACGTATCTGCTTGGGAATGAAATTTCTGAGTAGGGATATAAATATGTTTGAGAAAATGAGGACGACCGAGGTAGCCGCGCCCATACCGAGCGAGTTTTCAACCGAGGTAGTAACGGCAAGGGTGGAGCACATACCGAGAAGCTGACCGAGAACGGGGTTCTTGTCAAGCACGGATTCCTTGAACATCACGCCGAGCCTTATGGGGTCCTTTTTCTTGCTCATTGATTTACCTCCGCGCGTATTTCTTCAAATTCGGTATTGTAATCGAGGACCTTCTGAGCAGCATAGCAAATAGCTCTTGCTTCCTCGTCCGCCTCCTCAAACACCTCTACGTTTTCGCCGTAAACGAATTCGGTCTTTTCGGCGTCGAACTTGTAATTCGGAACTATATATTCGTGAAGTGCGTTTGCTATCTTGTCAAAGCCCGCGCCTTCGTAGCCTACGAATCTTACACCCTGAATTCTTCCGTAGTAGGTGCCTATCATAAGGTCTGCATAGTCAAACTCGCCTGATGACACTCTGAGCTTTGCAAGGTAGCCCACGAGGCTTCCGTCGGATACCGCGAGGAACGAAAGCTCGTCAAACGGTGTGCCGCTTGTGTCAACGGGGATCTCGATAACGCCCTTACCGTCATCCTCCCAGCCGTACATACCGCTAAGCACGCGCTCCTTGGTAAATACCGCTTTTTCAGGCTCGATCTCGGGCTCAGGCTCGCCTATAAGGTTTATTACGTCGGGGTACATACCAAGACAAGCGTTAACGCCCGAGTTTATTGCCGTTGAGGTTATGGTAGCGCCCGAAACGGCATCTATGTCGGCACCGAGCGTAAGCTGCTCGCCGCCAAGAGCAGAGTAGCGCGAGAGATAAGCATCGTCAAGAGCCTTTGTTCCGACCGACGGGGTTTCACTGTGGCTGATGACCTTGATTCCCTTGACGTTTCTGTCAAGGTCGATACCTACAATAAGGTTTACGTCGCCGCCGAAGCCATTTGGTGAGACCTCAGCCGCGTAACCGACGTAATTTTCGCCGCCCTTTATTGCGTACACCGCGGAGACGTTTTCGTACGCAAGCTCAAGCGCCTGATATTCGGTAAGCTCGGGGAAGATGTCGGTGAGAGCCGCTTCCTTTTTCTCAAGTTCGTTTCTGGCTATTATGGGGGCGGTTATTGCGTTTGCGATCGCAAGCATTGCGGCAACCACCGCGCATATAAGCAGAAGCTTTAAGGTTATAGAAGCTATAAAAGCGGGAGTCGAAAGCTCTTTTTTCGGCTTTTTCTCCTTTGCGGGCTTTTCTTTCTTAGAGGGCTTTACACGAACGATCTTCCGCGCCTCCTCTGTTGGCGCTTCATCGCCTTCGTCAGGCGGATCACTTGCAGCAAGCTCCTCCTCGTCCGCCATCGGAGTCAGAAGCGACATCTGCTCTGGTGTTTCGTCGTTGTAGCTTTTTTCGGGAATATCGTCATCGGGGGGACTCGATATAAATATAAATTCGGAATTGAAATCAAAATCCGAGAAATCATTCTTTTTTGCCATTGTTAATACCTCCGAATTTAACGGGTTTTGTAAATTTGTCTATGTACCATACGAGAAGATTCATAATAAGGATAGCGAACGAAACGCCGTCGGGATAGCCGCCGAAGCGTCTTATGAAAACGGTCAAGAGTCCGCATCCTATACCGAACACTATTCTTCCTGTATTCGTAACGGGGCTTGTCGCGTAGTCGGTAGCCATAAATATAGCGCCGATCATAACGCCGCCCGAAAGAAGCTGATATATTGCAAAATCAAACGGGTTTGCACCGCCTGCGGGGAAGATCAGCGAAACGAGGTAGACGGTTGCCATAAAGGTAACGGGGATGTGCCAGGTGATGACCTTCTTGAGAAGCAAGAAAATTCCGCCGGCAATAAGAAGCATGGCTGAAACCTCACCGAGACATCCTGCCTTGAAGCCGACGAACATATCTGCAACCGTAACGTCGGGGAGTATTCCGCTTTTGAGAGATGCGAGAGGAGTAGCCGACGCAATGGCGTCGACCTCCTCTGTCGAGAGCATTATCTTAAACGGGTCGGGAGTGGTACCGGGGGCGTTGAAGTCGCTCATGTGACCCGTCCACGAAAAGAGGAAAACTCTTGCCGCGAGCGCAGGGTTAACTATGTTTTTGCCGATACCGCCGAAAAGCTGCTTTACTATGATTATCGCAAAGAACGCCGCAACGATCGGCATCCAGAGAGGCGCCGTTGAGGGGAGGTTCAGAGCGACGAGAAGACCTGTGACCGCTGCCGAAAAATCAAGTACGGTGATGGGCTTCTTGAGTAAAAGCTGATATAAAAATTCAAAGAGCATACAAGCGATGACGGAGACTGCCGAAAGAGTGAGCGAACGGAAGCCGAAGGTCATAACGCTCCATACGGTAGCAGGTAAGAGAGCAATAAGAACGCATATCATTATGGAGCGAGTGGTGTCGGGATGCTTGATATGCGGTGACGGCGAAACCGTTAAAAGCTCGGAGTATTCGCCTGATTTTGTCAGGTTATCCATAATATTCTCCTCCTGTCTTAATTATTCTTGGAAGCGCTGAGGGCGGCAGCCTTTGCGCGCTTGATATCGTTTATCTGACCCTTGGTGGCTCTGATAAGCTGAACTATCGGGACGTTGCCGGGGCAGTTGTACGAGCAGGAGCCGCACTCAACGCAGCTCATAACGTCGAACTCCTCGGCAAGATCAAGCTTGCCCTGCGCGCCGAATATGGCGAGGTAGCTCGGGAGCAGATGCATGGGGCATCCGCGCACGCAGCGACCGCATCTGATACAGGTCGGGTCCATCTCGTATTTCTTGTCAAAGGCGTTCGACAAAACGAGGATCGCCGACGTACCCTTGGTAACGGGAGCGTTTATATCCCATTGACACGTACCCATCATAGGTCCTCCGTTTACTATCTTCCACGGCTCCTTGACAAGACCGCCGCAGTAGTCGATGAGCTTTGAGTAAGGCGTTCCTATCGGGACAAGGAGGTTTTTCGGAGTCTTTATGCAGTCGCCGTCGACGGTTACTATTCTCTCAATGAGGGGCATACCGTGTGCAAATGCGTTGAATACGCACGAGCAGGTCTCGGCGTTAAATACCACGCAGCCGACGTCCGCGGGAAGCTTTCCCGCAGGAAGCTCCTTTCCCGTGAGTGCGTAGATGAGCTGACGCTCGTCGCCCTGCGGGTACTTGTTTTCCAAAACTTTCAGATTTATTTCATCACGGGACAGCTCTTTTTTCAACTTGTTTACAAGCTTTGAATCTCTGTCAGTAACGGCAACTGTGGCGAAGTCGGATCGTAGCCATGTCGTTCTGTGAGCCA
>JAZNNG010000017.1:0-14479 GCA_045580165.1 Eubacteriales bacterium
ACTGTTTATACTGTTCAAGATCCATCTGTCACGCTTAAAGAAAAAATTGGAACTTGTATAGATGTGGTCCTGGCAATGAAATCAATACTTGATAGTCTGAATGTGCCCAGCAAAATATGGTTGTTACACAACAAGAAAAAAAACAAAGCACACACGATACTAACGTTTAAGGCAGAAAGTAAAATAACATACTTGGAGCTTACGCCACAATCCTCGAACCCTTGGTATGGTCAAGAAATTGTTTACTCGAGTGAACAAGAGTTTTTGTTGACATATGAAAATAGCGACTATGATATTTCTGATGTAACAAATATGATTGTAGTTGGTCAGCGCCCGTACTTTTTATTGAACAAATTAACATAACAAAACTCAATTTGTCGAGAAAAAAGGATTGCGTTCTGCGCAAGCCTCCCTTTACACAAGGGAGCCTTTTTTGTTCACCTATAACTTGTCAATTTTCCTGACAACTACTGACTTAATTAAAGACACCAAATTTTGTCTTTGTCAAATTATCAAGCTTTATTGACAAATCAAGAGAAATGCGATAAAATATACTCGTCACACAATCAAATAATTTTTAGCGTTTAGTGGAAACTATCCTTGGTAAAAGGTGTTTCCTTTTTTCCTCATATCCACTAACGCTGGAAAGAGATTGTGTGACAACAATGAAGGAACACTTTTTCGGTGCGTTCCTTCATGGGGCGCACTTTTTTATATACTGAGGAATATATGAACAATAATGATATACCAAGAAAGATAATAGATATTACCGGCGTAGAACTTACACCCGGAGAGCCTGCCGTTTGTCTTGGCAACGGAGAGCAAGGCTTTGAATGCTGTTGCGACGAATGCGACTATTTTTTGCTTTGTTTCCCCGAACTTGATTCAAAAAGCAAATACGATTAACTTACTGTGCTACAGCACTATATTAAGCATTCAAAGAAATGCTTTTGCTGGTTGTTTTAGCACCTCTCGGTAGGTAGTAAAAGGCACTTATGGCGATTTTGCCATAAGTGCCTTTGCGTTGCTTTTGTCAATTGATTTGTAGTCTTTAATTAAGGCATACGAAGCACTGCATTTGTGTCCACAAAAGCAAAATACGGCATACCTCTTTCGAGATATACCGTATTCTGCAAAACTGTCCTTTAGAGTGATGCTCTAAACCGATGACTTTTTTATTTATATAACTTAGCCTATCATAGAATCAAGAATATCCTTGGCAGCATCGAGGGCCGACTGCATCTTTGTGGCATCAGCAGCACCCGACATAGCGCTGTCGGGACGTCCGCCGCCCTTACCGCCTGCAATAGCGCTTATCTGAGAGAGAAGCTTGCCTGCGTGAGCGCCTGCGGAAACGGCATCCTTACCGCAAGCCGCGATAAAGTTGAGCTTGCCGTCGAGGTTAGTACCGAGCACGATAACGGTGTCGGGGTTATTTCCCTTGATATCGTCACAAACGCTTCTTGCCGCGTCGGTTGACATAGCGTCGGTCATAGCGGTAACGAGTCTTACGCTCTTTACCTGAACTGCGCCTTTCATAATGTCAGCAGTCTTGGAGGCGGCGATCTTGGCGTTGAGGCTTTCGATCTCGCTCTTGAGCTTCTTCACTTCGTCTGCGAGGTGAGCCGCGTGAGAGGGAAGATCGGAAGGCTTTGAAACCTTGAGCTCCTTGGCGGTGCTTGCAAGAAGCGCGTCCTTTTCACCGAGGTGCGCGAGGACTCCGAGTCCCGTGATACCCTCAATACGTCTTACGCCTGCGGCAACAGAGCTTTCCGAGATGACCTTGAAAAGACCTGCCTTCGCGGTGTTGTCAAGGTGAGTACCGCCGCAAAGCTCGGTGGAGAACTCACCCATCTTTATAACTCTTACCGTGTCGCCGTACTTTTCACCGAACAGAGCCATAGCGCCCATCTTACGAGCCGACTCGATATCGGTAACGGTCGTTGTAATAGGCTCGCCGGCAAGAATGTGCGTATTGACGATAGCTTCAACCCTTGCGATCTCGTCGGGGGTCATTGCGGCGAAGTGAGTGAAGTCGAATCTTACTCTTTCCTCGTCAACGTACGAGCCTGCCTGCTCAACGTGAGTACCGAGTACTTCTCTGAGAGCAGCCTGAAGCAGGTGTGCGGTCGAGTGGTTACGCTTGATAGCGTCGCGTCGCGCGGTGTCGATCTTAGCCGAAACCTTGTCGCCAACGCGGATGATACCGCTGTCAAGAGTACAAAGGTGAATGTAAACGCCGTCGGTCTTCTTGGTGTCGCCAACGGTAGCGTGTGCGCCATCCGTGATGATCTCACCGCTGTCGCCGACCTGACCGCCGCCCTCGCCGTAGAAGGGAGTCTTATTGAGGATAAGCGAGAACTCGCCCTCGCTTACGCTGTCAACAGTTTCGTCGCCGTATATAATACCGATGACCTTAGCCTCTGTGCAGTTGTCGGTGTAGCCTGTAAATTCTGTCTTCTCAAAAGATGAGATAGCAGACTTTGACTGATCGCTCCAGCCGCTGATGTTGGCTCTTGCGCTTCTTGCGCGGTCACGCTGGTCAGCCATAAGCTTCTTGAACTCGTTTTCGTCTGTTTCAAGACCGTTTTCCTCAAGAATTTCGCGTGTGAGGTCGAACGGGAAGCCGAACGTATCGTAAAGCTTGAAGGTGTCAGCGCCCGAAACAGTCTTTTCGCCCGAGGCCTTAGCCTTGTCCATAATGGTTGTGAGAATGGAAAGACCCGAGTCGATGGTAGCGTTGAAGCGCTCCTCCTCCATTGCGATGACCTTGAGAATGTAGTCGCGCTTTTCAACAAGCTCGGGGTAGCCCGCCTTGTTTTCGCCGATAACGACGTCGCAGAGCTCGCAGAGGAACATTCTGTTTATTCCGAGGAGCTTGCCGTGACGGCAGGCGCGGCGGAGAATACGTCTGAGTACGTATCCGCGGCCCTCGTTTGAGGGGATAACGCCGTCGGAGATCATAAACGTAGCGCTTCTGATGTGGTCGGTGATAACGCGGATGGAGATATCGTCAGACTTGTCCACGCCGTAGGTCTTACCCGCGATAGCGCAGACGGAGTCGAGAATTTTTCTGATGGTGTCGACCTCGAACATATTGTCAACGTCCTGAAGAACGCAGGCAAGACGCTCAAGACCCATACCCGTATCAATGTTTTTCTGAACGAGCTCGGTGTAGTTACCGTTGCCGTCATTGTTGAACTGCGAGAACACGTTGTTCCATATTTCCATATATCTGTCGCAGTCGCAGCCCGGCTTACAGTCGGGCGAGCCGCAGCCGTACTTGATGCCGCGGTCGAAGTATATTTCGGAGCAGGGACCGCAGGGACCTGTACCGTGCTCCCAGAAGTTGTCAGCCTTTCCGAGCTTTACCACTCTCTCGGCAGGAACGCCGATGTCCTCGGTCCAGATCTTGTAAGCCTCGTCGTCGCTTTCGTAAACAGACGGCCAGAGAAGCTCCTCGGGGATCTCGAGTGTCTTTGTAAGAAACTCCCACGCCCATGCGATAGCCTCGTTCTTGAAGTAATCGCCGAAGCTGAAGTTTCCGAGCATTTCAAAGTAAGTACCGTGACGCGCGGTGTGACCGACTCTTTCAAGGTCGGGAGTTCTTATGCACTTCTGGCAGGTGGTAACTCTGTTTCTGGGGGGAGTGACCTCGCCCGTAAAGAACTTTTTCATAGGCGCCATACCCGAGTTTATAAGAAGGAGCGACTTATCGTTTATCGGAACGAGTGGGAAGCTCTGAAGTCTCAGGTGACCCTTTGATTCAAAAAACGACAAATACGCTTCGCGCAGGTCGTTAAGTCCTGTCCATTTCATATCTATATCCTCCGTAATGAAATCCTTTTATACCATTTTTACATTATATCAAACCGCGCTCTGTATGTCAATAATTTTTATTAAATTATATTATAAGGAAAGGGCATTGACTTTGATGCCTTGAGATGTTAAAATTGTAATAAAGAAAACGCAAACGGAGAAAAATATGAAATTGTCCCGACAAAAGCTTACCACACTTATAATCGTAATCGTACTGCTTGCCGTTCTGTTCGCCGTTTCCCCAACCTTTCGGGCAAACGTGCTTGAAAAATTCGGAATAGAGCCGCCCGAGTCCACCGAGGAAACGGTCGAGCTCACGGTCCCCGTCGCGCTCCCCACGGACACGGCGGAAATACATATAATCGACGTCGGTCAGGGTGATAGCGCCCTTATACGTACGGATGACTTTAACCTCCTTATTGACGCAGGCACGGGCAAATATGAAGAAAAGCTTGTCGCATACTTAAATGATGTGGGAGTTGAGAAAATTGATATAATGCTCCTCACTCATCCGCACGAGGACCACATAGGCGGCGCAGACGTCGTGATAGACGAGTTTGAGATAGGTGAGATAATAATGCCCGATGCGACGGCAAGCACCGCCGCCTTTGAAAGAGTGCTTGACGGCGCGGAAAAGAAAAGCATCCCCATCAGTACGGTCTATCGCGGCGACAGCTTCACCGAGGGTGGTATGAAATTTGACATCCTCTCGCCCGACGATAAAAAGTATAAGGACTTGAACAACACGAGCATCGTGTTAAAGCTCACCTACGGAGAGGTGTCGATGATGTTCACGGGTGACGCCGAGGATATGGTCGAAAACGAAATACTCGATGCGTATACAGACCTTGGATGCGTGTTCCTAAAGGCAGGACACCACGGCTCGTCAAGCTCGAGCACACCCGCGTTTGTGGACGCGATTTCGCCCGAATACGTGTCCATCTCATGCGGCGTTGATAACGATTACGGGCATCCGCACACCGAAACCGTAGAGCTTTTTAAAAAGCTGAAGCTTAACGTGAAGCGTACCGACCTTGAAGGCTCGTTTGTCTATATCACCGACGGTAAAACATTTGAGCCGAAGGAAAAATAAAGCAAAAATCCGTTGCGGACGCAACGGATTTTTTGTATAGACGAATGTGTACGGGTGGAGATTAAACTTACAGTTGACTAACTGCGTGCAATAAAGCTTTGGGCGCCTTTTTCAAAAGGCGCAGAGTGACGAAGCCACGCAAATAAAAAACACAAATGCCTTTGGCAATTTTATTTAAGGGAGAGGCTCTGCCTCCTCTTAAGAATCCCCACTCGCCAAAGGGACTCGTCCCTTTGGAAACCCTCGGACACCAAATCTTTTTGTCCTGTGCGCCAAATCCGACCTTTTTCACCCTGTCGCGCTGATATAATGTCAGAGTCAGGGGGGAAAGAAGCGTGACGGTCTACGCCGATATTTTATTTTTGGTCAACCTCAGCCTTAATTGGTTTTCACTTATGCTGACCTCAAAAATAGCAAAGCATAGCGGCGGTGCTAAATGGCTGCTTTTGTCCGCCACCGTCGGTGCTCTGCTCGGCACCGTCACGCTTTTTTCCGAAAGCGCACTCGTCAGCGCGCTCATCGAGATAGCGTCAAGCTTTCTTATGTGCGCCATAGCCTTTAAGGCGAAGGGGATTCTTGACTATATAAGGCTCTGCACCTGCCTGTTCGCCTCGGGTATAACCCTCGGCGGCTCTCTGACGTTTATCTACTCGCTTTTCAACCGCGCAGGAATAGAGCTTCCGCGCGGAAACGATATTTCCGCGGCGGTCTTTCTTATGCTTTCGCTCGGAGTGACCGTAGGCGTTGCGGCGATAGAGCGACTGCTCTACGTCAAAAGAGAGGTGTCGGGCGGAGAGGTCTGCTTTACGCTCGGCTCAAAGCGGCTCACTCTGCCGTTTATGTGTGACAGCGGAAATCTTCTTCGCGACCCCATAAGCGGACGGCCTGCGATAATTGTAAACGTGCGCGAGCTTAAGGGCTTTTTGCCCGACTCGGTGTTAACTTTTGACCCTATGAATACGGACGGCGCGATTCTTACCGAAACGCGCGGTATCAGAATACTGCCTGCCGCAACGGTTTGCGGAGAGGGTATTATGACGGGCTTTATCCCCGACTCGACTCTCATCGTGGTTGACGGCAGAGAAAAATACGCAGACGCGGTGATAGGACTTGATAAAAGCCCGAAGTATTCATCGTACGGTGGCGCGGGTGCAATAATGCCGCGCTCACTTCTATAACATACATAGCTTGAGAGGGAAGATTATGAAGTTATTGTTTACAAGCCTCGGAATAAGCCGACTTCTGCTTAAAATAAAGGGAATTGCGGCGAAAAAGAGCCGCTTGATGCCAACTAATTACATAGGCGGTCCAGAAACCCTGCCGCCGCCCTTGACGCTTGACGAGGAGAGCGAGGTCATTGGCAGGCTTGAGTTTGACTCGGAGTCGGCGCGCAAGACTTTGATAGAGCATAACTTAAGGCTCGTCGTGTTCATTGCAAAGAAGTTCGAGAGCACGGGAATCGGACTCGAGGACCTCATATCCATCGGCACGATAGGTCTTATCAAGGCAATAAACACCTTCAGAGCAGACAAAAACATAAAGCTTGCCACCTACGCGTCAAGATGTATCGAAAACGAGATACTGATGTATATACGCAAAAACGGACAGACGAGAGCCGACGTTTCAATAGACGAGCCGCTTAGCGTAGACTTTGACGGAAACGAGCTTTTGCTTGCCGACGTGCTTACGAGCGACGAGGACACGGTCTTTGCCGATCTTGAGACCGAGGAGGACAAAAGACTCATACGCGCGGCGCTCCTAAGCCTTGACGACAGGGAGAGAGAAATAATAAATATGAGGTTTGGTCTTGGCGGCGGCAGGGAGATGACGCAAAAGGAGGTTGCCGACGCTCTCGGCATCTCGCAGTCGTATATTTCGCGCCTTGAAAAGAGAATAATTGCCGAATTAAAGGAAAAATTGCGCCCAAAATGGTAGTCTGAGAGTGGAAATTTTGAGAAAAATCAAAAAAATTTGAAAAAACACTTGCAATAACGCTTTTTTTGTGCTATACTAAGGTGCATTGTGAATACGTATACAGTGAGGTGTTAAATTATGAAGGAAGGAATCCATCCCCAGTACGAAGAGCTTACGGTAAAGTGCGCTTGCGGCGAAACTATCGTAACTAAGTCGACAAAGGGCGAAATGCGAGTTGATATCTGCTCGAAGTGCCATCCCTTTTTCACAGGCAAGCAGAAATTCGTTGACAGCGGCGGACGCGTAGATAAGTTCAATCAGCGTCGTAGCAAGGCTGCAAAGTGAGATCTGCTTAAGTGATCACTTTCGGCAACGATTAAGCAGAGAACAGCGGGCAGACTGCGTTAAGGCGAGGTCTGCCCGCTTTTTCCCGTTTTTGGGAGCTTTTAGCAATAAAGAATGAAAACGTCAGATCATCTCCGGTCGCCGTAAAGACTCGCCCTTTGGGAGAGGTGACGCGCGAAGCGCGGCGGAGAGGGCTGATTAACGGCGAAGGATAAATGAAATATAAATGTATAATCTGGGATTTCAACGGAACGGTCATCGACGACGTTGAGATAGGAATAAAAAGCGTAAATCCGCTTCTTTCGGCGAGAGGACTCAAAACCATTGACAGTCTTGCCGAATATCAGCGCGCGTTTACCTTTCCGATAAAGGAATATTACAAAAATTTAGGCTTTGATTTTGAAAAAGAGCCGTATGAGAAGATCGCGCACGAGTGGGTTAAAAGCTACGAGGCTCTGTCACCGGGGATCACACTTGTCGACGGTGTGCGTGAGCTTATATGTGCATTTGAAGACGCGGGACTTGAGCAGATGATACTGTCTGCGTCTGAATACAATATGCTTGCGCGTCAGCTTAAGAGCTTCGGGCTAGAAAGCAAATTCTCGAAAATACTGTCGCTTGATAACATTTACGCCCACAGTAAGGTCGATATAGCGAGAGAATTTTTTGCGAACGTCACCGATAAGAGCGCATATCTTATGATTGGCGACACAGAGCACGATGCCGAGGTCGCAAGGGCGGTTGGCATTGACGCGGCGCTCGTCGCGTGCGGACACATGAGCCGCGAGAGGCTTGAGAAAACAGGCTTTTCCGTGTATGATGATATGAAAGAGCTTTATAAAGCAGTCGAAGCTTTATGAAAGGCCTCCCCTTGAGGGGAAGCTGTCGAGTGAATACGAGACTGATGAGGTGGTCTTCCGGTTTTTGTCGTTACACCTCATCCACCGCTATCGCGGTCCCCCTTCCCCTCAAGGGGAAGGCTCATTACAGTGAAGCTATAACAGAAGGGTCGGGTGAATATGGAGCAGAAAAGGTCGGGCGCTATTGCAGTCGTTGACTCGGGCGTTGGCGGAATATCGGTATTGCGCGAGCTGATAAGGCTTATGCCGAATGAGAAATACATCTATCTTGCGGACAGTAAAAACGCTCCGTACGGCACAAAGGCTAAGGATGAAGTCCTCTCCATTATGCTCGAAAACACCGATCGACTTATAAAGCTCGGCGTAAAGGCTATCGTGGTCGCCTGCAATACGGCGACGAGCGCCGCAGTCAGAGTGATGAGAGAAAAATACCCCGACGTTCCGATAGTCGGCATCGAGCCTGCGGTCAAGCCCGCAGTCGAGGCGTTTGATTTTCCCAAGGTTGCGGTTATGGCAACACCACTGACGCTTGCCGAGGAGAAGTTCAACACCCTTATCAAGCGATTTGAGGGCAAAGCCGACATAATCCCCCTGCCGTGTGCTGGACTTATGGAGATAATCGAGTCGGGACACACCGACGGCGAGGTGGTCGACACCTACCTTAATAAGGTCTTCGGAGAGCTTGGCGGCAAAAAGCTCGACGCAGTCGTGCTTGGCTGCACTCACTACCCGTTCGTTAAGGGCGCGGTGCAGAAGTATTTTGGTGAGAGCGTGCGTATTTTTGACGGCGGTGAGGGAACCGCAAGGGAAGCGAAGCGAAGGATTTATGAGTCGGGACTTGAGTCGGACAGACTTGCCGACGTCCCTGAGATCGAGTTTATTTGCACAAGCGGAGACGAGCGCGTGACCGAGCTTTGCCGCAAGCTGCTTGGACTATGATAAAAACAAAATTTTAAGAGGAGGTAAGCTTTTATGCAAAAAGGTATCCGTAAAATAACGTCAGCATCAAGCGTGACCTGTCTGCCGGGAATTAGCACGGTCAGAGAAAAAAGCTTTTCCTCACTCGGAATTGAAACTCTCGGCGACCTGCTCGTGCATTTCCCGAGAGCCTATCAGAACAGACAAAATATAAGACCTTTGACAGACGCCGACACAGACGCGCCCGCGTCGTTTTTGCTCACCGTCGGCACAGACCCCAAGACCGCAAAGATACGCGGAAATCTGAGCATTACTAAATTTAAGGCGTTCGACGAAAGCGGCACATGTGAGATTATTTTTTACAACAAGCCCTACGCCGACAAGAGCTATCCGCGAGGCTCGGTGCACCGATTTTGGGGAAAGCTTACCCGTGAGGGACGCACCTATAAGCTCTCGTCCCCCGAAAGCGAGCCGTATTTTGAGGGCGCGAAGCTTTTGCCGATGGTGCCCGTGTACCCACTTTCCGCAGGACTTACTCAAAAGCTTATGTCGGGCTCGGTACGCCGTGCGCTCGACCTGCTTTATACGAACTCTATGAGTGAGCGACAGGTGCTCGCAGAGCTTGCCGATCCTCCGACAGACCCTATTCCCGATAAGATTCGGGAAAGATACGGACTTTGCACGCGCGCGTTTGCGCTTGAAAACATACATTTTCCAACCGACGAGCAGACTCTTAAGATTGCGCGCGACAGACTCGCGTTTGAGGAGCTTTTTCTGCTCTCGGTATTCCTCGGCTACTCAAAAAGAAGAAACAAGCGTGCAAACGCGCACGCAATGACTCGCTTGTCGCTTGACGGATTTTATAAAAAGCTTCCGTTTGAGCTGACCGATTCGCAGAAAAAGGTTATCACAGACATAAAGAGCGACCTCTCGGCAAGCACGCCTATGAGCAGACTCGTTTCGGGAGACGTCGGAAGCGGTAAGACGGTCTGCGCGGCGGCAGCTATGTATATTTCCGCCGAAAACGGATACCAGAGCGCTCTTATGGCGCCCACAGAAATACTTGCAAATCAGCATTTTGCCGACCTTGCGCCCCTGTTTGAGAGCTTTGGCTATAAGGTCGCGCTTTTAACGGGCTCGACAAAGGCGTCGGAGAAGAAAAAAATATACGAGGGTCTTACCGACGGCAGTATCAATATAGTCATCGGTACTCACGCGCTGCTCAGCGACAAGGTTGAGTTTAACAGACTCGGACTCGTTATAACCGACGAGCAGCACCGCTTTGGTGTAAACCAGCGCGCTGCGCTCGGTGAAAAAAGCGAGGGTGTTCACGTGCTCGTTATGAGCGCAACGCCCATACCGCGTACACTTGCGCTGATACTCTACGGCGACCTCGACGTGTCGCAGATAAACGAAATGCCGCCCGGCAGACAAAGGGTCGACACCTTTGTTGTTGACGAAAGCTACCGCACCCGACTCAACGGCTTTATAAGACGTCAGGTCGAGGAGGGACACCGGGTCTACGTCGTTTGCCCGACGGTAGAGGAGAGCGAGGACGTCCTGCCCGACGAGGAGGCGGACCTCAGCCTCAGAGATTACTTTGAATTTTACGAAAGAGAGGAGAAGCCGCCTCTCAAATCGACTCTCGAGTACGCGAGAAAGCTTCGCGAGGAGGTTTTCCCCGACCTCGGAGTCGGATATATCCACGGCAAGATGAAAAGCAAAGAAAAGGACGCGGCTATGGCGGCGTTCGTTCGCGGAGACACTCAGATACTCGTTTCCACAACGGTTATTGAGGTTGGCGTAAACGTCCCCGAGGCGACTCTTATGGTGGTCGAGAACGCCGAGCGCTTCGGTCTGTCCCAGCTTCATCAGCTGCGCGGACGCGTAGGTCGCGGTAAGGATAAGTCCTACTGCATTCTCGTGTCAGACGTGAACAAGTCCACGAAAAGCTATAAGCGACTCGACGTTATGAAAACTACCTATAACGGTTACGATATCGCTGAAAAGGACCTCGACGCGCGCGGTCCCGGTGACTTTATGTCGGCAGGCGGCGAGCTCCGTCAGCACGGTAAGCTCAAGCTGAGACTCGCGGAATTTACCGACGCTAAGCTTATGCTTACCGCATCGGACGCCGCAGGTACAGTCCTCACAAACGACCCCGACCTCTCGTCACCCGAAAACTCAGACCTCAGAGACTATATACAAACCACCGCAATAATCCGAGTCGCAACGGTGAATTAGCAGAGACGGTTCTTGGGGCGATAATTAAATATTTGTAGGGGACGACGCCCTCGGCGTCCCGTTTATAATGTAATTTGTAACCCAATCTTTATTTATATGTTTGATAAAATTTTTTTGTTTTCCGGGATGCCGAGGAGTCATCCCCTACGAGAAAACTTCAAATTTCATTTCTTAATTATGCGCTATCTGCCCGTCGGGGCGTCCCGACCGCGGGGGATTCCAAAGGGGCGGAGCCTCTTTGGCGAGGGAGGAGATTTTCAAGAGGGGGTCTCGAATCCCCTCTTGAACGGTTCTTTTCGTTCTTTTCTGTCCGTACAGAAAAGGACATAACCAATCCCACTCTCCGCAAAACCAAATCAAGTCACAAAAACCCATTCCAAACACAAACAAAACAACTAACCAATACCACCCCCTGCCCAAGCACAAACTAACTAACAAAGGAAGAAAAATTATGGCACATCGCCCAATGGCAGACATTATCCGCCCCACAAGCTTTGATGAAATGATTGGTCAACAAAAGCTTGTAGGTGAGGGCGGAGCGCTTCGCCGAATGGTCGAAACGGGACACATCACCAATATGATATTCTACGGTCCTCCCGGCACGGGAAAGACCACGGCGGCGAAGATAATCGCCAAAACCTCGGGTATGACTCTCCGTGAGCTCAACGCCACCACGGCGTCGCTTTCCGACGTCAAGGAGATAATCGGTGAGACCTCGACTCTGCTCGGCTCGTCGGGCATTCTTCTGTACCTCGACGAAATTCAGTACTTCAACAAAAAGCAACAGCAATCCCTGCTTGAATTTATCGAGGACGGCAGAATAACCCTCATCGCCTCCACTACCGAAAATCCCTACTTCTATGTATACAACGCGATAATCTCGCGCTCGGCGGTGTTTGAATTCAAGCCCGTCACCACGGACGAATGCGTTAAGGCGCTTCGCCGCGCGGTCGATAAGATGAACGAGCTTGAGGGACTTGACAAAAGAGCTGACGACAAGGTGCTAACCCTTATCGCCTCGCTCGGTGCGGGCGACGTGCGCCGTTCGGTCGGGATCTGCGAAAACTCGTATTTCGCCGCAGACGGTGAGATAACCGAGGAGGTGGTCGAGCTTTTCGCAAGCAAAAGCATCGGCAACTTTGACCGCGCTGGCGACGTGCATTACGATCTGCTCTCGGCGCTTCAGAAGTCGATTCGCGGCTCGGACCCCGACGCGGCTGTATTCTACCTCGCAAAGCTTCTTGAGGGCGGCGATATCATCTCTGCCTGCAGACGTCTTCAGGTTATCGCAAACGAGGATATCGGACTCGCGTACCCCCTCGCTGCAGTAGTTACCAAGGCGTGCTGTGACTCGGCGCGTGAGCTCGGACTTCCCGAAGCAAGACTTCCGCTTGCGAATGCGGCGGTGCTTCTTGCCACCTCGCCCAAATCCAACACCGCGCACAACGCGATAATCGCGGCGTGCGAGGATGTTGCAAAGGGTCGCGGACAGGAGATCCCCGAGATCTTGCAAAGCCCGCTTTTCAAGGGCTACAAGTATCCGCATAATTTCCCGAACCACTACGTTAAGCAAGAATATTTACCCGACGACCTTCGCGGCACAAAGTACTACGAATACGGTGACAACCGTAACGAGCAGGCGGCAAAGGCTTATTGGGACGAAATAAAAAAACAGAAATAAAGAGGACAAAACAATGGCAAACTGCTTTTACAGCGCGGATATAATGCTTCCGTGCTTCAAGGACGACAAGGACAAAATGAACAAGTGGGCGACGGTTGCCTGCGACCAGTACACAAGCGAGGCTGACTACTGGACGGCGGTCGAAGAAAAGGTGGGAGAAGCCCCCTCGGCGCTCAGAATAACCCTTCCCGAAATATATCTCGGCGACAGAGATGAGGAGAGAATAGCAAAGATCAACGAAACTATGGTCGATTACACCGAAAACCTGCTTGCGACCTATCCCGATTCGATGATATATCTTGAGCGTAAGCTCGCCGACGGCAGAGTCCGTCTCGGTCTTATCGGTAAGATAGACCTCGACGAGTACGATTACAATAAGGGCGCGACCACGCTTGTCCGCGCAACCGAGGGCACAGTGCTTTCGCGCATACCGCCGAGAGTAAAGATACGCCGCGGCGCGACCGTGGAGCTTCCGCACATAATGATGCTCATCGACGACCCCGAGAAGACGGTCATCGAGCCGATTGGCGCAAAGAAGGGAGCGCTTGAGTGCGCGTACTCCTTCGAGCTTATGCAAAACGGAGGATACGTTGACGGCTACTTCGTAGACGCTGACTCCAAAGCCAAGATAGACGCGGCGCTTGAAAAGCTCTCGGATATTGACGCGTATAATAAAAAGTACGGAACAAACGAAAAGTCGCCTATGCTTTTCGCAGTCGGCGACGGAAACCACTCGCTTGCAAGCGCAAAGGCGCTCTACGAGGAAATAAAGGCAGAGATAGGTGCTGAGGCTGCAAAAAACCACCCTGCAAGATACGCGCTTTGCGAGATCGTAAACATTCACGATGCGGCGCTTGAGTTTGAGCCGATATACAGAGTAGTGTTCGACACCGACGTTTCCAAAATGACGGCGGCGCTCAAGGAATACGCAAAGGCAGACAAGGGCGGCAAGAACTCGTTTGATATAGAATGCGTGAGCGCAAACGGCACCGAGAATGTCAGAATAGAGAAGTCGGCAAACGAGCTTGCAGTGGGCGCGCTTCAGGATTTCATCGACGCATACCTTAAGGAAAACCGTGGCGAGGTCGACTACATACACGGCGTTGGCTCAACAAAGACCCTCGCCGCACGTGAGAACGCGATCGGCTTCTTGTTTGATGGAATGGGCAAGGACGAGCTTTTCAAGAGCGTAATAATAAACGGCTCACTTCCGAGAAAGACCTTCTCGATGGGCGAAGCCGACGACAAGCGCTACTACCTCGAAGCAAGAAAGATAGTGAAGTGAGAAGAAAATGAAAAAGATATCAACAGTCGGCTTGGCAATCGGCAGCGCAATGATAGGCTTTTTCGCAAATAAACTGGGCACACTCGCGGGGAATATATGTTTTGTTCTCGCAGTGGTAATGCTCGTTGTTTCTATCATAGCGATCAGCAAGACGGATAAATGAAAAAAGCACCCCAACGGGTGCCTTCCATAAAGCAGGTTTTACCTACCGCAACCTTGTAGGGCGGTGGCTTGCTGCCGCCGAAAACAAACGATATATGCAAAGAAAACGGCGGGAGATAAACCCCCGCCCTACAACAAAAGGAGTACGGACGATTTGT
>JAZNNG010000018.1:0-10734 GCA_045580165.1 Eubacteriales bacterium
TGACGCGCTTATCGATAACGGTAAGCACGGTAAGCCCGTAACGGGACCCAGTAACAGAGCTCTCAAGAGCCTTTCCGAAATGCTCAGAGGTAAGCAGGGACGCTTCCGTCAGAACCTTCTCGGTAAGCGTGTTGACTACTCGGGACGTTCGGTTATCGTCGTAGGTCCGAGCCTTAAGATAGACCAGTGCGGTCTTCCTAAGGAAATGGCGCTCGAGCTTTTCAAGCCCTTCGTAATGAAGCGCCTTGTCGAAACACAGAAGGCAACCAACATCAAGGATGCCAAGAGAAAGGTTGACAAGGTAGCTCCCGAGGTTTGGGACGCGCTCGAAAACGTAATCAAGGAGCACCCCGTGCTTCTCAACCGTGCGCCTACACTTCACAGACTTTCGATTCAGGCATTCGAGCCCGTGCTTGTTGAAGGCCGTGCAATAAAGCTTCACCCCCTCGTATGCTCCGCGTTCAACGCAGACTTCGACGGAGACCAGATGCCTATCCACGTACCGCTTTCAGCAGAGGCTCAGGCAGAGGCGCGTTTCCTTATGCTCTCTGCAAACAACCTCTTAAAGCCTGCTGACGGACGTTCAGTAACGGTTCCGTCCCAGGATATGATCCTCGGCTCTTACTACCTCACGATCGACCGTGCAGGTGAAAAGGGCGAGGGACACTATTTCAGAAACTTCGACGAAGCTATTATGGCTTACGAAAACGGACTCCTCGGTATCCACGCGCCCATCAAGGTTCGTGTTACCAAGGTAATAGACGGAGTAGAGCATAGCGGAATTATCGATGCTACTCTCGGACGTCTTATATTCAACCAGCACATTCCTCAGGATCTCGGCTTTGTTGACAGAAGCAAGCCCGAAAATCTCCTCGATCTTGAGATCAGCTTCCCGACTATCAAGAAGAACCTCGGTCAGATAATCGACCGTTGTATCAAGAAGCACGGTAACGCTGTAACGTCTCAGGTGCTTGACGAGATCAAGGCAATGGGCTTCAAGTATTCGACACGCGGCTCGATCTCCATCTCGGTTTACGATATGATGATCCCCCCGAAGAAGTACGAATACATTTCCGAGGCCGAAAAGGGTGTTGAAAAGATCAACCGCGAGTACGCTCACGGACGTCTCACGGAGGAAGAGCGTTACAACAACGTTATCAAGCTCTGGGAAGACACCACCAAGGACGTTATTGCCGCACTTCAGGATAACTTCAGTAAGTACAATCCTATCAAGATGATGGTTGACTCGGGAGCCCGCGGTAACGTAACGCAGATGCGTCAGCTCGCAGGTATGCGCGGACTTATGTTTGCGACAAACGGTAAGACTATCGAAATCCCGATCAAGTCAAACTTCCGTGAAGGTCTTAACATCCTCGAATACTTTATGGCAGCCCGCGGTGCGCGTAAGTCCCTTTCGGATACGGCGCTCAGAACGGCTGACTCGGGATACCTCACAAGAAGACTTGTTGACGTATCTCAGGATGTTATAATCCGTCACGAAGACTGTAAGACCGATAAGGGTATCTGGGTAAGCGATATCAAGGATAGCAACAACGTGGTTATCGAGTCGCTTAAGGACAGAATTATCGGCAGATACGTTATCCGCGATGTTAAGGACGAAGACGGCAACGTAATAGTTCCCGACAACACAATGATAACCGATACTCAGGCAGACGAAATGGTTGCCAAGGGTATCGAAAGAGTTCTCATCAGAACAATACTCCAGTGTAAGTGCAAGCACGGCGTCTGCGCTCACTGCTATGGCTCTGACCTTGCTTCCGGTAAGACTGTAAGCATCGGTGAGACCGTAGGGATCATCGCGGCGCAGTCCATCGGTGAGCCCGGTACACAGCTTACGATGCGTACCTTCCATACGGGAGGCGTTGCGGGAAGCGATATTACTCAGGGTCTTCCGAGAGTTGAGGAGCTCTTCGAGGCGCGTAAGCCCAAGAAGGTTGCAACTCCTGCCGAGGTTTCGGGTACAGTAAGCATTGGCGACGTTAAGAACAATAACAGAATGGTAACCGTTGCAAACGATCTTACAGGAGAATCGTTCGTTCATCCTATTCCCGTTGGTATCCACCTTTCTGTAACCGACGGTCAGTTCGTAATGAAGGGCGAGCCTCTCACTGACGGTAACCTCAGTCCTGCAGACATTACAAGACTTGAGGGACTTGACGCGGTTTACGATTATATCATCCGCGAGGTTCAGAGAGTTTACCGTTCGCAGTCTGTTGAAATCAACGATAAGCATATCGAGGTTATTGCCCGTCAGATGACCAGAAAGGTCAAGATAGACGAGTCGGGTGACACAGAGCTTCTCTTCGGTTCGCTCGTTAACCGTTCCGAGTTTGAAGAAGCAAACGCGGCAATCGACGCGCGTATCGCAAACGGTGAGGTTACTCTCCGTCACGCGCAGTCCACACCCGTACTTCTCGGTATCACCAAGGCGGCTATAAGCACCGACTCCTTCCTCTCTGCTGCATCCTTCCAGGAGACCACAAAGGTTCTTACAGAGGCTGCTATCAAGGGTAAGGTAGACCACCTCCTCGGACTCAAGGAGAACGTAATCATCGGTAAACTAATTCCTGCCGGAACAGGTATGAGAGAGTACCGTTCGGTTGAGGTTGAAACTAAATGTGATGACCTCACACAGATCGGCGTTAAGTAAATAAAAAGTTAGCGGAAGGCAGAAGCCTTCCGCTGATTTTTTTATTGGAATAAAAAAGACGGCAAAAGTTGCCGTCTTTTTTGTGGTTTAATCAGTCAACGTACTTGACGATTCTTTCGAGAATCGCAGCCGCTTGAGCGCGATTTGCGGCATTCTTGGGAAGGAATGCGCCGTCGGAGCCTGTGATTATTCCTGCGTTACCAACCTTGTTGGCGAACGTCTTTGCCCAGGAGTCGATCTCGGCATAGTCGGAATAGTTCATTTCGGTCTCGTCAAGCGTAAAGCCCTTGAACTCAAGGTAACGTGCTATGATCACCGCCATTTCCTGTCTGTTAACGACTCTGTCGGGCTCAAACTTGTTGTCGCCGACACCGCCGACGATGTTGTTTCTTCTTGCCCATTCAATGTAAGGCGCGTAATATTGATTTTTGTCAACGTCAGTAAACATACAGTTGTAGCCCGAAACGTCAATACCCTCGAATCTTCCGAGTACTGTTACGAGCATACCGCGTGAGAGCTCACCCTCGGGATCGAATACCGTTTCACTGCGTCCGTTGAAGATTCCGCGTGCCGCAACGAAGTTGATGCTGTTCTTTGCCCAGTGGTTTTCAATGTCTTCAAAGCCAAGCTCCTCAACCGTGAGGATATAAGGTCTGACCGTTGAGTCTGTAAAGGTGAGATATCCGTTGCTGTAGCTTGCTTCGGTGCCGATAGGAATAAGCTTATCGCCGTCAGTTGTATAAACTACAATGTGCTTGCCGTTTACGCCCGCCGCGTTTTTGTAGGGGAGAGTAACCGTAACGCTGCCGTCTGTGATTTCCTTTGAAACGGAAAGCTCGAAATATTCGTATCCGTTGGTAAGCTTTTCGGAAAGCTTTTCATCAAGCTCATTGTCACGGAGAATTATCTGAACGGATTCTTTTGCAGATACTATTGTATCAAGAGCCTTGGAGTTTAACTTAAGAGTAACGTCTGCCGCAGTAAACTTGAAGGTGTCAACCGCATCCAAAGCAGCACCGTAGCCCTCGGGGAAGTTGAGGATGAGTTCATCGTCAGACACGTTGGTTGTTGTGCCGACAACGTCGATCTTCTTGGAGGGATAGGACTTCTTTGCTGCTGCAACTGCTTCGGTAAGAACGTTTGCGTCGAGGTTAAGAAGTGTACCCTCACCGTACGAGATGGGAGAAACGAAGAGGTTGATTGCTGCCTTGTTGCTCTTGAGCTCTACCGTGTAATCCTTAACCTCGGTTTTATCCTCTGTGTCGTCGGTCTTGTCATCTGTTTTGTCTTCAGTCTTGTCGTCGGTATCTTCATCGTCCTTGGGGTCGCTTGCCTTTGAAACGGTTACAACCGCGCCGTCGTAAATGAAGTCCTTGCCGAGTTGATTGAGGTCAGTGTCGATTATATCAGCCTTATTGCTGTATATGTCGAAGTTGTACTTTCCTGCGGGAGTTGTTGACTTTGAGGCGAATGTGACGGTTATGATCTTGCCGTCACCTTCAATGTTTTCCTCGGAAAGAGGATCGGAGCAGAATACAATGTAAGGAGCAGATGCGCTTTCCTCAACAGAGCTTGTAGTACCGATAAGCTTGTGGTCCTTTATGCCGACAACACTAAAGTACTTGTCGTTATAATCTATGTAAGTACGAAGCGCAATTATGCCGGGGTTGTCGGTTATCTTAAGAGTAAGGGAGAACTCGTTTCCTGCAGTTGCCTTAGTGTCTGCAATGGAAAGCTTGGGAGCCTTGGTCTCGCTTGACGAATCCTCTGTATCGTTTTCTTCTTCCTCATCATCGTCTTCCTCGGGAGACGCTTCAGTACCGCCTTCTACGGTTATCGTAGCTGAATAGCAGGTAAATTCATCGCCTATTTCCTCGAGATCGGTGGTAACAACGTCCTCGTTGCTAATGAAAAGCTCAAGCTCGTAATCACCGTTCGGGGTGTTTGCCGCAACGTTAAAGGTAATGGTTGCTACCTTACCGTTGGTGGTAATGTCGGTGGTGCGGAGAGGATTTGCCCAGAACAAAACGAAGGGCGAGCTTGTGTAATTTATGGAGTGGGTGTTGTCGCCGAGGAGCTTGTGGTCAGTAATAGATTTAACCGAAAAATATGTATCGTTGTATTCAAGGGAAGCTTTAAGAACTATAAGACCGGGATTGTCCTCAACGGTAACGTCAACTGTGAAAGTAGAGCCTGCGGTGGCCGTAGCATCGGATAAAGATACCTTAGGTGACGCGGCGCTAACGGAGAAGGTCAGTATTACGGCTAAGAGCATAGTAAGCAAAGCAAAGCCGAGCAGATTTTTTCGCATAATTTATCCTTCCTTTAAGTAAATAATATTACAACTATATTATACCATAAATTTAATGAAATGCAAGAGTATGGGTGGAGATTTCAAAAAATGTTCACTTCACGCGCGTGTTAAAGTTTTTGGGGCGCCTTTTTTCAAAAGTCTCTGTCCTATATGAGTGTTGATGAACAAAAAATATGCAATTTTAAAAATATTTATGCATAAATAGAATTGTTGCTAACATAAAAAATTACATTCCTTTACAAGTACATTTTGTGGAGGAATTATTTTATGACTGGTTTTAATTCTAATTTCAACGATATTCAAAAGCAAATCTCTTTTGCAAATCTCACTGACGAGCAAATTCAGGAGTTGCTGTCTATTTTGCAAACAAAGAGAAGTGAACAATCCAAACTAACAAAGGAAGAAAAGGTCTTTCTTCAATGTTGCAGAGAACGTAGGAGTTATTCTGCAAATAAGGATTTAGATACTGTTGTTTGTCCTCTTTGTGGTTCAATCAAGATTATCAAGAATGGCACAAAAAATGGCAGACAGAGATACAAATGCAAAGATTGCGCAAGAACATTTGGAGATACCATTGGTACTGTTCTCTTTCGCTCCAAATTATCTATTGCAAAGTTGATTGAACTTATCAAGTTGACTTTACAAGGTGAGAGTTGCCGTACCATAGCAAAAGAACTTGGTATCAACAAGCAGACGGTATTACACAACAGACATAGGATATGTTCTGTTCTTCATCAGTTTGTGTACAATCAAGACGACTTCAAGAGTTTAGCAGAGAGTGACGAGTATTACTATCCTTTGTCTTTCAAGGATATAAAAGACCCAATATTCTTCTTGAATACACTTGGTAGAATGCCATATACCCATAGAAATTATAAACAAAAACTTGAATATATTGAGAAACAAGGTTTTGATAGTGCTTTCTTACAAGTTCTTAATGATAATGAAGAACAGGTTAGAAATGAACTGCTTAACTATGTCAATTGCGATGATTTGAAATCACAAGAAAAGTTCTCCAATGCTTTAAATAGTATGGATACAGAGAAAATTATTCAGGTATTAAAGACGTTGAATGAACACCAGAAGAAAAAGAGAGGTATCAGCAATCAACAAATCTGTTGCCTGTCCTGTATCGACAGGAACAATAATCATTTCTTGCAGACTGTTTGTGTTGGTAGAATATGGGCAAGTCATATCGAAAAGGCACTTGTACCTCATTTTTCAGAAGATACTGTTTTGATTACAGACAGCCACAGAGCATATAGAACAGTAGCAAACAAGCACAAGATACCATTAAAGCAAATCCCAAGTGGAAAGCATACAAGTGGTGGATATAGTCTTGGTCATATCAATGGTTATCACCACAATATAAGTGATTTTATGTATCTGTATCATGGTGTATCTTCAAAGTTTCTTGATTATTACTTGGCTCTGTTCTATTGGATTGAGAAGAACAAGCACAAATCTTACCTTGAACAAGCCTATGATATTATCACTCTGTTATCCAATCAGGCTAAAAAGATACCACTTAACAAGTTCAAAGATAAGCCTATATCCTTTGATTTAAAAGGTTTGTTAAGTTAACAATTTTGTTAAATTTATCTCTGTATCGTGACAAATGAGTGAAAGTATGTTATAATACAGACAGAAAATAGAACTTTTTGCTAATTTTCTGTCTATATAGGTAATAAAATAGTTAAACAAATAAGAATAAGTCGAACAGATAGATAATTTGAATATGGAGGAAAAGAAAATGAATATAGCAGTTTTTGCATCTCACGGTGGTAGTGATTTGCAAGCAATAATAGATGGTTGTAAAAGTAATAAAATAGGTGCTAATGTGTCTGTTGTTATTAGTAACAATGGAAGTTCTATGGCTTTACAGAGAGCAAATAATGAGGGTATACCTTCATATCATCTTAGTGCAAAGAAATTTGGAAGTGAAGAATTATTAGCAGAAGAAATACTTGATGTATTATCAAAGCATCAAATAGATATGATATTTTTAGCAGGATATATGAGAATGTTACATATATCAATTCTTGAAAAATATAATAATAGAATTTTTAATATACATCCTGCCTTACTTCCAAAATTTGGTGGTAAAGGTATGTATGGAATGAATGTTCATACTGCGGTTATAGAAGCAAAAGAAACAGAAACAGGAGTTACAATTCATAGAGTAAGTCCTGAATATGATAGTGGCGAGATTGTTGCACAGACAACTGTTCCAGTATTTGAGAATGATACACCAGAACAATTAGCTGCAAGAGTTTTAGAAAAAGAACACGAGTTTTTAGTAGAAGTAATTGCTGATATTGTAAATGGAAAGATTACACTAGGTTAGTCAAATTCCAATTTGTTGAACTGAACAGCATATATCCCATAGGAGCAAGGTTGAAATATATCTTGCTCCTTTTTTATTGGGTATTCACAAAAAATGAATAAAAAGGTGATTTATGCATACCAATACTTATTTCGTACAGAGACTTTCAAAAAGGCGCAATAAGGTGCGAAGCGCCGTATAATGCTACTAAAAAATTAATCAAACACAGTGCACCTCAAAATTATTTGAGGCATTTTTTACAAAAAACACCCCCGACATACCGTCGGGGGCAAATACACTTATTTGTGGAATAGCTTTTTTGACTGATATGCAGGCTCGCTGGTCATAAAGATTCCGAGCTTTTTCATAACTCCCTCGTCAACGGGAGAGAGAATGACCGTCGAGTGAGCTTCGCAGTTCATAAGCTTGCCGAGCTGCTTAAGCGCTCTGTCAGCGTTCTCATCGGTGAGAGCACAGATGGAAAGCGCAATGAGTATCTCGTCGGTGTGAAGCCTCGGATTGTGACAGTTTAAGTGTCCCGTCTTGAGATTTCTTATGGGCTCGATAACCTCGGGAGAAATGAGGTGAACCTCGTCGTCGATGTTGGCAAGAGCCTTGAGTGCGTTCAAAAGCATAGCGGAGGACGCTCCGAGAAGCTTGGTGGTCTTTCCCGTAATGATTCTGCCGTCGGGAAGCTCGAGCGCGCAGGCAGGCTCACCCGTTTCCGCAGCCTTTGCAAGCGCCGAGGGGATAACCTTGCGGTCATTTGCCGAAATTCCCGCGTGGTTCATTATGATCTCGATTTTTTCTGTGTCTTTACCGTCAGTCAAGCCCTTGCGCTTGGAGCAGGCGGTCATATAGTAACGTCTTATTATCTCGGACTTGGATGCTTCGCATACGTTTTCGTTGTCATAGATGCAGAAGCCTGCCATATTAACGCCCATATCCGTGGGCGACTTGTAAGGACAGCTTCCCGAGATCTTCTGGAATATAGCCGAGAGAACGGGGAATATCTCAACGTCACGGTTGTAGTTTACAGTAGTCTTTCCGTAAGCCTCAAGATGGTAGGGGTCGATCATGTTAACGTCATTAAGGTCCGCGGTAGCCGCCTCGTAAGCGAGGTTTACGGGGTGCATAAGAGGAAGATTCCAGATAGGGAAGGTCTCGAACTTAGCGTATCCTGCCTTGATTCCGCGACGGTTTTCGTGGTAGAGCTGACTCAAGCAGGTAGCCATTTTGCCGCTTCCCGGACCGGGCGCGGTAACTATAACGAGAGAACGCTCGGTTTCGATGTAATCGTTAGCGCCGAGTCCCTCGTCGCTGACGATCCTCTTGATGTCCGTGGGGTAACCCGGAATAGTGTAGTGATAGAAAACCTTGATGCCGAGTGCTTCAAGTCTCTTTCTGAATGCAATCGCGGAGCTCTGACCTGCAAATCTCGTGATGACCACGCTGCCGACGTAAAGACCGAAGCCGCGGAACGCGTCTATAAGTCTGAGAGTGTCCTGATCGTAGGTAATGCCGAGGTCACCGCGTATCTTGTTTTGCTCAATGTCGGAGGCGTTGATAACTATGACTATCTCAGCCTCGTCCTTGAGGTTTATAAGCATTTTTATCTTACTGTCGGGAGCAAAGCCGGGCAGAACGCGCGAAGCGTGATAATCGTCAAAAAGCTTACCGCCGAATTCGAGATAAAGCTTTCCTCCGAAATCGCTGATACGCTCTTTGATATGCTCTGACTGCATTCTTATATACTTGTCATTATCAAAGCCCTGTTTAATCATAATTACTCCCGTGCCGACGTTGTCGGCTGAATAAAAAATCACAGTGCTTGCCAAAACAAACACTGTGATTATTATACCATTTTTTTAGCGATTTTGCAAGAGATTTTTAAGAAAAGATATAATATCCGTAAATATTGGCAGAGCTTACGCGTTTACCGACTCTTTTTCTTTACTTTCCGAGATGCCGGCGCGCTTGAGCATTGTTCTCACGCGTGTGTTTGCATCCTTGATCGTGACGTTTGAGTTGTTTTCGCAAAGCTTAAGGAAGTATTCTGCGGCAGTAACGTCGATGACGCTGACACCCGACAGATCGATAACCACTCCTTCGTTGTCCGAAAGCATATTCTCAACCGTACGCTCAAGCTCACCGAGATTTATGAAGAATACCGCGCCCGAAACGTCCACCTCAGCAACACCGTGCTCTGCGCGGCAGTTAAGGTCAAGCTTGGTGCATCTGAGCACGAATACTATAGCCGAGTACGCAATACCGATAATGATGGCTATCGTAAGGTCAAACACAACTGTTGCCGCCATAGTGATAAGAAATTCGCTGATAGCGCCGCGGAATTTGTGAGAGAATATGTACTTTATCTCCTCCCACTCGTTCATTCTGAACGCGGTCACCATAAGCACGCCTGCGAGAGCCGAGAGGGGGATAAGCGCCATTATCGGACCGAGCACAAACATTGCCGCGAGAAGACCGAGCGCGTGAACTACGCCGCACACTCTCGTCTGACAGCCCGATTTTATCGCAACGCTGGTACGCGCGATAGCCGCAGTAGCGGGAACACCTCCGAACAGAGGGATAAGCATATTTCCGACACCCTGAGCAATAAGCTCCTTGTTGGCGTCGAACTTTTCCTCCTTCATTCTCGATGCGCTTGCTCCGCAAAGTAAGCTTTCTATCATAGCGAGAGCCGCAATGCTGATAGCAGGGGATATGTATTCGGGAAGCCTGCTCCATTCAACGGACGCAAACGTGAGTCTTTCGGAAAGGAATAAGGTCTTGGGAATCTCACCTACCGTCACAACGTCGAATTTGAATACAGAGCAAACAATAGTTGCAACAATAATACCGATGAGCGAGGAGGGCACCTTTGCACCCCACTTTTTCGGCCAGACTATCATTATCGCAACTACGATAAGGCCGAGAATAACCGAGTAAAGATCGGGCTTAAAGCCAAGCTCTGCGTAGCTGACGAGCTTTTGAAGCGCGGTCTCACCGACCGATTTGGTGCCGAAGAAATTGTCTATCTGACCGAGCGCGATAATTACCGCGATACCCGACGTAAAGCCCGTGATAACGGGACGGGGAATCATAGAAACGAGTCTTCCGAGCTTGAATACTGCCATAAGTATGAGCAAAAGCCCCGCAATAAAGGTAACTACGAAAACTCCCTCAAGCTTGAACTTGATGATTATGGAAACGAGTACTGCGGACATAGCGCCCGTAGGACCGCTTATCTGGAAGGATGCGCCTGAAAGCAGGCTTATGAAAATACCTGCAATTATAGCGGTAACAAGACCTGCCGCCGCGCTGGCGCCGCACGCCTCACCGAAGGCGAGAGCCAGGGGAAGCGCAACCGCGGTAACTGTAAGTCCCGCAAGAAGGTCGGAAATGAACTTTTAAGTCGGAGGC
>JAZNNG010000019.1:0-141010 GCA_045580165.1 Eubacteriales bacterium
GTTTCCCAAGAGAAGCGTTTTACTTGCTCACCATCTATGCAAACCTCAAAAATATGACAACCGTCCATCCCTACGTATGTGGTACAACCATATCTTATTCTGCCTTGTAATGAATTGGCAAGCATATCTTGTTCAAGATACTTTCTCATTCCGCTCCATGAACCAAGTATTTTCCCCATAAAGACCACCTCCTCGTAAAATTTGTATATATCCGTCATATACTATGCTACTATTATAACACAAAAACCGCAGAAAATCAATCTGCGGTTTCTGCTTTTTCTGTCGGTAGGTAATGCACTCCAAAAACTGTCCTTTAGAGTACCGCTCTATCGACACCGATTTTTTGTTTAAGCTTCAACTTCCTGCATTTCGTATGCTTCGAGTATATCTCCGACCTTAATATCGTTAAACTTTTCAAGACCGATACCGCACTCATAGCCCTGTACGACCTCTCGTGCATCATCCTTGAATCTCTTAAGCGAGGATATCTTATCTTCAAAGATAACTACGCTATCACGAAGAACTCTGATCTGAGATGTTCTCGTTACCTTACCGTCCTGAACGTATGAACCTGCGATAGTTCCGACACTGGGTACGTGAATTGTCTGACGAACCTCTGCCTGGCCGAGTATGACTTCCTTGAACTTGGGAGCGAGCATACCCTTCATAGCTGCGGTAACCTCGTCGATACATTCGTAGATGATACGGTACGTTCTTATATCAACGCCCTTTTCAGCAGCGGAATCCATAGCCGATTTATCGGGTCTTACGTTAAAGCCAACGATAATCGCGTTGGATGCGTCTGCGAGCATAACGTCGCCCTCGTTAACACCGCCGACCGCACTATGAATAACTTTAACCTTAACTTCTTCATTGGAAAGCTTTTCAAGAGAAGACTTAACCGCTTCTGCAGAGCCTCCAACGTCGGCCTTAATGATAATGTTGAGCTCCTTAACGCCGTCAGAGATCTGAGCAAAGAGGTCGTCAAGATTTGCCTTGCTGTTGGCTTTGAAGGCTTCTTCCTTGATCTTAGCCTTTCTCTGCTCGGCAAGCTCTCTTGCCATTCTTTCGTCCTCAACCGCAGCAAATTCGTCTCCGGCTTCGGGTACTTCGGAAAGACCGATAATCTCAACGGGAACGGAAGGTCCTGCTTTCGCAACCTTTCTTCCGTTTTCGTCAGTCATTGCTCTTACACGACCGACAGACGTACCTGCAATTACGATATCTCCACTATTGAGCGTACCGTTCTGGACAAGAACTGTAGCAACAGGTCCGCGTCCTTTGTCAAGCTTAGCTTCAATTACTATACCCTTTGCACGTCTGTTGGGATTAGCCTTAAGCTCCTTCATTTCTGCAACGAGAAGAACGTTTTCAAGAAGCTCCTCAATACCCATCTTAGTAAGAGCAGATACGGGAACGCAGATTACATCGCCGCCCCACTCCTCGGGAACAAGCTCGTACTTGGTAAGCTCTTGCTTGACCGCATCGGGATTTGCAGTATGCTTATCCATCTTATTGATTGCAACGATTATTTCAATGCCCGCAGCCTTAGCGTGATTTATAGCTTCAATGGTCTGAGGCATAATACCGTCGTCTGCCGCAACTACAAGTATTGCAATATCCGTAGCCATAGCACCGCGCGCTCTCATCGCCGTAAACGCCGCGTGGCCGGGTGTATCAAGGAAGGTGATATCTTTACCGTTTATATTAACTCTGTAGGCACCTATATGCTGTGTAATGCCTCCTGCTTCGCCTGTCGTCACATTAGTGTGGCGGATAGCGTCGAGGATGGAGGTCTTACCGTGGTCAACGTGGCCCATAACAACTACGACAGGACTGCGTCCTACGAGATTTTCGGGTGCATCATCTGCTTCGTCAAAAAGCTTTTCCTCGATCGTAACTACAACTTCCTTTTCTACCTTCGCACCAAGCTCATCAGCAACGAGGTATGCAGTTTCGTAGTCAATTGTCATATTGACGTTAGCCATAACGCCGAGCATCATAAGTCTCTTGACCACTTCTGCGGCAGTAACCTTAAGCCTTGATGCAAGCTCGGTTACAGTTATCTCGTCGGGAATCTTTACTGTAAGCTGCTGCTTTTTAGCCTTCTCGAAATTGAGCTTCTTGAGCTTTTCCATAGCAAGGCGCTCTTTTTCTTTATCTTTATCTCTCGAATAACTATCCTTACCCTTGCTCTTAAGCTTCTGCTTTTCGGGGTCAAAGTTTTTCTTGCTTCCGTCAACAAAGGTTTCAAGACGCTCATCGTATTTGGAAAGGTCAACCGATGACGTACGCGTGTCAACAATTCTCTTTCCTTCCGTTTTCTTGGAATCGTCAGTAATGCTAACGCTTCTGTCGATTTTAGCCGCACTCTTGAAAGCAGGCTTATCATTCTGACGTCTATCAGGCTTCTGTTCGGGCTTCTTCTCTCCCTTATTGACCTGTGCTGCCTTATTTGCGGATTCCTGGCGGAATCTTTCAAACTTCTCGATCTTTGACATCGGAGCTTCCTTGGAATGAGTTGTGGGCTTCTGCGGCTTGGCAGGAGCCTCCTTTTTCTCTTCCTTCGGCTTTTCTTCCGTCTTTACGGTCTGCTCTGCAGGCGTTACGAGCTTTTCCTCCTTGGGCTTTTCAACCTTGGGAGGTTCGGGGCGCTCAACGAAAAGTGCTCCGTTCATATAATCATCAATACGTTCAACCTGATGAGCCGCAGTAATCGCGTTCATAACAAGATTGAACTCCTGCTCATTAAGACTGCCCGACTGTGTCTTGCCGGCAATACCAACGCTCGCTATGACGTCAAGCAACTCCTTATTTTTGATTTCAAGCTCTTTGGCGAGTACGCTTATTTTGTATTTGACTTCTGTTATTGGCATATCCATCAAACCTCACTTTCTCTGTATGTCTCGGAAAATGCCGATGTGTCGGCATCGTCTGTAATCGTACGTTGTACCAATTCTCTAAAATTTTCATCAATAACGCCGATCGTCATTACGGGGCGTTTCTTACCAAGCGATAACGCAAGCCTTTGAGCATCAATATCAAGCTCAAAAAATGCAATACCGATTTCGGTACAACTTCTTTTAACTTTATTTAGTGTGTTTTGTGATGCTTCTTTTGAAAGAATAACGAGGTGCAAGTCCCCTCGTTCAGCAGCCTCCAGAGTCAGCTCAGTGCCGAACGTAAGCTTTCTTGCTCTTGCCGCAAGTCCGAGCGAACCAAGCAGACGCGAATATTTATCCTTCATCCGCCGAGTCACCTCTCTCTATGATTACGGCAAGCTCGTTTATGATGTCTTCGGGAATTGAAACGTTAAGATTGCTCTCAAGCCTTTTTGCTTTTACTGCCTTCTTAAAGCATGCAAGCTCGGGACATATATATACTCCCCTGCCCGACTTTTTCCCCTTGAAATCAATATCAACAGTTCCGTCGGGACATCTGACGATTCGGATGAGCTCGCTTTTGGCTTTTCCGACACCGCATCCGACACAATGTCTTTCGGGAACCTTCTTTACAGGTTTATTCTGCATAAGATGCACGTTACTCCTTCAAACTTTTATCTTTAAGCTTCCTCGGATACGTAAGGTACTACGCCGTCGGCATTAGTCTTAATGTCAATCTTGAATCCGGTAAGTCTTGCCGCGAGTCTTGCGTTGAGTCCTTCTTTACCTATGGCAAGTGAAAGCTGATCCTCGTCAACGACTGCTCTGCAGGATTTTTCACCGTCTATGATTACCTGCTTAACGGTTGCGGGAGCAAGAGCCTTTGAAATATATTCAGCGGCATCTTCACTGTACTTGATAATATCGATCTTTTCGCCCATAAGCTCATCGGTAATGCTATTGATCCTAATTCTTCTGTTACCGATACATGCGCCTATCGGGTCTACGTTCTCGTCTCTTGACATAACGGCAATTTTTGTTCTTACGCCTGCCTCGCGGGAAACGCCGCATATAACTACCGTTCCGTCCTGTATTTCGGGAACCTCAAGCTCGAAAAGTCTTTTAACGAGACCGATATGTGTTCTCGAAATGGTAACAAGAGGGCCACGTACCGCGTTTTCCTTCTTTACCTCCATAATAAAGACCTTGACCTTATCGCCAACCACAAAGGTTTCGCCGGGAATCTGCTCGCTTTTTCTTAGTGTTACACGGCTCGTGCCCGTATCAACGATAACATCACCCGTTTCGAGGTCGATCTTGTCAACGGTTGCAGTAACTATCTCTTCCTTCTTTTCCTCATATTCACGGAGCATCATCGAACGCTCAGCCTCGCGGATACCTTGGATAAGTACCGACTTTGCCGCCATAGCAGAAAGTCTTCTGAGGTTCTTCGGCTTCATCTCGGTCTGAACTACGCCGCCGAGCTTATGTCTTTTACTAAGTGCCTTTGCTTCCTCAAGAGAGATCTCGGCATAT
The DNA here is from genome assembly GCA_045580165.1 of Eubacteriales bacterium. Classification (GTDB taxonomy): domain Bacteria; phylum Bacillota; class Clostridia; order Oscillospirales; family CAG-272; genus UBA4717. The sequence continues at coordinate 4,419 of JAZNNG010000019.1, forward strand.
TCGTTAGTAACCTCTTCAACAACAGTTCTGAGCTGATAAACCTTGATATCCTCTTTTTCGGGATCAATAATAACCTTAACAACTGCCTGACCGTTAAATTCATGCTTATAAGCGTTTTCAAGCGCAGCCTGCATTCTTTCTATAATGTATTCCTTTGGAATACCCTTTTCCTGCTCAAACAGTTCAAGTGCCGCAAAAAATTCTTTGTTCATTTCGCTTTCCTTCCTTTAGTCTTTTATGTCGTCAAAATTAAAAACAGTATTGATCTTTGACACCTTTTCACGAGGCAATGCGATATCCGCAGTTCCGTCGTTTATAGTAATATCGGTGTCACTGAATCCCTTGAGAGCGCCTCTGTAAGATTTAGCGCCGTTTATCGGAGCATATAGCTTTGCTTCAACCTCAGCTCCTAAAAATTCATCGAGGTGCCAGTCATACTTAAGCTCCCTCTCTATACCGGGAGAAGACACCTCAAGGTGATAGGAATCCTCTATCGGATCGGCCTCGTCAAGAAGCGGATCGATCGCGCGATGAACTGTCTCGCAGTCATCAATGGTAATTCCCTCTTCTCTGTCGATGGTTATTCTGAGATAATACTCAGAGCCTTCTTTAACGTACTCAACGTCCCAAAGATCGTAGTCGAGCTCGGACACAGTAGGTCCGATAAGGTCTGCCACTGCAGACGCAATGTTTTTTGATGCTTTTTTCATAAATCCTCTTTCCAAAAAGGCAAAAAGTAAGAGTGGTCTTTCAACCACTCTCCTTTTCTATTTACTTACTTAAACAGTATATCACCGTTTTGCAAAAAAATCAAGAGTTTTACTTAATTTTTTTGCCTTTTAACTCTGAATTTTTACTAAAATTCTCTTTTTGAGGGTCAGAATAATAAAATTCACCGTCAGGACGTATTTTCCAGACCTTTTCTGCATAAGTCACAACCGACCTGTCTGATGAAAACACACCTGATGCGGCAATATTATAAAGTGCCTTTATGCCCGTTCTTTCTCTGTCAGCAAAATCATTTATCGCTCTCATACGAGTCTTGTGATAAGAATCAAAATCCTTTAAAACAAAATATCTGTCAGGCAGTTCTGAGTTAAGGAGCGAATCATAAATATCGGAAAATGATGACTGAGAGCCAAGAGAAGTATTTATAAAGTCGAGTAGTCTCTTCATTTTAGGATCTTTTTCATAAATATCAAGCGGATCGTATGAGCCGCGGAGCTTATCGAGCTCCTCAACGGTAGCGCCGAAAATGTAATTATTTTCTCTGCCGGCTTCGTTTACTATTTCTACGTTAGCTCCGTCTAGCGTTCCGAGAGTTAATGCACCGTTTAACATCATCTTCATATTACCTGTGCCGCTGGCTTCGCATCCTGCGGTAGATATCTGTTCGGATATGTCCGCCGCCGCAACAAGCATCTCGGCATAAGATACGTTATATCCCGTAATGAAATGGAGCTTCAGATACTTGCTCACAGCGTCATCGGATAAAATCAAGTCTTCAATGCTGCAAATCAGTCTGATAATATCTTTAGCTAACTTGTAGCCGGGAGCAGCTTTGCCTCCTACAAGAACCGTGACGGGAACGCTCGGCTTTATAACGCCGTCCTTAATATCGAAGTACATCTGAAGGACCGAAAGTGCGTTCATAAGCTGTCTTTTATATTCGTGAATTCGTTTTATCTGTATATCAAACACCGAATCCGGGTCGATTCTCGCGCTCTCACGTTCAAATATATAGTCTGATAAAACTCTGCGCCTGAAGCTTTTAATACTGTTAAACTCCGAAACCACGCTTGTATCGGATACCTTCTTTTTAATAGCTTCAAGCTTTGTTAAGTCATATAACCAACCATCGCTTTCGGTAAGTCTTGATACAAACCCCGAAAGCTCGGGATTTGCAACACCAAGCCAGCGGCGCTGGGTAATTCCGTTTGTGACGTTGATTATTTTACCGGGATACAGTCTGTTCCACGTTGCAAACAGATCCCCCTTGATTATATCGGTATGAAGCTTTGCAACGCCGTTAACGCAAACGCACATATACATAGCAATATTCGCCATATAAATTCTACCGTTGGATATTATATGCATTTGTTTAGTTTCTTCCTCGGATACCCCCGCTTCATCAAGCTCCGACTTCAATAAATCGTCAAGCTTGGTAATATAAACGTAGACTTTGCCGAGAATAGACTTAAATAGCTTTTCGCTCCAGTTTTCAAGTGCTTCTGCCATTATCGTATGGTTCGTATAGGCGAATACCTTTTTTGCGATTACCAATGCTTCTGAAAAATCAAGGTTTTCCTCGTCACAAAGAATGTAAAGAAGCGTGGGAATAGCAATCACCGGATGCGTGTCGTTTAGCTGAAAAATATTTTCCTCGGAAAATTTCGAAAAATCATCACCGTGTATTTTTTTATGTGCTTTTATAACATCCTTGAGAGAGGCATAAGTGAAAAAGTATTCTTGCCTGAGTCTTAACAGCTTTCCTTCATCTTTATCGTCGGCAGGATACAAAACTCTCGATATGTTCTCTGCCAGATTTTTTTCTTTTAACGATTCATCGTATTTTTGTTGATTGAAAAGCCTAAAATCGAACGGACAAAGAGGCCTTGCTTCCCACAGACGCACGGTAACTGCATAGTTATTCTTATAACCGTAAACGGGCGTATCGTACGGAATTGCCAAAACGGTCATATCATCATATTCGACCCTCACGCATTCGTCGGGACGCTCTATCGACCATGCATCTCCATAGTCAGTCCAATCATCGGGATACTCACTCTGCTCTCCATTCTCAATGCTCTGCTTAAAAATACCGTACTTATATCTTATTCCATAACCCATAACAGGCAATGCAAGCGTTGCTGCCGAATCCATAAAGCATGCGGCAAGTCTGCCGAGCCCACCGTTACCAAGCCCTGCATCCTCCACCTTTTTCAGGCGTCCAAGCTCTGAGCCGAGCTTATCAAGAGATTCCTTGGCCTTATCGTAAAGTCCTAGAGAAATCAAATTGTTTACGATTGCACGTCCCATAAGAAATTCGGCGGAAAGATAGTATGCTCTCCTTTTTGAATTTTCGGGCATTTGCGCAGGCTTTCGGTTACCTGCAAAGTAATCGGTAACCATCTGACCGATAATTTGGTTCATCTCTTTTGATGTTGCCTCTGCAGGTGATTTCAGAAATCTGTTTTCAATGGTTTTTTCATATCTTTCCCAAAAGGATGAGTCTAAATTTGCTTTATTTTCCGAAATCATCGGTAACCTCCTCAGTATTTGCTCTGCCATACAGTGACGCGAGCTCCTTTATTCTATGCGCAATACTGTCGTTAAAACAGCTCTTGGTCGCCCTCCACCTCCAGTTATTGCCGAGTGTGGAAGGAACATTCATTCTTCCTTCGTCACCTAGACCTATATAATCCTGCATTGATATAATGACGTTGTCGGCATAGCTTGAAAACAACGCCCTTATTGCGCTGAAGCAAATATCCGCGCTATTATCACAGTTAAGATAACTTTTTATAAATCCTTTTGCTTTTATATCGGATTTAAGGTAATACGACATAAACGTCATATTATCGTGAGTTCCCAGATAAGCAAACGTATTTTTTTCATAGTTGTGCGGGAGGTATTCACTTTCCGGCGTTGAATCAAAGCCAAATTCAAGTATTTTCATACCCGGGTAACCGGTTTCCTTCAGAAGCTCTCTTACCTTTTCATCAATAAACCCAAGGTCTTCCGCAATAATTCCAGTTGTGCCGAGACTAGACTCCACAGACTTAAAGAAATCAATACCGGGACCGTCATACCATTTACCGTTTTTTGCGCTGACCTCTCCCGCTTCAATGGCATAGTAACCAGAAAATCCGCGAAAATGGTCAATTCTGATATAGTCATATAGCTTAGAATTCATTGCAAAACGCTTTTTCCACCAAGAGTATCCGTCGAGCCTCATCGCCTCCCAATCGTATATCGGGTTTCCCCAAAGCTGGCCTTGGTCGTTGAATGAGTCTGGTGGGCAGCCTGCGAGAAGCTTAGGCTTCAAATCGTTATCAACCATAAATAAGCGCGGATTTTCCCACACATCAGCGCTATCGGGGGCAACGTAAATCGGAATATCTCCTATTATGCTTATTCCGTTTTCGTTTGCAAAGGTCTTAAGACTCTCCCATTGTTCAAAGAACCAAAACTCAACGACGCGCCAGAAATTAACCTCGTCTGTGTTGAGCGCGGAGAATTCCTCGGCGTCTATGCCGTTAAATTTCTTTAATTCCTTCTTCCACTCTGACAATCCCGCAAAATCCGAGCTTGCTTTTATCGCCATAAATAGCGCAAAGCTATCGAGCCACCAAGAGTTTTTAATGCAAAACTCCTCAAAGCTCGGATCATTAAGATCAAATCGGCTCACTGCTTTTCTGAGTAATTTATATCTTTTTTCGAAAAGAGCTCCGTAATTTACGTTTTCAACCGGTGCTCGTTCGGTTATCAGCTCGCTTTTGGTTACATATCCATTTTCGCATAGTATTTCGGGCGAAACGAAATATGGGTTTCCGGCAAAGCTTGAAAACGATTGATACGGAGAGTCACCGTAACCGGTAATGCCAAGAGGAAGTATCTGCCACAACCTCTGACCGCTTTTCTTTAAAAAATCAACGAATTCGTAAGCGCTTGGTCCGAGGTCGCCGATGCCGTACTCAGACGGAAGTGACGATATATGCAAAAGTGTTCCGCATCTTCTCATAATAAAAGGCTCTTTCCGCTATCTGAATCAAACAGATGAATCTTGTTAAGATCGATTGCAAGCTCTATTTTCATTCCCGTATCAACCGCCACTCTCGACGGAACTCTGGCTATCATTTTTTCGCCTGCATAGGTGAAATAAACGTATAGCTCAGCACCCATCATTTCCGACATTTCGACGTTTACGTTGATTTTGAACGCGTTATCAATTCCGAAATATAGCTCCTCGCTTCTTATGTCCTCGGGGCGTATACCTACTTTAACCGTCTTCCCAACGTATTGCTTCAGCTTTTCTGCATATTTCCTGTCAACGTTCATTTTTCCGCCTTCTGCCAAAAGGTAGAGTTTTCCCTTTTCAAGCCCAACGGTTGCCTCGAATATATTCATTCTCGGAGAGCCGATAAAGCCTGCTACAAAAGTGTTTGCCGGATTATGATATAAGGTTTTCGGTGTATCGTACTGTTGTATCACTCCGTCCTTCATTACTACTATCCTGTCAGCCATAGTCATAGCCTCTACCTGATCGTGAGTAACGTAAACGAAGGTTACGCCGAGTGTCTTGTGTAGGTTGGATATTGATGCTCGCATTTCGCCTCTAAGCTTTGCATCAAGATTGGAGAGAGGCTCGTCAAGTAAAAACACCTGAGGTGAACGCACCATTGCGCGTCCCAAAGCAACTCGCTGACGTTGACCGCCGGACAGTGCTCTTGGCTTTCTGTCAAGATATTTTTCAATATCAAGCATCTTTGCGGCGCTTCGAACCTTCTTATCTATCTCATCCTTTTTTACGCCTCGCAGCTTTAATCCGAATGCAAGATTGTTATATACAGTCATATGAGGATAAAGCGCGTAGCTCTGGAACACCATCGCGATGTCGCGGTCCTTTGGTGCTACGTTGTTTACCTTCTTTCCGCCTATAAGAAGGTCTCCCGAGGTAATGTCCTCAAGTCCTGCTATCATTCTGAGTGTCGTAGACTTACCGCAGCCCGAAGGTCCGACGAGTATAACGAATTCTCCGTCGTTTATCTCCAAATTCAGCTCAGGTATTACCGTGACGTTACCCGAAAACGTTTTATTTACTTTAATTAACTTAATACCTGCCATTTTTCACCATCAACCCTTTACTGCACCTGCAACGACACCTTTGATAATATATTTCTGACAAATCAAATAGAAGATCACAACCGGAATGATCGATAATACGAGCATTGCCATAAGCGCACCCATATCCCTTGACCCGTATCCGCCCTGCAAATACTGTACCGCGATCGGAATAGTTTTGTATTTATTTCCGATTACAAGGTAAGGCAGCAAATAATCGTTCCACACCCACATAGCGTTGAGAATTGCTACGGTTATAGCGATAGGCTTCATCATTGGAAAAACAACCATAAAATACATCTGAAGGGGTGATGCACCGTCTATCATAGCGGCTTCCTCAACCTCTTTCGGTATTCCCGAAACGAATCCCGTAAATAAAAACACCGAAAGTCCCGCGCCAAATCCGAGATACAAAAGCACAATTCCAATAGGATTATCAAGCTTCATAGAATTTGCTATTTTTGACATTGAAAACATAACCATCTGGAACGGAACAATCATACTGAACAAAAACAGATAATAAAGTGTTTTTGTAGCTGCATTTCTTACTCTCGAAATATACCACGCCGCCATCGAGGTAAAGAATACGATAACCGCAACCGACGCAACTGTTATAAATAGTGAATACAGAAACGCAGATATAAATCCCGTTTTTCTTAGACCGTTAATATAATTTTCAAGCCCTACGAAAGTTTCACCATCGGGAAGCTTGAACGGAGCTGAGGATATAAAAAACTGTCCTTTAAACGAATTCATAAGCACTATTACAACTGGAGCGAGAAATATAATTGATACAATAATCAGTATAGCGTAAAGAATTACGTCCGTGAGTTTTTTTCGTGCTTCCACTTTACCCCTCCTCCCTTTCTTTCGTAAGCGTTTGCTGTATAAGTGCAATAAGCGCAACGATCACAAAGAATATAACGGCTTTAGCCTGACCTACGCCCTCGGAGCCTACCCTGTTATAGAAGGTCTTATATATATCAAGGGCGAGCATTGCGGTTTCTTTACCGGGTGCGCCGCCGGTGAGGGCAAGGTTCTGGTCAAAAAGCTTAAATGAGTTTGTAAGAGTTAAGAACGTGCATATCGTAACCGCAGAAGAAACCATGGGCAAAATTATGTGTCTGAGCTTCTGAAAATAGGTCGCTCCGTCAATGTCTGCCGCCTCTAGAAGATCGCCGGGTACATTTTGTATACCTGCTATATAAATTATCATCATATATCCGATCTGCTGCCAATTAGTTAGTATAACAAGACCCCAAAATCCGTATTTTGCCGCAAAGGTGATATCAACTCCAAAATACCCGAGTACACCGTTAATGATTATCTGCCAAATATATCCAAGCACAATACCACCAATCAGGTTAGGCATAAAGAAGCCTGTTCTGAAAACGTTAGTTCCTCTCATCTGACGAGTGAGTATCAGCGCAAGCAGAAAAGCAAACACGTTTACCGTTATTACAGATACGACTGTAAACTTGACCGTAAACCATAACGCTGACAAAAAATCCGTACTTTTAGTGAATATCTTAATATAATTATCAAGCCCAACAAATCTCGCGTTTGTTACGGTGGTGAAATCACAAAATGACAAAACAAGTCCCATAACAAACGGTGCGAGAAATGCGATAACAAACGCAACAAGAGTGGGTAATAAAAAGATAGGATAATACTTGCCGATATATTTGCGTATCATAAATTACTCTCGTTTTTCCAATCCATTATAACTCCGTCGCGGACCTCGCTCCAGGGCTTATTACCTTGAGCGTAAGACAGAAGCGCACTACCGAAATTATCCTTAAACGTCTGACTCGGGAAGAGCGTAAAGTTCCAGTCAACACTGAACTTATCTTCTCTGAGCAGCCAAGTGTTTATCTCCCTTGCGAGAGGGTCGTCGGGAATTTCTGTTGTGTCAAATGAAGAATAAGGAGTAATAAAGTTAAGCTCCTCGGTAACGTATCTTTTTCCTGTTTCACTACTGAAAAGCCAATAGAGGAAATCATCTGCAAGCTTTTGCTCATCCTCGCTTAAGCTCTTGTTTATAGCAAGATAATTCTCTGTACCAATGCAGAGCCCTTGACTTTCTTCGTCGTCTATTCCCGTGTAGATAGGCATAAATCTTATATCGTTCTCCTTAACCTTGTTTCCGGATATTCCCTCTATCTGACTCCAAGCCCAGTTGCCGTTCTGTACCATAGCGCATTGACCGAGGGCAAATTCCGCCATTGAGTCGGCTACCTGCTTTGATCCAAGAAGCTTCGGTGAAGTTACTGAGTAATTTATATAGAGGTCAAAGATATTTCTGAATTCGTTATCGTACATAAAATCAATACGATTTGTGTCGTTTCCCGAGAGGTCGATCTCGTTATTCTTAAATTCATAATATACGGGGATATTGGCAAGGTGAGTAGTCCATCTCCAATCCTCACCCGGCTTCAGCGAGGTTGAAGCAAATACTCCAAGTATACCAAGCTCTCCCTTGAGCTTATCCATATCTACAACGACCTGCTCAAAAATCTCAAACGAATTGATCTCGTCAGCACTGTTTACGTTAACACTTTTATTGGGACTTGTAAAATATGCACGCATAATAGCGTCATTGTAAATAATTCCATACCCCTCTATGACCTGAGGAATTCCGTACACTCCGCCGTTATCGGTAAGCGCAAGATCCTTATCGGCAAGGAGCGAATATAGTTTTGTGTCCTTCAGATCAGCGCAATAGTCCTTCCACGAAGCATATCCTCTCGGACCGTTAATGTGAAATATTGCAGGAGCATCCGCTTTTGCTATTTCTGACTTGAGCGTTTGCTCGTAAGTGTTTGATGCAGCCGTTACTACGTTAAGTCTGACTCCCGTTTCTTTATAATAATCCTCGGCTAATCGGTTATAAACCTCGGCAACCTCGGGCTTAAAGTTAAGGTAATACACGGATTTTTCGGATTCTTTATTTCCGCAACCGTAAAGCGCCGACATTAATACAGCAAGGATTGCCATAACTGATATAATCTTTATTTTCATACATACTCCAATCTGCATATAATCACGCATTCAGCGTATTTTTTAACACAATTAGTTTTACATCAAACGCGCAATTTTATACTGAAAATATAAAAAAGAGGCAGATTTTTCTGCCTCTTTTTTGGTAGTTTGGTTATTCGTATTTAACGGTATCGTTTCCCATAACGTACGCCTCGGTTATTATAACCTTGCTAACGCTATCCATAGAAGGAACGTCGTACATAACTGTCCCAAGGAATTCTTCCATTATCGAACGCAAGCCTCTTGCTCCGGTATTTCTTTCGATTGCAAGGTGTGCAATATGAGTGAGAGCCTTATCTTCAAATTCAAGCTCTACTCCATCATATTTGAAAAGCTTTTTATACTGCTTAACGAGCGAATTCTTTGGTTCTGTTAAAACACGTACAAGAGCGTTTTCGTCAAGATGATCAAGTGATACAAGAACGGGAAGTCTGCCTACAAGCTCTGGAATAAGTCCGTATTTCACGATATCGTGAGGAGTTACGTCCTTATATACACCGTTTGATAACTTTTCTTCTTTCTTCTTGATCTCTCCGTGGAAGCCGGCGGTCTGCGAGCCCTTGCGCTTTTCTATAAGATCATCTATCTTATCGAATGCACCGCCGCAAATAAAGAGAATGTTGGAGGTATCTATCTGAATGAACTCTTGATTTGGGTGCTTTCTACCACCCTGGGGAGGCACGTTTGAAACAGTTCCTTCAAGAATCTTCAGAAGCGCCTGCTGAACACCTTCGCCCGAAACGTCACGCGTAATGGAACGGTTTTCGCTTCTTCTTGATATTTTATCGATCTCGTCGATGTAAATGATACCCATCTCAGCGCGTTTGATATCGTAATCAGCCGCCTGAATAAGTCTTAAGAGAATATTCTCAACGTCCTCGCCAACGTAACCTGCTTCGGTAAGAGTAGTTGCGTCAGCTATTGCAAACGGCACCTTTAAGGTCTTTGCAAGAGTCTGAGCAAGGAAAGTTTTACCAACACCGGTGGGACCGAGAAGGAGCACGTTACTCTTTTGGATCTCTACTTCAAACTCAGACGAGTTATCGTCCGTTTTCTTTTTCTTGCCAGTCTTATCTGCCTGCAAAATGCGCTTGTAGTGGTTGTAAACCGCAACCGAGAGCGCTCTTTTTGCATCATCCTGACCGATAACGTATTCATCAAGCGAGGTCTTGATCTCACGCGGCTTCGGAAGCTCCGCGATTGACATCGCTTCGTAATTTTCGCTATTTTCCTGCTCCGAAATCATATCATAACAAGCATCAACGCAAGCGTCACAGATGCAAGCACCTGTGACGGATGGTATAATGAATGCTACCTGATTTTCGTTTCGGCCGCAGAATGAGCAAATTCTTTTACTTGAATCGCCGTAGTTTTTAGCCATTTAAGTTTCCTTTATCAGATATTATTTGAGTGAATCTCTGTTCTCTGCCACCTTGTCAACCAAGCCGTAAGAGAGAGCCTGTTCAGCTGTGAGCCAGTTGTCTCTGTCTGTGTCGCGTGCAAGCTCCTCAACCGTTCTGCCTGTGTTCTTAGCAAGAATAGTGTTGAGTCTGTCGCGTGTGCGCTTGATGTGGTCAGCCGCGATAAGCATATCGGACGCCTGACCCTGCGTTCCGCCAAGAGGCTGGTGAATCATTATCTCACTGTTAGGGAGAGCAATTCTCTTACCCTTCGCGCCGCTTGAAAGCAAGAACGCGCCCATACTTGCCGCCATACCGATACAAATTGTGGATACGTCACACTTGATGTAGTTCATTGTATCGTATATTGCAAGTCCGTCGGACACAGAGCCGCCGGGGCTATCGATATAAAGGTAGATATCCTTGTCGGGATCCTGGGACTCGAGGTAAAGCATCTGCGCAACGACAAGCGATGCGGTTACGTGATTTACTTCGTTGGCAAGAAATATAATTCTGTCGTTGAGAAGTCTTGAGAAAATATCGTACGAACGCTCTCCGTGAGCAGTCTGTTCTACGACTATCGGTACGTATGACATAAAATTACCACCTTTCCAAACTGACGTGGTATTTTGAATTACTCAGCGTCAGCCTTCTTAGTTGTCTTTTTTGTAGTCTTCTTTTCGGTTGAAGACTTAGTTGTTGTAGACTTCTTAGCCGCAGGCTTCTTTTCAGCTGCTTCAGCATCAGCCTTCTTAGCGGTTGAGGTCTTCTTAGCTGCGGGCTTTTCAGCATCATCAGCCTTCTTTGCAGTTGTGGTCTTTTTAGTTGTTGTAGACTTCTTTGCTGCAGGCTTCTTTTCAGCTGCTTCTTCGGCAGTTTCGGTAACCTTTGCGTTTGCTTTTACGAAATCTACAGCCTTCTTAACCTTAAGGTCAGCAGCAACGCCCTTGTCTGTTACGATCTCCTTGATCTTTTCAACATCCATAGAGTATGCCTTGGACATATTTTCGTATTCTGCGTTGATTTCTTCTTCGGTTACTTCGAGCTTTTCAAGCTCAGCAATCTTTTCAAGCGCAAGACGTGTCTTAACCTGACGCTCAGCCTGAGGTCTCATCTGCTCTCTGAGCATATCAAGTGTCATACCTGTGTACTTGAGGTATGTGTTAAGGTCAAGTCCCTGCATTCTGATACGTCCGTCAAAATCTCTGAGAACATTTTCAACCTCTGCATCAAACATCGGTGCAGGAATGTCGCCTTCGAGCTTTTCTATAAGTGCGTTAATGATCTGCTCCTCAACCGAAGCATCCTCTTCTCTGGTTTTTCTTTCTTCGATTTTTGCCTTAACGTCTGCTTTATATTCATCAAGAGTATCAAAACCGTTGTCTTTTGCAAATTCATCGTCAAGAGCAGGCTTTTCATTGAACTTGATGCCATGGAGCTTTATCTTGAATACGGCAGGCTTACCTGCAAGCTCCTCAGCATGGTATTCAGCAGGGAAAGTAACGTTTACGTCGAACTCATCGCCGATGTTCTTTCCGATTATCTGCTCTTCAAATCCGGGGATAAAGCTTCCTGAGCCGATCACGAGAGAATAGTGCTCGGACTTGCCGCCGTCAAAAGCAACGCCGTCAACGTAACCGTCGAAATCAATGTCAACTGTATCGCCGTTCTCTACTGCTCTGTCGGTGATATCTATAAGTCTCGAAGCCATATCGAGTCTTCTTTCTATCTCTGCATTAAGCTCGTCGTCGGAAACTGCTACGGGCTTCTTTGTAGCCTTTATACCCTTGTATCCCTTGATGTCCATCTCAGGCTTTGTATAAACCTTAGCCTTGAACACAACACCGTTATCATCGATGGAAACGATGTCAAATTCGGGGTTAGAAACGAACTCAAGCTCACAGTCCTTTACTGCAGCCTCGTAAGCATCGGGAAGAACCTCGTTTATTGCATCTTCATAGAAAACTCCCTTACCGTACATCTTTTCGATAATAAATCTGGGAGCCTTACCCTTACGGAAGCCGGGAACGGTGATAGAGGGTGCCTGCTTCTTGTAAACTTTGTTGATTGCAGCCTCAAAGGTTTCCTTATCAACGGAAAACTCAAATTCAACTACGTTCTTTTCGGGATTGGTAAGATTGTTCAAACTCATTTTGTCATTCCTCCATAAAAACGGATTTATAATATCATAATCCATAATATAGCATTATAGTCTATATTTTACTTAAATTTGCCCAAAAAGTCAATACTTTTACCACTATTTGAATCAATTTCATTCAAATGGATAATTTTATTGCTTTTTGCAGTCGCGTTTAGGACATTTTTACGATAAATGCGATTTTTTCAAACTATTTTAAGCGGTGTAAACTCAAGAAAATCAGCAGAGGTAATATAGTATATTATCCCGTCTTGCTCAAACGAACGCGGAATGTCGTACGAAGCATGGATATGCCCGAAGTAACAACGTTTGATTCCGTTACGCTTAAGCACGTCTGTTATCGGCTTGCATTCAAATCCGTTATAAACGGGCGGAAAATGCAGAAATGCCAAAATTTCAGCGTCAGGCGAGCTATCAGACTTAAGTTTTTGTGCTTCTGCAAGACTTAACTCAAGGCGTATTACCTCTCTGGCTACTATCTTTTCAAAATCAGCGTTTTCGGGTGCATTTCGGTTGTTTTCATCGAAATACCATCCTCTTGAGCCTGCGACAATAAACCCGTCCACCAAATACGCGTTGTTGTATAAGAATCTGACGGTATCGTAGCCGAAGGTGTCAAGCATTTCACCTAATTTTTTGAGAGAGGTCCACCAGTAATCGTGGTTGCCCTTTCCTATTATTTTTTTGCCTTTCAGACGGTTAATAAACTCAAAATCCTTGACAGCGCCCATGTGTGACATCGCCCAAGATATATCACCTGCGATCACAACTGTATCCTCATCGGTTACCACACTGTTCCAATTCTTTTCAAGCTTGTACGTATAGTCCTGCCATCTTCTTCCGAAAACGTCCATCGGCTTATCGTCGGAAAACGATAGGTGTGTGTCTGACAACACAAATAGTGACATAAGTTCCCTCGCTTATTTCTTGAAAGTCGGGTCAAATACCGAGTGCGTTTGCAACCTCGTTGATCATATCGTTCTTGTTTATAACCTTTTTGAAGCGTATCTCGCGCTTATCTATACCCGAAAGAGGCGCGGGTATTTCAGTCAACGTTGCTTTTGTTAGCATTTCAAGCGCCATAAGGTCATCCTCGGGGCGCTTTTCACCAAGTGAGCAAAGAACGTCTGCCGCAAACTTATACGGGCTTGCAGTCGAAGCTATGACCATCTTGGTATTATCACCCGTTGCTTTTACGTATTCATCAGCGCACTTTATAGCAACTGCCGTATGTGTATCAATAAGATATCCGTTAGAATCAAACGTTGCTTTGATGGTCTCAGCGGTCATTTTTTCGTCGCAGAAGTAGCCCTCGAAGCTTTCTTTGATCCTTACAAGACAATCTGCAGAAACCGTATACTTTCCGTTTTCTGCAAGGTCCTTCATGTATCCTGCGGTCTCTTCGCTTGACGTAAGGAGATAAAGGAGCCTTTCGAGATTACTTGAAATGAGTATATCCATTGAAGGCGACATTGTCGTATAGAACTTACGGTTTCTGTCGTATACGCCCGTATTTATAAAGTCGGTTAATACGTTATTACTGTTGGACGCACAGATAAGCTTGTTTATCGGAAGTCCCATAAGCTTTGCGAAGTAAGCGGCAAGAATATTACCGAAGTTACCCGTGGGAACGGTTACGTTTATTTTGTCTCCGTTTTTGATTTCTCCCGTCTTGACAAGGTCGCAGTATGCGGAAATATAATAGACGATCTGCGGTGCAAGACGTCCCCAGTTTATAGAGTTAGCGCTAGACAGAAAATATCCGTTCTTATTAAGCTTTTCGGCAAATTCTCTATCGGAGAATATCTTTTTAACACCATTTTGGGCATCGTCAAAGTTGCCAATTATTGAGCATACGTTTACGTTGTCACCTGTCTGAGTTGCCATCTGAAGCTTTTGAACTCGGCTTACTCCGTCCTCAGGATAATAAACCATGATCTTTATCTTATCTATGTCCTTATAGCCTTCGAGAGCAGCCTTGCCCGTGTCACCCGACGTTGCAACGAGAATAAACGCGCATCTGTCTTCGTTCGTACCCGAAAGAGCACCCGTTAGAAGTCTTGGCATTATCTGAAGCGCCATATCCTTAAAGGCGCAGGTAGGACCGTGCCAGAGCTCGAGAACGTAGCTATTATCTCCAAGCTTTGTCAGCGGAGCCGCACCTCCCGTAAACTTTTCGGGGGCGTACGCCTTTTCGGCACTGTCAAGCAAGTAGCTCTTATCATAGTCTGTGAGATACATTGAGAGAATCTCCGCTGCTCTGTGAGGATAATCAAGCGTACAAAGTCTTTCTACGTCTGCAGGAGTAAGCGTAGGTATTGCTTCGGGAACGAAAAGTCCGCCATCCTCTGCAAGTCCCGTCTTGATCGCAAACATAGACGATACACTGTTTTCTGCTTTTATCTTTCCTCTTGTGCTGATGTAATTCATTGTCTTTTCCTTTCAACATCTATTGATTTATAGGTTATTAACAAGAAAATTTCTTGCGTTTGTATACATTATTTTTTCTGCATAGTCCGAAATGGACCGTGTATTTACAATGACTTCTTCGATTTTATATAAATCGGTCACGTCGGTTATACCACTCGGCAGAGATTCGACTCCGTCAAAATCACAACCAAGGCATACTGCATCGGGGTCAATGGAAGCATAATGCTCAATATGCTTTATAACCGCAGATATGTCGGAATTTTCAGGGCATATATGCTGAGGAGCCATGCTTATACCAACCACGCCGCCGAGCCTTGCGATTTCTTTATAGAATTCGTCTTTTAGGTTTCGTGAGTGTTCAAAGACCGCCCTCGAATTTGAATGAGTCGCCACGATTGGCTTTCCGCGTTTTACGGCAATTTCGATAACTTCCTCTATCATTCTGTCGCTTGCGTGTGAAACGTCGGGGATAATTCCCACATTAAAGCACTCGTCGACTACCGCTTTTCCGAATTCAGTAAGCCCCTCTCTTGTGTCGTGAGCGCCTCCTATGGCATTGACTCCACTCCATACAAGAGTAAGAAGTCTTACGTCGGCAAGCCATAGCTGCTTGACTCTTGAAATGTCTTCTCCGAGCAAGGAGCCCCCTTCTACCGCGAAAACTACGGATGAAATGCCATTTTCTTCGTTCTCCTTTATGTGTTCTCCGCAAGTAGCTTTCTTTGCCGAGTATCCTTTTCTTGCAGATAAGAACAAGTCCCTATCAAGTATTATCGAGCCTTCTATAAAAGCGTCGAAGGCTTCATCGGGAGATAATCTCTTATCGGACCACATCGCCATTACCTGAATGAAGCTTTTATACTCCAAAAGCTTTTCGATTGACAGATGTCCTTGTCTGTTTACCGTTGAATCTTTGTTTTTCCTTGCTTCGTAAAGTGTGTCGCAGTGAAGATCGCAAATTCTGCCAGTCATATAAGCACCTCAAATACAGTTTTATCGAACTCGTCCGCTTGAATAAAAGGCGTTTCTTATATGGTTGATGCTACACGCCGATAGCTTAAGAGTATCGCCCTCACGAAAACGCTCGTCAATCGGAGGTACCCAGACTTCAATTACGTCAACGCGCGAATTTTTACCAACCACGAAATCGTCGTTAATGTGGTCGCGTATGAAGGTGTTTGCCGCCGCCAGAATGTTCGAACGCTTAACGTAACCGACCGCTTTACCCGGTCTGTGCTTTAGCCCCATCTTGCCTTTAGTTCTGCATTTGACCTCAATAAAAACAATGTATTCGCCGTCAAGTGCGATTATGTCAATTTCCTTGTGAGAGGCGTAATAATTGGATTCGATCACCGTATATCCGCATTTTTGGGTTATGTACTCCCTTGCTATTCTTTCGCCTTGACGCCCAAGCTCTCTGTTATTTACGTTTTTCATTTTTTATCTTCGTTAAGGAATTTGAGAAACGACATTCTGTATTCCTCACACGGGCCATACCGTCTGACAAGCTCCATGTGTTCCTTTGTCGGATAGCCCTTGTGTCCCGCAATCTTATACTGAGGGTACTTTGCGTCAAGCTCGATGCACATCCTGTCTCTTGTGACCTTTGCGAGAATAGAAGCCGCCGCGATCGACGGAGATATAGAGTCACCCTTTACAACCGAAAAAGCAGGGATTGTAAATCCGCGTGTGCAGTTGCCGTCAACCAGTACGGCGTCCGGCTTCACACCCAAATTATCGATGGCGCGGCGCATTGCAAGCATAGACGCGTTAAGTATATTTATTTCATCAATCTCCTTGGGAGTGGCAATTCCTACACCCCAAGCGACTGCATTGGAACAAATAACATCATACAATGCTTCGCGCTTCTTTTCACTGAGCTTTTTAGAATCATTAAGCCCTTCGATCAAAGGTCCCTCCGGAAGTATACACGCACCTGCAACAACGGGTCCCACAAGTGGTCCGCGTCCTACTTCGTCGGTGCCGCAAACAACCTTAAATCCTCTGCTCCAAAGCTGACTTTCAAGCTCAAAGGATAATGGCTTTACTTCTTTTTTCATTTAATGTTCACCTCGGTCTCTCGAGTGTGATACGTCCGATCACTCCGCCGCGGAACTCATCAAGCAGCATTGTAGCACATCTCTCGGTGTTTATCTCGCCACCCGAAATTATGCAACCGCGCTTTCTGCCTATTTCCTCAAAAAGCTCATAATCGGTGTAGTCATCGTATTTTTCTATATTATCAAGCTTATACCTCGCACATAATAGCTCGGGATAATATTTACGCAGTCTACCGCAAAGTCTCATGGCTATAAGCTCGGTGTCGAGTATCCGGTCACGAATAGCGCCCGTCATAGCAAGGCTTTCGCCAACCTCCTCGTCCTCAAACTTAGGCCACAGAACACCCGGCATATCAAGAAGGTCAATACCGATATTGGTTGTAACCCATTGCTTATTAACGGTTACACCGGGTCTGTCCTCGACTTTGGCCTTTTTATTGCCGGACAATTTATTGATAAGCGAGGATTTTCCAACATTGGGAATACCCACTATCATTGCCTTTAAGCGTCTGCCTGTCATTCCCTTGCTTTCGTATCTTTCGATCTTGTCGCCGAGTATATCCCTTACCGCAGGCATTATTTTGTCAATTCCCTGCCCCTTGGTAACGTCGGTTATGATACATCCCTTACCTTTTCCCGAATAATATAAAAGCCATTCGTTAAAGGTATCGGGGTCTGCAAGAGAGGCTTTATTTAAAAGTGTCAATACAGGCTTATTGCCAATTATTTTTGAAATTTCTGGGTTTCTCGAGCTATAAGGTATTCTCGCGTCCAAAAGCTCTATAACTATGTCCACGAGTCCGAGGCATTCGCTTATAAGCCGCCTCGTTTTCGCCATATGCCCGGGAAACCATTGTATCTGATCTGATGGCATTCAAGGCCTCCTGATTTTTACTGCTCTGCTTCGCTCTGTCCTGCTCCGCAGCACTTCTTATACTTCTTTCCGCTTCCGCAGGGGCAAGGATCGTTTCTTCCCACCTTGACCGTGTTGCGTACGGGTATCTGAGGTGCAGGCTTTTCGGGAGCTTTCGTTCTTCCCTGCTCAAAAGCAAGATTCATTCTTCCGCCTTTTGACTCCTTAAGCACCTGTACTCTCTCGATTTTTTCCTTCGGAACTATTGTGAGAATATTTCTTGTAACAGCCTGCTTGATGGAATATATCATTTCATCAAACATATTTGAGCCCTGAAGCTTATATTCGCTGATAGGGTTTCTCTGTGCGTATCCCTGAAGGAATACGCCGCTTCGCATCTGATCCATAGCCTCGAGGTGCTCTACCCAATTTGTGTCAACGCTTCTAAGAAGAACTACTCGCTCAACCTCGCGCATACGCTCGCCAAAGAGCTTTTCCTTCTCCGCATAAAGCTTATCGGCGCGTTCGTTAAGCATATCGACTATCTGCTCGGCATCTATTCTGTCAAAATCGTCAGAGGTATATCTGAAATCGGTGTCAAACGTGAGGTAACCGTAGAAATATGATCTGAGTCCATCAAAGTTCCAATCGTCGACCACTTCGGCGGAAGTACATTCTTCTACTACCGAGGAGATAACGTCGCGTATCATTCGTTTTATGGTTGTGCTGACGTCATTACCACTCATTACGTCGCGTCGCTGAGAATATATGATGGATCTCTGCTGATTCATAACGTCATCGTACTCAATTACCGACTTTCTGAATCCAAACTCGCGGTCCTCGATTCTCATCTGTGCGGATTCAATGCTATTAGTCAGTATTTTCTGGTCGATGATGGTGTCCTCGGGGAGATTAAGGGTCTTGACAACAGACATTATTCGCTCGCCTCCGAACAAACGCATAAGGTCATCCTCGAGCGATATGAAGAATCTGGATGCTCCTGGATCACCCTGACGACCCGAACGTCCTCTCAACTGATTATCAATTCTGCGGCTCTTATGTCTTTCAGTACCGAGAATAAACAAACCGCCCGCTTCGCGTACCTTTTCGGCTTCGGGGGCTATTTCAATCTTGTACTTGTTTACGAGCTCGTTAAAGAGCTTGCGCGCCTCGCAAACCTCGTCAATGCTTTCATCCGACGTTCCGACTGCAAGATTAATTATTTCTTCGGGAATATCACGGCGGCGCATTTCACTCTTAGCCATAAACTCAGCGTTACCGCCAAGCATAATATCGGTGCCTCGTCCTGCCATATTTGTCGAAATAGTGACAGCACCGTATTTACCCGCCTGTGCGACTATCTGCGCTTCCTTTTCGTGATATTTTGCATTAAGAACGTTATGGGCAATACCGTTTTTCTTAAGAATATCTGAAAGTATCTCGGATTTTTCAACCGAAACCGTACCGACAAGCACCGGTTGTCCTTTTTCATGACAAGCCTTGATCTGATTGACTATTGCGCGGTATTTTCCCGCCTCAGTTGTATAAACTGCATCGGTCAGGTCCTGACGTATCATTGGCTTGTTAGTAGGAACCACAACTACGTCAAGTGCGTATATCTCTCTGAATTCGTTTTCTTCTGTGAGGGCAGTACCCGTCATTCCCGAAAGCTTTTTATATAATCTGAAATAGTTTTGGAAGCTAATGGTAGCAAGCGTCTTGTTTTCACGCTTGATCTCAACTCTTTCTTTTGCTTCAATCGCTTGATGCAAACTGTCGGAGTATCTTCTGCCGTACATAATTCTGCCGGTAAAGGAGTCAATTATTAGGACCTCGTTATCCTTGACGATATAATCGTCGTCGCGCTTCATAATACCGTGAGCGCGCATAGCCTGATTTATGTGATGTGTAATAGTTGCATTTTCGGGATCCGACAAATTTTCAAGTCCGAAAAATCTCTCCGCTTTTTCTATACCGAACTTAGTAAGATTTACGGTCTTTGCCTTTTCGTCGATGACGTAATCGGCATCAACCTCGTCCATAAGCTCCTTTTTGTCAGCTTCCTTTATAACGAATTTGCGGAAGGTTCTGACGAGAGAGTCTGCCTTGCCGTAGAGATCACTCACCTCATCGCCTGCGCCCGAAATTATAAGAGGTGTTCTTGCTTCGTCGATAAGTATTGAGTCTACCTCGTCGACGATTGCGAATGCATGTCCTCTCTGGAAAAGCTGAGAGCTGTATATAGCCATATTATCACGAAGATAATCAAAGCCGAACTCGTTGTTTGTACCGTAGGTAATGTCCGCCATATATGCCTGTTGCTTTTGAACGGGGTCCTGATCGTGAACTACAAGTCCCGTAGTGAGTCCGAGGAAGCCGTACACTCTGCCCATTTCGTCACTGTCACGCTTTGCGAGATATTCATTGACCGTAACCACGTGAACGCCGTTACCTGCAAGAGCGTTAAGGTACGCGGGAAGCGTTGCGACGAGAGTCTTACCTTCACCGGTTTTCATTTCGGCAATTCTGCCCTGGTGGAGAATGATACCGCCCACGAGCTGAACTCTGAACGGACGCTTACCGAGAACTCTTTCGTCCGCCTCACGAACGAGAGCAAACGCATCGCAAAGAATATCGTCAAGGGTTTCCCCGTCGGCAAGACGCTTTTTCAAAACGTCGGTAGTTGCCCGAAGCTCTGCGTCCGTCATATTTTTATATTTAGGTGCGAGCTCCTCAATCTTATCCACGATAGGATAGATCTTCTTGAGCTGTCGCTCGCTGTACGTGCCAAACACCTTTTCAATAAGTTTCATTTTACTTAGCCTTTCCGAGTATATAAAACGCACTTAGGCGAAATTTATCCATATTACATTTAATTATACTTTATAATTAAAGATTTTACAAGTATTTTTTGTTAATTAAAATAGAAAAAACGCGGTAAATCCGCGTTTTTTCACTATTTATTTACCATAATTCTCAAAAGGTCGTTAAATCTTACAAATGATTCAATCTCCATGTGCTCGTTCGGAGTGTGAATATCGTAAATGTTGGGGCCGATAGAGATAATGTCCATATCAGGTATTTGAGATTTAACAAGTCCGCACTCAAGACCTGCGTGAATCGCCGTAACTCTGCCCTCTCGACCACTGACCTCTTTATATGAGTCAAGATATATCTTTGCAAGCTTTGACTCGGGGTCGTATTGCCAGCCCGGATACTCGCTTTCAAACGTAACGTCAAAGCCTGCCGCTTTAGCAAGCTCTGCGGTCTTCTCTTTCATTGAAGCGAGCGAGTCGGCAACGGACGAGCGCATAGAAACGGTTATAACAAGCTCTCCGTCAGTTTCCTTGAGTGATGCGAAGTTGGATGAGCTTTCAACAAGGCCATCCATATCGCGGCTCATTGCGTATACTCCGTGAAGAAATGAAGGAATCATCGAGGTAACGGCGTTTTCAAAATCACGGGAAAACGCCTTGCTTTCATTACATTCCGTCACGTTTATATATACGTTTTTGTCTTCCTCATTTGCTTTTGCTGCTAAAGTAGCCGCAAAGTCGCCGCACACACTTCTAACGGCAGCTTCGTCTTCGGTTCTTACGGTAATAACGCACTCACGGGCGATTGCGTTATCCATATTTCCGCCAACAATACCGCAAAGCGTGACCCTCTCGCCAAGAAGCTGAAGAAGTCTTGCCGCAGTCTGGCACGCACTTATTCTGCCGAGATGAATGTCACATCCGGAATGTCCGCCTTTAAGTCCGCCTATTTTTATTTCAAGTGTTTTACCGCCCTCAGAATCGCTGTATTCGAGCTTGCGCGTAAGTTTGCATCTCACGCCGCCAGCGCTTCCCGCAATTGCCTCTCCGTCGCATTCGGTATCAAGATTTATCATTCTTCTCGACTTGATCTTACTATAATCAAAATTTATAGCTCCGATAAGCCCCGTTTCCTCACCGGTAGTGAACAGACATTCTATCTCAGGCGCATCGAAATTATCGTCGTCAAGAATTGAAAGCATAATGGCAACAGCCGCGCCGTCATCGGCTCCGAGAGTAGTTCCGTCAGCCCAGATATATCCGTCACGCTCTACAAGCTTCAGTCCGTCTGTTAAAAAATCGAATTTTGTATCAGCGTTTTTCTCACACACCATATCAAGATGTCCCTGAAGAAGAACGGGCGCTTCATTTTCACGTCCCTTACTTGCAGGCTTACGCACAAGTACACAATCATATTCATCATGATAACAATAATATCCTTTACCTTTTGCAAAGGATTCAACATAGTCTGCAAGCCCCTTCTCATTTCCCGAGCCGTGAGGAATGGTACATATTTTCTCAAAAAAGCGATAAGCCGGAATATTCTTATAATCGATCATTGGTATATACTCCCCGTTTGGTTACTGTTCTTTAGTTTATTATATTCAAGTGAACTCTATTCGTCAAGAGCTTACAGAAAGAAAGCCCATATCAAATGGGCTTTCAAAATATTAAAGCTTGTTTCTCTGGATTTTTCCGCTTACCGTCTTGGGAAGGCTCTCTCTGAATTCAACGACTCTCGGATATTTATAGGGAGCCGTCTTTTCCTTGACGTAATTCTGAATTTCGCGCTTAAGCTCTTCGCTCGGTTCTTTTCCGTTTACAAGAACTATGCTTGCTTTAACTATCTGACCTCTTACCTCGTCGGGTACTGCCGAAACGCCACACTCAAGAACGTAAGGGAGCTCCATAATTACGCTTTCTATCTCAAACGGACCGATACGGTAGCCCGATGACTTGATAACGTCGTCAACTCGGCCAACGTACCAATAATATCCGTCTTCATCGCACCAAGCAACGTCTCCCGTATGGTAGTAGCCGTCGTGCCATACCTCACGAGTCTTTTCCTCGTCACCGTAATATCCCATAAACAGACCACAGGGTGCCCCATTTCTTACGTCGATAACGATCTCACCCGACTCACTCGTCTTAACAGGATTGCCGTCTGCGTCCTGAAGCTCGACCTTGTAAATAGGAGCAGGCTTACCCATAGAGCCGATTTTATGCGGCTTTCCTACAAGGTTACCTATGATCATCGTACTTTCGGTCTGACCGAAGCCTTCCTTGATCTGAAGTCCCGTCGCCTTTTCAAACTGACGGTATACCTCAGGATTAAGCGCTTCTCCCGCGGTCGTCATGTGACGAACGGATGAGAAATCGTACCTCGAAATATTCTGCTTAACCATCATACGAAGCATAGTAGGAGGTGCGCAAAAGGTTGTGATATGGTATTTTGCAAACATAGGAAGAATGTCGGCGGCATCAAAACGGTCAAAGTCGTAAACGAAGGTCGCCGCTTCACAGAGCCACTGTCCGTAAAGCTTACCCCACATTGCCTTTGCCCATCCTGTATCGGAAATGGTAAAGTGAAGTCCGTCGGGGTCTACGTTATGCCAATATTTTGCAGTATGGAAATGACCGAGAGGATATTTGTGGTTATGTGTTGCAATTTTCGGATATCCCGATGTTCCCGAGGTGAAGTACATAAGCATTGTATCATCACCGCAGGGCGAATCCTCTGTTCTCTCGAAGTGCGTACTGAAGCGCTTGTATTCTTCATCGAAGTCTCTCCAGCCATCTCTTGCGTTACCGACAACAAGCTTGTTTATAAGGGTGGGACACTTTGTTGCCGCAAGGTCTACCTGATTTGCAACGTCACCATCACCCGTACAAACGATAGTGCTTACACCTGCCGCATTGAAGCGGTATTCAAGATCGTGCTCGTGAAGCTGATCAACTGCGGGGATCGCTATTGCGCCAAGCTTATTGAGTCCAAGCATTGCTATCCAGAACTGATAGTGGCGCTTAAGAATGAGCATTACTCTGTCGCCCTTTTTTATTCCGAGGGAAGCAAAATAGTTCGCACACTGGTTTGATGCTCTTCTCATATCAGTGAATGTAAAGCGTCGTTCAGTCTTATCCTTAGAAATATGAAGCATAGCAAGCTTATCGGGCTCACGCTTGGAAAGCTCGTCAACAAGGTCAAACGCGAAGTTGAATTTGTTTTCATTTTTGAAGGTAATGGAAACGGGAGTTCCGCTTTCATCTTCAACGATATCTATGAAGTTGTGGTATATTCTGTCCTTTGTATCTCTGTGAACAGAGCCGATGATCTGCTCTGTTTTAACTATATCGGAGGATGCTGATTCGGAAACGTCAACGTCACCGCGTAAAACGATAGCGTAGAACTTACAGTCCTTGCCGTTTACTGCTATCATACCGTGAGGAGTATCGGAATTATAGTAAATGCTGTCACCGGGGCCGAGGACCTCCTTGTGGTCGCCAACCTGGACCATAAGATGTCCTTCTATTACGATGTCACATTCCTGACCTGCATGAGTTGTAAGCTCGATATCTCTGTTCTGCGCAGACTCATCGTAAGCACTTACAACGTAAAGAGGCTCTGCAATACGGTTCTTGAAGGCGTATGCAAGGTTATGGTATATCATACCGTGCGCCTTTGCGATCTGCTGACCCGCACCTGCTCTTGTAACGGTGTAAGACTTAAGATTCGGGCTATATCCCTCGATAATATCGGTTACGTTTACTCTGAGCGCGGCAGCGCAACGGTAAATAAACGCAAAGTTGAGGTCGGACTCGCCGTTCTCGCATCTGAGGTATTCGTCAACCGTAATACCTGTTTTATCAGCCATTTCCTCTGGAGTATAGTTTTCGATAATTCTGAGCTCGCGGATACGCTCCGCCATCTCTTTGATCTTCAGATTAATGTCTCTTAGGTTTTCCATTTTTTCTCCTTATGTAAGGCAATAAAAAAATCGCCCCAAAGTAAAGTAAAAACTTTGAGACGAGTGTAAATTCACCCGCGGTACCACTCATATTGCGATAATATCGCCACACCGGGTCAAGCAACCCTTATGCATTAACGCAGCAATCACGGGAAGGTTCTACTCACGTACGTTTTCTTCCTTCCGGCTCAGAAGCTACAAACATTTACCCTCTCCCATGGCTCGCACCAACCGCCATTTCTCTCAAGGTGTTAAGTAAAATGCCCTCTTCGTCAAAGCCTTTACACGTGTTAATATACCACAATAAAGCAAATATGTCAATAGTTTGACAACATTTTTATTAAAAGTCATCCGCCGTCATTGCTGACGGCGGATAATAAACATAGTTTAAGGGCGAAGTCCCATTCCGCCCTCGAGGGTAAGAGTTTCACCGTTGAGGTACTTGAAGTCGGGAGATGCAAGCTGAACGCATACTCTACCTATCTCAAGCTCAGAATCGCCGAAGTGACCTGCAGGCGGCATCTTTACGTTAGCCTTGAACGCCTCAGGGTACGCCTTTTCAAAGTTTTCAAGCTGTGCAGTCCAAGCAAGAGGACATACGACGTTAGTGTTGATTCCGTCTGCCGCCCATTCGGTAGCCGCAACTCTGGAAAGTCCGCGTATACCCTCTTTTGCAGCGGCATACGAGCACTGACCGTAGTTTCCGAAAAGTCCTGCACCGGATGCAAAGTTGATGATACTTCCCTTTGTTTCCTTAAGATAAGGATAGCATGCTTTCATATAATGGAATGTCGCATAGAGACCGGAATACATAGCGAGATTAAACTGCTCGGTAGTGTGATTCTGTATAGTTACGCCCGACGCAGACGCCTGTGCATTGTTGATGAGAACGTCGATCCTTCCGAATTCCTTGATTGCAACCTCAGCCACGCCGTTTGCAATAGCCTCGTTGTCAGCGCCCTCGGAAATGTCTGCCTGAAGAGCAAGAACTTTTATGCCGTAAAGTCTTTCAAGCTCTTCCTTTGCCATTTCAAGCTTTTCCACGTTACGTCCCGTGATAACGATATTTGCACCTTCCTTTGCGTAAGCGGTTGCAATTCCGTATCCGATGGAGCCGCATCTGCCGTCAGAAAGCTTTGCGTATCCGCCGCCTGTTATAATAGCGGTCTTGCCAGTTAAGTGTCCCATATTAACCTCCGGTTATTTTATTTACATGCATATTGTATCACAAAAAAATGAGATTGGCAATAATTTAACAAAAAGAAATTTTATTTCATATATATTTACCAAAATACCGAATATTTACATTACTTTTTATGATAATGTAATTTTAATATATTACTACATTTATCAAAATATTACTATCTTGGGTAAATAAAAAGCAAACGGCAACTACGTTAAAGTCGCCGTTTGTCTTATGGGGTGAGATATCGGATTCGAACCGACGGCCTTCAGGGCCACAACCTGACGCTCTAACCAACTGAGCTAATCCCACCAAATTTACTACAAACAATTAAGAGATAACGGACAATGCAGCTTTCATTCCCATTATCTCTTAATGCTTGGTTATGGCGTACCCTGGGGGATTCGAACCTCCGACCTACTGCTTAGAAGGCAGTTGCTCTATCCTGCTGAGCTAAGGGTACGTACGCCTTCGAAAAGCCTCGCTTTCCGTCAACGATATGTATTATAACATAACGGTATTGCAATGTCAATAGCAAAAATCAATATTTTAATAAAAAATTCGGCGCAAAATATGCGCCGAATTCATCACTTTTTAACAGAAGCTTCTATTTTCTTGATCTGATCGTCGGTAAAGTACTTGGAAGATAACACTATAACACAGTCATCACCCGCCGCACATTCGATAACGTAAACCTCGTCTCCGTCTTCGAAAGCCCCCGCGTCCGAAGCATACGCGAAACTGTCATCATACCGAGATTTAGGTGAATAAATTACACCAACCGTCTTTCCTTTAAGCAATATTTCGATTTCTCCACTGCTATTTTTGATAAGTGCGCAGTCGACTACGCTAACAATTGCTTTTTCAGCCGAATTCAAGTCAGAATCCTGCTTTTCGGCGACGGCATTATGTGTGTCTTCCGTGGTTTCGGGACGAGTTGCCTTAGGCTCCTCATCAGCAGCTTCCTCTACGGCCTCCTCAACGCAAACGTCAAACATCTCTTCTTCGGCAGCATACTGATACGCCTTGTTTTTGGAGTCTTCAACAGAGTATTCAATTATACCGCTACCATTCGTTACCGCGTAGGTTTCAGAGCGAACCGTTGCGACATACGCATTATCCGCTTCCATTGCTGAATTTGCGCCCATAAGCGCAGGAAAAACTCTTACAGCGCCGAGAATAACAACACAAAAGCAAGCCGCAAGACTTGCGCAGAGGTAGACCGTCTTATTACGCTTGGCTAAAGCCGTACGTCTTGCTTTTTCTTGCTCGTATTTAGAATAAACGCTATCGATAAATTCACGTTCAGTCTTCACGGACTATTCCCTCCTTCTCAAGTTCTTTTCTTGCCGCGGCTTTTGCGCGGTAAACTAAATTTTCTATTTGCTTGGTTGATTTTCCGAGCACGCGTCCCGCCTCAACGTAAGACATATCTTCAACGTAAACAAGCCAAAGCGCGTTTCGGTAATCTTCATTAAGTCGGTCGAGCACCTTATATAACGCCTTTGCCTCATCATTCTTGATAACTCTTTCTTCGAGCGACTCTACGTCGGCCTCAGTAGTTTCAAGACATTCGTCATCAGTAAGGCGACTGTTTCTCCTTATATAATTGATAGCTTTATTTCTTGCTATCGTGAACAGATACGTTTTTACAGAGGAAGAAAAATTGAAGCGTTCCTTATGAATAAGAAGCTCTACAAATGCGTCCTCCGCTATTTCCTCCGCCAAAGACGACGATTTAACAAATCTCATGGCAAAGAATATAAGCGGCTCTCGCAGCATCTTTATAAGTTCTGTAAAAGCGTTCTCATCACCGTATACATATTGGTGAAAAAGAACATTTGGGTCCATACGGAGCACCTGCTTTCCGTTAGTTATTCGTACAAGTGTATAAAAACACTCACCAAAAATTTAAATTACTCCAAAAACATTGTACCACAAAATTCCCGCAACTTCAATGGGTGCTATTGCATTTGAATAAAATTATGTTATAATAATGTAAAGAAAAATTGTTGAAAGGCATTTTATGAAAACAGAAAAGCTATATTATAACGATGCGTATATTTCCGAATTTAACGCAAAGGTACTGTCGTGCGAGGAGTCAAGCGGCAAGTTCACCGTAACGCTTGATGCTACCGCTTTCTTTCCCGAGGAGGGCGGACAGTATGCCGACAGGGGATCTATCAACGGTATAGAGGTTATGGACGTCAAGGAGAAAAACGGTGTTGTATACCATATACTACCCTCCCCTCTGACTGTAGGCGAAAGTGTTCGCGGAGTTATAGATTTTTCCGAGCGTTATGAAAAAATGCAGTGCCACACGGGAGAACATATCGTATCGGGAATCGTCAGACAAAGGCTCGGCTTGAACAACGTAGGGTTTCATCTCGGATATGATGACGTCACGATCGATTATGACGGTGTTATAAGCGACGATATCCTTCACGAAATAGAGTTTGAGGCTAATTTTGCAATATATAAGAATATTGAGATCAAATGCGAATTTCCAAGTGATGACGTACTAAAGGAGCTTGATTACAGAAGTAAGCTTGAATTGACCGAAAACATAAGGATAGTCACCATCGACGGATACGACGTATGCGCTTGTTGCGCACCTCACGTCAGACGCACGGGTGAGGTCGGTATTATAAAGCTTCTTGACAAGATCAGCTACAAGGGCGGAGTGAGGATACATATGCTTTGCGGAAAGCGCGCCCTTGACGATTACGGAGCGCGTTACTTTGCGACCAAAAGCATATCAAATCTCTTATCAGTCAAGCAAGCCGACGTGGTTACGGGAGTAGAAAGGCTGATATCGGAAGCAGATGCTTTGAAGGCTCAGCTGTCGACGCTTAAGAAAAGTATACTTGCTAACAAGATCTCCTCTCTTGAAAAGACGAATGACGATATAGTGGTTTTTGAAGATACTCTTGATATGGGGTATATGCGCGAGTTTATTAATAACGCCGTTAACTTCACAAGCGGTATTGCGGCTGCTTTCATCAAAAAGGACGATGACACCTACACATATATTATAGGAAGTAAAGGTGCCGATTTGAAGCTACTCTCGGCAGAGCTAAAAGATAAGCTTGGAGCTCGCGGCGGTGGCAATTCCGAAATGATAAACGGCTCCGTATCAAAAACAAAAGAAGAAATACTCGATTTTCTAAACAAAAAGTGAGGCTTTTGCCTCACTTTTTGTTTAGTTCATTTACAATATCAAGTATTTGCTCCGGTTTTTCGACTATATGATCTGCGCCGTGATCCCTTAGCTCTTGCTCGGTTCTAAAGCCCCACAAAACGCCGATCGCGGTTACACGGGCGTTTTTAGCCGTGTCCATATCCACGCCAGTATCACCAACGTAGAGACATTCGCAGGGTTCAACGCCAAGCTCATTCAGTACGGACAAAAGTGCGTCGGGATCGGGCTTGAGCTTTACGCCGTCACGAGCTCCGTATACACGGTCAAATTCGTCCGTAAAGCAAGCAGACATAACGCCGCGCGTTGCAAAGTCAGGCTTATTTGAAACTACCGCCTGCTTTATTCCCATTTGTTTGAGAGTAAGAACAAGCTCCGAAATGCCGTCAAACGGCTTTGTAAATGCAACAGGCGCGGCATTGTAGGTCTCGTTATAATAAGCGAATACCTTTTCAAAGTTATCAGACACGGAAACGCCGAGCGTGCCAAGCATACGTTCTATCAGTACTCTCGCACCGTTACCCGCATAATATTTGTAATTATCGACGGGAAGCGTGGAAAAGCCGAAATGCTCAAGAGCTTGGTTTCCGTAATAAGCTATAGTTGACAGTGTATCAAGCACCGTACCGTCTACGTCGTATATAACTGCTTTAATCAAATTTTTTCACCATTATAATTAATTCTCATCGAGCTTCTTGAGTCTGATATCCTTACCGTAAAAGCACATAACCGAAAATTCACCGAACAAACGCGAGGTTATGCGATCTGCATACCTCTCCCTCAAATCGTTCTGATTGAGATTTGTGTTGATTATCATCGGCTTTTCCGAGTTGATCCTTGAATTTATAAGATTATAGAGGCAGGACACCGTGAACTGGTTTGAAAACTCAGTACCAAGATCGTCAATAATAAGAAGGTCGCATTCAAAATACTTTTCGGTAAGACTCTCCTGCTTATCCGAGTAGCTTCTTGAAAACTTCTCGGTTTCAAAATCGGCAAACAAGTCTTGCGCCGTAGTATAAACCACATCAAATCCGTTGTCGATAACCACCTTTGCGACAGAGGTCGACAAATGGGTTTTACCGAGTCCCGTTGTTCCGAAAAAGAGGAGGTTTTCGCTCGTTTTGGAATTAAAGCTCTCGGCGTAAGACTTACAGTCGTCGAGAACCTCCTTCATATTGTCGCGCTCTTTACCTTTCTCGTAATACTTGAGTTCAAAGTTATCAAAGCACTGCTTATCGATAAGCTTGCCAATTCCCGAGGTCTTATAGGTTTCGAGTGCAAGCGCACGTTTCATACATACGCACATTTTACCATTATCGTCAAAGCCCTCGTCCTTGCATAATTCGCAATCGTATTTTACGTCGAGATAATCAGCCGGATAGCCGTAGGTCTCGAGAAATTTCGCTCTGAACATAAGGCTCTCGTCATATTCCTTTTCGATTTCGGCAATTCGTTTTTCAAGATCTATTCCCTTTTCAAAGGAAGCATAGAAAATACGAATGCCCGCTTCGTTTATGGCGAGATTAAGCTGCTTTAATTCGGGATGCTTTCTCTCGAGCGTTTTTACACGCAATTCAAGGCTTTCGACAGCATTCCTTCTTTTTTCTGCAAATTCAGCCTTGATCTTTCTGTAATTTTCTCTGCTATATCCCATACTATTTTTCCTCTGCGTTCTTAGCGTTGCGCTTTCTCTTAGTCTTCTCTACCGCTTTTGAGAAGAAATCGTCTGTGTCAAAGCCCGTGCCGCTTTCCTTTTGACTCTTTTTATATTGGCTCAGCATTTCGTCAACGTCTTTTGCAGTTTTATAACCTTTATTGAACCAAGCGTCAAGTATTGCACCCATATATGGAAAGAAAGAGCCCTTAACACCCCTGTCGGCGGCAATATCGTAAGCTTTCTTTATGATCTCAAGATTGTAAGAAAATTCCTCGAGCCATTTTTTAAGAAGTGTTGATTCTTTAGGCGAGAGGTCTCTGTCCGCGCACCCCATCATTCTGCGCACCTTGACCGACTCCTCGTGACACTTCTCTTTGTTCTCTATGTACTTTGCGAGCTTATCTACGGTGTCGATTCCCTCGTCGTAGAGGGCACATACAGATTTTTCAATATATCTGAGCGACTTTTTTTCCATTCCCGCACAGTAAGCCACAAACATAATTATGTATTCACCCGAAAGCGAAAGCCTGTCAGCCATGCCTACTATCACGGATACGTCCGACGGAGAAAATATCTTTCCGAGTATTTGCTGACACTCGTCGATTACATCCTTAAGCTCGGATATCTGAGAGATCTTATCTGCCATCTCGCTTTGAGTGTAATCAGGCAGTTTTTCTTCAAGCTTGTTAGAAGCTTGGACTTCCTGCTTAACGCCATCAGTCTTCTTTGCTCCCTTGCTCATCTTAAGTACCTTTGCTCCGCGCCAGAAAGCAACTGCGCTTTCAAATTCACCACTATCAAGTCCGAGTACTTCTATAATTATGTCCTTACACTCGTCTGTATCAATGATTCTGCCGTCTGCACAGGCACATAAAAGCGTCAACACCTTTACGTCATTTTCCGAAGCTCCGTCTATGCTCCGCAAAAGCTCCTTGAACGGCAGAAACTTTTCGTCCTTATTGATAATTTCAATTTTCACAACGTCACCCTGCCGCAATTCCGGCAATCAATCCTCTACGTATTCGTTAGTCACCTTGTAACACAAGGTCATAAGTGAGTCGCCGAGATGCACGTTCTCCGTAACAACTCCATACTTGCTTGTATCAAGCTCACTGCTTGTAAAATTCCATATCCCCTTAATACCGTACCTTGAGAGCTTATCTGCGGTTTCGGGCGCGGCATCACGCGGAATAGTTATAATTGCTATATCGACTTTATTTTCGCGGACGTACGCCTCTGCATCTTCCATTGAATATACGGGATGTCCATATTTTTCTTTACCTATAAGATCGGGATTTATATCGAACAACGCAAGGAGTCTGATTCCTCTGCGCTCAAATATCGGGCTCGATGCAAGTGCTGATCCGAGGTTTCCTGCGCCGATAATAATTGCGCTAAGGTCACTGCTCACGCCAAGCAGCTCGCCTATCTTGGTGTAAAGATGCTTTACGTTATATCCATATCCCTGCTGACCAAATCCGCCGAAGCAGTTGAAATCCTGCCTTATCTGTGAGGCGGTCACGTTCATCATTCTTGAAAGCTCGCCTGAGGACACTCTGCGTATATCGTCGGTCAAAAGCTGTCTTAGATATCTGAAATATCTGGGAAGACGCTTTATTACCGCGGGAGACACCTGAGTCTGCTCATTCTTTGAATTTTTTAAGTTATCGTTATTATGAGACATCTTTCCTTACTTCCTTAACTGAATTAAAAGCTTGACGTTCCGGTTGCATAAGCATTGAGGTCAAGCTCTGAGCGAACACCGTTCAGATATTCGTAATAGCATTGAGCGCCTATCATAGCGGCGTTGTCTCCGCAAAGCTTGAGCTCGGGCATGCATAATTTGATATTTTTACGCTTAGCCATTTTCTCGAGTGCTGAGCGCAAATGCGAATTCGCAGTAACCCCGCCAGCTACAACAAGAGTTTTGTAACCCGTTTTATCAATAGCAAGCTCAAGCTTCTTTACGACCGACTCAACCGCGCATTTTGTAAAGGAAGCGGCTACATCGGGTTTGGAAATATCAATACCCTTTTGGCTTGCGGTATTCATATAGTTTATAACAGCCGTCTTAAGCCCACTGAAAGAGAAATCAAGCGTATCATCGTTAATAGCGGCAGACGGAAGCTTTATTGCGTCGGGATTACCGTTTACGGCAAGCTTGTCCATCTCGGCACCACAGGGATAAGAAAGACCGAGAAGCCTTCCAACCTTATCAAACGCCTCACCGATCGCGTCGTCTCTCGTGTGTCCTACGGTTTTATATTCCGTATAATTGCTCACGTCAATAAGAGAGGTATGACCTCCCGACGCAACAAGCGCACAGAACGGAGGCTTGAGCTCGGTGTGAGTGAAATAATTCGCCGCAACATGACCCTTGATATGGTTTACCTCGACAAGCGGGATATTGTTTGAATAAGCAAGTGATTTTGCAAAGTTGACACCGACAAGCAAGGCGCCGATAAGACCGGGGGTATTCGTAACGCCGATAACGTCTATATCGCTTAGGCTCACTCCGGCGGTCTCAAGAGCCTCATACGTTATTTTACTTATCGCTTCGCTATGCGCTCTTGATGCAATTTCGGGCACTACCCCACCGTAAAGCCTGTGCGTATCTATTTGCGATGCAATTATATTCGAACGTATGCGACGCACACCGTCGCCCATCTCGACGACGGACGCGCTTGTTTCATCGCACGACGATTCAAACGACAGAATAAGCATAATTTCTCCAATTGTTATAACTCACACGACATAAGGACTGCGTCCTCCCGTGGATTACTGTAATAATTCTTCCTTTTACCGTATTCAATAAATCCGTTCTTACAATATAGCGACTTAGCGCCGACGTTAGACTCTCTTACCTCAAGAAACGCCCTTGAGCAAAGTCTTGTCTTAGCAAGCCCGAATATTTCAGCAACAAGCATATTGCCTATGTGCTTGCGTCTGAACTCAGGTGAAACGGCAATATTGGCAATTTCACACTCACCGTCCATTACGGTCGGCGTGCCGTCTATTATGTAGGCGTTAATAAATCCGCATATTACGCCATCGTCAGTTGCAACAAGTGTAACTCCGCTTGATGATAGGATATGTGAAACAAACATAGCCTCTGTCCACGGGTCAGTGAAAGAAATTCTTTCTATTTCAACAAGGTCTGCTACGTCGTTCAAGACGGCAGGTCTGACGCTGATTTCGATATTTTTCATAAGAGCTCCGCAAAAAATTCATCTGTGATAGCTTTTTTGATTTGTTCGAAGCACTCACGATAGGTTTCGAGATAACCGCCGAACGGATCACCTATTTCAGTATCGAGAGCTTTGATCTTACTTGCGTATTCGGGAAAAGACATAATGAGCCTCATCGCATGAGCCTCGGTCATTCCGACTATTAAATCGGCATTTTTGCACAATTCTCCGTCAATTTGCACCGACTCCCTCGAAAATTCTTCGTTAACAAGCCCTTCCTCAATCAAAACCGTTTTTGCGTGCTGCGAAATATTCGCGCCGCTTGCAAAAAGTCCTGCAGAGCTTGCCGTTGAATTAATGCCGTACTGTGATGCGAGTGTGTTATAAATCACCTCTGCAATAGGGCTTCTGCAGGTGTTGCCGGTACATACAAACAAAATCTTATACTCCGGGAGCTTTCCGTCTACAATTAACTTCTCAACCGTTTCGGTAGTGTTCATAAAAGCCTCCGAATCAGTATCCGAACTTACCCGAAAGACTGTCATCGTCCTCGATCCAGTCATTGACGTCCACGATTCTGTATTCATCCTCGGTATCTCTTATAACGACAGTTTCGATGCCTGCATTTATAACCAGCTTCTTGCACATCATACAAGACGAGGTTCCGGGAACGAGTCCGCCCTCTTTTGCATCAATGCAGGCAAGATACAGTGTTGAGCCAAGCATCTGGTCGCGAGGCGCGGCGATAATGGCATTAGCCTCAGCGTGAACCGAGCGACAAAGCTCGTAGCGCTCTCCGCGAGGTATCTTAAGCTCGTCTCTCATACACATACAAAGGTCGCTGCAGTTCTTTCTTCCTCTGGGTGCGCCGTTATAGCCTGTTGCTATGATAGTGTCATTTTTTACGATTATGGAGCCAAATGCCTTTCTGAGGCAGGTGCTTCTCTCCGCAACCGTCTGTGCTATATCAAGATAGTAATTGTGCTTGCTTACACGATCCTTATTCATAAATACGCCCTCTCATATTACAAATTCTTAACAAAATCAATAAGAAATTCTTTGAATTCATTGCCAACCTCAGGACTTAGAACACCGCGCTTAACGTTTGCCATCAAAAATCCGAGCTTTGCGCCCATATCAAACCGTTCTCCCTCAAAATCAACGGCAGTCATACCGCCGTTTCTTGAAAGCACCTTCATTGCATCGGTAAGCTGGATCTCTCCGCCGGCTCCGGGAGGAGTAACTTCAAGTATATCGAAAATGTCGGGAGTAAGTAAAACGCGACCGAGAATAGAGAGATTCGTAAATTTTTCTTCAAGCTTCGGCTTTTCTATCATATCGGTCACGTTGTAGTAATTATCAGAAAGAAGCTCTGCCTTGAGTGAACAATATTTCACCACAAGCTCGTCGCTCACCTCCTTAACTCCAACTGCGGGCTTTCCGTACTTTTCATAA
Organism: Eubacteriales bacterium; assembly: GCA_045580165.1. Lineage (GTDB taxonomy): Bacteria > Bacillota > Clostridia > Oscillospirales > CAG-272 > UBA4717. The sequence continues at coordinate 39,672 of JAZNNG010000019.1, forward strand.
GCTACCCTTAACTGATCGCAAACGGGAGTTTCGGAAAAGATTATATCGTCACCGTAAAGAACGTAGAACGGCTCGTCTCCGACAAATTGTTTAGCTCTGAGCACCGCGTGTCCGAGGCCCTTTGTTTCCTTTTGTCTTAAAAAGTAAATGTTTGCCATATCTGCAATACGTCTGAGCTCAAGCGCTTTTTCTTCCTTGTCGGATGAAATAAGCTTTTGCTCGTATTCAACGGAATAATCAAAATAATTCTCAATTGCATCCTTTTCTCTGTTTGTAATTATAAGGATATCCGTTACACCCGATTTTACAGCCTCCTCTACGAGATACGATATAGCAGGTCTGTCAACTATTGGAAGCATTTCCTTAGGGACAGCTCTCGCTATCGGAAGCATACGGGTACCGAGTCCCGCTGCGGGTATTATTGCTTTGGTTATCTTCATTGGCTATCACACCTCGCAAACAATATTATTTATTAATTATATATTATTTTAGCAAATAAATCAATAGGTTTTGAACTTTTTAATGTTTTTGTCAAACTTTTTTGCATATTACCGTTAAATCGCTATTAAAGTTCACGATAGTTCTTGATATTGTCGTTCAAAGGTGATATAATAATTTTGATTAACTATACGGAGAGAGGCTATGCAATTTAAAATCGACAGCACTTTGGACGGAATTGCCGTTAAGGATTTTTTATACAACACCCTTTCCTTTTCTTCGAATATGGTTAAGCGTTTGAAGGCTTTGGCAAACGGAATTTCTGTTAACGGCTCACAAGTTACGGTCAGATACGTACTCCGCACAGGTGATGTGCTTGTGTTGCAAACAGAAGATTTTGACAACTCCGAAAGTATAGAGCCCGTGAAGCTCCCGCTTGACATTATATACGAGGACGATTACGTTATCGCCATTAACAAGCCGGCAGGTATGCCGACTCATCCGTCGCACAACCATCGTTTGGATACACTTGCAAACGCACTTGCCTATTACTATTCCGAAGCTCATAGACCGTTCGTCTTTCGCGCTATTAACAGACTTGATGCTGATACAAGCGGAATAGTTCTTATAGCTAAAGACAAGAATTCAGCATTCAAGCTCGCTCGGTTCATGGCTGAGGGTAAAATACATAAAAAATACGCCGCTTTGCTTCACGGCACGGTTACAAAAAGCGGAGAGATAGAGCTTCCCATAAGGCGAAGCAGTACGAGTACGATGCTTCGTGTAGTTGACCAATGTCCCGATTCCGGTGCAAAATATGCATTGACCAAATACGAGGTATTACATAATTTCGACGGATATACACTCGTTTCCGCCTCTCCCGTAACAGGAAGAACTCATCAACTGAGAGTTCACTTTTCAACGTTAGGTAATCCGATATGCGGTGACGGACTTTACGGTATTACGAGTGACGGATCAGACTTTCCAAGGCTTGCACTACACGCATATATTATGTCATTTCCGCACCAAAGCGGAAATATTCTCACACTTGTCGCACCAATACCCGATAATACAGACCCGCGTTTTTGCGGCGACGTAATCAAACACATAATCGAAAGGTCACACGATGACAAACAATAACCTGATTGCAAAAAAAACCAAAATAAAACTTCCGCAAACGAAATACGTCGTATTGCTTATAATATTTGCAGCATCTCTCGCGCTTCACATAATTACAAGACATTCAACGCGCATTTCCGACGCCTTCAATTTCGGTTTTTCAAATTTTATTCGCGGTTTACTGGCGGGAATTACGTCAATAATTCCGATATCCATCGGCGAAACCGTAGTGATATTCCTTCCTTTGTTTATAATCATTCTGATCGTTTCAGTATTTTTAATGCCCATCTCAGATACAGTCTTTGACAAGGTTACGTTCAGACTTTTAACACTCGTCGTGGCACTATACGCGCTTTTTGCGTTTTCACTTGCTCCTGCGTACGGCTCGTCGAAGGCAGATGCCCTGTTCGGTGTAAACGCTGATCCGTTATCTGCCGACGAACTGAGTTCTGCGGCAATTATACTCGCTAATGAGACCAATACTCTTGCAGATGAAATCAACTTCAATTACGGCTCTTTTTCCAAAATGGAATACGATTTTGACGTGTTGACCGAAAAGCTTTTGGAAGCCTATGATTCACTTGAGGAAAAGTACGACTTTATAGGCAACTTCAAATCCCGTCTTAAACCAATCGCTTTAAGCGAGGCAATGACCTATACCCATATTTCCGGTGTATACACCTACTACACGGGCGAGTCTAATATAAATACTAATTTCCCCGACTACACCATCCCCTTTACCGCGGCGCACGAAATGGCGCACCAAAGAGGATTTGCCAGAGAAAACGAAGCAAATTTCGTTGCCTTTCTCGTATGTATGGAATCAAACGATCCGTATATAAGATACAGCGGTTACCTTAATATGTTCGAGTACGTATCGAGCCCACTGTATTCTGCCTCATCTAACCTTTATTATGAAGCTTTGCATTCACTTGATATACGAGTCAAATGCGAGCTTGCTGAATACGGCGAGTTTTTCAACCAGTACAGGGACAGTACCGCAAGCAAGGTCTCGGGCACCATTAACGACACTTATCTTAAAAGCCAAGGCGTAGAGGAAGGTGAAAAGAGCTACGGTCTTGTCGTCGACCTCGCCGTCAACTATATTCTCGATAATTTTAATCAAGGAGGTGCTTGATTGAAAAAGCTAATAAAATCAACATCAATAGTCGTGATTTTTGCGCTAACCGTCGCTCTGATATATTCGACGCTTGCAACCCCTCTCGATGAGCCGCTTCTGTTTTACAACGACAGCACGTGGGCTCGCGAGGACAGGTCGCCACTCAAGATCATTGACGGCGTTGAGTACGTACCGCTTACAATATTTGCGCAAATGAAGAACACCAAGGTGCGTGTCAACGAAACACTCAATACGTTCGTAGTCACTCACAGCGCGCTGTATATCTCAATTGACGCAACAACAAATATAGCAACCGACCACTCGGACAAGCTATACGCAATAACCACCTACAAGCTTGACTACGGCGAAAGATACGTTCCTGCGGAAATAATTTGCAGACACGTCGGACTCGGTTTTGACTCTTTTGAAAATCCCGTAACGGGTGAAATTGCAGTCAGAATTACGGACGGTACCGAGGAGCTTTCGTTTGAGAAGCTTTTGCAGAAGTACAACCCCGACATTCTAAATACAGAGGAAGCCACAAAGCCTGCCGTAACAGAAAAGCCGACCGAGGTAGAAACCGCACCCGATTCGGAGGACTCACAGAAGCTTCAGGGCTGGCGCACGGTTTATATCACGTTTACCGATCCGATAAATACAAACACCCCGTCTATACTTGATACCCTGAACGCATACGGATATAAAGGAACGTTTTTCGTTGATTACAATGACATATATAACAACCCTCTCGTAATTACGAGAATAATTTCGGAGGGTCACCAGATAGGTATCAAGCCGAGAACCGCCAATGCGTATACAAGCATAGATGCTCTCATAAGCGAAATCAACGGGATAAACGATTTGCTTTACAGAGTCTTCAAGACAAGAACTCGAACGGTTATGCTTGACGTAATGTACACTTACAACTACGACCTTATCAATGCGGTCAATTCAAAGACTCTTGAGGAAAATGGTTACTCAGTCTGGAAAACCACTGCCGAGAGGGCGGACGGTATTTACTACAATGAAGTTGCTTACGGTAAAATGGTAAGCGTTTTATGGGAAAACAACACCGTGGTCTATAACTTCGGAAGCAATTATTCTACAAACTACGTTCTTAATTCCACCCTGTCATTTATTTATCGAAACAGATTCAACTGTGACGTAAGACTCGCACACGCAGCCTTTACGCCACCGACCAGATAGACCGAAAGGAGCTAAACGAAATGGAAGACAACAAGAAAAAAATACTTATAGTCGAGGACGAGAAGAACATTGCGCTGACCTTAGCTTACAATCTTATGCAGGCAGGATATGCGTATGACGTCGCAACTGACGGAGAAGAAGGTCTGAGCAAAGCTCTTACAGGCACCTTCGACCTCATTTTACTCGACCTAATGCTTCCCAAAATGGACGGCTTTACGGTTTGCAAAAACGTCCGTCAAAAGCTCTCTACCCCTATAATTATACTTACCGCAAGAGTAGATGAGGTTGACAAGATCATGGGACTCGACATAGGGGCTGACGACTACGTGACCAAGCCCTTCGCTATAAACGAGCTGCTTTCGAGAATCAGAGCCAATATCAGAAGAAGCTCAAATGAGGTTGTAACGGGCACCGAATCAGCAAACGAACATATCGAGATAAGAGGACTTAGTATAGACACGTCAAGATATTCGGTTACAAGAGACGGCACACCCATTGACCTCACAAAAAAAGAGTACGAGCTTCTTATCTTCCTCGTCAAGAATCCCGACGAGGTATTTACACGCGAGCAGCTTCTTCAGAAGGTATGGGGCTATGACAGTTATTTCGGCGATACCCAGTCCGTTGACGTTACAGTAAGCCGCTTGCGCTCAAAGCTTGAGGCTAACCCCTCGAAGCCCGAGTACCTGTTCACAAAGCGTGGCGTAGGATATTATTTCAAATAAGGAGCGAGTATTCGCGTACTATCACCATGAAAACAAGCTTATACACGAAAATAATACTCATACTCGTCTTGTTCATAGTAATCGTAATGGCGTTTAGCGCCGTAGTTCTGATAAACAGCGTTACAAACTTTTATCAGCGCGACTTCTATGAACAGATGGATTCTGCAATAGGACCGGAGTCTGTTTTGAGAGAGGATCTTACAGACACACTCGACAGTACGGACCCCGTGAACAGCATGAAGCTTACACTCGACTCATACAGCGGTGTTTTGGGCATTGACGACTACAGAAACTATTTCGTTCTTGATACTCTCGGCGGCTACGTAACGGGCTCGGACGACGAGCTCGGATCATCGCTTGAAAAGACGCCTAACCTCCTCTCCGCCCTTAACGGCAAGGAAGCCAACGAAAGAATACAGGATGCTGATTATGCCGATTACACTGTAATAATAAATTCGGGCTCTGACGCTTACATCGTATATATTAAGGATTCGATGGAGGAAATGAGCGAATTTATGTGGATCCTTCTGTCCATTATTATACAGTCGATGCTCTTGAGTCTTATTTTCGCAATCATTTTATCATTCTTCCTTTCGCGTACAATAACTTCTCCTATCAAAAACCTTACCGAAAGCGCACAAAAGCTGAGAGAGGGCGACTTTACCCATGACATAGACATTCGTTCGGAGGATGAGATCGGTATGCTCTCCGCTACTTTTAATGAAATGAAGGTAGCGCTTAAGAACACTCTCGACGTAGCATCGGGTGAACGCAACAAGCTTGAAACCGTGTTTACTTATCTGAGAGATGCAGTTATTGCGTTTACAGACGACGGACGCGTTCTTCACATAAATAAGTCCGCAATAGAGCTGTTCGGAAAGGCTTACAACGACTCCTTTACCATAAAAAGCTTTATGAAGCTTCTTAAGATCGACAGTCCCGGCTCCGCTAAGAAATCAGCACCAAGCATTGAGCCTATGTCCGAAAGCGACGTTATGTATAACGGACGCGTTCTTGACATTAATTTCGGTACAATTCAGTATAATGAAGACCATACCGTCCATGACGGTTACATTACGGTTATTCACGATATAACAGGACGTTATGAGCTTGAAAAATCAAGACGCGAATTTGTCGCTAACGTTTCTCACGAAATGCGTACACCTCTGACCAGTATCCGCGGCGCCTGCGACACTATGCTTCAGAATCCCGACATGCCCGAGGAAATGAAAAACGTATTTCTCAATATGGCGCTCACCGAGTGCGACAGAATGACCAACATCGTATCCGATCTTCTTACACTATCACGACTTGATAACGATAAGACAAGATGGAAGATTTCAAGCTATAGCATTGCTGATTCTCTTACACACGTTACGGAAGTCATCAGGGTCGACGCAAACGCGCACAAACACAAATTGTCACTTGTCGTAATGCCCGATATGCCAAACATTGAGGCTGATAAGGAAAGAATTGAGCAGGTGCTTATCAACGTACTTTCAAACTCCGTCAAATATACACCCGATGGCGGAACAATTAACGTAAAGGCTTATGTCCTTGATAAAGCGACGGTTGAGATCACCGTTGCAGATAATGGAATAGGTATACCCAAGGAAGATGCAAAACGCATATTTGAGCGCTTCTACAGGGTTGAAAAATCAAGAACCTCCGAAACGGGAGGAACCGGCCTCGGACTCGCAATAGCAAAGGAGATAGTAACTGCACACGGCGGTACCATCGACATCGAAAGCGAGCTTGGTGAGGGCACGGAAATAATAATCAGACTACCTATAAAAACTTCGCTCAAAACGGTAGATTAAGAAAGGAAAGCGGCAATGAAAAAAGGCTTGATCGGTATACTCCTCGATCTGATTATAGTGGTTCTAAGCTTATGTATGCTTAATCTTGTTTTTATGCATGCCGCAAGAAGCATCTCAAATTCTGACGAGGACACACCAAGCTTTAACGATTTATGGATAATCCAAGGCTTTGACGACAGTGCTCTGTCTGCTTTTGACCCCTCGACCTGCCTCCCCGACATCATCGTATACAAGCAACCAAAGAGCGCTCCGAGAGCCGTTTATAACGACACAGAGCTTAAGAAAACAGTATATTCGGTGCTTTCTAACGTCATAACCGATATATTCGGCTCGGGAAGTCTGGCTCAAAAGATCGACGGCGACACAAACACGTTCTATGAAAGCGTAGCAAGCGCAGAATCTTATCTGCTTTTCAGCTACGCAAGCGAGCTTCCGTATCCTTGTATATATGCTTTCTCGACGAATAGTAACACGGTAAGCTACGAAAACTGCTCTCGCTCCGAATCCTTTTATGTTTCAGATATTGCCCTTGTTTTAGAGGATACGGAAGACGGTCTCTCATACAAATGCTTCGTTTTCGACAGACACGGCAACGTATATGAATTTTCACGAGAAGACGGAAAAAACTACGTTCTACCGGGCGCCGACAGAGCGCATATAGAGGCTTATGCGGAAAAGTTCAAAAAGGTCGAAATCGCAATCAATTCCGAAAACCTCAAAAACAGCGCTTCCATATTCCCGCTTGACGTACTGACTGACGGTTTTGAGTGTTCCGAGCTTTCGTCCTCGTTCTCGGTATCGGGACTTGAGCTTGACGATGACGCTACCTTAAAAGAGCTTTTGGACATTTTTGACATTAACGCAGAAAAGATCAACAAATACAGTGAAGCCGACGGGACGACCGTGTTTATAGGTACGGATGACAGAATAGAAATCACGTCGGACGGAAAATTTATATTTACAAATGCCAATTCCCCAATTGAGCTCAAGGAGATCACCGGATTTTCAACGAGTAAATTCGACGGATACACGGCGTTCGATATGCTTAAGTCGATTAACGTAATAAACGCAAAGCTTAAGGAGCTTTATCCAAGCTACTTCGGTGGTTCGGCTCTTCCGAAGATTATTTCGGTTTATAAAGACTCTGACGGCAGAACCGTGTTCGAGTACTCATATTATACCGACGGAATCAAAATCGGTCTTGAGCCTTCAATGAGATTCGTTTTCACTTCAAAGGGGCTCACCGAAGTCAGCGCAGACATTACTTCGTACGAGCAAACATCCGTACGCTTTGCCACTTTACCCAAGCTTACCGTTTATAACCGACTCTCCCTCCTCTCTCCCCTTCATAGCGGAGCGTCTTTAACACCTATTTACGTCAAAACCGATGACAAGTACGCTATTAACTGGTTTACGAGTAAATTTAACACAAATAATATTTTGTCATAAAATAAGTGTGAGGATAATATAAAGTGAATTGGACCAATCTGAAAACCTACTTGATAATACTTTTGGCAGGTATAAATATCTTTCTTGCGGCAAGTTATATCAATTCAATGAACAAAAGCGCATATTTTGATAGCAGCACGGTAACAAACACGGTTGAATTTCTCGACAAGCAAGGAATCAATGTAGATAAGGATACCGTGCCCACCAGGATATATAACAGCAATATAATTGAGTGCGTTTATGACGAAGATTATTACGAAAGCGTAGCAAGCGCAATTTCCGCCTCTGAAAAAGAAAGCATAAACATCCTCCCCGACAACAGCATTAGGATCACAACGGTAAGCGGTTCCCTGTTCACGTTCGACTCCGCATTCGGTTTTTCATATAACAGGTCGGCATCCGTCGCCGACGATGGGTTACTTACTCTTGAATATACACCAAGCGACGATAAGCAACAGGCTTTGTCCAAGCAACAACACAAAGCTCTCTCCTCCTTCTTATATCCGGAATATCAAAATAACAAAACCTTTTCTTATTCAATCAAATCAGTTGCACAAAAAAGCAATGGTAACATATATGCGTTAGTATTACAGGAAATTGACGGAATACATGTGCACGAGCATACCGTATCTGTGGAATTTGACACGGATGGAATTGTGTCTGCGCTCGGAAAATGGTTTTTCCCAACCGGCTCAGAGAGCTATAGCTATCGGCTTTACGATCAGCTATCCGTACTTGTCAAAGAGGCTCAGTTACACAAAGCAGACGAATCAGTCGCCGAAGCCTATACAGTTACGGCAATCAATCACGTATATACAACCTATTGGAGTGCAAGCAAGGATTACGTATATTTCATTCCGTCCTGGTCTGTTTCAACCGATAAACAAGATCAACGTGTTTATAACGCGATAAGTTGTGAGCTATACAACTAATGTAAACAAATTATGTACATAAAGTAAATATTGTGTCCTTTCCTATTCCATTTATTAAGTAAATGTGATATACTTCATTAGGATAACTATGTGTTTTATACACAATTTCTTAACATTTGCACATTCGCGCAGTCTAACGGCATGCAGACACAGCGCTCAGACATATATACAGTAAAATACAAAATGCCGAGAAACGAGAAATCATAATGGAAAAGATCGTAATAGAATCTTCACGTCCGTTGTATGGCAATATTGAGGTCAGCGGAAGTAAAAATGCTGCTCTCCCGATAATATTCGCGTCATTTATAACCGAGTCAAAATGTATTATCGAAAATATGCCTACCATAAGCGACGTAAGACTCTCTCTCGATATACTCGAAGCTATGGGATGCAGCATAAAAATGCTCTCCGCAAATTCAGTTGAAATCGATTCTACACACGCAATACAGGGCTCGGTTCCCTACGATCTCGCTCGCAGAATGCGCGGATCCTACTACTTAGTCGGCGCTGAGCTTGCAAGATTCAGCAAAGCAAGCGTTAGCTTCCCCGGAGGCTGCGACTTCGGTGTACGCCCCATTGACCAGCACATCAAGGGCTTTGAGGCACTCGGAGCACAGACTACAATCGAAAACGGAAACATCGAGTCAATAGCTCCCGACGGTCTTACGGGCTCACATCTTTATTTTGATAACGTTACCGTTGGAGGAACTATAAACGTAATGCTTGCGGCGGTAAAGGCAAACGGTCTTACGGTAATTGAGAACGCAGCGAGAGAGCCGCATATAGTTGACGTTGCCAACTTCTTAAACTCCTGCGGAGCAAACATTTCCGGCGCAGGTACAAATGTGATCAAAATCAAAGGAGTCGAAAAGCTTCACGGAACCACGTATGCAATAATTCCCGATATGATCGAAGCAGGAACGTATATGTGCGCGGCAGCTGCGGCAGGCGGTACGCTTAAGGTTTCCAACGTCATCCCGAAGCACCTTGAGTCAATTACAGCTAAGCTCGAGGAAATGGGAGTTTCGGTTACAACACTTGACGATGCCGTAATAATCTCAAGAACGGGCGAGCTTGAGCCAATCAAAATAAAGACACTTCCCTATCCCGGATTCCCGACTGATATGAATCCTCAATTCAGCGTTCTTCTCTGTCTTGCAAACGGTGTTTCGACAATGACAGAGGGTATATACGACAACCGCTTCAGATTCGTTGAGGAGCTCAAAAGAATGGGCGCAAACATCTCTGTTGACGGTAGGTGCGCTACGTTTACGGGCGGCGCACCTCTTACCGGAGCACCCGTCAGAGCAGTCGATCTTCGTGCAGGTGCCGCTATGATAATCGCAGGACTTGCCACCAACGGCAGAACCGAAATCGACGATATCAAATATATCGAAAGAGGTTATGAAGACATCGTCGGAAAGCTTTCGGCCGTTGGCGCTGATATTAAACGCGTTACGGTTAATGATAACGTTGCTATCGAAAAAGCAAACTAAATATTAAAAATGCGTACCAATGGTACGCATTTTTTACATTTGTTTTTTTATCCGTTCGAGAGCACATTTTTCAAGTCTGCTCACCTGTGCCTGAGATATTCCTATTTCCTCAGCTATCTCCATTTGTGTCTTTCCGCTAAAAAATCTCATATTAACAATTTTCTTTTCTCTTGACGTAAGCTTCTTCATTGCCTCCTTTAAAGCAATGTCCTCAAGCCAGCTTTCGTCTGTATTGTCTGTATCGCTTATTTGGTCAACAACGTATATCGAATCTCCCCCATCTGAATAAACGGGATCGTACAGTGATATGGGCTCGACGATCGCTTCGAGTGCTTCCGCTACCAGTTCTCTTTTTTCGTTTAGTTCGTTTGCAATATCGTCTACCGTCGGCTCCTTAGACATATTTGCCGAAAGCACTTCACGAGCCTGAAGTGCTCTGTATGCAAGATCTCTGAGCGATCTGCTTACTCTTATACTGTTATTGTCTCTCAGATATCTTCTTACCTCTCCGATTATCATTGGAACGGCGTAGGTGCTGAATTTCACGTCAAGCTCCGTATTGAAATTATCAACTGCCTTGATGAGCCCGATGCACCCCACCTGAAACAGGTCATCAAGATTTTCACCTCTATTGGTAAATCTTTGAATAATGCTAAGCACAAGTCTTAAGTTACCGTCTATAAGCTTGGTCCTCGCAGCGTTGTCACCCGCTTTGGCTTTTATCAATAGATCGTGCTTTTCCTCCGACGTAAGGGTCTTAAGTTTTGCGGTATTTACACCACATATTTCAACCTTATTATAATACACCTGACACCTCCGCGATTACTCTATAATTAGAGTATTGTTAGTGTCAGACTCATTTATTCAACTCTAAATGTAAACAAACGCCTTTGTATAAAGTTACCGATTACCGACAATTTTCAACAATTTTGTCTGTTTCTATTGAAATTTTGACACATTTGTGGTAAAGTATACATAGCATAATTATTGGAGGTTTATAAAAATGGATATGCTTAAAAAGTTTTTCCCTTATTCCTTTAAGGCGAAGGATAGCGTTGCTGCTTTGGTTATTAACATAATCATTCAGCTCGTTGTAGGTGCAATAATCGGTGTTGTTATCGGTATTGTTGCAATTATTCCGATAGTCGGCCTTATCGTAGGTCTCCTCGGTGGACTTATCGACCTTTACATTTTTATCGGTATCATTCTCTCGATCCTCGACTATCTTAAGGTTCTTAAGTAAATAAAAAAGGAACGCTCAGCGTTCCTTTTTTATTTATGAATTTTCTGCATTCTCTTGCTTTTCAAGCTCGGTATATGCTATTTTCCCCACCAAAGTCTTGGGAAGCTCTTTTCTGAAATCAATGTCATACGGCATAGCATATTTTGCAACGTTTTTTCTGCAATGAGAAAGAATACTTTCCTTAAGCTCATCACTCGCCTCATATCCGTTCTTCAATACCACGAATGCTTTTACCTTTTGCATTTTGTACGGGTCCTTGATGCCGATTACACAGGAAAGCTGAACCGCCTCGTGAGCATCTATGATGTTTTCTATCTGAGATGGGTATACATTATAACCGCTGGTTATTATCATACGCTTGATACGCTGCTTGAAGTAAACGAAGCCGTTATCGTCCATTGTGCCAAGATCACCCGTATGAAGCCATACGTTACCATCGGAATGGACCTTAAGCGTGTTTGCGTTCTCCTCGGGCTTGTTAAGATAGCCCTTCATAACGGAAGGACCGCAAATACAGATCTCACCGTCTTCACCGTAAGGAACCTCCTCATCGGTGCCGGGAACACATATCATAAAATAAGTATCCGGATAAGGGAAGCCTATTGTTCCTTCTTTATCTGCGTTATAAGGTGTAAGGCAACAAGCCGTTACACATTCGGTAGTGCCGTATCCCTCTCTGACGTGAACGGTAGCGCCGTGATCGTCGAGGAATTTATCAAATTTCTTTTTGAGCTCAACGGAAAGTGTATCGCCACCTGAAAAAACTCCCATAAGCGAGTCAAGCTTTACACCGTCAAGATAATTTGTTCGAGTAAGTGCTTCGTAAAGCGTAGGAACGCCTGCTATGTAGTTGGGCTTGTGCTTTTTAATTAGACCTGCATAATCCTTTACGTTAAACTGCGGAACAAGAATAGACTGGCCGCCGCAGAACATCATCGTATGTACGCAGACACCAAGTCCAAAGCCGTGGAACATAGGCATTGCCGCAAGCATTTTTTTGTGACGTACTTCCTTATTACACATTACCACGGTCTGGAGAGCAAGCGCATTGAAGTTACGGTTAGTAAGCTGTATACCCTTGGTGACTCCCGTAGTGCCGCCCGAGAACAGTATTACCGCAACGTCCTCGGCGGTTTTATTTGCTACGTATTCACCTTTAAAGCTCTTTCCGCCGTCAATAAACGTATTCCAATCAATAACGGTTTCGTCATAAGGAACCTTGGCAATTTTACGTCCCTTAGTAAGCGCGTATCCGATAGCCATTAAAGGCGAGAGCTCGTCCTTGATGGAAGCTATAACAAGCTTTGTCAAGGGACGCTTCTTCATCACCTCGGAAAATTTTCCAAAGAACATATCGAGAGTTACAACATATTTGCTCTCTGTTTCATTAAGATAAAAGTCGATCTCTCCTACCGCAGAAAGCGGGTGGATCATAGTTGCTATCGCTCCGATTCTGTTAAGCGCATAGAAGCAATAGACCGTCTGAGGAACGTTAGGCATACAAAGTGTTACCCTATCGTCCTCTTTAATTCCAATCGCCTTGAACGCCTTTGCACATTCGTCAATCTTTTTTGCAAGATGGGAGTAGCTTATCTCTCTACCCATAAAAGCGAGTGCAGAAAAAGCAGAGTTGTTCTTTGCCGTTTCAAGAACGGCATCACTCATCGTGGCTTCGGGGTAATCAAGATGGAATTTTACCTCGCCGTAGTTTTTAAGCCACGGCGCTTTTTTATCAAGTTCTAAAACCATTTATTTATATCCTCGTTAATATTCTATGTCCTCGTTAAGGGGTCTTTCGAGAAGCTCGGGCTCAGATAAAAGCTTTTTAAGAAGCTTTAAGCTGTTTGCAAAATAAAATCCGTCTGCAATTCTCTCGTCGATAGTCAAGCCGAGAGGCAGAGCGTAGCGCATTTCAAAGGTACCGTCATCGTTATAGAAGGGCTGCATCTTCATCTCGCCTACTATTGCAAAGAAGGAGTTCGTACCCCAGTTTGCGAGATGGTGATAGGTTGCGGTAGTCTTTATACTGCCGAGGTTTGACAAAAATACGCTGCAATGATAGGGATCTTCCTTACGAATGTCATACGGAAGCATATTATGATTATCAAGGAAAAACAGTATCGCAGTAATGATCTTAACAATAAAACGAGGGAACTTCATAATTACGTCCATTATGTCGGTAGCACCATCATTTTTATTTTCCTTGCGTACCGCATATACTATTTTTTTGACTTTACCGTAAACCTGATCAATAGGACTTTCTTCGCTATTAGGGTCCAGGTGCAATATTGCAAGGCCCTCAGGCGAGTTATCATCAAACCTTTTCTTAACGGTAAAGGCGAGAGAAACCTCGTTTCTCTCATAGTAACGATAATTCATTATGTAATAGTTGAGCTTAGGGCGCTTTGCTATCGTCTTTGCAACGGCAGCGCACACAACGTGAAATATCGTATATTTGAATTCAGGACTGTCAGCGTTTTTCTTTTCAAGATATTCAAGGACAGCCGTCATATCAACAAGCTCATTCATAACGGCTTCGTTCGCTACTCTGCCGGGGAGCATATACGGCATAAAAGCATGCATGGAGTCAAGCTTGCCGATAAGTCTTCCGTCAGCGCGGTCACCGCGCTTTCTTTTTTCGCTCATAATTTCCTCCGCAACGGATTAATATTTTTGCTTTGATATAATTTTAAATATTATATCACAAAATAAAAGATTTTTCAACATCTTTTTAATGTTTTGTTAATATATTTAAGCAAACTCAATCCACTTCGTTGACAACAAAGACTCACAATGATATAATAATATAAACAGAGAAATATTCGGAGATGTTTATGTTTAATGCGGATACGATAAAGTCTTATATAAGAACAGACGGAATTGAGATCCTTCACCTGAGCTCCTGCAGTTCAACCAATACTACACTTAAGGAGCTTGCCGAAAAAGGTGCGCCGTCAAAAACAGCGGTAATTGCCGACAGTCAGAGTGCAGGACGCGGAAGGCTCGGAAAAAGCTTTTTTTCCCCCGACGGATGCGGATTATATATGAGCATTCTTCTAAGGCCCGATCTCGCACCCGAAAACGCCCTTGAAATAACCACTGCTGCCGCAGTATCCACATTACGCGTTATCGAAAGATATACCACGGGCAAGGTCGGCATCAAATGGGTAAATGACATATATATTGACATGAAAAAGGTTTGCGGAATACTCACCGAATCCTCGATAAACGTTGAACAAGGCAAGCTAAATTATGCAGTTCTCGGCATAGGGCTCAATCTGTATATGCCCACAGACGGTTTCCCCGAGGATATTGCCGATATTGCCTCATCCCTGTTTCAAAGCAAGCCCGACAACGCAACAAAAGCCAAAATTGCCGCGGAAATAATTGATGCCTTTTTCGAGGTCTACCGTGAGCTTGGCAAAAAAACAATTATCAACGAATACCGCAAGTATTCACTTGTAACCGGAAAAGAGGTATATATAATAACTCCAAATGAAACCTTTGACGCAACCGTTATTGGCATAAACGACGATTATTCACTCGATGCCATCACCGTTGACGGAAAACCGCTTACCGTGAGCTCCGGTGACGTAAGTATGAAGATAAAAAAGAAGTAGGCAAGATGCCTACTTCCTTTTTAAATAAGATTGAATATCAAATTTACCGTCATGCACGCTATTATACCGAATAAGGTAGGGTAGATTGCCGCAAATAGCATCCACTTAACACTTCCCGTTTCACGTCTTATAGTAAGCATAGTTGTTGAGCAAGGCCAATGCATAATGGAAAACAGTATCACGTTAAGTGCCGTAATCGCAGTCCATCCGTTATTTACAAGAATTTCCCTTACTGTTGTCAAGCCTGCGATATCGGCAAGAGTACCCGTGGCGGAATAACACATTATGATTATCGGCAGAACTATCTCGTTAGCAGGCAGACCCAGGATGAAGCCTACGAGTATTACACCGTCAAGACCCATAACGGCTCCAAAAGGCTCAAGAAAGCCCGCAAGGTACATAAGCAAGCTTTTGTCACTCACATATACATTTGCAAGAACCCACAGTACTATGCCCGCAGGTATGGCAACAGCGACCGCCCTACCAAGCACAGATATTATGCGCTCACTGAGCGAACGGACCAGAGTCTTCCATATTTGCGGCGGTCTGTACGGTGGAAGCTCAAGTATGAACGATGACGGCTCTCCCTTCAAAATCACCTCTGAAAGAATTTTTGTGGCAAGAAAAGTTACTAATACGCTTAATACAATAAACGTCGCAAGTATCGCCGACGAAGCCAACGATGCACCAATAGTACCGCCCACAAAAAACGCACCCGATAAGACTATAAGCAAAGGAAATCGTCCGTTGCAAGGACAAAAATTATTTGTTAGTATTGCGAGCAATCTCTCCCTTGGAGAATCTATTATCCTTGCACCGACAACGCCTGCGGCATTACATCCGAAGCCCATACACATAGTAAGAGCCTGCTTGCCGCACGCATTGCATTTCCGAAACGGTCTGTCAAGGTTATAAGCTATTCTCGGAAGATAACCGGAATCCTCGAGCAGCGTAAACAGAGGAAAAAATATAGCCATTGGCGGCAGCATCACCGACACTACCGTTGAAAGAACGTTATACGCACCGTCAAGAATAATACCCGTTAACCATTCGGGGAGATTTAATAAATCAAACAATATGTAAAGGTATCCTCCGATTTTCCCGAAAAGAAATGAAAGCCACCTTGACGGATAGTTTGCGCCTACAATGGTGAGCCAAAACACAAGCATCAGAAATAAAATCATTATAGGTATTCCCGTAAGCTTTCCCGTGAATAATCTATCGAGTCGCCTGTCGAGCCCGTCATGGCGCTCATCCTTAAAGCAGATGCAATCATTATATATTTCGGTTGCTGATTCGTTTATTGCGCCCACTATGGTGTCCCTGATTTTGTCGGAGGTAAAGCCGTTACAGGCAAGAAGCTCAAATGCCTTATCCTTTGCAGCAGCAAACTCCTCGTTATCACTAACGGATATCCCATAATATTCGTTCATCTTTGATTCAAAGTCGCTTGCACCCTCAATTATTTTGAGTGCCAAAAAGCGGCTTTTATGAGTATCACCCGTCAGCTTTTCTATCGTTAGGGCAAGCATTCCGAGAGCTGCTTCGATTTCATCCGGATAAGTGATTATTTTCGGACATATAGATCTTCCGGATGTCAAGAGATAAAATTCTTTTTTCAATAACGTTGCGCTCTTTTTCTGCCTGCCTACGGTTTTTACCACCTTAACTCCAAGAGAAGCCTCGAGCTTCTTTTCATCAATAAATATACCCTTTCTTTTCGCTTCATCGCACAAATTCAGACAGACCAGCATGTTTGGCGAAAGCTCAGATATTTGCAGAACAAGATTCAGGTTTCGCTCAAGGCACGTAGCATCGCAGACAACAACTACTCCGTCACTTTGACCAAAGCATATATAGTCACGTGCGATCTCCTCCTCTTTTGAGTGCGCCATCAAGGAGTACGCTCCAGGAACATCAACGAGAGTATATACTTTTCCGTCCGCTTCTGACTCGCCGTATGCCAAATCAACGGTTTTACCCGTCCAGTTTCCGGTATGCTGTTTCATTCCTGTCAGCAAATTAAAAAGTGTGCTTTTCCCGACGTTGGGGTTACCTGCAAACGCTATATTTCGCTTGTTTATTTCATATTTATTTCCCATACAACTCCCCTACCCACCGACAATTATACATATTAACGCAAAACCCCTTGACGTATATCAAGGGGTTTTTATATTTACCGTGATTTTATCGCAATCAACTTTTCTGATTGCAATTACAGCGCCTTTTATCAAATACGCAGACGGGTCACCGAGTGGACTTTTCCCGACGCATTCAATAAGGCTTCCGTTTATAAGTCCGATGTCCAGAAACCGTCGTTTCATGTCGGTCAGAGCTTTGTTTTCAATAACTATTCCCTTTTCTCCGACCTCAAGCTCATTCATTATTTTTTTCATTTTGACCACTACTTTTTGTACTGATACGAAATCACGTACCGTTAACAGTATATGTAAAATAAAATAATATGCTACAAAAAAGACAGTCCCGACGGCGTGCAAAATTAGCGGCAAAATGAATTTAGCCACCACGTTTTTTGGGGTGGCTTTTTTGATATGCGGAAAGCAAAGAAAAGCCCCGCGCGAGGCGGGGCAGAATAATTTATTTTGCATATTGATTCAATCTTTCAACAACGGAAATGAAACGAGGATCTTGACGGATACAGTCATAGCGACCATGCTGTAAGCGATCCAGCATATGATAGCAATCTGTATGTTCGGTGAGTTCATGGAAATCTTTGCTTTTTTCGGGATAGAACTGAGTATCAACCAAGAAGGATGTGAAATACTTGCCGTGATCATTCTGATATGATATATCGTAAGATACGGCATGATCGCACATTTTTTCAAGGGATTTGAGTGCCTCATCCGCTTTGCCCTGAGCTATCTGATAGGTAGAGATAAGCCAGTGATTCATGGAAAGTCTGTTATGATGGTAAAGCAGATCATTGCCGTAAATCATAAAATACAGCTGATTAGAAACACGGAGCATTTCAATTTTACTTTCCCATGTAGACGAATCGTTAGGAAGGTCATCGTTTAGTACAAGATTACGAATAGCAAGTCCGAGGCCATCAGTCAACTTATCAATTTCATCTTGAATATAGAATTTGGTCTTTCCGTCACCAATTCCACACGAAAGTGCATTTTCACGGCAGTATTTCATTGGCGTCAGATGATTCATCCATTCTTTTGCTTTTTCAGGCTGATTGACTTCTCCATACAGTATGATAAGTGTATTGATGGCGTCGTAACGTGTATTCTCGTCGTTACATTCGTTGGCTACCGAGCTGAGCAGAGATTCAATCTCCCCCAAAAGTGCCTCATCATGGGTTTCATCCCATACATGATACAGGCAAACTGCAAGATGATCACGAATCTCATAATCGTTCGGATAATGGGCAAAAGCATTCCTTGCATAAGCGACTCGCTCATCAACAGAACCAACTTCTGCAAGGCGCTCCAGCTCCTTCTTAATGTTGGCGAGCTCTTGTTCTCTTTCAGATAGCTTATAGCCGAGAAGTTCATCAGTGCTGACGGAGAAGAAATCAGCCAGTGCAGGCAGAAGTTCAATGTCGGGATAACCGCCTTCAGATTCCCAGCGAGATATCGCTTGAGGGGTAACTCCTATAGCAGTGGCAAGAGTGTCTTGTGTGATATTATTTTCTGCGCGAAGTTTTTTGATAATCGCACCTATTTTAATGTTCATATTGTGCCTCCAAAAAGTTTATCACCGGTGTAATTATATTATAGCATATATTTGTCAAAAAGCAATTATCAATTCGTTGTTTGGCATATCAAGCACTCCTTGATACAACTGCTTTTCTGCTTTCCCGACGCTTGCGTCTGGGGCAAGCATAGCGCGTGGATGTCCACGCACCATCGGGCAGAAGCCCGAACCCACTATCCGCAGAGGAACGGCACGCAGAAGCCTCCCTCCGAGAGGGAGCCTTTCGTAAGCCCCTACCGACAAAAAACACCACCAAAGAAAATCCCTTGGTGGTGTTCGTACTTTCTCCGCTAAAGTTGCAGAGACGAAGGACCGTCTTTATATTTATGCTAATTTAGCATGTTGCTTTTTGGAAATAAGCTGCATTATAACAACGATGGCTGCAAGTGAAAAACCGATAACGTCTGTTACTAAACCGGGATATATGAGAAGTAAACCGCCGACAAGGCTGAGAATTCTCTGATACCACGGCATACGGTTAAGGAGATATCCCTCAAGAGCCGCTGATACTGCAAATATACCGACAAGCGAAGTGATACAGATAAGAACGACCTCTCCCGCATTGGTATCAATAAACAACATTGCAGGGTTAAGCGCAAATACGTATGGAACGATAAACGCGCCTATTGCAAGCTTTGTTGAGGTTATAGCCGTCTTCATCGGATTTGCCTGAGCGATCGCCGCGCCCGCGTAAGCTGCAAGAGCAACGGGAGGCGTAAGGTCGGCAACGATACCGAAGTAGAACACGAAGAAGTGTGCGGCTATCATAGGAACTCCCATCTGTACGAGAATAGGAGCGCAGGTTGCTGCCATAATACAGTAGTTTGCAGTAGTAGGAACACCCATACCAAGAACGATACAACAAAGCATTGTAAGGAAGAGTGCAACTATTACCTGATTACCTGCAATAGTAACTATGCCCGTAAAGAGCATATATGCAAGACCCGTCGCGCTGATAAGACCTGCAACGATACCTGCAACGCCGCACGCCGCCGCAACCGTTATCATACCCTGTCCGCCTGCCGCAAGAGCTTCAAGAATACGCTTAGGTGTAATTCTGTGCTCTTTATTGAAAAGGCTTACGAAAATAGCTACAACTATTGCAATAGCAGCCGCGTAAGCTATCGAACGCGTGCTAGTTCCAACGAGGTATATGAGAAGAAGAAGCGGAAGGAGCAGATAAGTCTGTTTGAGAAGGGGCTTGAGTCTGGGAAGCTCTTCCTTGGTAAGTCCTCTGAGTCCTTCTTTCTTAGCTTCAAGGTGAACGGTTATAAATACTCCTGCAAAATAAAGCACCGCAGGAAGAATTGCTTTAAGAACTATATTGGAATACGGAACACCCACAGTTTCAGCCATAAGGAATGCAGCCGCACCCATAATAGGAGGCATAATCTGTCCGCCTGTTGATGCCGCAGCTTCAGCGGCAGCAGCAAATTCAGGCTTATAACCCGTGCGCTTCATAAGTGGGATAGTAACAGCACCGGAACCGACAGTATTGGCAACAGACGAGCCTGAAACCATTCCCTCAAGTGCAGACGCTACAACGGCAACCTTTGCAGGTCCACCCGAAAAACGTCCTACAAGTGCGTTCGAGATCTGAATAAAGAAGTCGGCAATTCCGGTACGTTCAAGGAAAGCACCGAATATAATAAACATTACTATGTACTTCGAGCACACGTTGATCGGAGTTGAGAGTATTCCCTCCTTTGAATAGAAAAGAACTCTCACGTTTTCGGTAATTCGAGCTATGTAGTTAGGGTTAGTTGAACCAAAGAATATCGCGTATACGAGCAAAACACCTGCAACGCAAAGAATCGGAATTCCAACGCTTCGTCTGCAAAGCTCTGCAAGGCAAAGCACACCGACAATACCGATTACTACCTCAAATCCGGAAATGTTATATCTTGCTACTATTTCCTTTGCAAATATAGTGTAATAAAGGAATGAGCCCGTACCCGTGATCATAAGTATCACGTCATACCAAGGCATATAGTTTACCTTTTGAACGCCTTTTTTTGCAGGGAAAACAATGTAACCGATGAACATTATGAACGCCATAAACGACGTAAGTCTGATCTCATCAAGCCAAGTAGCAAAAAGAGTTACATATATACAAAAAATTGAAAACGCCGCAAGTATGCAGGTAACCATAAGCTTCGGAGCGCCTTCCCAAACACGGGTGTTGGATTCGCGGTCGTATTTTTTCATTACCGCTTCAACGTCCATAGGCTCCTGCATCTCAGGCGCAGTTTTCCTCTTGAAAAATGCCATTTTTTCCTCCTTGGAAGAAATTTACAAAGAAAATCGGCTGCGGCTGAAAACCGCAGCCAATCATTAAGTCATACCAAACGCTTACTTGGATTCAACAGTGATGTTCTTTTCAGCGAAGTACTTAGCCGCGCCCTTGTGGAAAGGTGCTGTCATACCCTCGGTAGCGTTCTCGAGGCTGAGCTCAGCGCCCTTAGCGTGAGCAGCTGTGATGGTTTCAATGTTATCAAAGATAGCCTTTGTTACGTTGTAAACGTCATCCTCAGAAGCATTTGTGCTTACGATAAGTGTTGCCTTAACGGTAACTGTTGTTACGTCAGAGGTCTGCTTATCGTATGTACCTGCGGGAATATTGTATGTTGTGTAGTAAGGAGATGTTTCCATAAGAGCATCTGCAATAGCTCCGTCAATCGGAACAAGGTATGCGTTAGTTGTGGTGCAAAGCTCCTGGATAGCGGGAGTGGGTGCGCCTGCTACGATGAATGCTGCATCGATCTTACCGTCCTTGAGAGCATCTGCAGAGTCTGCAAACGACTGGTACTGAGGCTGAATGTCAGCTTCTGTAAGTCCTGCTGCTGCGAGAATATCAACTGCGTTGAAGTATACACCCGAACCTGCGGCACCGATAGAAACCTTCTTACCTGCGAGATCCTTAACAGACTTGATATCGGGATTCATTGTTACGAGCTGAACTGCTTCAGCATAAAGACCACCGATTACGCGGAAAGTATCAAGCGCGCCTTCCTTTTCAAAGGAACGTGTTCCTGCATAAGCATAAGCCATAACGTCGGACTGTACGGTACCGAGCTGATAGTTACCTGCGTCGATTCCGAGGATATTAGCCTTAGAGCCGTCAGTAGAAACTACGTTTACAGTAATTCCGGAGGAAGTCTTGATCTGATTACCGAGAATTCCGCCGTAGCCGTAATATGTACCTGCTGTACCGCCTGTACCCATAGTCATCTTAGTGGAAGCCGCGCCGCAAGAAGCAAGTGCAACGACCATAATGATAGAAAGTGCTAATGCAATAATCTTTTTCATTTGAAATACCTCCAAATAGATTTCAAAAAATTAGTTAATCTCATTATAGCACACTTCTCTCAATTTTGCAAGTATAATCGTTCCTTTTTTCAAATTTTTCCCCATTTTATGTTCCTCAACATATAAAATTGGATAAAAGCAAGGCTTTTTCGGCTTATTATTTATCTCTCCGGAAACCGATTTGAATTAACTGCAAGGTTTTCTTGCATAAAAAAAGAACGGCATCGCCGTTCTTTTTTTATTGTCAGCCTCCGAGGTAGGCTTTCTTTACTTCTTCACTTGCCGCAAGCTCCGCACCGGTTCCTGAAAGGACTATCTTACCGTTTTCAAGAACATACGCTCTGTCAGCTACTGCGAGAGCCTTTCCCGCGTTCTGCTCTACGAGGAGCACGGTGGTTCCCATTTCGTGAAACTTCTTGATGATATCAAATATCTGGTCAACAAGTATCGGCGCAAGTCCCATAGATGGCTCGTCAAGCATAAGAAGCTTAGGCTTACACATCATAGCTCTGCCCATCGCAAGCATCTGCTGCTCGCCGCCCGAAAGCGTGCCTGCTATCTGATTGCGTCTTTCTCTGAGGCGCGGGAACGTTTCGTAAACACTCTCTATATCGTCCTTGACGGTCTTACCGTTCTTTTCGATATATCCTCCCATAAGAAGGTTTTCGTAAACGGTAAGCTCTTGGAAAACGTGACGTCCCTCAAGCACCTGTGTCATTCCAAGCTTTACTATCTTATGAGTCGGCAGCTTGTTAATGATCTGTCCCTCATAAGTAACTGTTCCGTGTTTAATGGGAAGAAGTCCCATTATGCTCTGCATTGTAGTCGTCTTGCCTGCACCGTTTGCACCGATAAGCGTTACGATCTCACCCTCGTTTACTTCAAAGCTGATACCCTTGAGCGCCTGTATCACGCCATAGTAGACCTGAAGGTCTTTTACTTCAAGTAATGCCATAATTATCTCCTTACTTTCCGATATAAGCCTTGATTACTTCGGGGTCGTTCATTGCGTCTGCCACATTGCCCTGCACCAAAGCTGTACCGAAATTAAGAACAGTTACTTCGTCACAGAGTCCCGAAACGAATTTGAGGTCGTGCTCAATAAGAAGTATTGTCATATCGAACTTATCTCTTATAAAGCGCACTGTATTCATAAGCTCCTCGGTCTCGTTGGGGTTCATACCCGCCGCAGGCTCATCAAGGAGCAAAAGCTTGGGATTGGTCGCAAGAGCTCTCGCGATCTCAAGCTTTCTCTGCTTACCGTACGGAAGATTACAAGCAAGATTATTTCTCTCTTCCTCAAGTCCGAAAATTGCAAGAAGCTCCTTTGCGCGCTCGCGCATTTTTCTTTCGCTTTCAAAATGACCCGGGAGCCGGAACATGCTTGTGAACGGGTTGCATTTGAATTCGGACTGATTGTGAAGACCCACCATTACGTTACGGATAACGCTCATATTATTAAACAAGCGTATATTCTGGAAGGTACGGGCAATTCCCTTCTGGTTTATTACTGTTTGACTCTTCCCGGTAATGTCCTCACCGTCGAGGAAAAATCTTCCGGTCGTGGGAGTATAAACACCGGTGATAAGATTAAATATGGTAGTTTTTCCCGCGCCGTTTGGACCGATAAGACCGTAGAGCTGATTCTTCTTGATCTTAAGGTTAATGTTCTGCGCCGCCTTAAGTCCGCCGAAGGAGATACCGAGGTTTTGAGTTTCAAGCATATATTTTTCCTGCATTTTACTCATCCTTTCTCTTATCGGGGGTATAAGTATCGTCCTGCTTTATATCAAGCGAAAGCAGAGCGTCCATTTCGATCTTTGTTGGGATTCTGTCCCAAGCCGCATCGTCGTCCTTGATCTTAGAGGGGTCGTTATTATTTTTTCTGATCTTGGATTTTACTGCGTATACAAGGCGCTTTATGCTGAACTTTTCCTTTATCGGAACAAGCGCAGGGGCGTTATTTACGATAACAATCGTAATAAGTATGAGCGCGTAGATAAGGAACTTAAGCGCTGCAAGATCGCCCGAAAGACGTGTGGTAAGCTGGAAGTTGATAAACGTAATGAGAGCCGCTGCTATAATAGAGCCGTTTATACTTCCCATGGAACCGAGAACTACCATTACGAGTATTTCTATTGAGTAGTTATAAGAGAAGAACGAATACAAAACAGGTGTTGCGTAGTGACCGTAGATTACACCTGCAATTCCTGCAAAGAAGGCAGCAATAACGAACACGAAAAGCTTGTAGTAGGTTACGTTTATACCCATAGCCTTCGCGGCGATCTCGTTATCTCTTATAGCGGTAATTGCACGTCCGTGCTTACTTCTGACAAGATTCTGAATAACGAAAAGCATTACGAGAACAACTACCAAAGCAACGATAAACAACGTCGAGCCGTACTTCTTGGTAGAAAGTCCGAGAGGACCGCCGAAGGTCTTGAGATTTTTGAAAATAGTTCTTACTATCTCACCGAAAGCAAGAGTAACGATAGCAAGGTAGTCTCCCTTAAGTCTGAGCGCAGGAAGACCGATTATAAGTCCAAACACACCGGCAATAATACCGCCGACAAGCATAGTTATAATAAGCACGGCAAGCTTTGACGGAATTACGGTGTGTAAATAATTTGCAAGATAACAGCCGAGATATGCACCGACGCACATAAATCCGGCGTGACCGAGGCTGAGCTCTCCGAGAAAGCCAACCACAAGGTTAAGCGAGACCGCAAGAATTATGGAATAAGAGATCTGTGTTATCAGATTCTGTGTCGAACGGTTCATATTTCCCGTAAGCGCAAGTACTGAGCTTACGATAAGAAACATGGTTATTACGATGTACGAGATGTAATTTTTGATCTTGTATTTCTTTGTCATATAAATTACACCTTCTCTCTCTTCTTCTTGCCGAGAATACCCGTAGGCTTGACAAGAAGTATTAAAATAAGCAGGCTGAACTCAATTGCCGTCGTGTAAGGCGAGAGCACGGGTATGCTCTGCGCTATCTTTTCGACGAGTCCGAGCAGAACACCGCCAAGCATAGCGCCCGGTATAGAGCCGATACCTCCGATTACCGCCGCAGTAAACGCCTTGATACCCGGCATTGAGCCAAGTGTGGGGCTTGTATAAGGTATCTGCAAGAGATAGAACACACTTGCACAAGCGGCTAACGCAGAGCCGATAGCAAAAGTGAGTGTTATTATCATATTTACGTTAATACCGAGAGTCTGAGCAGCTGCTCTGTCCTCGGATACGGCGAGCATAGCTCGTCCGAGCTTTGTGGTCTTGATAAAAAGCGTAAGCGCGATCATTATTACCGCGCCCGCTACAAGTGTAATAATAGCGGCAACGCTTATTCTGACATCGCCGATTATAAGGGGTTCAAAGTTTGCAATGGTAGCGGGCTTCTGCTCCGCACCGAAGATAAGCTGAGCAACGCTCTGTAGGAGGTAGCTCACGCCTATCGCAGTTATAAGAACTGCCAGAGGAGACGCGCCTCTGAGTGGCTTATACGCAAGCTTTTCGGTGGTTATACCCAAAAGCGTGCATACGATGACCGACATCACTATTGCAAGAACGGGATGACCGCCTGCCGCAAGTGTTGTCAGAATTGCATAAGAGCCGACCATTATTATATCGCCGTGGGCGAAGTTCAGCATCTTAGCTATACCGTATACCATTGTATAACCGAGCGCTATGAGGGCGTATATACTGCCAAGACTCAGTCCGTCAATGAATGTACTCATATTTTATCCTTCCCGGGTATCTCCCCTGCGAGAATTCAAAACGCAAGGTTTGGTTGGACGAAAAATCGCCCAACCAAACTGCGAATAAAACTATTTGCTTTTCGGTAATAATTATTTGCCGAGCTCAACTATCTGAGGAACCTTTGTGCAGGCACCTGTTGTGTCCCACGTCATTTCGCCCGTTGCGCCAACGTAAACGAAATCGTCAGCGGTAATTGTAGAAACAAGTATCTTACCAAGGTCAGCGGCAGAGATAGTAACGTCTGTTACGTTAGCCTTCTTCATTGCCTCGAAGATAACCATAATAGCGTCGTAGCCGTCAGCTGCGAACTGGTCGGGAGCCTTGTTGTATTCAGCCTTGTATGCGTTAACGAAGGTACTTACCTTTTCGTCGGAGCTGTTAACGTCGAAGGGTGTTATGTACTTGATCTCGTTTGTAACAGATTCATCGATCTGATCCGCAATACCGTCAAGGCCGTCGCATCCGAAGAGAACTGCGTCACAGCCTTTAGCTACTGCAGTCTTTGCGATGATACCTGCTTCGGTGTAGTAGATGGGAAGGAAGATAACGTCGCAATCCTTGAGAGCCTCAACCTGAGTCGAGAAGTCCTTCTTGTTTTCGGCGTCAAATGACTGCTTGTTGAATTCAACGCCGAGATCCTTCATCTTTGCTTCAAACGCTTCGAATATACCCGAAGAGTAAGCATCGCTTGTATCGTAGATAGCACCGATGTTCTCAAAATTAGCGGTAAGCTCCTCAGCAGCAAGAACACCCTGGTCGGGATCGCCGAAGCATACGCGGAATACTGTGGGTCTGTTTTCGATTACGTTTGCTGCGGATGCGGAAGGAGTGATAGCGAATACGCCGTCCTCATCAGCCTTGGATGCAAAGGAATCGCAGGAGCCCGAGGTTACGGAACCGATGGAAGCCTGCATACCTGCTTCGAAAAGTGTATCATAGCCAGTAGCTGCATCAGCGGCAGTAGCCTTATCGTCCTTGATGTCGAACTTGAAGTTTACA
The DNA here is from genome assembly GCA_045580165.1 of Eubacteriales bacterium. Classification (GTDB taxonomy): domain Bacteria; phylum Bacillota; class Clostridia; order Oscillospirales; family CAG-272; genus UBA4717. Next base: position 66,639 of record JAZNNG010000019.1, read on the forward strand.
CCGTTAAGACCGCCGTTAGCGTTGATCTCCTTTATAGCAAGCTTTGCGCCTTCCTGAACGGAAATACCGTATGAAGAAGCGTCGCCCGTGAGAGGACCTGTACCACCGATAAAGAATTCGGTGTTATTTGCAGTATAGCTTGTGGAAGCGCCGCAGCCTGCAAAGCATACGGAGCACATTACTACAGCGAGCACTGCAGCAAAAATCTTCATAATTGTGTTTTTCATATTGATCTCCTTTTGCCGTTTGGCATAAAATTCAAATAAATACAAGCAAGCCTCCAATTAACAAAAATTAGCACATTCCGTGAAATGTGCTAATTGTTTTTATACACGGAAAGCTCACGCAAAACCGTCGGTTTCACTATGCTTATAATTATATATATAATTCTAACACAGCGAATTTCCTATTTCAATACACAAAAATGACATAATGAGCAGGTCCGCAGAGTCGCTCTTTTGGACGATTTGCACAGAATAGATGCACAATTTACGCAAAGTATTGAAATTCCCGGCTTTTATCTTTCCGTATTTGCGGCAGAAATTATTCTCGTTCCGCAGATATCTTCAGCTATAACGTCGCCGATTTTTACGGGAGTTTTTGCCACAACGGATTTAAGCGCCATAACGCACTTGATAACGTCCTCTTTTCTAACGGTTCCCTCGGTCTTTACAGGCAACTGTTGACCGTTATCACACATAACCGTTGTAGTAACGCTTCTTCTCGGGTCGGTGCATTCACTTTCGGCGTAATCGGCACCTCTCTTACAAGTGTTTCCTGTAACGTTTATAAGCTTTTTACCGTCAAGCTCTGCCTTGAGTCGGCATCCCTTGGGACACACTATACATATAAGCTCGCGTTCCATATTACAGCTCCTCCACCTCGAGTTTAATAGTTTCAGCACCGTCGAAATGCTCCTTTTTCAGAGTGATAGTTTCCATTTCACCGGGTGCAACCTTTACTTTCTTTTTCGACAATACTACGTCGTCGCCGCGCTTTACGTTTATTCTGACGTTTTCATAAACATCGGAAACTCTGAAATACACCTTAACGTCACCGTCGCCGCTTATAACCTGAGGAACGGTATATCTTACCTTTCCGTCGGTTACAAGCTTAACGGCTTTATTCCCACGCTTAGCGCCCTTTAAATATTCCGCCGCAGACAGACCTGCAATTTCCGCTTCCTCGGAAACGTAGTCGACGAGGTCGTGAACGTGAAGAACGTTACCGCAGGCAAAAATTCCCTCGCAGGTGGTTTCTCTTCTTTCGTCAACCACGGCGCCGCCGGTTATTCTGTCAAGACCTACGCCCGCATTCTTTGAAAGCTCGTTTTCGGGAATAAGTCCGACAGACAAAAGGAGTGTGTCGCATTCAATATATTCCTCGGTGCCGCTGATGGGACGCTTGTTTTCGTCTACGCGAGCTATCGTTACTCCCTCAAGCCTTTCCTTTCCGCTGATTCCCACTACCGTGTGGCTGAGCTTAAGCGGAATATCAAAATCGTTGAGACACTGCTCGATATTTCTTGCAAGACCGCCCGAATACGGCATAAGCTCGCATACAAGCTTTACGTTTGCGCCCTCAAGCGTCATTCTTCTTGCCATTATAAGACCAATATCGCCCGAGCCGAGAATTACAACGTTTTTACCCGGCATATAGCCCTTGATATTTACAAATTTCTGAGCAGTACCCGCGCTGTAAATTCCTGAGGGACGTGTGCCGGGGATATTAAGCGCGCCCTTTGAACGCTCTCTGCATCCCATTGCAAGAATTATTGCTTTAGCCTGAATCGTGAAAACTCCGTCGGTTGAATTCGTTGCCGTGATAACCTTATCCTCGGTAACGTCAAGCACCATTGTATTAAGAACGTACGGAATACCGAGCTCAACAACCTGTTTTTCGTATCTGTATGCGTATTCGGGGCCAGTAAGCTCCTCTCCGAATTTGTGGAGTCCGAAGCCGTTATGGATACACTGAGTAAGAATTCCGCCGAGCTTCTCTCCGCGCTCTATTATAAGTATATCGCGAATACCGCTGTTATAGGCAGCTACCGCCGCGCTCATTCCTGCGGGGCCGCCGCCGATTATAACGAGATCAGTCATCATAGCCCTCCTTGATCTTTCCGACGTTTATATAGGACTCTCCGCCGAATTTGGTTACGTCAGTATATGCAACGCCGCTTTCTTTTGCAATAAGCTCTATAACGTAAGGTGTGCAGAAGCCGCCCTGGCATCTGCCCATACTGCTTCTTGTTCTTCTCTTGACACCGTCGAGGTCGCGCGCCTTGGGGTTGTTTCTCAGAGCGTCGATTATCTCGCCCTCGCTAACTCCTTCGCAACGGCATATAATATGTCCGAACTCGGGACGCTCTGCAATTATCCTGTTCTTTTGTTCAAGTGTGGCTTCTCTGAATGCGTGCATAGGAGCGCGATTCGGATTAAAATTGGGGTCATGTATAAGCTCAACACCGTTTTCACCGAGAAGCTCACAAACGTATTCTGCAATAGCAGGTGCCGACGAAAGTCCGGGAGATTCAATTCCGGCTACATTGATGAAATTTGCCACGGGTGAATTTATGATAAAATCGCCCGTGCTGCCGACTGCTCTGAGTCCGCAGAATGACGTGATCGAGCTTCTGAACTGTATTCCGTCAACGTTTTCGCTTGCTTGCTTGATTATGCTGTCAAATCCCTCGGATGTAGTTGATCTATCCTCCTTATCATCAATATCGACCGAGGTGGGGCCTGCAAGAAGATTTCCGTCAACGGTGGGGGAAACGAGTATTCCCTTACCCATTTTTGAAGGAGTTCTGAAAACGGTTTTCGAGATGATACCGCCGAGCTCCTTATCAAGAAGAATATACTCACCGCGTCTGGGTGTTATCTTGAACGAATCATCGCCGACCATACGTGCGATTTCGTCGGAGCGAATACCTGCCGCGTTTATAACCGTGATTGCTTCAACAGCTTCGTTTTCCGAGCTTACCCTATATATTCCGTTTTCACGCGTAATTTCCTTTACTTCAAAGTCAAGCTTCAGATCAACTCCGTTATCCATTGCGTTTCCGATAGCGGCAATAGTCAGCTCGTAAGGACAAATGATCGCTCCCGTTGGTGCGTAAAGCGCACAGATAACGTTATCCGAAATATTGGGCTCAAGATTTTTTAGCTCGTCCTTTTCAAGAATAACAAGGTCTTCAACTTGATTTTTTCTGCCGCGCTCAAGAAGGACTTCGAGATTCGCTCTGTCCTCGTCGTTAAAGCCGATTACGAGCGAGCCGTTGTTGATATACTTGACTCCAAGCTCATCAGCAACACGCGCCATCATTTTAGAGCCCTTAACGTTAAGCTTAGCCTTAAGGCTACCTTCTTTTGCGTCAAAGCCTGCGTGGACAATTGCGGAATTAGCTCGTGTCGCTCCGAGAGCAACGTCGCTTCCCTTTTCGATTATACAGACATCAAGCTTATAACGTGAGAGTTCTCTTGCTATCATTCCGCCGACAACTCCCGCGCCGATTATGGCTACGTCGTACATAATTTCACCTCAAAATTAAAATTTATCTTGATTTTTACTAAATTTTAGTATATCATTATACTTAAAGTTAATCAACAATGATTACAAAAAACGCAAATTAATCATAATTTTTGCTCGAAATAATCATTCGGAGGACAAAATGTTCAGAGAAGAACGCTGCGAAGAAATACTGAAGATACTAAACGAGGACGGATTTTCAACGGTACAACATCTTTCCGACAAGCTCCATTACAGCCCTGCAACCATCAGACGCGACCTCGTGTATATGAAGCAAAAGGGTATGATAGAAAAATCCTACGGCGGTGCGACTCCATCCGACACGGGAAAATTAAACGCACTTCCCTACGAGCTCAGAAAGCACAATTTTACCGAGGAAAAAAAGCATATTGCAAAGATCGCCGCAAGTCTTGTAAGAGATAATCAAGTAGTTTTCATAGACGGCTCAACTACCGCAGCGTGTATGATAGAATACCTCTCCACGAGGTCGGGCATCACCGTAGTTACTAACAATCTTGAAAACTGCATTTTACTTCAACGCCGCGGCATCAGATGCTATTGCACAGGTGGCGAGCTTTCACTTTCCTCACCTATCTTTTCAGGCTCAATAGCCTGCTCATGTCTTAGTCAGATCAACACAGACATTATGTTCTTTTCGTCAAAATCCCTCTCGGGTGCAGGTATAATCTCCGAATACAGTGAATCAATATCCGAACCCATAAAATTTGCTATAAAAAACTCATCAAAGACCGTTTATCTCGCAGATTCGAGCAAAATAGGCACGTCATCAATGTTTAATATCTGCAGTTTATCAGAGATTAACACGGTAATCAGCGAAATAGACATTTCCAATCGCTTTGACAAAACATTTGATTCGGTCGAGTTTCTTTTTTAACACAAAAACGCCCTCTGAGGGCGTTTTTTGTTTAATCACCTATTTTAGTCATACTTACGTTATCGAGATAAAATTGTACCTTGTTTCCGCTTTCAAGATTTCGGAATTTTAAGAGAGTCGAGTTTACCGTATCCGATATTACGTTTAACTTAACCGTGAATTTCTGCCATTTGTCAGAAAGCTCGAATTCTTCTACCTTCGTCACGGTTTTCATAGGCGTGTTTTTGGTTACTTCTCCGTAATAGTAAACGAATGCAACGGCAATATCGTCTGTCGGTGAGCCGGGAGCCTTTTTAGCGTAAAACTCAAGAAGATACTCTCCCTTTCCTCCTCTGTTAAGACCGTCTGTAACAATGGTTTCAACACCGCCGACCTCTCCTTTGTCCGCAGGAATATAGAATGAATATTTGCCGTCTTGCGCTTCGCTGCTTAACTCGTGTCTTGTGAAGTTCACGGTTATCCACTCAACCGCGCCGTCCTCAAGACTTGGATTAGGCACGATGTTTTCACCCGTCTCAAGCGGGGTGACAGGTTTGTCGATATGTATGTACGGAGTGTCAAGCACGGTCTTGTTGGGAGCAAGCGGTATTGGCTCGCTTGATGCGTTCGTGGTTATTTTAATGCTTGCTTTTGACGGTGATTTGTCTATAATTTCAAACTGCGACGCGTCAGTAATCAGCTTTCCGTCAATATACAGATTTTCAAAATTGAATGCAAACGAGTCGCCGTTTTTTATGTTGATCAGTTGATTTTTATAAGTTCTGAAGCTTGATGTTTTAACGTCTGTGCCGGTTGTAGAATTAATTGAGACATTCTTAAAAACAAAGTTTTTAGGCATATCTCCCTGATCACTTGACGCGAACAAGTGAGGCGTAAACGGGCAGTCGACCGCTATGATATTTTCAAATACCGCGCCCGAAAATCCACCTGCACCGTAATAGTTTTTGAAGATTGCTTCATCGGCGCGGAATATGCTGATATTTCTGTAGGTTTCATCATTTCGGTTTTTCGTAAACGAGAATATTCCGCAGGTGCTTCCAAGAACAAGATCCTCGTACAAACGGTGTGCGGCATCTATCGTAAAAACGTCGTCACCGATGTCGGCAAATGAATCGTGAATATAGATATTACTTCCGCTTAAGCAATAGCCGTCTGTTGAGATCTGATTTGACAAAAGCTTTACGTTGTTGATTTCAATTCCGTGTGTATTGAGCGAATAGATATGATAATAACGGCAATCCACGATCTTAATACCGTCTATTTTTATATTGCTTCCCTCTGTGAGCATAAGATTGGCGTTATAGCCGTTGATGTTCGGTGTTCTCGTATCGTGAGGATCTCTTATCATTCCTCTGCCGCGAACTGTAATATTTCCACCCTCCGTGTGTACGCGCGAGTTACACACAGCGCCCGGTGCTATGTAGAGCGTCTGACCCGTTGTAAGTCTTAACTCCTTGTTATCCGCCTCATACCAGCCCTCGATCCAGACAACGTTCGGGTCTTTTTTATTTGGTATATTTACCTCGGGAGGATCAACGAAAATTGCAAGCATTTTATTGTTTGAGTCAATTCCGTCACCGAGTCTTAGGACAAGCTGCATCGGCTCGTTTACGTAGATAGAGATAACATTTCCGTCAACGGTACTCGGTATATCCTTGATCGCAGGAATAAGAGTATATTCGTCAAAGCTCATATTGCACTTGACGTCAATTCTGACGGGCTCGCCTGAAAATGCAAACTCCGAGAAACGGCGGTAATTGTCGCCGTATGGACTTCTGGTCGATGCGGGCTGACGTGTCTCGTCATACACGGGTATTTTTGCGGTCTTATCTCCTTGTGTTACAGTAACCTCAAAATCATAATTTCTGTCGATTTGTGCAGGATATTCGGGGTATATAATAAGCTTATTTTCAACAAGTCCGTTCCACTTTTCAGTGCCGTCAGACTTAAGCGTAAGACTGTGTCTGTATGATGCTTCGATTATGTAAGGGTATGCCCAGTGTGACTCGGGAACGTCTCTGTAGCTGTCCGACTTGATAATTCCGTTTTTGGTTGGTGTTCTGCCAAGCGCAAGGCATATAACCTTTACCACTTCGCTTCTCTTAATGTCTCCGTCAGGGTCAAACTCATTTTTTGTTTTACCGTTAACGATACCCGACCTTGCAGCAGCCATTATAGCATCGTATCTCGGGTGAGTTTCGGGTACGTCCGTGAATGAAACACTTTTAGTGCCTGTCTTGATAATACCCATATTATAGACAAGCTCGACGAATTCTGCTCTTGTTATCCTCTGATCGGGCTTAAATTCGACGTCATACGAGTCGAGAAAGCCCTTGGCTTCAAGGTATGCAATATTATCGTAATACCAAGCTCCCGTCTTAACGTCGGTAAACTTAGTCGTGTACTTACCCTTTACTGCTTCTTCTGCTGTAAGAAGTCTGGTGATTATAGTGCAAGCCTCGGCGCGTGTCATATTACCGTCGGGGTTAAACGTCGTTCCGTTATCGTATCCCTTGATAAAGGGAGCATCCACCCTCTTTGACTTATATGCACTTACCATATCGTCAAGCTTAGATGCTGATACGTTCACGGTGTATACGGACACAAGCAGAACGAACAGCATAACAAAAGTGCACAATGCCGTCACAGTAGTTTTTTTCATTGCTTACCCTCTCCTTTGTCTTATATATTCAATATACCATATATTTGGTGTATTTTCAATAATTAAAAAGGAAAACGCCCCGAAGGGCGTTTTGAATTTAAGGAAGCTTGGTTACAGAAACATCGTCAATGTAGAACTGAACGCTCTTGTCTGCATACGCAAACGAAAGTGTTACTCTGTTTTTATGAAGCTTGTTGAGCTTTACCGTAAACGAATACTTCTGCCAATTGTTAGTAAGTACAAACTGACCCGAAGGCTTAACTGAAGTAATTCTGTTATACTTTTCAGTTGTGCCAAGGTTATATGCAAGACTTACGTTTATTCTTTTACCTTGTGAAGACTTCGCTTTTTTAGCATAGAATTCAACAATATATTCGCCTTCGCCGCCGCGGTTTATTGCCTCGGTAACACTTGTGTTAACACCCATCCCCGAATCAGTTGCGGGCACGTACATAGCGTTCTTTCCGCTTTTTGCATCATTTACTACTTCAAGCAGACAGAAATTAGCGGTAGACCAAGCGATAGCACCGTCTTCAAATCCGCCGTTGATAACCGCATTTTCACCTTGAGCAAGCGGTACAACCTCCTTTGCGGGAGCAACGTAGGGCGTTTCAAGAACAGTTGTGTTTGCAGTAAGCGGTATTCCCTTGTTATTCTTTTCGTTTACAAAGATGTTTACCTCGGGCTCTCCCCAGTCGGATTTGTCGACCATTTTAATCTGATCGGCTGAGGTTATGAGCTTACCGTCAATATAAAAGTTTTCAAGATTGTATTCAAAATCGGATCCGTTTCTTATCTCAAGAACTGTTTTGGGATAAGCCTTGAACTCGATCTCCTTATTATCAATACCGCTGGGAGTATTTATAGAAACATTTTTGAAATTGAACTGCTTGAGTCCTGCGCCCTGACCCGACGAGGAAATAAAGAAGGGCGTGAAGGGACAGTCTACTGCATAGATATTTTCAAAATATGCTCCCGAGAAAGCGCCACTTGAATAGAAGTTCTTGAAGATAGCCTCGTCTGCACGGAAAATACTTATGTTTCTGTATATGTTATTTGACTGGGTACCTCCAAGCGAGAAAATACCGCAGGTCGAACCGACAACGAGATTCTCATAAAGCTTGTTTGAGCCGCCACCAGTAAAAGTGTCATCACCAACGTCTGCGAAAGAATCGTGGAAGTAAATATTTGTACCGTTTATCGGGAATCCGTCGGTCGAGATCTGATTGGAGAGCGCCTTTACGTTATAGATCTCACCGTTGGTTATGTTGTTAAAATACAGATGATAGAAACGACAATCTATGATCTTTATTCCCTCAACCTTTACGTTGCTGCCGTTTTTGAGGTTGATTACATAGTTGTAGCCGTGCTTGTTAGGAGTTCTCGTATCGTAAGGGTCGCGAATCATTCCGCGTCCCGTGATAGTTATGTTATTTCCTGAGCCAAGTACACGGGCATTACATACGGCACCGGGTGCAATGTAAAGAGTCTGACCTGACGAGAGATTAAGCTCGCCGTTCGGCGCATCATACCATCCCTCGATCCAGATAACGTTACTTTTTGACTTGTCAGGGACATTTTCTTCAGGGGGATCGACGAAGATAGCAAGCATTTTATTATAGGATTTAAGATCGCTTCCGAGTCTTAAAACAAGCTGCATCGGCTCGTCAACGTAGATCGAGATAACGTTTCCGTTTACAGTACTCGGTATATCCTTGATTGCAGGTATAAGCGTATATTCGCTAAAGCTTTCGTTTACGGTTACGTCAATTCTCACAGGCTCACCCGAAAAAGCAAATTCACAAAAGCGTCTGTAATCGTCACCGTAAGGTGTTCTTGTGGACGCAAACTGACGCGTTTCATCGTAAACGGGAATCTTTGCAGTCTTATCGCCCTGAGTTACGCTGACCTCAAACATATAGTCACGGTCTATCTCAGATGGGTATTCGGGATATATGATAAGCTCGTTTTCAACAAGCTCATTCCACTTTTCCGTTCCGTCCTTCTGAACGGTGAGGTCGTGTCTGTATGATGCTTCGATTATGTAAGGGTATGCCCAATGTGTCGTGGGTACATCCTTGAAGCCCTCTACGCTTAAAATTCCGTCTTTTACAGGAGTTCTGCCAAGGGCAATACAAATAACCTTTACGACCTCGCTTCTCTTGATATCTCCGTCAGGGTCAAAGGTGGTTGCCGTCTTACCGATTACAAGTCCGGACCTTGCAGCCGCCATTATGACTTCGTATCTCGGGTGAGTTGCAGGAACGTCTGTAAAAGATACGTCTTTATCGGCTTCCTCGATTAAACCCATATTGTATACAAGCTCAACGAACTCTGCTCTTGTGATCTTCTGGTCGGGCTTGAATTCTCCGCTATACGAATCAAGGAAGCCCTTGGATTCGAGATATGCAATATTATCGTAGTACCAAGCACCCGCATTAACGTCGGTAAACTTAGTCGTATACTTTCCTTTAACCGCTTCTTCTGCGGTAAGCAGTCTTGTGATTATGGTGCAAGCCTCTGCACGTGTCATATTACCGTCGGGCTTGAAGGTAGTTCCGTTATCGTAGCCCTTTATAAACGGATTATCAACTCGATTCGACTTGAATTCGTTTATCATCTTACCGAGACCCGAGTTATCGGATATGGTGGGGATTTCGACGGATGTAGGCGCATTCTTTGCCGACATTACACCAAGCGTGCAGGATATGGCAAAAATTAAGATAAGCGCCAATGCAATAATCTTATTTTTCATATTTTTTACCCTTTCAAAAAAATATATCATTATTATAGCATGTTTGCCGCAAATTTGCAATACAAACCTTTTAATGTAGAAATATGCTGATAAAAAAGCTCCGATTTCTCGGAGCTTTTTGTGTCTTTTTACTGCTTGGGAGTATAGGTGAGTGAGATATCGTCGACCAGATATTCCATATATTTGTTTCCGGACTGGCTAACAATTCGGAACCAAGCCGCTTTGATGTCATTAACTCCCAGATCAAACTTAACGGTAATCTTCTGCCATTCATCGGTAAGAGTTACTATTTGATACTTACTGAGAAGAGCCATGGATTTATACTTCTCAACGTCTCCGCGGTGCATCGCTATGCCGGCATAAATATCAGTACCAACATTCTTGCCGTTTGGTGCAAGCTTTGCGTAAAATTCGAGAGTGTAAGTGCCAGGGCCTCCACGCTCTACAAGATCGTATATTCCATACATAATACCGTATTCATTTCCGGGAGTGCCACTGCTGTCATGACCGGGAATAAACATAGACTTTTGGCCTGTACGAGCATCATCCGACTCCTTAAAATATGCGAAGTTCGAGGTTGCAAAGGGCTCAAGACCGTTTTCAATACCGCCGTATTTTTCAACGAGGTTTACACCTGCGGGAAGGGGATCAAGCGTCTTTGCAGGTGCAACATAAGGAGTATCGAGAACTGTCGTATTGGGTACGAGAGGTACATTCTGAAGCGGCTTTTCGCTTGTGGTAACATTGATAGTCGTGGTTGTACCCTCCGGAGTTTTATCATTAACAACAAGCTCATCAGCGCTTGTAATAAGCTTTCCATCAATGTAAAGATTCTCGAAATTGAACTCAAAATTGCCATCATTTTCAAGATTTATAAACGTATTCGTATAACGCTTAAATTCAATTCTTTTATCACCGACACCCGTGGGCTGATTCATAATAAGATTTTTAAAGGTGAACATTTTGAGAAGCGGACCCTGGTCGCGAGAACCAAAGAATATCGGAGTATACGGACAGTCAATTGCGTAAATATTTTCAAAGACGCCGCCCTTGAACGGACCGGTTCCATAATAATTTTTGAAAATAGCTTCATCACAACGGAAAATTGAAATGTTCCTATAGGTTTCGTTTCTCGCGCCGGAGAGCGAGAATATACCGCAGGTTGAACCTACGAGCATATTTTCGTATACTTCGTTTTGCCCTCCGCCGGTGAACACGTCGTCACCAACGTCCGCAAACGAATCGTGGATATACGTATCGTATGCGGAAATGAGAAAGCCGTCTGTAGAGATCTGGTTTGAGAAGATCTTTACGTTGTAAATCTCACTGTTTCTTACCTCACCAAGATAGATGTGATAGAAACGGCAGTCAACCACCTTGATACCGTCTATGCGTATATTTGAGCCGTTAGTTATGTTAATGTTGTAGTTTCTGGAATGAACATTATTGGTTCTTGTGTCCTCGGGGTCACGAACCATTCCGCGACCGGTGATGGTAATATCACTGCCCGCTCCGAGAATTCTCGTGTTAAGTACCGCACCGGGTGCAATATATACAGTCTTGCCGCTTGTAACGTACAATTCCTTTGTAGGCTCTTCGTGCCAGCCCTCGATCCATATAACATCAGGATCATTCTTGTCCGGAACGTTTTCTTCCGGCGGGTCAACGAACACCGCAAGCATGGTTCTCGAGGATTCAATATCATTTCCGAGTCTAAGAACGAACTGCATAGGCTCGTCGACATAAACGGAAATTACGTTGCCGTTTACCGTGCTGGGAAGATCCTTTATTGCAGGTATAAGAGTGTATTCGCTGAAGCTCTGATTAACCTTGATATCAATTCTTACGGGCTCACCCTGAAATGCAAACTCCGCAAAACGGCGATATTCATCACCGTAGGGGTTTCTGGCGTCTGCATTATACTGTCTTACCTCATTATATACGGGTATCTTGTAGGACTTATCACCCTGCGTTACGGTCACTTCGTAATCGTAGTTACGGTCGATCTGCTCGGGGTATTCGGGGTAGATGATAAGCTCATTTTCAACTATCTCATTCCACTTTTCGCTTCCATCAGACTGAACCGTAAGACTATGTCTGTAGGATGCTTCAATAATGTAAGGGTATGCCCAATGAGTCGTGGAAACGTCCTTAAAGCCGTCGACCTCGAGGAGACCCTCAACAACCGGAGTCCTGCCAAGCGCAAGGCAGATAACCTTTACAACTTCACTTCTCTTGATATCTCCGTCCGGATCAAAGGTAGCTCTTGTCTTACCGTTTACAATACCTGCTTTTGCTGCAGCCATTATAGGCTCGTATCTGGGATGAGATTTGGGAACGTCACTAAAGTAAACCTCATTGTCTGCTTCGGGAATTACTCCCATATTGTATACAAGCTCAACAAACTCGGCTCTCGTTATCTTCTGGTCAGGCTTGAATTCGCCGCTATAGGAATTGAGATAGCCTTTGTTTTCAAGGTATGCGATGGCATCATAATACCAAGCACCCTGCTTTACATCTGTAAATTTGCTGGTGTACTTTCCCTTTATGCCTTCTTCGGCAGTGAGAAGTCTCATTATGATGGTACAAGCCTCGGCTCGTGTCATATTACCGTCAGGCTTAAAGGTGGTTCCGTTATCGTAGCCCTTTATAAAGGGGGCATCTGTACGGTTAGACTTAAATCTATCAATAATTGCGTTTACTGCCGCTGAGTCACTCGTTTTTTCCTCAAACGACGTTATAGCCTTGTTATCAAACTTTTGTTCTTCAGAAATATCGGGCAGAGATTTTCTGAGTTCATTTGCATAAGCGTTCGCTTTAGTGGAATCAGCAAAAAATGCTATTGAATAAAGATTGTAGTAATGATCAGTCACTTCAGAACCTGCAGCTCCGCTCCAAGCCTGTCCTTGCCAAGGGAGCACCTTGAGATAATTGATCGAAGTATTACCGGCTTCCTTTGCAGCAGCTGCAGCTTCGGTAAGATCAAAAATCGCTACGCGATTATCTTTTGAATTGGCGAGAGTAGCAATTCCATACTGTCTGTTCCAGTCATAAGTTCCGTCCATAGGGAATGCGATCTGGTGGGTATTCGCAACAACGTTTGTATAATATCTTACTACCGCATAATTTGCAGATTCAACGGGAATATTGACCTCAAATCCAATACCGTTAGATATTGCGGCAGTAGTAACGTACTTAAAAATCTCCCTTCCTGCATCAGGATGTTCTGTAGCAATACCATGCTTTATCCATTTATTGCCCTCAAACAACTGAACGGGAGTCAAAAGGACATCAGGTTCAACTTCCGAGGCAGAAACGGGTATTATAACCACGCACGCCGTTACTATCATAACAAGCGTGAGAAACATTGAAATAATTTTCTTCATAATTTTTCTCTCTTTCGAAAAAAATTCCGCACCACAGATGCGGTACGGAATAATTGTATCATAAATCGCAAAATTTGTAAATGTCTTGATTTTCGAAAAAACTGTCCTTATTTTCGGAACAAATATGTAATATTTTCCTTAAAAATATCACATTTTTCCTCACTTTTGTCGCATTGCACAAATTAAGCAAAGACGTTTGTGCACAATCACAGAATTTAATAAATTTTAAGATTTTTTATTGAAAATCAGAGTGCAACTCCTCGTGAAATAAGAGCTTTTCTTACCTTATTTGGCGAAAGCTCACGAGGAGTAACGTCTTCGTCGATACTGAGCTTTGCCGCAAGTCCTGCCGCTTCACCGAGCGCCATACAGATAGCCATCACGCGATAAGATGCGTGAGCGCGGTGTGTACCCGATATGCAACGGCCTGCGGTTATGAGATTTTCTACGCCAAGCGGAATTATCGCACCGTATCTGATATCGTACGGCTCAGCCATTTTCGAGTGTCCCTCTGCCTGACCGCCTCCTGCAGGGTTATGTATATCTATAAGGAACCATGCGTTATGAACTACGGCATCATCGTAATGAAGTCCCTGCTCTACGTCTGCGTCGCACATTACGTACTCACCCATAATTCTGCGCGTTTCACGTACGCCAAGTGTATCCGCAGTGGTTTTAATAGCACAGTTTTCATAACCGGGAACATACTTTTTGAGGAAAGCAACAACCTTCTCTATCTGATCTCTGAGTTCAACCTCAGCCTTGTAAACATCATTATAGTCAAGTCCGTTGATCTCGTTCATCTGGGTTGCGTTTACGTTTCTTTCGCCGGAATAGAAGGTTCTGTGAAGTCTGACGATTGACACGTTTTTCGGAAGTATGCCATTCTTCTCGCATTCCTTGCAGAACTCGGAATACTTTTTACCGTCGGGCAGTGTTACGGGGTCACTTCCGCCAAAGCACATAATGGCGCGACTCTCGTCTACGTTACATACGGTAAACTCAAGAGTTACGGGCTGTGTTCTGCCATCAGTTTCACGTCCTACCTTATATTCGCAGCCTGCAAGGTACGCAACCGTACCGTCGCCCGTTGCGTCAATAACACGCTTTGCGTTAATCGCCTTGAGTCCCGTTGCCGTGCTTACCACAAGTCCCGTTACTGTGTTACCGTCCATGATAACGTCGCACACCGAGGTCTGAAGCATTACCTTGACTCCGTTATCGTTTAAAAGCTTTATGAGTATGCCCTTGGCTTCCTCTGCATCAATATGTATTTCCTTACCGTTACGCGTCTCAACCTTAAGCTCTCCCTTGTGCTCAGCCGAAAGAAGCTCGATTATCTCGTCATACATAGTACCCGAGGACACCTTGCCGAGTATCGGACTTACGTTACCGAGGGTAAGGTTTCCCCCTACTGCGCCGAAGCGCTCGAGCATAATTACAGATGCACCTGCTCTTGCCGCTGATACTGCTGCGCAAATTCCCGCAGGACCGCCGCCTGCAACGAGTACGTCAATATTTTCAATAACTTCAATCTGTCTGTTAAGTGAATACATAACCTTTCTCCTTATATGATTTCATCAATTATTCCGAGGTCAAAGCAAAGTCTCGGGAGAACGTATTTATCTCTTATATCCTTAGCTGCCTTGAAGGTCATAGGTAAAATCTTCTCATCAACGCCTATATCGGAAAGCTGTGTCGGAAGACCGAGCTTATTCAAAAGCTTTAGGAGCTCATCGTATTCGGGAAGCTCCTCTGCGGCAATCTTCTTGATCTCGTCCCACGAGTCAATGATTTTCTTAAGTCTTGTTTTATGTGCCTGAGGATCGTATTTGCGTTCCTTCTTTTCAAGCTCTATCATCGACTCAGCGCCTCTGCCGAGGAAGGCTCTGAGCTCCTCGTTCCACTTGTCAACGTCAAAGGCTTCAACGTAAGCCGCACCTTTTTCAAAGTCGGGGGTAAATGATGTGAGCTTACCGTATATCTGAAGTGCAATAAGTGTTCCGAGAGCACATTGAATTCCATGGAATTCAACAGGTAATCCAAACTCGACACCTCTCATATCCCAGATGTGCGAGAGATAATGCTCAACACCCGATGCAGGTCTTGATACCCCCGCGAACTTCATAGCCGCACCGCAAACCACGAGTCCTTCAAAAACCGCTTTTACCGCTTCCTTATCACCGGACAAAAGTCCGTCTGCGTTGCTTACGCACTTGTTAAGCGAGGTGCGCACAAGCTCTGCAATCTCCTCACAGTAGTACTCACCGTTTATCAGTGCGGATATTCTCCACTCGCATATCGACACGTACTTTGCGAGCATATCCCCGAGTCCCGACACCATCATCTTAACGGGCGCTTTTGCAAGAATATCTATATCGCCCACTATGTAGTCGGCACACTTGCTGTTTACCGACATTTTGAGTCCGTCAACCGTCATTGACGAGGTTGCGGACGCATAGCCGTCCATAGACGGTGCCGTGCCGACTATTACGTACTTTTTACCGGATACGTTTGCGACTATTTTACCGATGTCGTTTATAACGCCAGATCCTACCGATACGATTACGTCGCAGGATTTGTCAAAATTCATTACCGCAAGTCCGACGTTTGCCTCGTCGGGCTCAAGCTCGTCTTTATTGAATACATACTTTTTTACGTCAATACCGTGCTCTGACAGAACGTCAAACACTTTTTCGCCTGCCGCCGCGTACGTGTTTTTGTCGGCAAGCATAAATACACGCCTTGCCGAAATCTCGCCTAATATTTCAGGCAATCTATTGATTGCACCGCATTCTGCTATCACCTTTGAATCGAAGGTATGTTCCTTTGTGCAAGGACAGTTATGCGTCGAGAGATTTCCAAACATTTAATTTCTCCTTATGTGATTTTCTTTCATTACAAATTATACTACAAACAAGAAAAAAGTCAATATTCGAAAATGCTATTGACAAAATAATCATTTTTTGATTATAATTATGTGTGGTTTGATCGAAATTTTGTCACAGGTGGTGATTTGATGTCAAAATACAGCAGAGAAAACCAGTACGTAGCCTTACTTGCGCTTAAGCCGCACACGGTTAAGGAACTATCCGAAAAACTATTCGTAAGCGAGCCGACCGTCAGACGTGATATTGCCGAGCTCAAAGGGCGTGATATGGTCACGAGCAAGAACGGTCTTGTTTCTCTTAAAACGAGTGCGCCGGACCAAAGAATACCGCTATTTATTCGTCACCTTGAAAAGCATGAGGAAAAGCAGCTTATTGCAAAAAAGGCCGCCGAGCTAATCGGCGACGGTAACGTAATTATGCTTGACTCCTCAACTACCGCGTTTCATATATTACCGTATCTCGTTAAATTCAAAAACATTCTGCTTATAACCAACGGAGCAAAAACGGCTATTGAAGCTGCGTCAATGGGAATACACACCATCACGGCAGGCGGCGAGATGGCGCTCGAATCGTTTTCATATATAGGATGCGACGCGGAAGCTACCCTATCTAAATATAATGCAGACATTGCTTTTTTCTCTTGCCGCGGTGTGTCCGACGACGGTCTTGCTACCGACAATTCTATCTTTGAAAACAATATCCGCAGAATAATGATAGAAAGAGCAAAAAAAAGCTATCTGCTCTGTGACAGGAGCAAATTTGGGAAAACCTGTCTTAACACCCTCTGTAAAACCGACGAAATTGACGGTATGATAACAGAATAACAAGGAGATCAAAATGAACAGAATAA
The DNA here is from genome assembly GCA_045580165.1 of Eubacteriales bacterium. GTDB lineage: Bacteria > Bacillota > Clostridia > Oscillospirales > CAG-272 > UBA4717. Next base: position 83,609 of record JAZNNG010000019.1, read on the forward strand.
AAAACGTAAAGCTATTCTTATTTGATATGGACGGAACTTTGTATCTTGACGATAACCTGTTTGATTTCACGACCGAGCTTCTTGAAACAATTAAGAAGAACGGCGCAAGATACGTATTTATGACCAACAACTCGGCAAAAAGCACCGAGGACTACATAAAGAAGCTTGCAAAGCTCGGCATAGAGTCAACAAAAGACGATTTCGTAACGTCTGCTTACGCAACACTTCTCTATCTGAACAAGCACCACAAGGGAAAGCGCCTTTACGTCTGCGGCACAGAGTCGCTCAAGTCGGAGCTCAGACGCGGCGGCTTTACAGTAACGGAAAGCGTTGACGAGACCGACTGCATAGTTATGGGTAACGACTGGGAGCTTAACTTCAAGAAGCTTTACGACATTTCATATTTGCTAACAATACGTGATATCCCATATATTGCAACGAATCCCGACTACGTATGCCCCACCGCATTCGGTTACGTGCCCGACTGCGGCAGCGTATGCGATATGATCTATAACGCAACCAAAAAGCGTCCCATATTCATAGGCAAGCCCGAGCCTGCTATGCCGCTTCTTGCTATGGAGTATATGGGATGCTCGAAAGAAGAAACTCTCGTTGTCGGCGACAGAATTTACACAGACATTAAAAGCGGCATAAACGCCGGCACGCTCACCGCGCTCGTTATGAGTGGAGAGACCACTTACGAGGTTCTTGAAAAATCGCCCGACAAGCCCGACTACGTTTTTGAGTCGGCAAGAAAGATACTTGAGATAATTAACAATTAAAAAAGAGCCAAACGGCTCTTTTTTAATTAGTATTGTATTTTTGAAAAATCGCTGTAATTATCTGATTCACAGAACAAGCTATCAACGTTTTTAATAAGTGTGTGTCCGCAAACACGGCAAACAGTATTTGTGACTTCGTTTACGTTCTCGCAGACCGCACATTCAAAGTGTGTGTCATTTTTTCTCGGAAGAACGACAACGCATTTTGCTCCGCACAAGTGAAAAACAGTATCACCGATCTTGTATAAGGTATGCGGCAACTTTTGACTTGTTTTTTCGGTATAGAACTTTTTATGAAGTTTCTTGCCATCAGGAGTGGTGGTCGTCAAGTATGTAACGTTGACATAATAAACGCCCCTGTTTCCACCGCCCGTAATGTGGGTTTCCACTTTACACTTTTCTACCACACCTACGAAAGTTTTGTCCGAGGTTTTGTGGGGGAATCCTGTTATTATAAAAGGTAATGACATAAAAATGAGTGCAAAAAATATACGTATTGCGCGGTTTTCGGGCTTAAGAATTGCTGAAGCATTCAGATACAAGAAATATGCACAAAGCACAAACAGGACCGCGCAGATAAGTGCTCGCACATTATTCTTACGCTCGGCTTTATATGTAAATTCTTCGAGGTCAGGGGGCAATGTGATTTTTTTATTTGTCATATAATTCTCCGGTTTTACGTGTTGCATTTCGTGTTGCATTTTTGCTAAAAATCATTGCTTTTCGAGGTAATCATTTACCCACCGCGGCAAACAGATAACACTGTTTTCCCTTGATATATCAAGAAAAACAAGCAAAAGCCTTGAAATCCAAGGCTTTTGCTTTTGGTGGATGCGGCGGGAATCGAACCCGCGTCCGAAAACCCCTTGATAAAGCTTTCTACGAGTGTATTCAGTCTTTTAGACTTCCCCGCTTAAACGCCGGCTGACAGGCTTCCGAGCAGGTTAGCCATTTAATGCGTGACGGATTCAATGGCGAAACCTCCGTTCACGTTCACCGCTGATTTGATGCCCCGTGTGAGCCGCGGTGCTCTCACTCGGGACAAGCGTGCGCTAAGCGCTTACGCTGCTGCTAATTCTGTATTGTTAGCGTTTAATTTTAAGTTGGAGTTTTTGAAGAGTTTCCCCAAACTCTACTCGCTTACCGTATCTCAAAATCCCCGTCGAAACCTTTACGCACCCTTATATTGCGCTAACGTAAAGACAGCAAAATTATCAATACCTTGTTTTCATGGTCCTCTCGATGTCGCGGTCTGCCTGCTTCTTTGCGGCGGCATCACGCTTATCGTAGAGCTTTTTACCTCTGCAAAGTCCTATCTCCATCTTGAGTCTTGAGCCCTTGAAGTACACAGAAAGCGGCACTATGGTAAATCCCTTTTGCGTTATCTGTCCGAGGAGCTTATTTATCTCCTTTTTATGCATCAAGAGCCTTTTTACTCTGTACGGATCTCTGTTAAATATATTGCCCTTTTCGTAAGGACTTACATGCACACCTACGGCGAATATCTCGCCCTCCTCTATCATACAGTAGGAGTCCTTGAGATTTATTCCGCCCGAGCGTATACTTTTTACCTCAGTTCCGAAGAGCTCGATACCGGCCTCAAGCTTTTCATCGACAAAATAATCGTGGTATGCTTTTTTATTCTGAGCGATAATTTTTACGCCTTCTGCCATATCTTTCCCTCCGTAATTATTCGGTACGTATCATTATACACGGTTTGTGCGAAATTTCAATAGTATTTTGTCGATTGTAATCAATTTGTAATCTATATAAAGAATCCCGAAACAGCGCCCTTGTGAACCTTCAGTCTGACTTTTACAAGTTTACCCTGCACCTTTTCGTATTCATCCTCGTCACAATGTATCGCCACCTCGACAAAGCCTGCGGTATGTCCAAGTGCCACACCGTCCTTATAGTTTTCGGGTATGACCGTGACGGTCTCGCCGTCAAGTTCGGACAAGATCTCCTCTGCTCTCTCTGCAACTACAGAGTAAAGCTTATTCACCCTCGCGGACGCTACCTTTGACGGCACCTGAGAATCCATTTGGGCGGCGGGCGTTCCCTCGCGTTTCGAGTATGCGAACACGTGCGCAGACAAAAATCCCGCTTTTTTTACAAGCTCGCAGGTTTCTTCAAAATCGGCATCCGTTTCACCCGGGAAGCCACAGATGATATCGGTCGTGAACATTACACCCGGTATTTTTGACCGTATGTTTTCCATATATTCAAGAAGCATTTTTGTATTATACTTACGCTTCATTGCGGCAAGTATCTTATCGCACCCGCTTTGGAGTGAAATATGAAAATGAGGAGTCAGCTTTTTGAGCTTTGATATACGTTCAACGAAATCCGGCTTCATAAGCGAAGGGTCAAGCGAGCCAAGTCGTATTCTTTCGATACCGTCTATCTTATCCGCTTCTTCAAGCAGGTCGGCAAGCGTATATCCGTTTTTGAAATCACGTCCGTAAGCAGCGGTTTCAATTCCCGTGAGCACTACCTCCAAAAAGCCTTTTGCCGCAAGATTTCTGAGCTCCGCAAGGACGTCCTCGGGAGCCTTTGAGCATACCGGGCCTCTTGCGCTCGGTATTATGCAGTAGGTACAGTTCGAGTCGCAACCGTCCTGTATTTTGATATATGCGCGTGTTCTCTCCTCGGTTCCGCCTCCAAAGCGTCCTTCAAGCAGCATTTTTTCAAAGCCGATTTCACTAAGTGGCGCAACCCGCATTTTTACGGTTTCAGTCTCGTACGAAAGCTTCTCTACCGCTTCGACCGCTCCGAGTTTGGTACGCGTACCGATTATAAAATCGACACCCTCGATCTCGGCGATTTTTTTTGCGTTTACCTGCGCGTAGCATCCCATAACGATGATCTTAGCATCGGGATTCTGCTTGATAAGACGTCTTATCATCTGACGTGATTTTCTGTCAGCTTCAGACGTTACGGTGCAAGTGTTTATTATATAGAAGTCGCATTTACTATCGGTATCGGATATATTATAGCCCCTGCGAGCAAGCTCCTCGGCTACTGCCGCGCTTTCATACTGATTGACCTTACAACCGAGTGTAAGTATTCCTACGTTTTTCAAATTATCAACTCCGTTCCACATAATTTTATCATATAACCACTTTTGTGTAAAGAGTTTTTTGAAACAAATGATTGACAACACAGTGTTAAATCTATTATAATATAGTGTAATATTATATTTTCGGAGAAAAAGATGTCAAACAGCGACAGACTTAACAAAATACGCAATTTTTCCATAATAGCCCATATTGACCACGGTAAAAGCACTCTTGCTGACCGTATACTTGAGCACACGCAGACGGTATCAAAGCGCGAGATGGAAGAACAGCTTCTTGACAATATGGACCTTGAGCGTGAGCGCGGAATAACCATAAAAGCGCGCGCGGTAAGACTTAAATATACCGCAAGCGACGGGGTCGACTACACGTTCAACCTCATCGACACTCCCGGTCACGTTGACTTCAACTACGAGGTGTCACGTTCACTCAACGCGTGCGAGGGAGCGATACTCATTGTCGACAGTACTCAGGGTGTTGAGGCGCAGACACTTGCAAACGCATATCTCGCGGTCGACAACGACCTTGAGATACTCCCCGTTATTAACAAGATCGACCTTCCGAGCGCAGACGTTGATCGTGTGAGAAACGAGATCGAGGACATTATCGGTATACCTGCCGAGGACTGTCCTGCGGTTTCCGCTAAGGTTGGTCTTAATATTGATCAGGTGCTTGAGCGCATAGTTACGGATATACCTGCACCGACAGGCAACGAGAGCAAGCCTCTCAAGGCTTTGATCTTCGACTCCTATTACGACAGTTATCTCGGAGTTGTCGTTAACGTTCGTATAATGGACGGCAAGGTAAAGCCCGGTGACAAAATTAAGCTTATGAGCACGGGCGCTGAGTTCGACGTTGTTGAGGTCGGACATATGGAGCCCTTCGGGCTTAAAAAATCAAGCGGTCTTTATGCAGGTGAGGTTGGATACCTCACGGCAAGCATCAAAAACGTAAGCGACACTCGCGTTGGCGATACCGTCACACTTGCAGAAGATCCCGCAGAGGAAGCCCTTCCCGGCTTTAAGCGCGCTCTGCCAATGGTTTACGCAGGTATCTATCCTGCCGACGGTGCAAAGTACGGTGACCTCCGCGACGCACTCGAAAAGCTCGAGCTTAACGATGCGGCTCTCGTATTCGAGCCCGAGACATCAACTGCTCTCGGTTTCGGTTTCCGTTGCGGTTTCCTCGGACTTCTTCACATGGAGATAATCGAGGAAAGACTTGAGAGAGAGTTCAATCTGGACCTCATCACTACCGCACCGAGCGTTATATACAAAATCAAAAAGACAAACGGTGAGGAGGTCAGAATAGACAACCCCTCAAACTTCCCGACGAGTGATGAGATTGACACCGCCTTTGAGCCTATGGTAAAGGCAAAGATCCTTACACCTCCCTCTTATATCGGAAGTATTATGGAGCTTTGTCAGGAAAGACGCGGAATTTACGTTGACACAAAGTATCTCGATACAGAGCGCGCCGAGCTTCACTACAAGCTCCCTCTCAACGAGATAGTTTACGACTTCTTTGACGCACTTAAGAGCAAGACCAAGGGCTATGCCTCGCTTGACTACGAGATCAGCGACTATGAGCCCTCAAAGCTTGTCAAGCTCGATATTCTCTTGAACGGTGAGGTCGTAGACGCGCTATCGTTTATCGTTCACGATGAAAAGGCTTATGCCCGCGCGAGAAAGATAGTTGAAAAGCTTAAGGAAAATATTCCGAGACAGCTTTTTGAGATCCCCGTACAGGCGGCTATCGGAAGCAAGGTAATTGCTCGCGAAACCGTTAAGGCTATGCGCAAGGACGTTCTTGCGAAGTGCTACGGCGGTGACATAACGAGAAAGAAGAAGCTGCTTGAAAAGCAGAAGGAAGGTAAGCGCAAAATGCGCCAGCTCGGAAGCGTACAGGTGTCTCCCGAGGCGTTTATGGCTGTGCTTAAGCTTGACGATGAAGGTTAATACTAAAAAAGCGGGACTGTATATACACGTCCCGTTTTGTTCTAAAAAATGTAATTACTGCGATTTTTACTCATTCGCAGCTGACGACTCATTGAAAGAGAAATACGTAAATGCAGTTATAAAGCATGCGGAAAGAATCGCAAATAAACACAGATATACTGTTTTTGACACCGTTTTTATCGGCGGCGGAACGCCGACCGCCCTCGGTAACGAGATGTTGTGCAGACTTATTGACGGAATCGAAGCTCATCTTTGTATTGAAGGGGGAGCTGAATTTACGGTTGAAACCAATCCGGGGCTTTGTGACACATCCGATTTCAGATTGCTTCATTCGCTCGGAGTTAACCGTATAAGCGTTGGTCTGCAATCGTCAAACGAGGAGGAGCTGAAGCTTCTAGGACGTATTCACACAACGGACGATTATCTTCGTACGCTCGATACGGTCAGACGCGCCGGGATAGACAACGTCAACACGGATATAATGTTCTCTCTTCCCTCTCAGACACCAAGCATCCTTGCAAAAACGCTTGAGTTCGTATGTAAGCAAGAACCGACTCATATATCCGCATACTCACTAAAAATTGAGGACGGAACGCCGTTTGCAAAAATGCGTGATAGCTTTGAGCTTCCCGACGAAGATACAGATGCTGATATGTACCTGCAGATTTGCGAAGCTCTTGCGTCAAACGGCTATAATCATTACGAAATAAGCAATTTTGCCAAGAACGGCTATGAATGCCGTCATAATCTCAAATATTGGAAGGTAGAGGACTATCTCGGCCTTGGTCCTGCGGCACATTCTTGTGTTGACTCTGTTCGTTATGCGTATAACCGTGACATAAGCGGATACGTCGGCGTTTTTTGCGAAAACGGTGACACAGATTCGATTCTATCCGAGCTTACAGAAATTTCAGAGTATGAAAAATTACGAGAAAAGATCATGCTCGGACTGCGCTTGTCCGAAGGAATCAGCAAAGAGTCGCTTTTTGCCGTGACGTCGCCCGTAACCACGAAAAAAAATATCCGCACTCTCACAGAATGCGGATATTTAATAAGCACTTCAAACGGTTTTGCTCTCACGGAGCGCGGAATGTACGTAAGCAACTCCATAATTAATCTGTTTTTAGGCTGATCATTTAAGTCTTAACAGATGCTCGGAATTCATAGTCAAAGAGAAAATAAACACCTGCTTTGCGCCTGCAGCATACAAAAGCTTTGCCGCCGTAGTTACGCTTGAGCCCGTGGTTACCACGTCATCAAGCAAAATAACACGGCGGTTTTTGATTTTTCTTGCCGCACTTTCGGTGAGCTTTATGCCATTTTCAATATTCTTTGCCCTATCTGAGGCAGAAAGACGCTTCTGCTCCTTTACTCCATGCCTTTGTTTGAATCCGTCAATAAAACCTATTCCAATCTTATCTGCCAGTGTTTTAGCGACGGTTTTCATATTATCGGCACCGTCGCGAACAACATTCTTTCTATTACGTGGGATACGAATAACAATATCACTTTTATATATGCGTGTATTGAGCACCTCGTATACAAGGCGGTAGAGCTCTTCTGCAGTAAAATCGGTAAGTCTTGTGTATTCGTGGCGCTTAAGCTGTATGACGATAACCTTCTGTACCTCGTAGTCGGGGTCTGCGGTATTTGAGTGGTAATCGCAAAGAGATGCAATAGCAGAGCCTCTTTCCTCGGGTATACCGTCTAAAACTATCGGAATGACAGGCGCGCCACCGAGCCTTTCTCTGAGGGAAAGCTTCGCGGTATTCCATTTGCTTTTACATATTGGGCAAAGCTTTTCGTCGGTACCGATCTCAAGCACCTCGTCGCAGGCTAAGCATATCGGCGGATAAAAGATCTCAGGGATGCGCTTTATAAAGCGTCTGATTTCAATTTTCGTTTTATTATTCATCATTGTCCCCTAAATTTCGCACAATATCTGCGAAAGTCCGGTGTAACGCTTTACCTGTCGATTGTTTTTTACCATCTCGTCAACCGTCGACTGCGAGCCTACGAGAATTACTATTCTCTGTGCTCTCGTCACCGCCGTATAGAGCATATTTCTTGTAAGCAGCATTGGCGCAGCTCTGCAAAGCGGGATAATGACTATCGGGTATTCACTTCCTTGACTCTTATGGACTGTAATGGCAAACGAGTGTTCAAGATCGTCAAGCATTGAAAACTCATACTCGGCTTTTCTACCGTCAAAGCTGATAAGCATTTTTTCCGACGAAGTATCGATTTCTTCAATAACGCCTATATCTCCGTTGAATATACCCTGACCGTATGAATCCTCCTTTTCCCACTCAATGTCGTAATTGTTTTTTATCTGCATTACCTTATCGCCCTCACGGAATATTACTCCGTGGGCTTTTTTCTCTTTTTTTGCTTCAGAATGGGGATTTAGCTTTTCCTGAAGTATCACGTTAAGGCTTTCGGTGCCTGCCATTCCGTTTCGCGTGGGTGAAATCACCTGAATTCCGCGTGCAAGCTTCTCACCGTAAGTTTTGGGCAAACGCGTAGCACATAGCTCTGCTACGGTTTGTGATATCTGGGAATCATTCTTTCTCTCAAGCATAAAAAAGTCTTTATCTCTGACCGAAAGCTCGGGAAAATTACCGCCATTTATTGCGTGAGCATTCGTGACGATGAGGCTTTCCTTTGCCTGTCTGAATATTTCCGTCAAGCATACCGTGCAAAATCTTCCGCTTGATATTACGTCTCCGAGCACGTTTCCTGCGCCCACAGACGGCAGCTGACTCGAGTCACCGATAAGTAACAGTCTTGCGCCCTGTCTGATTGCCTTTAATAAGGATTCAAACAGATTTATCGCAAGCATAGATGCCTCATCGATGATTATGACCTCGTATTCAAGGGTATCGTTCTCATTTCTTCTAAAAAACGGTTCGCCGTTTTCCTTAAAATCGATTTCAAGGAGTCTGTGAATGGTTTTTGCTTCACGCGAAGTTGAGTCAGACATTCTCTTTGCGGCTCTTCCCGTTGGCGCTGCAAGAGCTACTCTCTGCCCGAGATTTCCGAATATACTTATCAGCGCTTTGATTACCGTGGTCTTACCCGTTCCGGGTCCGCCCGTCAGTACCATAACGCCGTGCTCAAGAGCAGACTCTATTGCTGCTCGCTGAAGACTTGCATAGGATATTCCGTTTTCGACCTCAACTCGGTCAATAAGCAGTTTTTTATCGTGGAGAGAGAATCCCGCGCACGATCTGTCAAGCATATAAAGCTTTTCTGCTGAGTATCTTTCCGACTCGTAATATCTGTCAAGATAAATACACTTATCTTCCGCAATATTGCTTCTGACAAGCTTTTGTTCGGAAACAAGAGCATCGATAGACTGAATCACCTTCATCTCGGGCACTCCGAGTAAGAGTGAAGCTTCCTTAATAAGCTTGTCCTCGGGAAGATAGGTGTGACCGTTTCGCTCGGCGTTCGTGCCAAGCACATATCTGATGCCGCTTTTTATTCTGAACACTGAGTCACGTTCTATCCCGAGTATTTCTGCAAAGGCATCACATTTTTCAAAGCCTATTCCGCTTATTTCCTCACACAGAGCGTAAGGGTTTTCACGTATCACTTCAACCGATCTGACATTATAACGCTTGAATATCTTGAGCGCAACGGTTGCGCTTATCTCACCCTTTCCGAGAAGCATAATATCCCTGACACCAAACTGCTCCTTAAAGCTTTTTGATATCTCCATAGCCTTTTTTGTGGTTATTCCGGGAAATTCCGCAAGCCACTCGGGGTGATTTTCTATTACCTCAAAGGCTTCTCCGCCGTATCTGCCGACTATCTTCTGCGCCGTTTTGGGACCTATTCCCTTAACGGTACCGCTTGATAAGTATCTGAGTATATCAGTACCCTCTCTCGGCAGACATCTGTCAAAATACTCCACCTCAAACTGTTTGCCGTATGATGAGTGACTTCCCCAACGGCCTGCAAGCATAACGGTATCACCTGCGCTGACATACGGCATTATTCCGACCGCAGTATAAAGGTCGCCCTTTTCGTCAAAGAGGTCGATAACGGTGTATCCGTTTTCGGCATTTTGAAATATTATATTCTCTACCGTCCCCGTTATCTCATCAAGGGGCTTTTTTTCGTCACTGATTACCATTATTCTTCCTTGTTTTCTATTATGTATATATCCTTGTCGGGAGTCATATCACGGGCGATCTGCTTCGCGCACATCACCTTAAGCTTTATGTCTTCATCCGAATCATCGCTCTCAAGCGCCACGGCAACAGTTATGCTTCTTCGTATCTTTCTTTCGTAAACCACCATAAACAAAAGGGTTTTTACTGACGCATAAATACCGTAAACTATAAAAATTGCCGCGATAATCTCAATAACGGTACTGAAAAACATAAAACCTCCAAGCCGTCCGCAGACGTATAAAACATTTAGTCTTATTTCAGTTTATGTAAGCAGTACCGTTATTGGTTAAAGTAATTTAGAAAGCTCGTCTGCGAGATCGGTCTTTTCCCAAAGAACACCAAGGTCTTCTCTGCCCATGTGACCGTATGCCGCAAGCTTCTTGTAGATAGGACGTCTGAGGTCAAATTTATCAATAATTGCTGCAGGTCTGAGGTCTACGAGTCTGTTTACTGCCTCGGAAATGGTTTCTTCGGGTATCTTATTCGTTCCAAAGGTGTCAACAAGCACCGAAACCGGCTTTGCAACGCCTATTGCGTATGCTATCTGCACCTCGCACTTATCTGCAAGTCCAGCCGCAACAATATTCTTCGCAACGTATCTCGCCGCGTAGGATGCGCTTCTGTCAACCTTGGTCGGGTCCTTACCCGAGAAGGCACCGCCGCCGTGGCGCGAGTATCCGCCGTAAGTATCGACGATTATCTTTCTGCCTGTAAGTCCGCTATCACCGTTAGGTCCGCCTATAACGAATCTTCCCGTAGGATTTACGAATATCTTTGTGTCAGTATCGATAAGGTTTGCAGGTATTATGGGCTTAATTACGTTTTCGATTATATCTTTTCTGATGGTTTCAAGCGATACAGCTTCATCATGCTGGGAGGACACGACTATCGTATCTACTCTCACGGGCTTATCGTTTTCGTATTCAACGGTAACCTGTGTTTTACCGTCGGGGCGGAGATAGCTGAGCTTTCCGCATTTTCTGACGTCGGTAAGCCTCTTAGCAAGCTTGTGAGAAAGAGATATCGGAAGCGGCATAAGCTCCTCGGTTTCATTGCAGGCATAGCCGAACATAAGGCCCTGGTCGCCGGCACCGATATCGTAGCCGTCGCTCATTTCGCCCTCTTTAGCCTCGAGCGCCTTATCAACGCCGAGAGCGATATCGGGCGACTGCGCGTGAATAGAGTTAAGCACCGCGCAGGTGTCGCAATCAAAGCCGTACTTTGCTCTGTCATATCCTATCTCGCGTACGGTTTCACGTACTATCTTCTGATAGTCTACCTTTGCCGTAGTCGTTATTTCACCGAGTATCATTATGATACCCGTTGTAGTACAGGTCTCGCACGCTACTCGCGACATGGGATCTTCCGCCAGTATTGCGTCAAGTATTGCATCCGACACGTTATCACAAATTTTGTCGGGATGTCCTTCCGCTACGCATTCAGATGTAAAAAACTTCTTCATTTTATTTCCTTTCCATCCATCAAGTCCTATAAAAAACTCCTCAGTTTTACCTGAGGAGTCATTGAGACACATTTTTCTCATCTCTCAGGAATTAGCACCTTACGTTATGCAGGTTGCCGGGCTTCGCAGGGCCAGTCCCTCCGCCACTCTTGATAAGATATTCAACTGTAAATATATAATATCACAAAAAATTCTGTTTTTCAAGTACTATTTTAATTTTTCAGCACATTTCACTGAGTTTTACAAGCGCTTTATAGCCTTTTTCGTAATATTCTCTGGGGGTAAGGTCTACATAAGTGCCTATGTCCTCGCGTATTGAGGTTTCAAGAGAAAGTGCGCCCTCATACCCTGCTTTTTTAAGATCACTCATTACTCGCTTAAAGTCGATAGTTGCATCAAACGGGATCATATGACAATCTGCATGAAGGATCGGCACAGTACTGTAGCTCATACCGTAGTTATCGTGGATATGAGTGCAGCAAAGCTTATCGCCGTATATGGGAACGAAGCGCATTCCGGGAGTACAGCATGCCTCGTGTCCGACGTCGTAGCAAAAGCCGATGTCGAGGTCTGAAAGCTCGTGCATAACAACGCCGAGCATTTCGGGATATTCAAGGTTTTCAAAGCATATCTTTACTCCGCGCTCGGTCGCAAACATAGCAAGCTCACGAAAACGCTTAATACCGATTTGAGTTCCATGAGGCTCGGGTGCGCCTGCTGTCGGGTGAACAATAACGTGCTTAACACCGTGCTTTGATGCATCGATAACACAGTTTTTAAGTCTTTCGAGATAAGCTGCGCCGGCTTCACCCTCATCCCATATGCAATTTATGCCGAGAAAGGGCGAATGAAAGTTATCAACAGTTATATTATACTTATTGAACAAGGTCATAATGGTATCAATATCGCGGGATTCATCCCAGCCAAACATCGAATAATTAAAGCCGATTTCAGCTATCATACTGATGTGTTCTTCATTAAGTGTTCTGACCATCATTCCGAATTTTTTCATATCGACACCACCTTACTCTCCGTCTGTAAGCTTGCGGAGTCTGAGAGCTGCATTGTATGACTTGTTTACAAACTCATTAAAGCTAATATCGCCGTAATGATCCATGCCGCCATAACACACCTCAAGCATCAGAGAACCCGTGTAACCCGTATCTTTTATATCCTTACATACTGTTTCAAAGTCAATTATGCCGTCAAAAGGAATTTTGTGAAGGTCTTTGCGGTAATGCTTCTCATCAAAAATACGGTCACTGAGATTATCGTGAAAATGTGTACATAGCAAACGATCACCGAACATCGGAAGAAATCTGTATCCGGGAGTAAAGCAATTTTCGTGACCTGTATCATAGCAAAATCCAACGGTATCACACTTGAAACAATCAAGAACAAGCGCTGTAAGACGGGGAAATTCAAGATTTTCGAACGCGAGCTTTACTCCATACTTCTCAGCTTCAACCACAAGCTTTTCAAAACGTGTAAGTCCGATTCTTGAGCTGATAGGAGCATCATTGCCGATAGATACGTGTATTACAACATAAGGAATACCGTTATTTCCCGCATCACGAATACACTTTTTAATTTCTTCTACAAAATAATCGCCTTCATTTGTACTTTCGTCCCAAAAAGAGTTTGCTTTTCCAAAGGGTGCGTGAAGTGTTTCAATTTCAAGTCCAATGCTGTCGCCGTGTTTTTTTAGCGCAGAATAATCAACTTCATTATACCAACTGTAAAAGCAAGTATCAAATCCGATGTCTTTGATGATGCTCATTTTGTCGAAATTATCACCGCTTAAAGCCATCGGTACACACATACCAAGTTTTCTCATTTTATCTCCGTTCCACCGTCAAATAACAGTTAAATGTAATTTTCAGTTAAACAATGACATTACAGCAACAACTAACTGCGAGCCAACAGTCATAATAATACCTGCGGTAACAACACCGACACAGATAGAAACAACCGATTTCCATTTCGGCATATCAAAAAGGGCAGCAACAAGCGCTCCTGTCCACGCGCCTGTTCCCGGAAGTGGGATAGCTACGAATACATACAATCCGAAAATTGCATATTTTTCAATCTTAGGGCGGTTCTTCTCTGCTTTCTGATAAACCCAATTTGAAACCTTGGAAAAGAGCTTGATACTACATCCTCTCATCCACTTGAGTACTGCTTTTACGAAAAATAAAATTACGGGAATCGGCAGACAGTTTCCTATTATACTCACAACAAGTGTGGGAAGCCACGGGATCCCCATTCCCGTGCCTATCGGCACGGCTCCACGTAGCTCGATAAGCGGTACCATCGACACGCCGAAAACTATAAGATATTTCAAAAGTAAGCTCACTTTTTACCTCATCAATTTTTAAATATGTAATATTTTAGATATTCTCTTGTAAAGGACAAGCGAAATGATCGAGCATACTATACCCTTAAGCAAATTAAACGGTGCAACTGCGAAAATCACCATTGTTTTAAGATCGGTTATCAAGGGATTTATATTTGTTGCCATACCTACTATTGCTTCGATAGACATACCGTAAAGGGTTGAAAAAGCGGGAATAAGAATAAAATAATTAAGTACACCGCCTACGGCTGCGAGTGAAACCGCGCCTGTGATCATACCGATAACCGCACCCTTTATGGTTTTATTGTATTTATATATCAACGCTGCGGGAAGTATAAATGAACATCCGGTAACGAAATTTGCAAATTCACCGACGTACGCCGTCGTAGTTCCGTTAAACAAAATATTAAGGAGATTCTTTAAAAGCTCCATAATAACACCGGCAATAGGGCCGATAGCAAAAGAGCCCATCATTATAATGGCTTCAGACAAATCGAGCTCATAAAACGAAGGGGCAAGAAAAGGAAGCGGAAACTCAAAAAGCATAACTACCGTCGCTATTGCAGAAAGTATTGCAATTTTAATTGCGTAACGAAGGCCGTTTCCGCGCTTGTTTATAGCATTGTTATTCATATTATTCTCCTCAAATTATATATTTTCTATAATTATGGGAGAAGATTGTCAAAATAAAAAATCCTCGCAGACACCGCGAGGATGACGGCATCTTCTCTCATCCGGACTCTACCGTCGGCGCAGGAATTCCACCTGCTCGGCACTTTCGTGTTAGTGGGCTATACCACCGGTATGGATTTTCACCAATTCCTGAAGATAATCTTATGCAGGGCTGAAATCAGCCCTGCATAATCAATCTTTAATTCAGAATATAACTACCGTTATTATTCTTCGATATCAACAACTACGCCCGAACCAACAGTTCTACCGCCCTCACGGATAGCGAGACGGAGACCCTTTTCGATAGCGATAGGAGTGATGAGCTCAACGTTCATGATAACGTTGTCGCCGGGACGGCACATTTCAACGTCAGCGGGAAGGTTGATAACGCCTGTAACGTCTGTTGTTCTGAAATAGAACTGAGGTCTGTAACCGGAGAAGAAGGGCTTCTGACGGCCGCCTTCCTTTTCGGTAAGAACGTAAACCTGAGCGCTGAACTTTGTGTGGGGGTTGATGGAGCCGGGCTTACAAAGAACCTGACCTCTTTCAATACCCTTCTTATCGATACCACGGAGAAGCGCACCGATGTTATCGCCTGCTTCAGCTTCGTCCATGAGCTTGTGGAACATTTCGATACCTGTGATAACAGTTGTCTTCTTTTCGTCTGTAAGACCAACGATTTCAACTGTATCGGACATCTTAAGGATACCACGCTCTACTCTACCTGTAGCAACTGTACCACGACCGGAGATAGAGAATACGTCCTCGACAGGCATAAGGAAGGGCTGGTCAGCCTTTCTGTCGGGAGTAGGAATGTAGTTGTCAACTGCATCCATGAGCTCAAGGATAGGAGCGTAAACTGCATCGCTGGGATCCTTGCTTTCGGAAACGAGAGCTTCACGAGCAGAACCTCTGATTATCGGAATATCGTCGCCGGGGAAATCGTACTGAGAAAGAAGGTCACGGATTTCCATTTCAACGAGGTCGAGAAGTTCAGGGTCGTCAACGATATCGCACTTGTTCATAAATACAACCATAGCGGGGATACCAACCTGACGGCCGAGAAGTACGTGCTCACGTGTCTGTGCGAGAGGTCCATCTGTACCTGCAACAACGAGGATAGCACCGTCCATCTGAGCAGCACCGGTGATCATGTTCTTAACGTAGTCAGCGTGGCCGGGGCAGTCAACGTGTGCGTAGTGACGGTTAGCGGTTTCATACTCAACGTGACGAGTGTTGATTGTGATACCTCTTTCTCTTTCTTCGGGAGCGTTATCGATCTGGTCGTATGCCATAGCCTCGATGTTAGCGTTACCGAGAGAGAGAGTCTTTGTGATAGCTGCTGTAAGAGTTGTCTTACCGTGGTCAACGTGACCGATTGTACCAATGTTAACATGGGGCTTGGTACGTTCAAACTTAGCCTTTGCCATTTTTAGTTCCTCCTAAAAATATAAAATTCATTAAAATAGTTATTGTATTAATAGCCTTTCGTCTTTTAACTGTAAATTACTGCTGGTTCTTGCCGCGCTTTGCAATGATGTCTTCCTGAATTGACTTCGGAACTTCTGCAAAGTGGCTGGGTTCCATTGAATAGGTACCACGTCCCTGTGTCATAGAACGGAGTGTGGTAGCGTATCCGAACATTTCAGACAGCGGAATCGCTGCTGTTACCTGCTGACCGCCTGCTACGGGATCCATAGACTGGATCTGTCCGCGCTTGGAGTTTACGTGTCCGATTACATCACCGAGGTAATCATCAGGTGTTACTACAACAACCTTCATTATCGGCTCGGTAATTACGGGATCGCACTTTCTCATAGCTTCCTTGAATGCCATAGAAGCACAAATCTTAAACGCCATTTCGGACGAGTCAACTTCGTGATATGAACCATCGTAAAGAGTGATCTTTACGTCAACAACGTTGTAGCCTGCGAGGATACCGTTCTGCATTGCGCTCTGGAGACCGGAGTCTACTGCAGGGATGTATTCCTTCGGAATAGCACCGCCGACTACCTTGTTAACGAATTCATAACCCTTACCGGGCTCGTTGGGTTCCATTGTGATCTTAACGTGACCGTACTGACCCTTACCACCTGACTGACGTGCATACTTGTGGTCAACATCCGCGCTCTTGCGGATGGTTTCCTTATATGCAACCTGAGGAGCACCAACGTTAGCTTCTACCTTGAATTCGCGGAGAAGTCTGTCAACGATGATCTCGAGGTGGAGCTCACCCATTCCGGCGATGATAGTCTGACCGGTTTCGTCGTCTGTGTAGGTTCTGAAGGTCGGGTCTTCTTCAGCGAGCTTTGCAAGAGCAATGCCCATCTTTTCCTGACCTGCCTTGGTCTTGGGCTCGATAGCTACGCGGATAACGGGTTCCGGGAATTCCATAGACTCAAGTATAATAGGATGCTTGTCGTCACAGAATGTGTCACCTGTCGTTGTGTTCTTAACACCGCAAACAGCTGCGATATCGCCCGAGTAACAAGTGTCGATATCAGCGCGCTCGTTGGAGTGCATCTGAAGGATTCTACCGAATCTTTCGTTCGACTTCTTGTTGGAGTTATAGACATTTTCGCCCTTTCCGATTACACCGGAGTAAACTCTGAAGAAGCAGAGCTTACCAACGAAGGGGTCTGTCATGATCTTGAACGCAAGTGCCGAGAAAGGCGCCTTGTCGTCTGCAGGTCTCTCCTCTTCCTCGCCTGTATCGGGGTTAACACCCTTAATTGCGGGAATGTCGAGAGGTGAAGGCATAAAGTCGATAACTGCGTCGAGCATCTTCTGTACGCCCTTGTTCTTATAAGAAGTTCCGCATACTACGGGAACGATCTGGTTAGCTATTGTAGCCTTACGGAGCGCCTTCTTGAGTTCATCAACGGTGATCTCCTCATCGTTCATATACTTTTCGAAAAGTGCTTCGTCTGTTTCGCAGATGGATTCAACCATTGCTGCTCTGTATTCTTCTGCCTGCTCCTGCATATCTGCCGGGATAGGCTCAACTCTCATATCCTTACCGAGGTCATCGTAATATACGTCAGCCTCCATATTCATGAGGTCGATAATTCCGCGGAATGTCGATTCTGCTCCGATAGGAAGCTGTATCGGCACTGCGTTTGCCTTAAGTCTGGACTTCATCATGTCGATAACTCTGAAGAAGTTTGCACCCATGATGTCCATCTTGTTTACGTACGCCATTCTCGGAACCTGATACTTATCAGCCTGACGCCATACGGTTTCAGACTGAGGCTCAACTCCGCCCTTAGCGCAGAAAACTGTTACGGATCCGTCGAGAACTCTCAAGGAACGCTCTACTTCTACGGTAAAGTCAACGTGACCGGGTGTGTCGATGATGTTGATACGGTTGCCCTTCCAGTAACAGGTCGTAGCAGCGGAGGTAATTGTGATGCCTCTCTCCTGCTCCTGCTCCATCCAGTCCATCGTAGCGCCGCCATCGTGAGTTTCACCCATCTTGTAGGTCTTACCGGTGTAGAAGAGTATACGCTCAGTCGTCGTAGTCTTACCTGCGTCGATATGAGCCATTATACCGATATTCCTTGTGTTCTCAAGTGAATATTCTCTAGCCATTTGAATCTCCTTAAATTACTTCTCGGAAGATCAATATCTGTAGTGAGCAAAAGCCTTATTAGCTTCAGCCATACGATGCGTTTCTTCCTTCTTCTTGAATGCACCGCCGGTGCTTCCTACTGCGTCGATGATCTCGGCTGCAAGTCTTTCAGCCATAGTTCTTTCGCCTCTGGATCTCGAGAATGTTGTTATCCAACGGAGGCCGAGTGTCTGACGTCTTTCAGGTCTTACTTCCATAGGAACCTGATAGGTCGAACCGCCTATACGGCGAGCCTTTACCTCGAGAACGGGCATAATGTTTTCAAGCGCTTCGTTGAATGCGTCAAGCGGATTCTTCGAAAGCTTTTCTTCTACTATCGCAAATGCGTCGTAGACGATTTTCTGAGCAACGCCCTTCTTGCCGTCGAGCATTATATTATTGATAAGCTTTGTTACGAGCTTAGAATTATAAAGCGGATCCGGCAGAACGTCTCTTTTGGAAATTTTTCCTCTTCTGGGCATTGTACTTCCCTCCTTCATATAAAATAATGAATTCACAGGTACTCGAAAGATTTCTCCCGTTAATGCTTACCTTCAAAGGAAAAACTGCGGTTGTAAACATAAACACACACTATTTTCTTTTGAGGAAACATAACTTTTTTAACTTCTCGTATACCTTCGCGGCATTTTAGCCGCATTGTTTTGAAGTAATTTTTGTACTATTACTTCTTAGGACGCTTAGCACCGTACTTAGAACGAGACTGCATACGGTTGTTAACGCCTTGTGCATCAAGAGTACCACGGATGATATGATAACGTACACCGGGGAGGTCACGTACACGTCCGCCTCTTATAAGAACAACTGAGTGCTCCTGAAGTGTGTGTCCGATACCCGGGATGTAGGTTGTCGCTTCAAGTCCGTTTGTAAGTCTTACTCTGGCGATCTTACGAAGAGCCGAGTTAGGCTTCTTAGGGCTTGTTGTGGTAACCTTAGTGCATACGCCTCTCTTCTGAGGTGAAGGCTGGTCTACGGCTTTCTTTGTGAGGGAGTTGAAGCCCTTCTGAAGAACAGGAGCCTTGGACTTGTATGTCTTTTCCTGTCTGCCGTACTTTACAAGCTGGTTAAATGTTGGCATATTGCACCTCCTTAAAAAATAGTGAAATGTTTATATCTACAACCGCCGCATTACTTTGGCGAATGTATTCAAAACGCAGGTAAATCCGACGGAAGACATAGCTCTCCCGTCGAAAATACAATACATTATAGCATTATTTCCGTATTTTTGTCAAGTCGGTTTCGCGTTTTTGCAAAAATTTACAGAAAATCTCCGTTATGCACAAATTTCCTTGGCATATTTATATTATTTGTGCAATTTTGCGCAAATATTCACGGGGATCAGTCGACTGCCATTGCGATATACTCGCTTCCGTGCTCGGAAATATAGTCTTTTCTTCCCTGCAGGTCGTCACCGAGGAGAATATTAAAGATGCGGCTCGTTTCAACAGCGTCGGTCTCGGTAACTCTTATGAGTCTTCGAGTCTCGGGGTTCATCGTGGTCTGCCACATCATTTCGGGCTCGTTTTCACCAAGTCCCTTTGAACGCTGAATGGTATATTTCGCGCCGCCGAGCTTTGCGAGGATGTCAAGCTTTTCCTGCTCGTTATACGCAAAGTATATCTTGTCCTTTGACGTGATCTCAAAAAGCGGTGATTCTGCTATGAACACCTTGCCGCTTTTGATAAGCGTCGGTAATAAACGGTAGAACATTGTAAGGATAAGAGTTCTGATCTGATATCCGTCCTCGTCGGCATCCGTACATATAATTATCTTGTTCCACCTGAGTGCGGAGATATCAAACGGCGGCAGGTCGCTTTTTACCTTTTCGGTAAATTCAACGCCGCATCCCACAACGCGGAGAAGGTCGGTGATTATTTCACTCTTAAATATCTTATCGTAGGTGCTCTTTAGACAGTTCAGGGTCTTACCTCTTACCGGAATTATTGCCTGAAATTCAGCGGCTCTGCCGAGCTTTACTGACGTGAGCGCGGAATCACCCTCAACTATATAAAGCTCGCGCACCTCCGGATCACGGCTTCGGCAGTTTACGAACTTCTCTACTCTGTTAGAAATATCGATATTTCCCGAGAGTTTTTTCTTCAGACTCAGACGTGTGGTCTCGGCAGTTTCACGGCTGCGCTTATTGAGAAGGACCTGCGCGGCGATCTTTTCCGCCTCCATAGGATTTTCGGCAAAGTAGATTTCAAGATTACGTTTGAGGAAATCGGTCATTGCATCTGCGATAAACTTATTCGTAATAGCCTTTTTGGTCTGGTTTTCGTAAGACGTCTGAGTAGAAAAGCTATTGATTATAAGAACGAGCGATTCCTCAATATCGGCAAACGTGATCTTGCTTTCCTTCGCTTTATACATCTTTCCGTTCTTCAGATACTTATCAAGAGCAAAGGCAAATGCTGTACGTACAGCCTTGTCGGGAGAGCCTCCGTGAACGAGGAAGCTCGAGTTATGATAATACTCAATTACGTTTACGGTATTGGAAAAAGCAAAGGTAATATCCGCTTTAAGCTTGTAATCCTTCTGATCCTCCCTGTCGCGTCCGCTGGTTTCAAGCGTCCACGAAACGGGAGACGTCAAGGTATTCCCTCCCGTAAGCTTTGCGAGGTAATCGGTAATACCGTTCTCGTAATAATATTCGCTCTGCTCCATCGTGCCGTCGGTATTTTCATAATTGAGAACAAACCGCACGCCTGCATTTACGATAGACTGCTTGTCAAGAAGATCGGTAAAAAACTCCTTCGGTATATTTATGTCGGTAAAGACCTTCAAGTCGGGCTTCCAGCGTATTACCGTACCCGTTTTCTTTCTGGTCAGGTCGACCACCTCGAGCTCGCCTACCGGGTCACCGCCCTTGAAGCTCATCGAGGACATAGTATTGCCGTTGTATGATTTTACCGTCATATACTCGGAGCTATACTGCGTAGCGCAAGCGCCGAGGCCGTTAAGTCCGAGAGAATAACCGTAGAACGAATTCTCGTCGTTATTGTTGTACTTTCCTCCTGCGTACATTTCGCAGAATATAAGCTCCCAGTTAAATCTTCCTTCTTTTTCATTGTATCCAAGCGGAACACCGCGTCCGCGGTCCTCTACCTCATACGAGCCGTCGGCAAAAACGGTTACGGTAATTACGTCACCGTAGCCCTCTCTTGCCTCGTCCACCGAGTTTGAAAGTATTTCAAAAAAAGAATGCTCACATCCCTCAAGTCCGTCCGAGCCGAATATTACCGCGGGACGCTTTCGTACGCGGTCCTTGCCCTTGAGAGACGTAATACTGTTATTGCCGTATTCGGCAGGATTCTGTTTCTTTGCCATTCTTTTATCCTTTCACTTTCTAAAATCAACGTCAAAAAACGGGTTGAAAACAATTACTTTTTTATTATATCACACTTTTTCGGTTTTGAAAAGACATTTTTGTCACATCGTTACCATCTTTTTCGGTTGACTTAAAATAATAGATATGCTATAATTTATTTAATATTTTCTTTTTCGTATGGGGACAATAAAAAATGAACGTTGACAAAATAGTCGAGATTGCACGCGAGGCAGGAAAAATCACCCTTTTAGCAAGCAGGGACAAAAAGGTATATACTAAGGAAGGACGCGCTAATTTCGTAACGGAATACGACACTCGCGTTCAGGAGTTCATCGTAGAAAAGCTGAAGGCGCTCTGTCCTGACGCTCTGTTTGTTTGCGAGGAAAGCGATTCCAACGACGGTTACGACGAATATCATTACAGATTTATTATCGACCCTATCGACGGCACCACGAACTTTATACGAAACGCGCCCGAATATGCGGTGTGTATAGGAGTTATGCGCGGTGACGAGCAGGTTTGCGGCGTAGTACACTGCCCTGCCCTTGATATAACCTATTACGCAGAGCACGGCAAGGGGGCATTCGCCGTCAAAGGCGGAGTAACTGAGCAGATTCACGTAAGCCCATCGGGGCTTGACGGCGCTATTATTGCCGCAGGGACGTCGCCCTATCTCGTTGAGCTGCTCGACACAACTCTCGGTCTCACGAGGCATTTGCTTGACCGCGCGGCGGACACACGAAGAAGCGGTAGCGCTGCCATAGATATCTGCCGTACCGCAGAAGGCGTTTATGACGTTATGTTCGAGTTCAGCAACTACGCGTGGGACTACACCGCCGCAAGCATTATCCTTACCGAGGCAGGCGGCAAATTCTGTGATCTTGACGGAAACACCATACGCGGAGATATCAGGTCGTCAGTGCTCGGAGGCACGCCTCTCGCAGTTGAGGAGTTTCTCGAATACAAAAAATTATACGGTAGCAAGGAATGATATAAGATCGATTCGAAGAATAAGCAGATACTGTCTTTAAGAAAAAAGCTGGAAGCGGAAAAAAGCAAGAATTTGCTTCTGAGCAGAAAAATACAGCTTCTTGAAGACAAGCTTGAGCGCACCGAGCACAGATTCAGAATGCTTGGTGATACTCCCGCGGTTCACATAGAGGGATATACGAACTATTTATCGTACAAGTATAACTCGCTCAAGAATACAAACGTGTGGAATACGGCGGAAAAGATATATTCTTACTCAAGGCGGTCGCTTTTTGTCGCCAAAATTTTCAGATACACGTCTATGTTTATTGCATTTATCGAAACAAGCGCCGTATTTCTCGTGTGCGGAGCTGCATTACTCGTTCTGATTCCCGCAACTCTTATTCTTACCCTCGTACTCTCGCTTATCGATTCCAGAAATGGCAAAAGGCTAAACAGAGAAATAGTCCCGCGGTTATATGGAAAACGCGTAATATTTCTTGTTGCCAAGGACGGTTTCTCGTATAAAAGACGTTCCTATTTCGACTGTATGGCGCTTGACCTTGCCCATGACGAAAACCGCTTCGTAATAGTCGTATCTCACTCACTCAGAGCGTGCGCGACGCGCACCTCGGGTTGCGGCCGAGATAATTTCGCGGTTATCCGCGAAACCAACTTCTTCAGACTCGTCAAATCAATTGAATCAAGCGGTATAAACAAGAATGACATCATAATCGTACACTGACAAACGAAAGGACCGACAATGCTTAAGATCATTTACGGAGCCTGCGACAGCTCCAAAAGCGAATATCTGTATTCACTTGCGATAAACGCGCTTTCTTCGGGTAATGCTTTTCTCGTCGTTCCCGAGCAGGCGGCGTTAAGCGCCGAAAAGCGTATATACGAGCTTGCCAAGGAAAAATCATCTCTAGGGCTTGAAGTCCTTAATTTCGAGAGACTCGCAGAAACCGTATTCAGAAAATGCGGATTTCTCTCTTACAATTATATAAACGACAGCGCAAAAAAGCTCTTGCTCCGAAAAGCCCTGTGCGATATCAAGCCTGCTTTGACCGAATATGGCGCATGGACTGCAGACGAGAGCTTCATCTCAAATATGCTCGCTCAGATAACCGAGTTCAAGCATTCGAAGGTCTCACCGGAAACATTGGAAAGAGTATCGAAGGCGCTCACCTCAAAGGATGGTGAAAAAAACTCAAAGCTTATAAAAAGACTTGACGATTTTGCCCTCATTTTTGCCTCGTACAACGCACTTGTAAGCGAGCGCTTTGACGATAGAGGTGACGATCTGTCAAAATGCTCGGATCTCATCTTGTCTGCTGCTCCTTTTTCAGGCTCCTCATTCTTTCTCGATGAGTTTAACGGCTTTACACTTCAGCAGTACGACGTAATATCAGCTCTTTTAAAAACGGGAAACGACGTATACATAACACTTTGTCATCCCGGACTACCTGCAGAATCTGTTGAAGGTGCTGAAATATACGCTTATACGTATGAAACCGAAGCTAAGCTTATTGAGCTTGCCGAGAGCATTGGATGCAAGATCGAAAAAACGGTCATTGACGATAGCGTTAAATTCTCGTCTCCCGAGCTCAGATTTATATGCAAGAGCTTCAGTCTCGCAGGAAATCAAGTGTATGGGGATAAGCCCGACGGAAGTGTCAGCGCTATATCCTGCTCTGACATCTTTGACGAGTGTGAAACCTGCGCCGCGCTTATTGCCGAGGACGTCAGAAACGGGCTCAGATACAAGGATATCGCCATAATCACCCGCGATGCAGACAGATATAAGGCTATAATTGATGCTGTGCTTGAGCGCCACTCTATCCCCGTTTTCTTTTCTTCAAAAACCGATATAACCGAAAAATCTCTTATCAGATACATCTTCAGCGCGTTTTCTATATGCTCGGGAAGAACTGATTACACCAACATTATTGCCCACTTGAGATGCGGTCTCACCTCGCTTGACGAGCGCGAATGCGATCTCCTCGAGGCCTACGCTTCAACGTGGCGTATACGCGGCAAATCCTGGTGGGATCCCGACGGCTTCAAAATGAATCCCTCGGGATACGTACCGTTCAGTGATTCCGACCGCAAGCTACTTGACGAAATAAACGCAGTCACGCTTACTCTGATGTCGGGTCTTGAAAGCTTCAAAGCCGCCATTCGGATTTGTAAAACAGTAAGCGACTATTCTGCGGCGGTTTACAAATACCTGAAGCAATCGGGTGTTACCGAAAAGCTTGCAAGCCGTTCGGTACAAATGAAATCACGCGGCGAGAACGTATTATCAAAGGAGGAGGCAGGCCTTTGGAAAGCGCTATGCTCTGCTCTGGACGTTCTTTGTATTACCGTTGGCGAGCTTGAATGTGACACGGACACATACATAAGCCTGCTAAAATTAGTACTCAGCGACACTGAGGTGGGTACTATTCCCCAGACGAACGACGTGGTAACCGTGGGCGACGCATCGCTCGTGAGAACAGACGCTACAAAACACACTTATCTTATCGGATGCTCCGAGGGACTTTTCCCAAAATCTGTGAGCGAGCCCGCCCTCCTTTCAAGAAAAGACCGTCAGCTGCTCAAGGAAAACAAGGTTTCGGGCATGGAGTTCGACCCCGCGCTTGAAGCGTCGATGGAGCTTTTCTGGTTTTACAGAGCCGCAACGTCTCCTTCGGACAAGCTTACTATGACGTATCCTCGTCTCAGTGAGGGTAACGAGGAGCAGTTCCCCTCGTCCTCATTTACACGCGTATGTAATATGTTTGACGGCATTCTGATAAACTCATCCGACATTGACGTTTCAAAGCGTATTATATCAGCAGGCTCGTTCTCCGAATATGCCCGTTATCTTGCCGCAAACGGGTACGGAAAGGAGGTAGAAGCCCTCCTTTCCGAAAACGAAGACCTGCGGGAGGGTCTATTCTCTGATGACGAGACGCTTATCGTTAACGAGGAAACCGTATCCCGAGAGAACATTGCAACGGTCTATAAGGGAGACCTGCATCTTTCTCAATCCTCAACCGACAGGTTCGTTGGATGTCCGTTTTCATTCCATTGCAAATATTCACTTAAATTAAAAGAGCGCAGCACATTTGAGCTTGAAAACAACGATAAGGGCACTCTTATCCACTCCATACTCGAAAGCTTTGTTTCGGGCGCGAAGGAGGACGGACTCTTTGACGCCGATACGCTTGACGTTGATGAAATATCGAAAAGAATCCGCGAAATAACCGAGAGGCAGTCCTCTCTCATTATGGAATTTACACCCGAAAGCAAAAAATCGCGCGTTTCCTATATGCTTAAACGCCTTTCCGAGATTACCACCTACACCGCAATAAACATTACCGATGAATTCTCACAAAGCAGCTTTGCTCCAACATTTTTCGAGCTTCCGATAAACCAACACGACACGAACGGCATTATGCCGTTAAAGCTATCTCTTACCGACGGCTCGTACGTTATTCTCGGCGGTATATCCGACAGAGTTGACACTATGGTAAAGGGAAACAAGCTGTACGTAAGAGTCGCAGATTACAAGAAATCCGCAAAAGCCTTTTCACTTGACAGCATCCGTCTCGGACTTAATCTGCAATTACTCATATACCTGTTTTCAATATGGGACAACGCAAGCGATACCTTCAGGCGTGCGGCAGGTGCCGAGCTTGACGCCGAGATAGTACCTGCGGGTGCAGAATACGTTTGTTCTACTCCCGACAAGAGCATTGATACTATAAACGCCGACACAAGTAATATAGCCGAGCTTCTGTCAAGATCGTTTAAGAGAAGCGGAATATATCTTGCAGACCGCGAAATAATTATGGCTATGGACAGAGAATTCTCATCAAAATTCGTGCCTGTAAAGGAAACGCTCAAAGAAAGCAAGGGATGTACGCTGATGTCGCTCGATGAGCTTAACAGGCTCAAGGATGAGGTAAGCGGAATACTTACAGAGATCGGCAATTCAATAAAATCCGGCAAGGCCGACGCTTTGCCTCTCGGAAAGGTTCCGTCTGCAAACCTAAACCAGACTCAGTGTGAACACTGCGAAATGAAATACGTTTGTAAAAAGCCTGAGCACGATACCGTTTTTAAAGCAGAGGAAGAATAAATATATGAAAAACAATTCCGTTAAATGGACCCCGGAGCAATTGGCTGCTATATCGCTCAAGGACAGAACTCTGCTTGTTTCTGCAGCAGCAGGTAGCGGAAAGACTGCCGTGCTTACCGAGCGCATAATCAAAAAGCTCACCGATAAGGATAGCCCTGCCGATATTTCCCGCTTTCTTATAGTAACCTTTACGAAGGCTGCTGCAAGCGAGCTTAAAACCAGAATATCCAAGGCAATAAGCTCCGCCATATCCGCCGACCCGTCAAACAAGCATCTTTCGCGCCAGCTTTTGCTTCTCGGCAGCGCAAAAATATGCACCATACACTCATTTTGTCTTGACGTGATCAAGAAAAATCTACAGGCGCTTGATCTCCCCAAGGGTATTTCTGTGTCGAATGACGCCGAAATGCTCTTACATAGTCGAGAGATCATGGAGGAGATCATAGACGAAGCCTTTTCGGGTATTTTTGAGGAAAGCCTTGAGATTCCGAATTTTGAAGCTTTTATGGACATATTCGCCAGGGGTGGATCTGACAGCGACGTTGCGGATACTTTCTTAAAAATATACAACAGGCTTATGTCATATCCCGAGGGAACTGAATTCCTGAGAGAATGGGCAGAAATTTTGAAAAACGATGCCGAAAACTCGTTTTTTGCATCAAAACACGGTAAAATCATTACAGAAAACCTCAGTGAGCAAGCCGAATACTTATTGATAAGGTACAACTTGATATTTAATGAGATCAGGGACAACGACGAGATCGCGTTTTCAAAATACGCACCTATTTTAAGCGATGAGATTTCATTGTTGTCCTCGCTACATGGCTGTCTATCCACCTTCCGCGCCGACCTCGCAAAAAAGCACGTTGCCTCATACGAGTCCCGAAATCTTCCCGTATTAACACCTAAGGGATACAAAAGTGCATATACACCGTCCGTACAGGAAATTCGCAAGAATCTCAAGGTGCTTATAAACGACACTCTGATCCCGTTATTGAACGCCGATCAAGAGGAGATCGGTAAGCAAACTCTTATGACGGCGGAAGCGGTAGACGCTCTATACAGACTTTTGACCGCCTTTGACCTTCGCTTCAGACGCGAAAAGCTGAAGCTCCTCAAGGTCGATTATAACGATCTTGAGCGTTACACCTATGCTCTGCTCATTAAGGACGGGAAGCCCACCGAAATCGCACGTGAGGTTTCAGAAAGCTATGATGAAATATACATAGACGAATATCAGGACACGAACTTCGTTCAGGATATGATATTTACCGCGATCGCGCGCGACGATAACAGATTTATGGTCGGAGATATAAAGCAAAGTATATACGGCTTCAGAGGCGCGGCTCCCGAAAATTTCGCGCGTTACCGCGACAGCTACGAGCTTTACGACGAAAACAAGAATCCGTCGGACACCAAGCCCACCACCGTATTTCTCGCAAACAACGTCAGATGCGACAACAGCAGCGTTGATTTCTGCAACAGAATCTTCTCGAGACTTTTTACCAACAATTCGGGAAGAATAAAGTATTATCCTCACGATGACCTCGTGTGCTCAAAGCTCGGCGGCAAGGAAAACACTGTTCCCGCTAAAATAATTCTCGCAAAATCCCCAAGCAAGGATGAGGAAGGAATTACCGAGGCGGATATTATCGCCAAGGAGATAAGTCATCTTCTGAAGCACGAAAAGAAAAAGGACGGTTCAAGTATAAAGCCGTCCGACATAGCTATTCTGGTGCGAGCCAAGGATTCGTCAGTTGAAATTGAAGAAAAGCTGAATGCACTTGGTATAGGTACGTCAAACAACGTGGCAACCGAGTTCTTTGAAAACCCCGAAATTCTCTTGATGATGGCCTTGCTCAACACCATTGACAACCCGCAACGCGATATTTTCCTCGCGGGCACGCTCAAAAGTCCCATCTTCAAGTTCACCCTTGACGAGCTTGTGAAGGTACGCGCTTCAAGCAAGTCGCGCACCCTATACGGTGCGCTCATCGAATACACCGAGAAAACAGGATTTGAAAAGGGCAAATACTTCCTTGAAAAGCTTTCGTATTTCAGACAGATAACGACGGGCACGAGAATCGACCGTCTTATATGGAAGCTATACCAGGAATGTGATATGTTCAGAATAGTTGCAAACAATCACTCTCCCGATGAAACACCTCTCTCGGCAAGAGAAAACCTTATGCTTCTTTATAAATACGCAAGAGGCTTTGAGAACAACAGCTTCAAAGGTCTGAACGCGTTTATAAGCTACGTTGACGACATTATCGCAAAAAAGACCCAGCTTCCCGAAAACAACTCGGGCAGTGAAAGCGCCGAAACCGTAAAGCTTATGACTATACATCACTCCAAGGGTCTTGAATTTCCCGTGGTTTTCCTCGCGTCCACACACAAGAACATCCGTCCCAAGAACAGTAACGCCTTCCCCGTTCTTTTAGATAAGCACGCAGGCGTATCCGTTGACCTTCCCGACCCGCTTAAAATTTCAAATATCCACACACTTCACAAAACGGCGCTTAGCATAAAGATTAACGAAAACGAATACGAGGAAGCTATGCGAGTGCTTTACGTCGCTCTTACAAGAGCAAGAGAACGGCTTTATGTAACAGGCAACTTTAAGGAGCCCGAAAAGGAGATTGAAAAGGCCCATGCAAACGCCGATAATCTTTGCAAATTCGTAATTATGCGTAACACCAGCTTTATGCAGCTCATACTCACTACGTTGTTTGATTCGGGTGAAGGTGATTACGAGTATTCGGTTGTAGACGAAATCGAACAGGGCGAAAAGGTAGACACTTCTAAACGTGAAATCGTTGACGGTGAGGAAATTTTCAAGGCGATCCGCGAAAATCTGAGCTTCACATATCCATATATCCATGCACGGAACGTTCCCGCAAAGCTTTCCGTTTCGGATCTCTCGCCTGATGCGCTTGACGTTACAGAGGACGAGGACGAAGAAAAGCTTCGCGAACGGCTTGATGAAACAGTCCCTGCCTTTATGCTTGAAAGCAAAAAGGTCACAGGTGCTGACAAGGGTACGGCAAACCACGTATTTATGCAGTTCTGCGACTTTGCGTCAGTTGAAGCAAACGGCGTTGAAAATGAAATAATCAGACTCCTCGACAGGCATTTTATACCAATGGCAACTGCCGAGCTTATCGACAGAAAAAAGGTTGCCGAATTCTTTGAAAGCGACCTTTATAAGAGAATAATTAAATCATCCGTAAGTATCAAGCGCGAATTCCGCTTTAACGTGCAGCTTCCCGCCTCTGAATTCACCCAAAGGACAGAGCTCAAGAGCATACTCGACGGAGAAAAGCTTTTCGTTCAGGGTATAATCGACTGCTTCACACAAAACACAGACGGTACATACACTCTCATCGACTACAAAACCGACCGAATACCGCCCGAACTTTTGGAAAATACAGAAGAAGCTGAAAAAATGATTGCAAACCGTCACAGGACACAGCTCTCTTACTATAAACGTGCACTCGAATTGCTAAGCAAGAAAAAGGTAAGCAGGGTTTACATCTATTCGTTCGGCCTCGGACACGAGATCGACGTCACCGACTATTGTTAACAGAGGAAAAAATATGATAATTACCGAAGAAAAGGCGCTTGAGCGCTTGCTCTCTCTCGGATTTTGCGATACTGCAATTCCGATAAGCATACGTCAGCAATACGGTGAAGAAGCAGAGATCACGGTTTTGCCGTCGCTAAAAAAGGTTGCTCAAAGACTGGAAAAAGAATTTGACGGCAGACTTTTTTCAAAGGATGTACACGCATATCTGAGAGAAAACGTACGTCCCTTTATGGACACCATCGGATTTCTTGACAACAGGCAGAGCAGGAAAATAAGCCTTATTATGACGCTTGACAACACCGACGTCTTTCCGCCCGTTAATTCCGTAAGACTCAATAGCACGTCCGAATATTCGAAAAACCTCACAAGCGCGCCGATACGCGACTTGCTCGAGCTTGGGCATGTCGTTTGCGCGGTGCTTGAGGGCTCAAGCGTGGTTTGCGCCGCTTACACCGACCTGCCGCCAAATGCAAAAATGGTTGAGGTAGGAGTCGAGACCGCGCCGTCATACAGGCGCCGCGGACACGCAAAGGACTGTATGACGGCGCTTATATCCGAGCTTGCAAAAATGGGAATCAAGCCCATATACTACTGCTCAGAGAGCAACACAGGCTCAGTAAAGCTTGCAAGATCGCTCGGGTTTGTGAGCGAAGCAATAGAATACGATTACGTGTTCAGAAGAAAATAATCAACATAAACGAAACGGAGCAAAACTATGGCATTTGACGCCGGAATGCTTGCCGCAAGCATTAACGAAATAAGAACTGTTGCCGTTCCCGGCAGAGTCGAGAAGGTGCTTCAGCCCACACGCGACGAGATAGTACTGTTAATACACGGTGAAAGAAAAAACCTACGACTTTCCGTGTCGGCATCTACCAACACACCGAGAATAAATATAACCGACGAGGTAAAGGAAAATCCTGCCGTGCCTCCTATGTTCTGTATGCTGCTCAGAAAGCATCTGATGGGCGCGAAATTCACGGGAATATCACAGCTTTCCTTTGAGCGCGCAGCCATCCTCACGTTTGATTGCCGCGACGAGCTCGGTTACAGGTGTGAAAAGCATATTATTGCCGAAACCATGGGTAAATACAGTAACATTATACTTCTTGATTCGGAGAAAAAAATAATCAGCGCGCTCAGGATAATCGACTTTTCGGCAAGTCTGAAGCGTCAGATAATCCCCGGAATGACCTACGAGCTTCCTCCGTCGGGAGGCAGACTTAATCCTCTCACGGTAAGCGAGGAAAGGTTTGGTGAGCTTTATTCGGAAGCCGCGCCCGATTCAAAGGCCGACAAATTTCTAATTTCGTCATTTATGGGAATAAGTCCGCTTATTTCAAGAGAGATCGTTTACCGAACGACGAAAAACGTGGACGCGTTTGTTGCAGAATGCGACACGAATAAGCTTTGGTTTAACTTCTCAACTATTTTCAAGAAGGTAGCGGACGGGGTATTCAAGCCCGTGCTTATAACCACACGTGACAAGAAAATGCTTGAATTTTCATATACGGACATCACGCAGTATTCGCTTACAGGAGTCACATGTGAGCTCGAAAGCTTTGGAAAGCTGTTTGAAACCTTTTACGGTGAAAAGGAACGCTCCGAGCGTATTCATCAGCGCGCAGGCGACGTTTTACGTCTTCTGACAAACGCCGAGGCGCGCCTTACAAAAAAAATAGCCGCGCAAAAGGCGGAGCTTGCCGAGTGTGACGGCAAAGAAAAGTTCAAGATATGGGCTGACCTTATAACCTCAAGCATTTACGCTCTTCAAAAGGGGCAGCGCGAGGCCGTTCTTACAAACTATTACGAGGACCCGCCGTGCGAGGTGGTAATAAAGCTCGACGAACGTCTGACTCCCGCACAGAACGCTCAAAAATACTATAAAAAATACAATAAAGCCAAGACCGCTGAGAGTATACTGAAAAAGCAGATAGAGCTTGCAGAGAGTGAGCTTGAATATATTTATACTGTATTCGACTCGCTTACAAGGTGTGAAACAGAGTCCGATATTACGGAGGTCAGAAGCGAGTTATATCACTCGGGATACGCATCCAAGATGAAAAACTACTCTGAGCACAAGCAAAAGCCCTCAAAGCCGCTTGAGTTCAGATCAAGCTCGGGATACAGGATCCTTTGCGGCAAAAACAACGTACAAAACGACTTACTCACCACAAAGACCGCTTCAAAGCTCGATTATTGGTTCCACGTCAAAAACGCGCCGGGCTCACACGTAGTTCTGGTGTGCAACGGAGAGGAGCCCGACGCAAAGGACTTTACCGAAGCTGCCAATATCGCCGCCTGCTATTCAAAGCTTTCCGACGGCGAGGGTGTTGCCGTTGACTACACTCTTGTTAAAAACGTAAAGAAGCCAAGCGGCGCAAAGCCGGGTTACGTTATCTATTCCACAAACTACACCGCGTACGTAACTCCTGACCGTGACGCGGCAGATGCTTTGAGGGTACAGTAATGAACGGAAGTAATAACAATTCAAGCAGAGAACGCGCGGTAATCGAGAGCATTGAGTCGATTCTTACAGGCGTTATACTGTGGACCTTGTTTTTGCCCGTGATGCTTGCCTTTTTAACTATGAAATCTGACAAACGAAAAACTTTACTCATCTTTCTCACTGTTTTCGTCATCTTCGCTTATTCGCTTGCTATAATACAATCGGTCAACTACGTCAGAGATGCCATTGATTTCAAGCGCGACGTTTTGACTGCGATGATAAACGACAGAATAGACCCTCTTGAGCAGAGCGAATTCTGTCAGCCAATGCAAAACATACCCGACGTATTTTCATACACGATGGTCGATGAGGCAGTAGCTATATATCACCCGGACGCACTCTCGCCCGATTGGAGCGAGGAATACGAGGACTTCAATAACAAGCTTTCGGCACTGAAATACGACAGTATCGTTTTCGTAACGGCAAACGGTGAAAAATTCCACCTTGACGGTTGCCGTCACCTTAAAGACGGTGGAAAAGAGCTTATATATCAGGTCGCACTGACGTACGGCTACACACCGTGTAAGGTTTGCTTCGGAAATTAAAAAAGAACGGAACACCGATTCGGCGTTCCGTTCTTTTTTAATTAACTTTATTTCTTACGTCACCGTTAATAAATCCTAAAAGGTTAGTTCTTACTATCTCCATAAGTCTGCCTCTTGCGGCAAAGGACGCCCAGGCTATATGAGGTGTTATCACGGTGTTGGGTGCGGCGATAAGTGGATTATCGTTTTCGGGGGGCTCGGAGCTGATCACATCTGCCGCAAAGCCTGCGACCTTACCGCACTTAAGCGCCTCTGCCATATCGTTTTCGTTAATAATACCGCCGCGCGCCGTATTTATCACGAAAACTCCATCCTTCATTTTTGCTATTGTGTCTTTATTGATAAGTCCTGCTGTCTCACTCGTCATCGGGCAATGCACCGAAACTATATCGCTCTCGGCAAGCAGAGTGTCGAGCTCTACCCTTCCCTCTTTTTTGCTCCTTCCGCTGATAAGCACCTTCATTCCGAAAGCCTTAGCGATCTCGGCAACTCTGTTTCCGATAGAGCCGCCGCCTATTATACCGAGCGTCTTTCCGCTTATTTCTATCTGCGGCGTTATCCAATAACAGAAGTAGTTGTTTCTTGCCCAATCGCCTGCCTTCACGCTTTCGCTATGCTTTGCAGGGTGAGTCATAAGCTCGAGAAGCAAAGCAAACGTATGCTGAGCCACGGACTCGGTACTGTATGCAGGGACGTTGGTAACGGTTATTCCACGCTTCGCGGCGTAATCGGTATCCACTATATTGTATCCCGTTGCGGTAAGTCCTATATATCTGAGGTTTGGAAGACTGTCTATCACTTCCTTGTCAAATACCACCTTATTAGTAATTATAAATTCAGCGTCGAAAGCGCGCGCCTTTATGTCACACGGCAGAGTTCTGTCGTAAACCTCGTATTCACCGATCTCACTAAGCCACTCCCAGCTTAAATCTCCGGGGTTGACTGCGTGTCCGTCAAGTACAACTGTTTTCATATTTTCACCTCAATGTATTTTGATAAATTATATAATAATTTAACACGCGTGTCAAGTGTTGTAAAAAGGCAAAAAATGTGATATACTCTATCTTGTAATTCAAACGGAAGGAGTTTTTTTATGAAAAAGCTGGTTATCGGAATAATAGCGCACGTTGATTCGGGCAAGACCACACTTTCCGAGGCGCTTCTCTATTCTTCGGGTGAAATACTGAAGCTTGGCAGAGTCGACCACAAAAACTCCTTTCTTGACAACAATCTGCTTGAACGCGAGCGCGGAATTACAATTTTTTCAAAGCAGGCAAGATTCAAATCGGGTGAAACCGAGGTGACCTTGCTCGACACCCCGGGCCACGTTGATTTCAGCGCCGAGACCGAGCGCACCTTCTGCGTTCTCGACTACGCAATACTCGTCATAAGCGGAACGGACGGCGTTCAAAGTCACACAGAAACCTTGTGGAAGCTGCTTTCTCACTATAATATACCTACCTTTATTTTTGTCAACAAGACCGACCTTGACGGCTTTGACAAGGAACGAGTTTTGTCGGATATTAAAGCAAGGCTCTCTGCTGCTTGCGTTGATTTCACCGATTTTGATGATGCGTTTTTTGAGGATACGTCATTAAACTCCGAGGAAATGATGGAGGAATATCTCTCAAGCGGTCAAATTTCGGACGGCGCTCTCGCACGAGCCGTAGGCTCACGAGAGCTATTTCCCTGCTATTTCGGCTCTGCGCTTAAGGGTGACGGTGTTGAGGAATTTATTGAAGCCATAGACAAGTACACGATTATGCGCCCGTATCCGGAAAGCTTCGGCGCAAAAATCTATAAAATTGCCGACGATGAAAAGGGAAAGCGCATTGCTTTTACCAAGATCACGGGCGGCTCGCTCGCTGTAAAATCATCGGTAAGCATTAAAGGAAATAATCAGAAGATAAACGAGCTGAGATTGTATTCGGGCTCAAAATATACCCCGGTAAACGAGGTGTATCCCGGCGACGTTTGCGCTATATGCGGTCTTACGGGTGTTTTGCCGGGTACGGGGCTCGGAATAGAAAAGAGCGAATCCTGCTTTCTCACAGAGCCCGTCTTTACTTATTGTGTTAAATTACCCGACGGCTATGACGTTACCGAGGCGCTCAGGATCTTCAGACGTCTTGAGGAAGAAGACACACAGATGCGCGTGATTTACAGCGAGCACCTGCAAAAGATCGACGTTCAGATAATGGGCGAAATACAGCTTGAAATACTGAAGCGTGTCCTCAGTGACAGATTTGAGCTTGACGTGGAGTTTGAGCACGGAAGTATCATATACAAGGAAAGTGTAAGCGGCGCGTACGAGGGTGTTGGTCACTACGAGCCTCTCCGTCACTATGCCGAGGTCCATCTGAGGATCGAGCCCGCAAACAGAGGCGACGGCATAATTATATCCGCTGAATGTCCCGAAAACACGCTTGACAAGAGCTTTCAGAATCTCGTTTTAACACATCTGAGAGAAAAGGTACACGTTGGCGTGCTTACAGGCTCGCCGTTAACCGATATAAAGATCACTTTGATCAACGGACGCTCACATCTCAAGCATACCGAGGGCGGAGATTTCCGTCAAGCTACCTACCGCGCGCTGAGACAGGGGCTTATGCAGGCACGCGCCGCAGGCGAGTGCGTATTGCTTGAGCCATGGTATACGTTCACGCTTGAGCTGCCGACGGCTCACGTTGGTCGTGCGCTCACAGACCTTGATAGAATGAAGGCAAGCTTTGAGTTAGGAAATTCAGAGGGAGAAGTGTCCGTAATAGTCGGCGAGGCTCCCGTTTCTGCAATACGCGAGTATTCAAAATGCGTTATTTCCTATACGCACGGAAAGGGCCGCTTTTCGTGCAGCTTCAAGGAATATGCTCCCTCTCCCGAGGCTGATTCGGTAATTGACTCAATAGGCTACGATCCCGAGGGCGACCTTATAAACACGCCCGACTCGGTATTCTGCTCACACGGCGGCGGTTTCCTCGTGAAGTGGGATCAAGTCTTCGACTATATGCACCTTCCGCTTGAGAGCGACGCAAAGTATGAGGAGCCTGAGGTAAAGGCAGTTAAGCGCGATTACCACAAAATGATAGACGATGAAGCCGAAATTCTCCGTATGTTTGAAATGACCTACGGCAAGATAAAGCGCCGCGCGCCCGATGCGCTCCACACGCCGAGAGAACACCTTTCTCTTGACAAGGTAAAGGTGAAGCCGAAGCCCGTTGGTCCTACCTATTTGCTTATCGACGGCTACAACATTATTTACGCTTGGGACGACCTTAAGGGTGCCGCCGCGGAAAGTCTTGACCTTGCGCGAAACCTCCTTATTAACCGTATCTGCAATTACCAGGCAATGACAAACTCAAACGTAATATTGGTGTTTGACGCGTACAAGGTAAAGGGCGGTCAACGCGAGATAGAAAAGGTACACGGCATTACCGTGGTCTACACGAAGGAAGCCGAAACCGCCGACCAATACATTGAAAAGACCTCGACAGAGCTTTCGCGCAATTATCGAGTGAGGGTAGCAACGTCTGACGCACAGGTACAGATGATAATTTTCGGAAGCGGTGCCGTACGAATACCCGCGCTTGAATTTGAAAAGGAAGTCTGTGAAGCCGAAAGGCAAATCAAAGAATTTATAGAAAACAGCGGAGAGTGATTCCCCGCTGTTTTTTCTTTTACCCAAAATCATGTTGAACGCCAAAATCAATATCCCTTTCTTCAAAAATAGCCGTTATCCTCTCAACTATATCAAAATCACTCAAATTATCATCCAGTATAATCTCTTTGATTTCTTTGATCATTTCAATAGCTACAGAATTAGCTATATCATCCGTATTAATTTCAAAATCTTCAATATTTCGATTAACATAGTCCGAAATGTATTTTTTTAATAATTCAAGTTTGATTTCCATTAAGCTCACCTCAAGATACCGTATAGTACCAAATCAACAATTACATAATACCATATGGTAACATCAAAATCAAGAGGTGATTTTAATGTTTTTCAAAAGATTGTATGATTTAAGGGTCGATAACGATATGACTCAACAACAAGTTGCGGATTATCTAACCTGTAACCGACAGGTGTACGCACGATATGAGCGAGGTCTTCGTGAAATTCCTGTTTCAATGCTTATAAAGCTCGCCGAGCTTTATAAGGTATCAACAGACTATATTTTAGGATTAACAGACAAAACCGACGGTAAATAATTATCCGTCGGTTTTTATTGAAATGAACAACTCAAATTGAGTCTTCAAGCTAACACCTTAGATGAAATTCAATCCGTCGAAGCTCGATTTAACTGAAAAAGCACTGCCTTTGCAGTGCTTTTTCTATTCGTATTATACCACAATACTAAACAATTTTCAATAATTATTCATCGTTCATCAGCGAAGCGATTTCATTCTTCATTATTCATTCAAAATCCGCGTGTGCTAAATGAATAATGAAGAATGAATAATACAAACAAAAATCCGCCTTCTTACGAAAGCGGATTTTGTTTGGCCCACCCTACAGGAGTCGAACCTGCGACCAACGGAATCGGAATCCGGTACTCTATCCAAGCTGAGCTAAGGGCGGTTATTTGCCCGACGCTTATCGGGCATTATTATTTTATTCAATTTCGGGAAGATAATCCGCAGGGTTTACTGTTGCTCCGTCTACGGTTATCTCAAAATGCAGATGGTCTGCCGTAGCAACTCCCGTTGCGCCTATTGCGGCAATAACGTCTCCCTGCACTACCTCGTCACCTGCTCTGACGTAAAGTCTTGAGCAATGCGCGTATAGGGTGTTGATCCCGTCCCCGTGGTCAATCACAACGTAGTAGCCGTATGAGCTATTGAAGCCTGCGTAGGAAACCACGCCAGAGTCAGCCGCCCATATATCGTAACCGTACCAGTTCGGGATATCAAGACCGCGGTGGTAATCGTAGCTTCCGAAAAGCATTCTTCCGCCGTACTCCGATGATATACCGACGGGCACGTTTGTCGGCCATATAAAGCTTCCGCTTGGATTCTTGGTGGGTGCCGCCGACGTGCCGAGAACTATTACCTCTGCCACAGGCTCGCTTATCACGCGCCTTCCCGTTTCGGTCTTAGATATAACGCCGTTTGCATCGTACTCTATTTCGTAGGTTATCTCGACCTTACCCTCTCTGCCAACCGTTTTTAAAAGCTGAGTTCCTGCATAATAGTCGTCAGATTCAACGTAGGTTATCTCAAAAGGAAGTGATTCCGTAATTACTTCTTCCTTTACGTAAACGAGGTTCAACTCGTGCAACAGGACATCTTTATCGGTTGTGATCTTAGTACCGTCTGAAAGCGTTTTCGGCACGGTAAGCTTGGAATTTCCGTCTGTAAAACGCGGAATTCCCGTATCAAGCGTACTGGAACTACCGTCAAGCAGTCCTGCCGTAACTCTCGACGAGTTGACCTCCTCAGCAGACTCAAGCTTAACCTCAACGTTCAGAAGCTCGGCAATTTCAGCCACAGACTTTACCGAGGTCTTGAGAGCTGGCTGATTTACTATACTGATATTATTCTTTATACTTTTTTTATCGTCGCTTGTACCCTGTACGCTTTTTAGCAGCTGATTAAGCTCATCGAAGTTCTGAGTAGAGGCTATGTACTTTCCGTCTATATAAAGCGCATATGCGTCTGCAAGATCGGCAGATGCAATATCGTACAAAATACGGTAGCAATCGGCGTCCCTCATTATCTCGGGCGACTTTACGTTAACGAACGAATAGTCTATTTTTATATCGAGCTTATATTCCGTATCAAGAAGAGCCGCGAGGTCTGCTTCTATTGCGTTTTGGGCAAGAGACATAGGCGACTTGGAATTCAAGTAGCCGACAAGCTCTCCGTCCGCATAAACTCCCAAAACCACCTCATGTGCAGATGCGTGAACAATAAACGCGCCGCAAACGGCCACGATAAGCAGTACCGCGAGATTTCTTATAGGCTCTTTAAGCACGGACAGAATAAACGCCGCTTTTTTAGCAAGACTGTCACAACGCTCAAGGTATCTTTTAACTATACCCGTTTCGCGCTTCTTTTTGTCAACCGTTTCACATGCTCCGTCCCATACCCTTGCAGTATGAGTAAGCACCTTGAAAACAGGCTTTGAAAAGGCCTTGTTTTCCTTTTTTGCACCCTTCTCAGCCATTTTTGACCCTATCGCATTAGCCAATGCCTCTATCGGTGAAAGTCCGTTTTTAAGAGCAATTCTACGGTGCTCGGAAAAGGGGGTCTTGCCGCTTTTTGCCTTCTCTATACTGTAATCCGAGTATAGTCCCGTTTTCTTTTCTTTTTCGGACGTTTTCTTAGTTACCTCCGCTATTACGGCTCACTCCTTTCACGAAAAATCCTGAGCCATTATACAACATTTTTGTAAATAAATCAACCCCCTTGCAAGAATGTTAAAATTTTGGTATTATATTCTTGACAATATAACTCTTACCGTATACGAACTATTTAGGGGGGATTCGATTGGCAAACAACAAAATAAATCTGTGCTATATATGCGCGGTTATTCACCTGCTTCTTCTGAATTTGCAACCGCTTTCACAAAATTCGCATATACGTTCGCTGCTATACGTTCTCTCGTACGCCCTACCAATATTTATCCTTCTGTTCTCATTTCCGGTAAAGTCTGTTAAAATTCAGGTCATAAGTGTTTCCGATATTCTTATATTTTTCCCGTCAATGATGGTGACCTCGTTTTTACTTACTCATTATTTCGGCTCACCCTCGACAAGCTACGTACTGACTCCTTACACCTTCATTATGACAGGAATTATTGCCCCCGTTTTAGAGGAGCTTTTATGGCGAGGCAGCATGTTCAGAGTACTTAGAAGATTCGGCTTTATCCCTGCTGCCCTTATATCGTCATTTTTCTTCGCTCTTATGCATAAAGGTGTTGGCGGAATTATATACGCAATGTTTTCGGGAATTATCTTTTCCTATCTCACCTTTTCAACGGGAACACTAAGCGCGATAATACTTCATATTATAAACAACACGGTCGCTCTGCTCTTATCGACCGACAATTTAATTACACTGATCATCGTTCCCGTATCTATAATTATCGGTGTCTTACTCAAGGTTTTTGCACCGTCAAAGCATACGCGCACAGTCGGCGGTCAGTTTCAACGCGGTGCTTTCACAATGCCGTATCTGTACGTAACGGCATTAATATTCATCACATTCAGATTATTGGAGGCCTACCTTGGATAAGGATACGGAATTTATGAAAAGAGCTATTGAGCTTGCAGGCATTGCAGGGTCAATGGGAGAAATACCCGTCGGTGCAGTCGTGGTTTGTGACGGGGAGATAGTCGGTGAGGGCTACAACACCCGCGAAAGCGGCAAAAACGCTCTTGCTCACGCAGAAATCGCCGCAATCGACAACGCCTGCAAAAGGCTTGGCGGTTGGAGGCTTCATAAGTGTGAGCTTTACGTCACGCTTGAGCCCTGCCCTATGTGTGCAGGTGCTATCATCAATTCACGCATTAAAAGAGTGATTTTCGGCGCGCACGACACCAAGGCAGGCGCATTCGGTACGGTTATGAATATGAACGAATTTCCCCTCAACCACAAGGCAGAGCTCTGTA
Organism: Eubacteriales bacterium; assembly: GCA_045580165.1. Taxonomy (GTDB): domain Bacteria; phylum Bacillota; class Clostridia; order Oscillospirales; family CAG-272; genus UBA4717. The sequence continues at coordinate 124,416 of JAZNNG010000019.1, forward strand.
CGGGTATATGCCGCGACGAATGCTCATCTCTTTTAAGTGATTTTTTTGCAGAACTCAGAAAGAAGAAAAAAGCATAAACAAAAAGCCGCTTCTGCCGAAGCGGCTTTTTAGCTTTACAAAATCAATGCTGAGCCATAAGAGTTGCTGTGTTCATATAATCCGCGAACTTCGCCTGCTTTTGTGCGCATATCTCCTTCATCAGCTCAACTTCCTCCGCAGTAAAGTTATCAAGGTCACCGTCCTTGAGCTTGTTCTTGAACATTCTGTCCACGATAAGCGCAAACTTGATCTCGGTAGAGGTTATCTCGCTGTCCTTTTGACAAACGACAAGGTCGCTCTTACCGTCAAGGAGAAGATCAACCGCATATTTACCCATAAGAGTCGCAGTAAGTCTGTCACGAAGTGTGGGAGAGCCGCCGCGTACGATGTGAGCAAATCTTGCGAACTTGGTCTCGACACCCGTTTCGTCCTGTATTCTCTTTGCGAGTCCCTCGGAGAACTCTGCACCGAAGGTTTCGGAAACTACTACGATAAAGCTTCTCTGACCCTCTGCTCTGAGCGTCTTTATTCTCTCGATAGCGGCGTCTGCATCAAAGTCAACCTCGCCGATAGCAATTGCAACAGCGCCGGTCGCAAGACCGCACTCAAGCGCTATCCAACCCGCGTTTCTTCCCATTGCCTCAATAACGTCGCATCTTGCATGAGACTCACAGGTGTCGCGTAGGTTATCTATCATTCTCATCGTCGTATTCATAGCCGTGTCAAAGCCGATAGAATAATCTGTCGACGTGATGTCGTTGTCGATGGTTCCGGGAATACCGATAGTGGGTATGCCGCGTATGGAAAGGTCGGTAGCTCCTCTGAACGTACCGTCTCCGCCGATGGCAACAATACCGTCAATGCCGAGCTCACGGCAGGTGCTTATAGCCTTTGCCATTCCCTCCTCGGTCTTGAATTCAGGACATCTGTCCGAGTAAAGCAGTGTTCCGCTATCGTCGATCTTTCCGTTAACGTCAGCTGGTGTAAGCAGCTTTACCTCGTTACTGATGAGTCCCGTATATCCTTTATATATTCCAAATACCTCTACGCCCCTCGCAAGTGCCGAAAGAACTACGCTTCTGACACAGGCATTCATTCCGGGTGCGTCGCCGCCCGAGGTAAGTACTCCAATTCTTCTGAACTTCTTCATAATTCCGTTTTCCGCGATCGGAAACTCCTTTCAAACCTTTGTCTAAAATTTATCATCTAAGTTATTGTAATATATTATCCGAAAAAAATCAATACCTTTGCGCCATTTTTTTGCATTTTTTCCATTCCAATGTCGATATGCTAAAAAAATCCTTCGACAAACCTCAAAAATGAGCAAATATGTGTTGAAATAAAGCAAAAGGTGTGATATAATTATTGTAACTGTAATTTAATGTTCCCATCCTGTAAGGAGATTATCGTATATGAAAAAAGTTTTTTTGATCATACTCTGCACTCTCGTGGTTTTTATACCGACTTATATCGCCATTGCATCATACAACTCGTCACACAAGGAGCCCGTAACTGTCGACAACGTGGACAAGCTTGAGATAATCGACTTAAACGGTGTCAAAACCGAGCTTGTTAAGGGCGAGGATGACGGCTTCATAGAGTTTATGGTATCCGCAAGCTCCGCAGCCGAAAAGATACTTGCTCTCCCTGAACCGCTTCTTGATAACCCGTACTTCTTAATAACATACCACAGCTACGGCAAGGAAAACACATACAGCTACTATTTCTCAAAGCAAAGCACCGACGCTTATTTCTCCGACGCAAACGGAATGGCGTTTCATATGCTTCGAGAGGACGCTGAAAAGTTCCTTGAAACAAAATACGCGCATTGCATTTATGACTACTCCTCTGCCCCCACCCTTTCCCTTGACGGCGGCATTATGAACACAACAAGCTCAAAGTGGCAGTTCGAGGGCCTTGGAGGAAGATTCTTTGACAGTATCACGCAAAACGGCGAAAACGCTACCGTACAGACCTACGGTACGCCTATTCTTAATTTTAACATCGAGCCCGATTCTCTTACAATTACTCTCAAATCTGACGGAGAGGTAATTTTCGACGGCTTCTACAGTGACCTTGCAAACCACGATTTCAGCGGCAACAAAGCAAGCGCCCACATAGTTGCTACTTGGTACGAAAGCGCCGACAGAGATTACCGCGGCGAGCTCACATACGACCTTGACATTGATTTCAAGGAGCCTCCGGTATTCTACATTTCATCGAATAAAGCGACCATCGGTGACGTTCTGACCATATCGGTTCAGTACGCCGAGAACGCAAACTCAATATACTTCACAAGCGAGCCCGCGATAGACTACGTTCCGAAGTTCTATAAGGACGGGGAATATATGCGTGCGCTTATTCCCGTTTCAACCTCCTTCATTCCCGGCTCCTACACCTTCTCGGTTGACTATAACAACCACTCCCAGACAAATTTCACGGTTGACGTAACGAACAGATATACCGCTTCGTATCCTTACAACATTGAAGATGCAGTCTTCGATTCCCTCTATTCCGATGCTAATATCCGCGAATACGAGGCACTCTTCGAAACCTTCTTTGACAAAGTATCCGACACCCGCGCCTTTAGCGGCAAGTTCATCTCAGGTCTTCCCAAGGGAACGTTTGAGTCTGCCGATTACGGCGATCTTCTCACCATTAATAAGAACAGCGTTCAGTTTGAAAACCCCGGTCTGTATTATAGCTGCAACAAGGTAAGCGAGGTCAAGGCGGTAAATGCCGGCACGGTAATTTTTGCAGGTTCTAACACGCTTACGGGTAATATCGTTGCAGTTGACCACGGTCTCGGACTCGTGAGCGTATATAAGCATCTCTCCGAGATCAACGTAGCTAACGGCGACACCGTCGAAACAGGTACGCTTATAGGTAAAAGCGGAAGAACCGGCCTTATGTCCAAGAAGGGCGAAAACGTAACCGTTGTCAGAGTTGAGCTTTACGTTAACGGCATTCCCGTAGACGTTACTCCTCTCACCGAAACAGGCATAATAATCAAGGAATAATATGGAATTTAACGAATTCATCGGCAATGCGGCGCTCAAGAACAAGCTTCGCTCAGACGTTGAGTCAGGCACTCTGCCGCACGCCATAATAATAGAGGGCGCTGACGGCTCCGGTAAAAGCACGATCGCAAGACATATTGCGTTAATGCTTAACTGCAAATTCTCGCCCGAAGCGTGCTGTTCCTGTGATAATTGTAAAAAAGTGCTCGGTAAAAATCACGCAGATGTTATCTACGTTTCACTCCCCGAAGGAAAAGCGCAGATGGGCATCGAATCCGTCCGCTTTATCAGAAACGACGTCTACGTTATGCCCAACGAAAGTGATTACAAGATATATATCATTGAATCCGCCGACAAAATGACCGTCGAAGCTCAGAACGCGTTTCTCAAGATTTTTGAAGAGCCACCCTCATACGCGGTATTTATACTGTTATGTGAATCGGCCGATGCTTTACTCGTAACGGTGAGAAGCCGCGGTACCGTATTGCGTACCGAGAGATTTGATTTTGAAACCATCAGAAGCTATCTTGTTTCACAAAACGACAGAGCTCGCGAGCTCGCGGAATCATCCCCCGATGCGCTCTCCCTCGCGGTTCTTCTCTCAAACGGCAGTATTGGCAAGGCTATTGATAACATTTGCGGAGAAACCGCAGAAACAAACCTTTCACTTTATCAAAGCTGCTCCGACTTTATCTCTCTCGTCCGTAAGCGCTCGAGAGCTTACGAGTTGCTTTCGTATTTGCAGTCGCTCGGATATGACAGAGACACGCTGAATGCTTTTTTCTCAATGCTTCAGAACGCATTTTCGGACATAGTAAAATCAAAGCTTACTCAAAATTATGAACCGTTGTTTTATCTGTATGAGGACGAGCTTCTGTCTGCGTCGGCATCATTTTCAAATGTGTTTTCACTTGAAATGATAGAAATCATCGAAAAATACAGACTTTCACTATCACAAAACGCAAATTTACAAACAACTATAACCGCATACGCTTACGACGTTTTTTCTCTGAGATACAAGTTTTAAGCGAAAAGAAAGGCAAAATATATGCAGAACAATAAGGAAACCAATGAAAACGTGAGCCGCGTCGTTGCGGAATTCTTCAAGAAGAAGCCCCGTGACGCCGCGCCTGCTCAAAAAGCACGCTCACAAAAGCCACAATATAATAACCGTTTCCCCAAAAAGACGAGTGAGGAGACTCAGACCGCAGAGTCTAAGCAGGCCGTAGCCGCAGAAGCAGTCAACGACATTAAGGAACGAGCTCCCCATGGGGAAAACGGAAATCACGGTCGCCGCGGCTTCAGAAACAAGAACAGATTGGGCAGACACGGCAATAACATAGAACCTTCCGATACGACCAATAATGAAGCAGTAGCAGCGGAGGCTGCGGACAGTGTAGCCGAGAAAGAGGATACAGTCGATGCTGCAAAGCCCGCATCTGAGACACCTGTTGTTAAGAATCCCCAAGGTGAAGCTCCGACTGCTCAGAACGAATGGTACGATCCCGAGCTTCCCGTCGAGATAATCGGCGTGCGTTTTCAGGCAGGCGGCAAGATATACTACTTTGCGCCAAACGGAATAATTGCGGAAAAAGGCGAAAACGTCATCGTAGAAACCGCCCGCGGACTCGAATTTGCAACAGTTCAGATCCCAAACTCAACAGTCAAGACCCGCGATATCGTTCTTCCTCTCAAAAAGGTTCTCCGCAAGGCTACCGAGGCTGACGTCAAGCATTACGAGGAAAACAAAGAAAAGATAGCAGAGGCTATGAAGATCTGCAACGAAAAAATAGCCCTCCACAAGCTTGAGATGAAGCTGGTTGACGTTGAGTACACGTTTGACAACTCAAAGCTTTTGTTCTATTTCACCTCCGACGGACGCGTTGACTTCAGAGAGCTTGTAAAGGATCTGGCTTCGGTCTTCAAGACAAGAATCGAGCTCAGGCAGATAGGCATACGCGAGGAAACAAAGCTTCTCGGCGGTATCGGAACCTGCGGCCTTCCCTATTGCTGCAAGACCTTCCTTACCGACTTCGTTCAGGTGTCTATAAAAATGGCGAAGGAGCAAGGACTCTCATTAAACTCCGCTAAGATATCCGGTGCGTGCGGAAGACTTATGTGTTGCCTCAGATACGAGTACGACACCTATGACGAGGAAATTCGCAAGACCCCCAAGGTGGATACACCCGTGATGACTCCCGATGGTCCCGGCACCGTCTCAGAAACCCAGCCTCTTGCGGGACTTTGTAAGGTAAGACTCGGTTCGGGTGAGGACGCGGTCATCAAGGTTTTCCACAGAGATGACCTTAAACGTATGGAAAAAGGCGGAGATAAACCCTCTGCACAGTGATTTTTCCTTGATTTTCAGCGATTTTTTGGTGAATTTACAATTTGGAAAATATTTTTTTGAAAAAATCATTGATATTTTCAAAAATTGTGCTATAATGTATCTGTAAAATTTTTAACGGAGGTGTCTAACATGGCATACATAATTTCAGATGATTGCGTAGCTTGCGGCGCATGCGCAGGTACTTGCCCTCAGGAATGCATTACTGAAGGTGATGGCAAATACGTAATAGATGCAGAAGCTTGCATTGAGTGCGGAGCTTGTGCTGACGGTTGTCCTGTAGAAGCCATTTCTCTCGGCTAATAATCGGACTGAATGTTCTATGCTGCCGCTTATAAACGGCAGCATAATTTCGTTAATAGAGGCTATTTGAAAGCCTTAAATATAGATTTTACGCGCAAATTATGCGTGCGCGTCGGAGATTACAATGACTATTACCTACGTTTGCGATAACTCACTATATATCAACGTTACGAACAGATGCACCAACAGCTGTGACTTCTGCGTAAGAGACCACGGCGACGAGCTTTACGGCAATCTTTGGCTTGAACGCGAGCCCGAGGTCGAGGAAATAATCGACGCAGTCAGCTCTGCTCTCTCGTCGCATAAATACGACGAGGTCGTATTCTGCGGCTACGGTGAGCCGACGGTCAGACTTTACGATATATTGACGGTATGTAAGCATATCCGCAAAATTTCAGACCTTCCCATCAGAATGAACACCAACGGTCAGGCAAACCTCATTCACGGACGTGACGTTACACCCGAATTTGAGGGACTTTTCGATACGGTCGGAGTAAGTCTTAACTCACCTTACGCCGACGAATATCAAAAGGTATGCCATAGCGAATTCGGAGAAGCGGCGCACGCAGCACTGATTGATTTTGCCGCTAAGCTTAAGAATTATGTTCCAAACGTAATGTTCAGCGTAGTACGCGGCTCTATACCCGATAAGGATATCGACGAGGCACAGAAGATTGCCGAGGAGCACGGAGTTAAGCTCCGCGTCCGCGAAATGCTTTGATAACAAGCGATAATAAATCTGCAACGGAGAGCATTATGAATACTGACTCAACAAAGACAGACCTCTTAAAAATTATCGAAGAAAAAATACCCTCTCTCTCGAAGGGTCACAGACGCATAGCCAACTACATCGTTGAGCATTATGACAAGGCGGCTTATATGACTGCGGCAAAGCTCGGAACACAGGTAGGCATAAGCGAATCTACCGTCGTAAGATTTGCCGACGAGCTCGGCTTTGACGGATACCCTGCCCTCCAGCATTCACTTCAAGAGATCGTTCGTAACAAGCTTACGACTCTCCAGCGTATGGAAATAACGTCAGACCGTATCGGAAATAACGATATTCTCGACAAGGTGGTTCAGTCAGACATCGAAAAGATCCGCATAACACTTGACCGTATAAATCACGATCACTTCAACACCGCTATCGACGCTATCGTAAATGCCGAAAACATATACATTCTCGGTATGCGCTCGTCATCCTCTCTTGCATCGTTTATGGCGTTTTATTTCAACCTCATATTCGATAACGCAAGATGCGTTAATATGTCGGGAGGAAGCGAAACCCTTGAGCAGGTAATGCGAATCTCAAACAAGGATGTGCTTATCGGAATAAGCTTCCCGAGATATTCAAAGCGCAGTATCAATGCGGTAAAATATGCAAAGAGTCAAGGCGCTCACGTCGTTGCTATTACCGACAGTAACATCTCACCTATCGCCACCTACGCAGACAGTCTTTTGCTTGCGGAAAGCGATATGGCATCATTCGTAGACTCTCTCGTTGCCCCCCTCAGCATCATCAACGCCATTATAGTGGCTACCGGAATGAAAAAGAAGGATGAGGTTGCAAACACCTTCACCAAGCTTGAGGAGATCTGGGAAAAATACGAGGTTTACCAGAAAATTTCAGAGGAATCGTAAATCCTTATCAAAATACGAAAGGACGGGTGGATATGCCGAGAATCGCAGTCATCGGCGGAGGAGCCGCAGGACTTATTGCCGCGGGAACTGCCGCATATCTTGGCGCAGACGTCACGTTGTTTGAAAAAAACAAGCGTCTGGGCACAAAGCTTATGATAACCGGCAAGGGCAGATGTAACGTAACTAACAATTCACCTGTCGAAACCGTTCTTTCGAACATACCCACAAATCCGCGTTTTATGTACGCGGCGCTGAACGCCTTCTCCACCTCGGACACGATGGAGTTCTTTAAGAATCTCGGTGTACCGCTTAAAACCGAGCGCGGAGCGAGAGTGTTCCCCGTTTCCGACAGGGCGGCTGATATCGTAAACGCCTTAAAAAGCTATATTTCGGGCGTAAAGGTTATAAATCAGCGTGTTACAAAAATTATTACCGACGGTACTGAAATTAGCGGAATTTCTGCCGTCGACGAAAACGGCAAAACGTGCGATTACGGCTTTGATAAGGTCATAGTGTGTACGGGCGGAGTTTCTTATCCGCGTACGGGCTCAACGGGTGACGGTTACCGTTTTGCGCGTGAGCTTGGGCATTCGGTAATAGCACCGGTACCCTCTCTCGTGCCTCTTGAGGCAGACAAGAGCGTATGTGCCGCAATAAGTGGACTTTCACTCAAAAACGTCGAGCTGACGATAACCGATAAGCAATCCGGAAAAGCGGTTTACAGCGAGTTCGGTGAAATGCTGTTTGCTCATTTCGGAATAACGGGCCCCGTTGTGCTGAGCGCCTCTGCTCATCTCAAGCCAATGACAAGAAACAAATACAGAGCAAGCATTAACTTAAAGCCTGCACTTGACGAAAAAACGCTTGACGCAAGACTATTATCCGACTTTTCAAAATATACGAACAAGAACTTCTCAAATTCACTATCTGATCTTTTACCGCAAAAAATGATACCCGTTTTTATAAGAAAGTCGGGCATCGACCCGTATAAGAAGGTAAACGAGATAACAAAAGAGGAGCGCCGTACTCTGGTAGAGCTTTTCAAGTCCTTCTCTTTTGATATTTACGGCTTCAGACCAATTGACGAGGCAATAATTACCTCGGGCGGTATAAACGTAAAAGAAATTTCCCCCAAGGATATGCAGAGCAAGCTTATTCACGGACTTTATTTTGCAGGCGAGGTTATTGACGTCGACGCCTACACGGGAGGCTTCAATCTTCAGATAGCCTTTTCAACCGGCTACCTTGCAGGCACAAGCGCAGCACTTAACGACTGAAAATCTATTTTTGCCGCATATGCGGCGGAACGGAGTTATATATGATAATTGCCATCGACGGCCCTTCCGGTGCGGGAAAAAGCTCGGTTGCCAAGCTGCTTTCGAAAAAGCTTGGTCTTGTCTACGTTGACACGGGCGCGCTATACAGAACCATCGGTCTTTACGTTTACAACAAGGGGATCGACAAAAGCGAAAACGATAAGATAATCGGTTGTCTTCCCGAAATCGACTTAAAGCTTACCTTTGAAAACGAAAGTCAGCACGTTTTACTTAACGGAGTTGACGTTGGCGACACCATACGCACTCAGACTATTGCCGCGTATGCATCAGCGGTTTCCGCAATTCCTGAGGTAAGAGCATTCTTACTTGATACGCAGAGAAGCATCGCTAAAGAAAACAGCATAATAATGGACGGACGCGATATCGGAACTGTAATTTTTCCGAACGCAGAGGTCAAGGTCTTCCTTACTGCAAATGACGTGAGCCGCGCCGAGAGACGTCTTGCAGAGTTCAAGGAAAAGGGCGAGGACACCACGCTTGAAAAGGTACTCGCGCAAATGCAAGAGAGAGATAAAAACGACTCCACGCGCGCAACCGCCCCTGCAATTCCTGCAGACGACGCAGTAATACTCGACAACTCGGGACTTGATCTCGAGGGTACAGCAGGTGCTATTTTAGAAATAATCAAGGAAAAGGGATTGATCTGATCTTTTTTCAATATGGAGCCTATATGAAATTATACGCTTTTCTCAAAGGTCTGCTGTCGGGACTTTTCAAGTTTGTTTACAACCTGAAAATATCGGGGCAGGATAACGTTCCGTCAGACAATGCTTACGTAGTAGTTTGCAACCACATTTCTATCGGTGACGTAATAATTCTGGGTGTTGCCTGCAACAGACAGATCTATTTTATGGCAAAAAAAGAGCTTTTCAGAATTCCGCTTTTATCCGGGCTGATAAAAGCTCTCGGTGCCTTTCCGGTTGACCGCAAGGGTAACCCCGCCGCAGCTGTCAAGACCTCTATTCGTTATCTGAAGGACGGACGGCTCGTCGGAATGTTTCCGCAGGGAACGCGCTCGCGCAATATCAGCGTCGAGGACACCGAATTCAAGTCGGGCGCCGCTTTTGCCGCTTACAAATCGGGCGCCGGTATAATCCCCGTTTTTATAAAAACGAAAAATCAAAAATTCAAGCTTTTTGCAAGAACCGAGATTATTTTCGGTACACCTGTCTCCAATGATGCACTCGGATTTTCCGAGGGTGGAAAAGACGAGCTTGAAAGCGCTACACAAATTATAAAGGATGCCGTATTTGAGCTTGAAAAAGCAGCTTACGGCGGTAAATACAATGCCTGAGATAACACTTGCAAAATACGCGGGCTTCTGCTTCGGTGTCAAACACGCCGTGGATACGGTCGAAAGACTTATTAACGAGAATCCGAACGCCCGTATTTATACGCTCGGCAAGCTTATTCACAATGCCTTTATTATCGACGGATTTGCGGCTCGCGGAGTCGGGATCATCGAGGAAAAGGATATCGACAGAGTTGCCAAGGAAAGTGATGACGGTACAAAAACATACGTTATCGTCAGAGCACACGGAGTTGTCAAAAGCACTCTTGAAAAGCTCAAACACAATGCCGAGATTCACGACAATTTTCACTTTGAAGACTGCACCTGTCCTAACGTTTCAAAAATACACAGAATCGCCGAGGAAAACACGTCGGACTCTACCCTTTTCGTAATGATCGGATCACCCGAGCATCCCGAAGTAAAGTCCATCGTAAGCTATGCCAAAGGGCGGGTTCTGGTTTTTGAAAATTCGGAGCAATTAAACGCCTTCGCCGAGGGAGAAAACGGCGACGTTTTTGGTGAAAAACAGTTGATTTTAGCCGCGCAAACCACACAAAATTTGTATGAATGGGAAAAATGTCAAAAAATTTTGCAAAAACTATATACAAATGCGATAATTTTTGATACAATATGTGGTGTGACGGAAATGCGGCAAACGGAAGTCAAAAGGCTTGCCGCCGAAAATGACGCTGTGGTCGTGATCGGCGGTCTCGACAGTTCGAACTCGAACAAGCTGTATCATGTTAGCAAAGCTATAAACCCCAACAGCTTTTTCGTTCAAGACTCCTCGCAAATCGAACAAACAGTATTTTCTCCGTTTTCTAACGTTGCTATTACTGCCGGAGCTTCGACCCCCGGCATCATAATACAGGAGGTATTAACCAAAATGAGCGAATTTGATTTTGCAACAATGCTCGAAGATTCACTAAAATCTATTCATACAGGAGATATCGTAACAGGTACTGTTTTGTCGATTGCACAGAATGAAATTGCTGTCGACCTCGGTTGTAAGTTTACAGGAATTATTCCTTACGACGAAATTACCGACGTAACAGGCGTTGATCTTGCAACTATGTTCAAGATCGGCGACGAGGTAGAGACGATCGCTCTTCGCGTCAGCGAGGTTGACGGCGTTGCTACTCTCTCCAAGAAGAGACTCGATGCAAAGAAAAACTTCCAGATCTTCACAGATGCTCAGGAAAACAACACGGTTTTCGAGGGCAAGGTAGTTGAAGTTATCAAGGGTAATGCAGGCATTACAGTTTCCAGCAACCTCGTACGCGTATTTATCCCCGCTTCCCAGACAGGTCTTCCCAAGGACGCAGACCTCACTCAGTTGCTCGGTACCACCGTTAAGTTCAAGGTGATCGAGGTTAACGCTGCAAGACGCCGTGTAGTCGGCTCCATCAAGAGCGTTGTATACGCAGAGCGCAAGGCTGCAGAGGATGCTTTCTGGGCAGATATTGAGGTTGGCAAGTACTACAAGGGTAAGGTTGTTAAGCTTGATACATACGGTGCGTTCGTTCTTCTTAACGACACCGTACAGGGTCTTCTCCACATTTCTCAGCTTTCCTGGAGAAGAATCAAGCACCCCTCCGAGGTGCTCAGCGTTGGTGAAGAGATCGAAGTATTCATCAAGTCCATCGACACCGAAAAGAGACACATCTCTCTCGGCTACAAGACCGAAGACACCAACCCCTGGAAGATAATTCCTGAAAAGTACAACGTTGGCGACATCATCAACGTAAAGATCACGGCAGTTATCGACAACCTCGGTGCATTTGCTGAAGTTGTTCCCGGTCAGGACGGTCTTATCCACATTTCCCAGATCTCAAAGGAAAGAGTTGAAAAGACAAGCGACAAGCTCGCAGTTGGTGACATTGTTGATGCAAAGATCACTGCTATTGACACTGAAAACCGTAAGGTAAGCCTTTCCATCCGCGCAATCGTTGAGGATGCAGAAAAGGCAGCGGCCGCTGAAGCAGCTGCTGAGGAAGCAGTTGAAGCGGAAGAAATCGCTGAAGCTGCAGACGCTGAATAATTATTTCTTAAAAATCCACAAAAAAAGAGGTCGAAAGACCTCTTTTTTGCTTTACATTTCCAAATAATCTCGTTTTCAGTTTGTGTGTCTGCCGCTAACGACTACTATGTATACGATCCTACCGACCTCGATGGATATATCACCGTTGGCGGCGGTCTTCAGATTGTAGACAATTACAAGTTAGATAACGGCAAGCTGTACGTCAGCATCGAATCAACAAAAACAGGTACAAGTAATTACAACACAACGGTGATAACAATTAATCCTATGGGATTTGCATCTGACGTCAAGGCTAAGGATTATCCTGTTGTAAAGATTTCTTATCGCAGTAATGTAGCCGTAAACGCCCAGCTTACCGCAAACATAGGAATCGACTACAGCAAAAATGCCTCACCTGTTGCCGCAAAGTTATTTACACCGTTCAAATATTATGACAGGACGTTCGCAACATCATATTTTATTTACAACCTTAAAACAGACTGCTCAACAGGCGAAATCATGAACACCGATCCCATTGAGAGAATTTCCGCATTCTCCGCAGACAGAGACCTGAGCAGCACATCCGGCTTTAACTTTATATACATCAAGCCCTACGTAAGCAATCTTAATATGGTGAAAGGCGAGCATTTCGACATCGAATATGTCGGCTTCTTCAAAACGGTCGCAGATGCCGAGGCGTACGTACATACAGTCGACCTTAGCTCTATTCCTTTGACAGATATCACTCTCCGTGAACAGGTTATGCGTATCACAAAGGACGACACGTTCCAGCTTACCGTTATGGCAAAGCCTTCCTTCGTTCCTCTTGGTTCAAATATACAGTATACATCCTCAAATAAAAATGTTGCTACCGTTGATGCAACGGGTAAGGTGACCGCTATTTCAGCAGGAACTGCTACTATTACCGCTAAGTCGGGACAACTCGAAAGCACTTGCAAAGTCTACGTGTTTGACAAGGATATTGCTTCCCTCGAGCTCTACGATAAAAGCGAAAATAAAACAAGTTATATCGTAAATTCTCTCGGCGACTCTATAACGACTTACGTTCCATCCCCCGAAGGCGGAAAGCAGTATCACTACTATTGGGCACGGTGGTACAACATCACAAACAACAACTACGGTGTTTCGGGTACAACCGTTAATCCACGTTCAGGCAGAACCGACTCGTTCCTCGAAAGATATTCAAGTATGCGAGATGATGCGGACCTTATAACCGTTAAGGGCGGTACAAACGACTGGGGTCAAGGCTTCGCAACGGGTTCAATGGCGACCGCGAGCCTACTACCTATATTGGCGGTATCCGTATTCTTATGGAAGGTCTTATTGAAAAATACCCAGATAAGCAAATCGTTTTCTTCTCACCGATCAAGAGAAGCGGAGACAAGGTCAACAACAGTAAAGGCAGCTCCCTGCTTGATTACACCAATGCTTTGATTGAGCTCGGAAAGATCTATGATATTCCCGTCATCGATATTTACACCCCCGAAGAGCTTGATTTTACAAGCGCAATAATCACCCCCAGCGGCAAGGATGAGCACGGAGTATGGCACGATGCAGTGTGTGAATCAGACCTTATGCCCGACGGTCTCCATCCAAGTGGAAAGGGTCAGAAGATAATGGCTGAGTATATGATGGAGGAAATGATAAAGCTCGGCGTTTTCAACGATAACACCCCTGCAGATGCAGGCGACGTTGACGGAGATGAGCAGATAAGCTCTGTTGACTGGGTAATACTCGCCCGTTCGCTCGCAGGTTGGGGTGGATACAACGTTAACAAAAACGCGGCAGACGTTAACAAGGACGGTGTTTCTGATTCCCTCGACACGATAATTCTCGCACGTCACATAGCAAAATGGAAAGGCTACGAATCGCTTCCCCTCGAATAAGCTAAAAACCGCAAGCAGATTACTGCTTGCGGTTTTTACTGTTGATTTTTTCATTAAGATGTGATACAATCATATTATACGATCATGGCGTAACGGAGGCGTTAATATGAAAAAACATTTGTCTATCCTTTTTGCTGTTTTGTTAGTCGCTCTGCTTATGAGTGTAGTTTGCTCTGCAGACGAGCTTGGCTACGGTGAGCTTGAGGGCATTGCAATTCAGGACGGGCACATATCCGCTTCGGAAGACTTAATTTCTGCACCTAAGTTTTATTCTCCTTCAGGTGGAGCTGCAAGGTCAAACACCAAAACGCTCGACGACTACAAGGAAGAAATATTAGATGCGTGGAATACGTATTCGCAAGATTATATTAATATCTCTGATGTCGGAATAACAACAAGCGAAGCAGATCTTGCAGAGTTTCAGAGGTTTTATTCTTCCCTTCTCGATGAAAATCCCGAATACTTTTATGTTAACGGCAGTATATCTTACAAGTATAATACGAACACAAAAATAATCATTGAAATCAAGCCCAAATACTATTTTGAAGCAACCACTATACCGAGTCTGAAGGAAAAATTTGATTTGTCCGTCGAAGAAGCTCTATCGTGTATAGACGAGTCTATGTCTGATATCGACAAGATGATAGCACTTCACGACTATATTGTATTAAATGCAGAGTATGATTTAGAAACCTATGAAACACACAACAACGATCACCCGACCTCCTTCTCTGCTTACGGTGTGCTTGTCGAAAATATCGGTGTGTGCCAGAGTTACACTCTTGCCTATTCCCTGCTTTTGGAAAAGGTAGATATTTACGTTGGCACCGTGCGCTCAAAGTCTCTTTCTCATATATGGAACCTTGTTAAAATCGGAAACGATTGGTATCACGTCGACGTGACCTGGGATGACCCCACACCCGACAAAAAAGGTCTCGTTTCGTACAAGTATTTTCTCGCATCCGATGCTGAATTCGGCAGCAACGACAATCAACACAAAGCAAGCGACTGGGTAAGAGATTATTTCGCAACGTCCGATACATACAAAAATGCTTTCTGGAAAGAATCAAGCTCTCCTCTTGCATATCTCGACGGTTATTATTACTTTGCCGACGATTTCAGTGCTCCTGCAAACATTCTCCGTTCAAAGCTCTCGGAGCCGGAGAACTTCGAGCAGGTACGCAGTTTATCGGGTCTTTCGTGGAAATATCAAGGTGGTACCGTTTCGGGCGGTCAGTTCCGAGCTGTTCCATTCGCTTTTGACGGAAATCTTTATTATAATACTTCGGATTCGATTTATAGATTGTGTCCCGAATTCAATGTTGACGAGCTTGTTTATCAAGCCGACATTGATGACGGATTTATCGTTCCTATAAAAATCAACAAAGCCGAGCGTAGTGTAAGCTTTTTAAACGTTACTTACAACGGTTCAAAGTACACTTATTCCACTCCTGCCGTGGCAAGCCTTGACGGCGGCCACAACTACACCGAATCGGTTACTCCTCCCAAAGACACAGAGTACGGTTTCACCGAAAAGATTTGCTCTACTTGCGGTGATTATCACAAGTACGACGTTACAAATCCCCTGAAATACTACCCCGGTGATTCTGACGGTGACGGAGAGATAACTGCGATTGATGCAATAGTAATGGCAAGATTTATGGCTGGCTGGAGTAACGTTGCGGATACTGCACTTGGTTTCAATCTCGACCTTGACGGAGATGAAGAAATGACCTCTCTTGATTTGATCATACTTAAGCGTCATCTTGCAGGCTGGCTCGGTTACGAAACAATACCTTTTAACAAATAATCTTAAAGAATCGCGGCGTTATCGCCGCGATTCTTTTGCTTTTTTCAGAAAAACGCATATTATGTTATCAAAGGCGGTGTTTATTCTGAAATTCAAGATTAAGTTATTTTTACTAATTTGCTCTTTTGCGATTGCGGTGTCGGTAACGCTCGCTTATCTGAACGGTGTTGTAAAGCCTATTCTTTGCCGCGAATGCGAGGCTTTTGCCAAAACTATGCTGACCGAGGTAGTATCCGAGGCGCTTGCAGAGGACAAGGCAAGCAAGTATTTCATGGATATGATGCAATTAACCTACAACAATGACGGGTACGTAAGCACGTATTCGCTGAATATGCTGAACGCCAACAAGATACGCGCTTTTTTATCAAAGGAGATAATTAGCAAGGTCAAGGCAAAAAACGCCCTGACGCTCAGTATTAGTGCGGGGACTCTTTCGGGAATTACCTTTTTCTACGGAAAGGGTCCAAAGGTTATTGTTGATCTTACCGCCCTTTACGGGATAACCTGCGACCTTACGAGCGAATTTACCGACAGCGGAATCAACCAGACTCTTCACCGTTTGCGTCTTGAATTTTCAGCAAATACTGCAGTAAAGGAGCCGCTTACGAGTGACGGTATTTATATAAAAACCACCATACCTATAAGTGAGACGGTAATTGTAGGCGACATTCCCGATGCGTACACGCTCATACTTCGTGCAGACGAGGATGACGAGAATATGATAAACGATTACGGTGCAAAACTTGATCCCGCTTTTTGAAAAAAGCTTGGCAAAAACTTTCAAGCGCGCGTGCAATCTGAAAAACTTCAAAATCTCCACCCATACCCTTGCATTTCATCAAATTTATACCGCTTAAAAAAGCTAAGTCGGGAGGCCAAG
>JAZNNG010000020.1:0-12171 GCA_045580165.1 Eubacteriales bacterium
CGTAAAGGTTCTCTGTATTGCACTCGGCAGAAACCCCGACAAGAACAGCTTTACAGAGGTTATCGTTGCAGGCTTTACCGACATCAAGGACGACCATTGGGCTTACCCTTACGTTATGGCTGCCGCTTACGAGCACAAGTCCATCGTTGGTGAAAACGGCGAAGAGATCTGGACGTCCGTTAACGATACCAATGATTATCTCATGAAGGCTCCCGACGGTCTTATCGACAAGCTCGACAAGATGTTCGCAGAAAGAGTTGAAAGCATTAAGAACTCCAAGTCCGAGTGGACTGTTGCAGAGGGCGGTACGGTTTGGTACTTCTCTAACCAGAGCGGACTCAACACAAATGACGGTAAGTCAGCTCAAACTCCTATGAAGACCATTGCAAAGCTTCACAGAATGCAGACAAGCGGCGATATCAAGGCAGGCGACGTAGTTCTCTTCAAGCGCGGTGACGAATGGCACGAAAAACTTGAGTGTATTGAGGGCGTTACTTACTCGGCATACGGCGAGGGAGATAAGCCCAGAATCCTCGCATCCATTGAGGCAGATACTGCTGACAGATGGAAGGAAACCGACATTCCCGGCGTTTACTATTACAGAACCGAGCTTCCGAGCTCAAAGGACGTAGGTCAGATAGTATTTAACGAGGGCGAAGCGTTCGGATTCAGAATAATCCTCGACCCCAAGACCAACGTTATGATGCTTACAGGCTCCGACAACAACGTTTCAAACGGTATCTCATACTGGAAGCACGATGACACAAGACTTTACGAGGGATACAAAACTCTCGCAGAGTATGCGGCGGACATTCCCGAAGCAGACCTTATCTACTACCACGATTACGATGCAAAGAAGCTTTACCTCTATTCGAGAAAGGGTAACCCCGGCGACCTGTTCGATTCCGTTGAGATTGCTACACTCGGTCACGGTATTACTGCTGCATCAAACGTAATTATCGATAACCTCTGTGTTAAGTACACCGGCTCACACGGTGTTGGTACCGGCACTTGCGAAAACCTTACCGTAAGAAACTGCGAGATTGGTTATATCGGCGGCTCCATTCAGAATCCCGCTGACCTGACAAGCGTAACAAGATTCGGTAACGCAGTTGAGATCTACGGCGGTGCAGACGGTTATTACGTTTACAACAACTACATCTATCAGTGCTTCGACTGCGGTCCTACCGTACAGTGGCAGGGCGGACTCTCTGCAGGTGAAGTAATGGTTGAAAAGGATATTGCATTCTACGGAAACGCGCTCTATGAAGCGTCTCTCGAGGTATGGCTCTCCTCCTCAACACCCAGAACTCAGGAAACCTATGCGCTTCTTGAGAACTGCCGTATGTACGATAACTACGTAACAGGCTCCGGTTGGGGTTGGAAGGCTTACAACCGTCAGACATACGAGTGGTGCTCGTTCTACGGCGGCGGTCAGACAAGCGCTATTTACCGCGACTGCTATATGGAAGGCAACTACTTCTGGAACAACAGACGTCACCTTGTAAAGGCAGTTCCCACCACCACCAAGAAGGACTCCGGATTTGCGTGGATAAACAACGTGATCGTTCATCCCGGTAATGAAGGCTCTATCGGATTTATGGGAACCGATGCGGCAAATGCAAAGAATCCCGCAAAGCAGTATTTCTATGACAAGGATACGGTAAACGAGCTTGTCAAGAGTGGTGCGTTCGGCATTAACAAATTCTACTACACTCCCGGTGACAAGGCAAACAGACGTTTTGCATCAACAATGTATGCGTAAAATATAAGAAAGATCACCCACGAGGCTCGCGTTTGCGAGACTCGTGGGTGATTGTTTAACACCGATTTTTAGAATATTTATTGGACACAAAAAATCTCTCGCCTTGATAGGCGAGAGATTTTTTTGTTTACTTAAGATTGTTCTTGAGGTTTTCGTACTCGTCCCAGAGTTCCTTGGGTACGCGGCTACCGATGCTCTTGTAGAATTCATCAATTCCCTCAGCCTCTGCTCTCCAGAGGTCCTTATCAACCTCGAGGAGTCCCTTAACCGTATCAAGGTCGATGTCAAGGCCTTCGATGTTGATGTCTTCTGCCTTCGGTACAAAACCGATAGGTGTTTCAACTGCGTCAACCTCACCGCGGCAACGTGCGAGGATCCACATAAGAACACGCATATTGTCACCGAAGCCGGGCCAAATGAAGTGTCCTTCGTCATCTGTTCTGAACCAGTTAACGTTGAATATCTTGGGAGGATTGGGGATCTTCTTACCCATTGCGATCCAGTGTGCGAAGTAGTCACCCATATCGTATCCTGTGAAGGGCCCCATAGCCATCGGGTCACGTCTTACTACCCCTACTGCACCTGTTGCCGCTGCTGTTGTTTCAGAAGCCATTACAGAGCCTACGAATACACCGTGGTTCCAGCTTCTCGACTGATATACGAGGGGAGCAGTCTTTGCACGGCGTCCGCCGAATACGATTGCAGTTATCGGCACGCCCTGAGGATTGTTGAATTCAGATGAGAGGCAGGGGCAGTTCTTAGCGGATGCTGTGAATCTGGAGTTGGGGTGTGCGCCCTTTTCGCCGGCATCGCAATCCCAAGGCTCGCCCTTCCAGTTTACTGCGTTCTTGGGAGGATTCTTGTCGAGGCCTTCCCACCATACTGTGTTATTATCGAGGTTATGAACAACGTTTGTAAAGATAGTGTCGCGCTTTGTTGTTGCAAGAGCGTTGGGGTTGGACTTATCGTTAGTACCGGGAGCAACGCCGAAGAAGCCGTTTTCAGGGTTAACCGCCCAGAGTCTTCCGTCTTCACCGATTCTGATCCAAGCGATATCGTCGCCTACGCACCATACCTTATAACCCTGCTTCTTGTAGATCTCGGGCGGAATGAGCATTGCGAGGTTGGTCTTACCGCAAGCAGAGGGGAATGCAGCTGTGATGTAGCTGATCTCGCCCTTGGGGTTCTCAATTCCGAGGATAAGCATATGCTCAGCCATCCAGCCCTCGTTACGTCCGAGGAAGGATGCGATTCTGAGCGCGAAGCACTTCTTACCGAGGAGAACGTTTCCGCCGTAACCCGAGTTAACCGACCAGATGGTGTTGTCCTCGGGGAAGTGAACGATGTATCTGTTCTCTTCTTCGAGCTGAGCCTTGGAGTGAAGACCCTTGATGAAGTTATCGCCCTCTCCGAGAGCTTCGATTACGTCTGTACCTACTCTTGTCATAATGATCATATTGAGTACAACGTAGATAGAGTCTGTAAGCTCAATTCCGTACTTTGCGAAGGGAGAGCCTACCTCACTCATGGAGTAAGGGATAGCGTACATTGTTCTGCCCTTCATAGAGCCTGTGAAAAGCTTTGTAAGCTTTGCGTACATTTCAGCGGGGTCCATCCAGTTATTGATGTTTCCTGCGTCTTCCTTTGTCTTTGTGCAGATGAAGGTTCTGCCTTCAACTCTTGCTACGTCGTTTACTGCTGTTCTGTGGTGATAGCAGTTGTGGAGAAGCTCCTCGTTGAGCTTGATGATCTCACCTGTGGACATAGCTTCTGCGCGGAGAGCTTCAGCCTGCTCCTCGCTTCCGTCGATCCAGACGATCTTGTCGGGCTGTGTCATAGCAGCCATCTCGTCGACCCACTTCAAAACGTGCTTGTTAGGTGTCATAATGGTTTCTCCTATCTATTTTTTCAATAAATTTTACTAAAAAATTCACGGGCATTCAATCCCTACCCAGCATATAGTATACTACAATATTTATTATAATGCAAGTAAATTTTTGAATTTTATCCCTTATTTACATTTTATTCACCGTGAAGCCTGTTTTTTTGTACTAATTGCGTACAAAACCCCACTTTGCTCTGCCTCGGTATTGATTTAAGCGTGCAAATGTGCTATACTAAAGCCGTAAATAAAGAGCTTGGAGATAATTATGCGTCTTACAGATATAAGCACGGTCAAGGAGATAATGCGCGAGTACGACTTGAATTTCAAGAAGAAGTTCGGGCAGAATTTCCTTATAAATTCGTGGGTTCCGGAGAGGATAGCAGAGGAATGCACGGGCGGGGACTTCGACTGCGGAATACTTGAGATAGGTCCCGGTATCGGAACGCTCACGTATGAGCTTGCAAAGCGCTACAAAAAGGTTGTTGCGATCGAGATAGACACCACTCTGCTCCCTGCGCTTGAATACACTCTTGGAGAGTTTAACAATGTAAAGATAATCTCGGGCGACATTCTCAAAACCGACGTTAGAGAGCTTTGCCGCGAGGAGTTCGGTGAGTGTGGGATGAGATTCTCGGTATGTGCCAATCTTCCCTACTACATCACAACTCCCGTTATGATGCATTTGCTTGAATCAAAGGCCGGATTCGACTACGTTACGGTAATGATACAGAAAGAGGTTGCCGCGAGACTTTGCTCGGGAGCGGGAGATTCGGATTACGGTGCTATAACCGCGTCGATCTCCTATTACGGCAAAGCAAAGAAGCTCTTTAACGTGCCGGCGGGTTGCTTTATGCCTGCTCCCAAGGTAGATTCCACCGTTATGAGCATAAAGCTATACTCTGAGCCGCCGGTAAGCGTTAAAAGCGAGACCACTCTTTTCCGAGTGATACGGGGTGCATTTGCTCAGAGGCGCAAGACCCTCTCAAACTCGATGTCAAGTGAGTTCGGCGAGTTTAACAAGAGCGAGCTTGCAGAGATAATAGAGAGCGCGGGAATATCGCCAAGTGTGCGCGGTGAAGTGCTGACACTCGAGGATTTTGCCCGTATCAGCGATGCGATAAGTGATAAAAAAACAGAGCGAAAATAATTTCGCTCTGTTTTTTTGTTCAGTTTTCACCGTCTGTCTCCGAGGATGCTTCGGTGTCGTCATGTTCCTCTTCGCTCTCGGGCTTTGGGTCGGCTACAGTTGTAACGGTCTCACTTTTTGCCTGAGGCTCAGGCTCTGCCGTTACTGCGGAAGCTATGCTTTTCTGCGTGGGAACTTCAACGCGTCTTGCTGAGAAGACCACTCTGGTGTCGCTCAGAATATCATGCAGCGCCTTTTTCTCATCGGAGAAAGCCGCCATAATATATCCTATGCACAGTATTGCCGAAAGATATCTTCCGACGGTTTCGCGGTACAAAAGTTTCCAAAAGCCTGCGCGTGTTCCGTCGGCATTTATGACCTCTATTCCCAACGCCAATTTACCGAGGGTCTTGCCCGAGTTATATCGCGTAGTTATCACGAAATACACAACCGTGGCAATATATGCACAAATATCCGCAAAACCGAAGTTGAAAACAATATTATCAAGGCTTATCGGTATTCTCGAAGCAAAAGCCATTGCCGCGCCTTTGACTATTAAAGAGGCAATGCCTACAAGAACCCAATCTATCAAAAACGCAAAGGCCCTTATAAGAAAGCCCGCGTATACTTCCCCTTTATTCTGCATAATACCACACTCCGCTTCTCAGGCTATCCTTATAGTCGATAAGTGCCTGCATATCGCTTTGCGGCAGCTTCTCGCTTACTCCTGCAAAAAAGCGGTAAAGCCAGCTTACGTTGCTTGCAGGTGCCTCGTACACGTATACGTCCTCTGCAAAATGTCCGCAGATGCGCTCTTCATACTCTTCAAAGGTTTCTATACGGTCAATAAGACCCGCATCAAGCGCCTGCTTTGCGGTGTAGATACGTCCGTCGGCAAGCTCTTTTACCTTTTTGGTGCTCATTCCTCTGCCATCTGCAACGATCTCCACAAATTGATCGTATGATTCGTCTACTACGCTCTGGAGGATGTCCTTCTGCTCATCGGTGAGCTTTTCACCCGACGAGCCCATCGCCTTATTATCACCGCTTGTCACGTTGTTTTCAACTATTCCGAGCTTATCGTAAAGTCCCGTAAGGTCATAGGTCTGCATAATAACGCCGATAGAGCCGGTCATAGTGTTTCTGTTAGCGCAGATGTTGTCTGCCGCCATTGACACGTACACACCGCCCGAGCATGCAGTCGGGCCGTAATAGCAATAGATAGGACGCTCGGTGAGCTCCTTGTATTCCTCAAGTGCGAGATACAGCTCGTCGCTCGCGTAGACGCTTCCTCCGGGGGAGTTGATATACAAAAGTATTCCTCTGTTATAATCGTCATAGGCGAGGAAGTCTATGTAGTCGAGAATATATTCGTGGTCATAAAAGCTTTCACTCAAGATTGCCGTTTCGGTTATTGTTTCGGAAATAGTTCCCTCGACTCTTATAAGTGCTACATAGTCGTAAAAAGGCGTATAATACTCCGAATCGTAAACTATGCTCTCGACCTCGCTTTCAAAAAGCGGCTTGAGCGTAGTATTCGTATAGACGCTTGCGATTCCCGTACCTATAAATATGAGCGCTGCTATAAATAATGCGATCACCTGTTTTGCTTTCATTATATCACCTGTTTTTTCCTTTTCTGAATATCCTTCTGTAAATTTTTGATGCTACGTATCTTGCGCGTTTCTTTATATATCGCGGCTTTATCGTTTTAAGATAGGCTTTATACTCGCGGTCTGTGACGTTTATCCGCTTGCCGTCTTTGATATATGCGGTCATTATCGCGATTATCATATCGTCGGTAACGCCGTGCTCGTTTATAATCTGATTGTCGCCGCGGAAGATATATCCGTTTGAGCTTTCACCGACCACGCGATGAAGCACGAACTGTCCGTCTTGCCTTTTGAACAGTGCGACGTCATATTTTTTGAGCTTGCCCACCGGCTTTATAAGGACTACCTCGTCGTTTCCGTCCGAGAGCATCGGCATCATACTGATGCCGTGAGTTTTCATTACGAACTCACTACCCGAGTTCAGAACCTCGAGCATTATGGGTTCAAGCTCGTTAAGGCTGAATTTTTCACTCATCTACTATTCCCGCCCCCTTGAGCTTGGTTATGAACATTGAAACGTCGTTATACGCGGTGGCTTCGTCGACCTCGTAGGTTTCAATTATCTTCTGCACGAGAGCTTCCTCGTCGGCGCCCTTTTCTATAAGCCTCCACAGCATAACCGCCGACTCGTTGAGCTTGATGATTCCGTTGAAATTTTTAGCCGCGTCGCCCGTGGCTATCACCACCTGTCTGCCTGCGACCTCACGGAGAACAAATCCTTTTCTGATCTTCATAAGCACCTCCGACAAATCACGGCTCTGCCGACATTTTCTCGCACGCAACGCGTGCGGCGTCGGTATCCATATTACAGTACAGCTTATACGTCTTTACGTTTTCGAGCAAAGCCGAGCAAAGCTCAAGCGTCTTAACTGCCGATTCGCCGATTTTCGGAATGATCATCTGCTTCATAACAAGGCTTATCGCCTCATCGTCGTTAAGCTCGGTAATGGTGTTATTCTCTGCCCTCTCGATAAAGCAAATAGCACGTAGGGGCGCTTCACGGTTTGAGTTATAGCCCTCCTTGCCGCACCACGGCGTTCCGCAGGCGTATACGGTGTCGCCCTCAAAGCGAAGCAGGGGCTTATCGCCGTTTATCATACGAACATCTCTGCCGTAGAGCTTTTTCCAGAGATTGATATGCGTGGTCTTGCCCGTTCCGCTTTTAGCGGCAAACGCGTACGCAAAGCCGTCCTTTTCGATAACCGCGGCGTGCAAGAGGAGTCTGTTATAAAGCGGAGCAATACTGCAGATAGCTCTGTATATACACACGAATTCGCAATATTCAAACGAGGTATTCAGTGACACCTCCTGCTCACGTCTGACCTGCTCGTTGGTGACGGCTACGGTGAAATCGGGGGTAGTGTCAAAAGCTTCGTATGCTCGGCATTTCTCATAGGTATAGTCGGATGCCTCAATACCGATATTAAGTCCCGCGATTTTGTATACCTTCACAAAAAAACACCTCCGCCGTCAGATTTATACTTTCAGTATAACATCAGTCAAAAATATTGTCAATAGGAGAAAAATAAACGGCGAAGCCAAGGCTTCGCCGCATTTTTCATATTACCCCACAAAGCCGTGTATCCTGCAATAGAAACCCTGCTTTATGCAAGGCGGTGTCCTCTCCGCAGCTTTGCGCTCCCAGCATCCGCATATCCCGTGACGTAAGCAGGGGGTATACGGGAGGTCTGCATCCCGTCTGCAGAAGTCAGACTCCTTTATTCTGATGTGGGTTCCGAATGACAGGGTATCACGTACTCCGCAGGTTACAAGTCAAAAAATCAGTTCCCGTCGGATTCTCCGTCGTAGTCTATATCGCCGAGGATCTCGTTTTCAAAAAGCTCGGCAATATTCTCATATTCGTCATCGTCGTCGATAGTAACAAGAACGTCCTCGCCGTCCTCCTTCTCCTGTCTGAGAATTACGAACTCGGCGTCCGCCTCGTCAATATCCTTTGCCGGAATGAGCGCAAGATATATCTTACCCTCTACTTCAGCGCTTCCAAGAAGTGCAAATTCCTCCTCGTTACCCTCCTCGTCAGTAAGGGTGTATATAGTATCGTCGTAAAATTCTTCTGCCATATTGCCTCCGTTGTGCATCGCGTCCTGTTGATTTCAGGGGTCATCCCTGCACGTATATTATATTCTATGCGGCGGCTTTTGTCAATATCTTTGTGCTTACGTATTTAATTATTAACGCAAAGTGAAATTTTATACCTGTTTATTGCCTCTATTGACTTTTGGGTGAAAAAGGGATATACTTTTATATTGAAGAATATGCGCGCAGGTGCGCGTTTGGAGGAAACTATGACTAAAATTGATATTATATCCGGCTTCCTCGGTGCCGGAAAGACTACGCTTATAAAGAAGCTTATCGGCGAGGCTTTTGCCGGAGAAAAGCTTATGCTTATCGAAAACGAATTCGGCGAGATAGGCATTGACGGCGGATTTCTCAAAGATGCAGGTATTGAAATTACCGAAATGAACTCGGGCTGCATCTGCTGCAGTCTTGTAGGAGATTTCAGCGAGGCGCTTAAGAAGGTACTTGACGAGTACGCGCCCGACAGGATAATTATTGAGCCGTCGGGAGTCGGCAAGCTCTCCGACGTTATCCGCGCAGTTCAGAGTATCGGCTCTGACAAGGCTGTACTCAACAGCTTCTCCACCGTTGCCGACGCGGGCAAGTGCAAGATGTATATGAAGAACTTCGGTGAATTCTACAATGACCAGGTTGAGCACGCAGGCGCGATCATTTTAAGCCACACCGACAATATGAGCGACGAAAAGCTTTCGGCTTGCATTGCTATGTTAAGGGAGATCAATCCCGACTCCGTTATCGTTACGGCTCCGTGGGACAAGCTTGACGGAAAGATGATGCTTGACGCTATGGAAAAATCGGATACCCTTGCATCCGTGCTTAAGGAGCTTGAACACGAGCATCACCATCACGAGCATCACCACCACGAGCACCATCATGAGCACGGCGAGGACTGCAAGTGCGGTTGTCACGAGCATGAGCACGAGCATCACCACCACGAGCATCATCACGAGCACGGCGAGGACTGCAAGTGCGGCTGCCACGATCACGAGCACGAGCATCATCACCATGCTGACGAAGTGTTCACAAGTTGGGGCTGCGAGACTCCCTTGAAGTATACCGCAGAGGATATAAAAGCAGCGCTTGAGGAGCTTGAAAACGAGAGCGAGTACGGTATGATCCTCCGTGCCAAGGGTATCGTTCAGGCAACCGACGGAAGCTTTATCCACTTCGACTACATTCCCGGTGAGCCCGACGTAAGAAGCGGAAGCGCGGCTATCATCGGCAGACTCTGCGTTATCGGTTCGGGAATAAACACCGATGCTATCGAAAAGCTTTTCAGAATCAAAAAGTAATTGAGGACACAAAAATGGCAGTTGAGACACCGATCTATCTGTTTACCGGCTTTCTTGAGGCAGGTAAAACGAAATTCATACAGGAAACTCTCGAGGACGAGCGTTTTGCAATAGACGAAAACACCCTTCTTCTGCTATGCGAGGAGGGCGAGGAGGAATTTGATCCCTCCACGTTCTCGTGCGACGTTGCGCTTGAGATAATCGACGACAAAAGCAAGCTCAACGCTAAATATCTTGCAGGACTTCAGAAAAAGCACAAGAGCGCAAGAGTTTTAGTCGAATATAACGGAATGTGGATGCTCGAGGAGCTTTACGCGGCAATGCCCGACGGTTGGATGATATATCAGGAGATAATGCTTGCGGATGCAAACACGTTCGGTCCATACAACGCGAATATGCGTACGCTCACAGTGGACAAGCTCACCAACTGCGAGGTAATAATCTTAAACCGCGCGAGTGAGAAGACCGACAAGGACGCATATCACAAGATAGTACGCGGTATCAGCCGTTCCGCCGCCATCTCGTACGTTTACCCCGACGGGCACATTGAGTATGACGAGATAATCGATCCCCTTCCCTTTGATACCGACGGACGCGACGTTGTTATCGCTGACCGCGACTACGCGCTCTGGTACAGAGATATGACCGAGGAGCCGCAGAAGTACGAGGGCAAGACGGTTACGTTCAAGGGAATCGTTGCGGTAGACAAGCAGTTCCCGAAGAACACCTTTGCGGTAGGCCGTCATGTTATGGTGTGCTGTGCAAACGACATCACCTACCGTCCCGTTGTTGCTATATGGGGTGAGGTGTCGAAGCTCAAGAACCGCGACTGGGTAATGTTAACCGCCGATTTCATGTTTGAGTCGCATCCGCTTTACGAAAGTGAGGGCCCCGTTTTGTACGTAAAATCGCTCACGCCTGCGGACGTGCCCGAGGAAGAAGTCGCGACGTTTTATTGATGCAAAAATTGACTGTCCGAGTGACAGTCAATTTTTTTGTATTTTTTTGAAATTAGGTATTGACAAACCGAGTCGGTTGCAGTATAATATCACTGTTGACGCGGAAGTGGCGGAACTGGCAGACGCGCACGTTTGAGGGGCGTGTGGTTTTACCATACGGGTTCAAGTCCCGTCTTCCGCACCAAACAGTAGAAATCCGAACCCAAAGCGGGTAGGCGAGGGGTTCTGATTTCTTTTTGTGTTCGGTGACCTGTGATGCTGACTTGCTGTTGTTGGCATCACACCCGAGCACCACCTAAGTAAATATCCTTGGTAGTTGATGCCAAACGAAAACAATCTTAAGAAAGGATATTTACGATGAAAAACGAAATTACTTATACCGAACATAACGGACTTTACTACCCCGATCTTGCGCTACCCGTGCAGAGGAATCATCCCCTTGGAAAGTACGCCAACTTGCGACTCGACTTTATGAAAAAGCACCGTCGCGGAACTTATACCACCCTTCTCACCGAAGGACGATTGAATGAATATCTACACGACATTGATATTCAAGCTCACGAATTGCTCGATGACATAATTCCTCGCCTCGCCCAAGAACGCGGCATAGACGAAGTTCTGAAGGCTCATAACGCACTCCAATGGGCTGCCGAGATGAACAACATCAAAGCAAGTGCCGAGGAGATAGTCTTACAGGAGGTGATCTATCAATGATGTCAATTATTCAAGAGTTATGGCACGGAAACATTATACCCCAAGAGGACAGTCGGACAAACTCAAAGGAAATGAAAGAACTTCTCGGATATATGTCACGGCATCACGAGGACTTAGAAAAGAGCTTCACAGACGAGCAGAAAGAAACCTTTGAGAAATTTCACGATTGTTGGAGCGAGTATATGAGTCTCGGCGAAGCAGCTATCTTTGAGTATGCTTTTAGGCTTGGTGCGAGAATTGCGCTTGCGATTGTAAGCGAAAACGAAACCATATAAAACTTTTGCCGTGTGGACACGCTGTCCACACGGCTATTTTCGTATACAAACAATACCGACACTTTGATTTTCGCATTCAAATTTATCTGGATATGTATAATAGTTATCAATACATTCCGTGTTAAAATAAAAGTGGCGCCATTTCTATTTTGTGAGCAAATGTGACAATTAAATCGATGTTTCGAATCTGACAAAATATCCACGCGGCTTTTATAGTTGAAGGTGGCGGAGATCATCTTTTGTTTTTACATATTTTTCAAATTATCCCATTGACATTATCAATCAAATGATTTATAATATAAACAAGATATGATATACGGAGGTTTGCAATGACAACATCTGAACAAATCCGAGTTTTGTGTGTTAGAACGGGAGTTAGTTTATCTGAGCTCGCGCGCAGAATTAATCAAACACCTCAAAACTTCAATGCAAAATTGAAGAG
>JAZNNG010000021.1:0-15103 GCA_045580165.1 Eubacteriales bacterium
AAAGGTTCTTGAGATGTCCATTGAGGACCTTGACTTGTCCGTAAGAAGCTTCAACTGCTTGAAGCGTGCGGGCATTGACACGGTAGAAGACCTTATCAACAGAACAGAGGAAGATATGATCAAGGTTCGTAACCTTGGTAAGAAGTCTCTCGAAGAGGTTATTCAGAAACTTCATTCTCTCGGTCTTGATTTCAAGAAAGACGAAGAATAATCCCACAAAATTTCAGCTAAAGGAGGGAAACCTGAAATGGCAGGAACAAGAAAGCTCGGCAGAACGACCGCCCATAGAAAGTCTATGCTCAGAGGCATGGTTACGTATCTGCTTGAGAACGGACAGATCGAAACAACACTTACAAGAGCTAAGGAAGTAAGATGTATGGCTGAGAAGATGATCACTCTCGGCAAGAAGAATACACTCGCTTCCCGTCGTCAGGCTCTTGCTTATATAACAAAGGAAGACGTTGTAACTAAGGTATTCAGCGAGATCGCTCCCAAGTACGCAGAGAGAAACGGTGGTTACACCACTATCTACAAGCTTGGTCAGCGTAGAGGTGACGCTGCTGAAATGGCTCTTATCAAGCTCGTAGGAGACAAGATAGAGGCAAAGGCAGAGGAAGCAAAGGCTGAATAAGGCGTTAAGTCAAGCATTTGTTGTGTAAACAAAGAGGGGCGGCCAAGGTAGCGAGAGCTGCTTTGACCGCCCTTTATAACTTTATTGAAAGGCGTGTATGAAGATGGGAGTAGTAATAGGAATAGACGTAGGCGGAAGCACCACGAAGATCGTAGGCTTCAGAAATGAAAACGGAGAAAAGACTCTTATTGCTCCGATGTTTGTGCGCGCCCACGATCCCGTAACCTCGTTTTACGGGGCGTTTGGAAAGTTTACGCAGGAGAATTCACTGTCACTCGGTGACATAGACAGAGTCATTACCACGGGCGTTGGCTCAAGTCAGATAAAGGATAACGTATACGGACTTGAGTGCATCTCAGCGTCTGAATTCAACTCGATAGGACGCGGCGGTATCTACCTTTCGGGACTTGACGAGGCTATCGTAGTAAGCCTCGGTACAGGTACGGCGATAGTACACGCTAAACGCGGCGATAAAATGGATTATCTCGGCGGAACAGGTGTCGGCGGCGGTACGCTTGTCGGACTTTCAAGACTTTTGCTCGGTATGGACGATATCGACCACATTGATGAGCTTGCCAAGGGCGGTAATCTCGATAATATCGACTGGCGTATCAAGGACATCACGAAGAAAAGTATGGTTCCGGGAATGCCCGAGAAAATGACGGCGGCGAATTTCGGAAACGTCAGCGACATAGCAACCAAGAGCGATATTGCATTTGGCGTTATGAATATGGTGTACGAAACGATCGGAATGATATCCATATTTGCGGCGAGAAACCACGGACTCCGCGACATAGTGCTGACTGGCAACCTGACAACACTCAGTAAAGCAAGGGAGACCTTTGCAAACCTTAACACTATGTTTGACGTAAACTTTATAATCCCAGAGCTTGCACAGTACGGAACGGTAATCGGCGCAGCTCTCAAGGAAGTCTAAATAAAAAAGGATGCGAAATCGCATCCTTTTTTATTTTCCCTTTATAAGCTCTGCAAAAGTGTTTGCAAGAAGCTCTGCCGAGTACTTAGCCTGTGATAACGTGTTGCCGTCAGAGCCTATCTCGACAAGCACGGAGCCTTCTGTGTATTGTTGATTGTAGGATGCGCCGCGCAGGGCAGTAGTCCTGACTAACGCAGGGTACTTTGCACTTAGCCTTTCTGTGAGCTTAAGAGTGAAGCTCAGATTCTTTTGCCAGTGAGGGAAGTCTGCGCCGCCTGCGTCCGTGCCTGCGACGAACATTATCTGCGCCGCCTCTTTACCGTCCACGGTTGTAACGGGACGCGCCTTTGCACCGTTTTCGTACACTATCGCGTCGCGGTGCAGGTCAAATACGTACTTTATTGAAGGATATTCCTTTATATATTCGCGTATGGACGCGGCGGCAAGCGAATACGAGTCGGAGTACGACTCTGCGTCGTGCAAAACGGTACAGTGAACGGTGGGAATACCGTTTTCCTCGAGAGCCTCGGAAAAGACCTTCCCTACGGCTATCATATTATACTTTTCGTCAACAGTCCTCGTCTTGCTGCCTTCTTCAAAATATGTACTTTTTTCCCTCGAATAGCATTCGGTCGCGTGGGTGTGAATGACGAGCACAAGCGGCTCGGTCGACTCGGCTGAGTAGCCGAAATCGTACGTCGATAACAAAAGCTTTTCGGAATCGGGCCTTTTTGACGTTGAGTTGTTAAGTAACCGATGGTCATCGGTGCTGATGTCACAGCTTATTATCGGATACATCTTTTCCGTGTCGGTGCTGTCGGACGGGTACTCGGGTATGCTCCATTCGGGAGATAGCTTGTCATTCGTGTCGCTATGCTCGGGGGCAGGCGTGTTCGGAAGTATTATTATCGGCTCCTCGGGCTCGCTCGGTGATTTTCCGAAGAAGGCTTCGCTTAATAGCCTGTTGCCGTCAAATATATATTTCTTATAAGGAGATGGGGAATAAAAGGCGTTGAATGATAGATAATCGGCGATGCGGACGCGTATCGGCGCTGATTTTATCAGCAAAACGAAGAATGAGCACGCGCCCGCGATGAGGCAAAGTCCAAGAAGAAAGGTCTTTATTCTGTCACAGCTTTTGGAATTATTCAATTTAATACCCCTTTTGAACTTTTTTATTTAATTATATTGTGGGACAGGCAGGAGTATTCACGAAACAAGCAGGTTTATCGCATCGGCAATAAGCCTTGATACCTCTACCGTTACGGTGTCGCTTTCCTTGGGAGTAACGAAAAAGCCCCTGCCGTTTTCAAGCACCGCCTTGAGTGAGGGACTGATTTCGTTGATCCCCGCCTTTTCAAGCGCGTCGTAAACCAACGTGGAGGACTCCACGACCGTCGGCACGCCTATTGCTATAACGGGACACCCGATACTGTGCCTGTTTATAGCGTGACGTGTGTTGCCTATACCCGAGCCGGGCGCGATACCCGTGTCGGTTATCTGTACGGTCGTCGCGAGATTTGAAAGCTCTCTCGCTACGAGAGCGTCTATTACTATCATAAGGTCGGGCTTTACGTTTTTTGCAGCCCCCTTGATAAGCTCAAGCGTTTCGATACCGGTCTGACCGATAACTCCCGGAGCAATGCCCGATACGGACTTTCCGCCGAGCATATTGTAGAGGGTAGTGTTGAGTCCTTCGAGGTGACGGGTTATTATGACATTCTTGAGCGCCTCGTGACCTATCGCGTCAGAGGTGATATAGCGGTTTCCGAGTCCTGCCACGAGTATGTTTTGAGCATCATCCTTTCCGGAAGCCTCGGAATAAAGCTGCTTTATATATTTGCAGATCAGCTCGGACCCTGAGGAAAATCTTTCCTCGTTAGCGTGCCATATCCTGCCCGTGTTGACCGTGACGTAGGTCCCGCACGGCTTTCCTATGACCCTTTCGCCGTTTGCATTAAGGATTTTAAGCATCGACAGATCAAAGCCTTTTTCGCTCTTGCTTTCAAGGAAATAGTCCTTACTTTGCAAATGGCTTTTTTCACTGCCTAATTCGGCGGTACACTCGCTTGCAAGGTCGGTACGCGTGTATATACGGTTCATAATTACCTCTCATACGTTGTTCTTTATCTTTTATTATTCCCGTCGGTATACGGTTTTAGGTTGACAAACAAGAAATTTGTAACAATTCTACAATAATTGCTTGTCTTGATTGTGCATAAGTAATAATCTTTATTTATTCTTATTTTGTTAATTGATTAAATAAAAAAATTGTGATATAATACAAGCAGTATGCTTATTATGGCAAAATATAGCCTTAATAAACAGTTAATTTATTGCTTGTTTGCCGTTTGCGCGGCAGAAAAGGAGTTTTTTACCTATGAAAAAGATTGTATCCGTGATGCTTGTTCTGGTAATGCTTACAGCATCCCTCGCAGGCTGTGGCGGCATCGCAAAAGACGCTGAAAATAAAGGCGCGCAGATAAACGCGTACGTAACAGCTGAGCTCAGAGACTTTGACCCCGGCTATACTATGCTTGACGACGGCGCGGCAAAGATGTTTAATCTTATCTACATAGGACTCGTTTCGCTTGACGAAAATGGCAAGGTTCAGTACGAGCTTATGAAGGATTATGAGGTTATTCACGATAAGAACCGCAATACATACAGAATGCTCATAGAGCTCAAGGAAACTATGTGGAGTGACGGCAGAAGCCTCACCGCTGACGACGTAGTATACGCGTGGAAGAGAATTCTCGACCCCGAATACGACAGTCCTGCGGCTTCCTTGCTCTACGATATTAAGAATGCACGCGAGGTAAAGAGTGGCGACTGCTCGGTTGACGACCTCGGAATTGCTTCGGTAAGCAACTACGTTCTTGAGATATACTTCGACAAGGAGATCGACTACGACCTCTTTATCGAAAGACTTGCAAGCCCCGCACTCGTTCCCCTCAGAGAGGACGTTATCACACGTTACGATAACTGGGCTACATCCTCCTCGACTATGGTGGCAAGCGGTCCCTTCGCGGTAAAGAACTTCACTCTCGGAAAGTCGGTTACCTTCGAGCGTAACTCTTATTATTTCCGTGACAAGGACAAGGATAATCTTGATAAGTACGTTAAGCCTTACAGAATCAACGTAACCTTTGCTAAGGGTGTTGACAAGGAGTATGAAAAGTATCAGAACGGCGAAATATTCTACCTCGGTGATATTCCGGTAGAAAACCGCGCTGAATATAAGAAGAAGGCGAACGCAACCGATATTCCTTCGGTACATACATACGTTGTAAATACACAAAACGAGCTTCTCTCCAAGTCCGAGGTGCGTAAGGCGCTTTCGATGGCTCTTGACAGAGAGGAGATAGCAAACCTCGTTGTATTTGCAAAGCCCGCAACCGGCTTCGTTCCCGCAATGACGACCGATAAGACCTCTAACGACAGCTTCAGAAAGAATGGCGGCGATGTCATTTCCAAGAAGGGTGATATAGAGGGCGCAAAGGCACTCCTTTCAAGCGTGGGAGTAAAGGGCGGCTCGTTCACTATCTCTTACTTTGAAAATCCTACCGAGGAAGCTATCGCAGAATACGCTAAGTCGGTTTGGGAGGAGCTTGGCTTCAAGGTTACCACCGAGGCTCTTGCAAACTCCAAGAGACTTTCAAACGCATACCGTGACAGAGATTTTGATATTCTTGCAATCGACTACCAGATGCTTTCCGAGGATGCATTCAACTACTTCGCATCCTTCTCGGCTGCAATGAGTGGCATGGGAATCGATATGCAGAACGATAACTACGATCCCGTTGAGCACGTTTCTGGATACTCCGATGAAGCGTACGACGCTATAATGGAAAACGCATACGCGGCAGAAAACAGAAAGGCAGCAAGTGCTTATCTCCACGAGGCAGAGGCTAAGCTTGCCGAGGATATGCCCGTAATTCCGATCGTATTCAACCAGGATTACTACCTCATCAATAAGAAGGTAATAAATAACGTATCGCTTGATTACTTCGGCGGTAAGATATTTACAAACCTCAAGATGAAGAACTACGAGAAGTACCTTCCCGTAGAAGAATAAGATCAAGCAGCCCGAAAGAGCCGAAAGGCTCTTTCGGTTTGTTTTTCGCTGATGAAAGGAAATAATATGCAAGCATCTATTACGGATACCAATGATATAAAGATATTCGTTCTGTATCTTATGAAAAACGTGAACAGACCGCTTGATTTCACGACTGTGAGCGAGATATCTGTTCAGGACGGATACGTTAACTATTTTGATTTTGCCTCGTGCTTCGCAGAGCTTATCGATAACGGAAGCATAAGCGAGACGGTCATTGACGGAGAGCCGATCTACGAAATAACCGAAAGAGGACTTGTGGTCGTGAACGAGCTGCAGAGCAATATACTTAATATGATAAGAGAGAAGAGTCTTCGCAGCGCGCTCAGACTTTTGTCATTCAAGGAGCGAGGCTCAGCGGTCTACTGTGGATTTTCGCAGGTGGGCGACGACAAGTTTATTCTTGAGTGCAGAATAACCGAAAAGGCCGAGCTTATTATGGACGTAAAGCTCGGGGTGGACTCGAAGCAGCTGCTTGACGTTATGATGTATAATTTCGACAATAAGCCTGAAATTCTTTATAAAGGCATAATTGCGATACTTACCGGCGAGGTTGATTACCTCTTGGACTAAAAAATGTTTAACAAAATTTTCACGCTTTAATTGGACAAATTGACAACTTTGTTAACAAAATTAACAACAAGGGTTTTGGCAAATTGTGGAAAATATACAGTGTTTTGTCAACTTTCATAAAATTGTGTTATTTTTCACAAAATTGTGGTGTTAAAAAAATGTTGACATTGTTGAATTTAATGGTATAATTATATAAGAGTCAATAGACGGTGGGGTAGAATGAGAAAAAACGTAGCTGAGTTGCTGAAGGGTATAGCGGAGAACGACAGTCATGCGTTCGAGGAGCTTTTCTCGATGTACGGCGGTATGATGTATTCGCTTGTCGGAAGCTTTGTAAGCGAGGAAGCTACAAGAGAGGACGTCGAGGACCTTGAGCAGGAGGCGAAGGTGCTTTTGCTCAACGCCGCGAGAACCTACGATCTCACCTCGGGTCTTACCTTTGGACTTTATGCGAAGATATGCGTAAAGAACGGTCTTATAACTTTGAGTAGGAAAAAGAAAAAAGAGATAAGGACTGACGGTGTTGATATAGACGAGCTTAACATAGCGGTTCCCGATACCACCATCGACGTTGAAGAAAACGAAAGCGCGAGCCAGCTTCTCGACAGACTTTGTGCCATTCTTTCCGAAAACGAGACCGAGGTACTCAAGCTCCGCATAGACGGCTTCTCGAATCCCGAGATCGCCGAAAGACTCGGTATAAGCGTCAAATCGGTTGAAAATTCGGTTTTTCGCATCAAACAGAAGCTCAGGACGGTTATGTCCTGAACATATATGCCCGAATAGCTTAAATAGAGCGTTGTAGCAGTTAGAATTGTGTCAAAGGTGGCGGTTTAAGTCCGTCGAAGGGCAAAAACTATTTTTACAAAGCGAGGAAGACTCAAATGTACCAGGATGAAGTTTTAGTTTGTAAGGAATGCGGCGCTGAGTTCACGTTCACGGCAGGTGAGCAGGAATTCTACGCTGAGAAAGGATTCCAGAACAAGCCCCAGAGATGCAAAGCTTGCCGCGACAAGAAGAAGAATGCAGCAAAGGCTCCCAGAGAGCTCTTTACAGCAGTTTGCGCACAGTGCGGTGGCGAAGCTAAGGTTCCCTTCGAACCCAGCAGCGACAAGCCCGTATACTGCAGCGAGTGCTACGCAGCTATCAGAGCTGAACAGCAGTAACAGACGAAAAAGAAACGGTGAAAGCCGTTTCTTTTTTTGTTGGTGCAAAACGGCAAAAAATCCTGAAAAAAGTAAAAAAGTTTTATTTTTGCTATATACAAATTTACTTGTTTATGTTATAATATTACCAGTATAAGGCGAGCTGTACCCATTTTCGTATCGCCGATAACTGTAACGCTGTTGTGTTGGAGAAATTATACCGTATGAACAAAAAAGGCTTTGCAGACCACCCTCATAAACGTCATTACGACAGGGCAGAGTCGGACGAAAATCTCGTTATAGGAAGAAACGCAGTTCGTGAGCTGTTAAAAAGCGGACGCAGCGTTGATAAAATATTCGTTGCGAGGGGAGAGCGTGAGGGCTCGATAACCGTAATAGTGGCTGAGGCTATCAAGGCAAAGATTCCCGTGGTCGAATGTGAAAAGCAGAAGCTTGACGCTATGGCGCGCGGAGTAGTGCATCAGGGCGTTATTGCCTCGGCATCCGCAAAGGAATACGTCAAAATTGAAGATATATTGAAGATTGCAGAGGATAGAGGAGAGACGCCGCTTATCGTTATTGCGGACGGCGTTGAGGACCCGCACAATCTCGGAGCAATAATAAGAGTTGCCGAGGGCGCAGGAGCTCACGGACTTATAATCCCCAAAAGACGCGCGGCCGGTGTGACGTCGGTCGTGGAAAAGGCATCGGCGGGTGCCCTCGAGCATCTTGCGATAGCCAAGGTATCAAACCTCGCGTCAGCGGTTGAGAAGCTAAAGGAGCTCGGAGTGTGGATATACGCGGCCGAGGCCGGCGGCACACCGTATTACGAGGTGGACTTCAGCGGACCTGCCGCAATAGTGGTCGGAAGTGAGGGCTTCGGTGTCTCAAAGCTTATAAAGGACCTGAGCGACTTTAACGTGTCGATCCCGATGTACGGAAAGGTCACGTCGTTCAACGTTTCCTGCGCGACCGCAGTTATAGTTTGCGAGGCGGCAAGGCGTCACCGCGGATAATCTAAGATTACTTAATCTCATACAGGAAAGGAAGATAAAAATGCCCAACAGAGATGACGAACTCAGTCGCGACGAGCGCGACGCCGTTTCTGCCGAAGAGCTGTTAAGAAGGCTGAAGGGCGAGATGGAATCGGGAGGCTCAGGGCAGAAGAAGCCCGAAAGCCTTGTAAAAGAGGATTCTCATATAAGTGACGAAGCAGAAAAGTCTGCC
This sequence comes from Eubacteriales bacterium, assembly GCA_045580165.1. Classification (GTDB taxonomy): domain Bacteria; phylum Bacillota; class Clostridia; order Oscillospirales; family CAG-272; genus UBA4717. The sequence goes on from JAZNNG010000021.1 coordinate 8,631, forward strand.
AGAGAAGAAATCGTCCTCGGAAACCCCGATGAATTCGGGGAGGATCTTGAGTCCTTGATGAGAATGGTTATGAATATGCCTGCCGAGGCGGATAGATCGGAAGAAGATGCAGTGAGTGAAGCTGCCGGACCCGAGGAGATAGTTGAAGCGGAGGAAGCTGACGAGGCTTCGACTGACGTTGCCGAGGAAGCCGCAGAGAAAGCTGCGGACGTAAGCTCCGATAAGCCGTCCGAGAATGTAACCGATGATACCATCGTTTATTCTCAGCTTTCGTTTGATGCGTTTGATGACGAAAAGCCTGCCGAGGCAGTAGCCGACGAGCCTGTCGAGGAGAATGCCGAAGACGATGAAAAAGAGTCTGATGAAGAAAGCGCCGAGGCGACCTCGAAGGACGACGCAGACCCGTGGTACGATGACGACGAGGAGATATTAAAGGCGCTCGCCGAGGAAAGCGAGCCCGTTGACGCAGGAAAAGAGGACGTGGGACAAAAAGCCTTTTTGGCGGACGTTGCAAAGCTTATCAACGAATCTATCCCCGAGCCTATTCCCGAGGATGATGAATTTGGATTTGTTGACGAAACGTCGGAAGCCGAGGGAGAGTCTGCTGACGAAGGTTCGGGCGCGACTGTCGGCGAGGACGGCGGACGCGAATATACCTATACCGACGGAACCGAGTTCAATAGCACGGAGGTAGGTATATATAAAATTTTCGGCAATCAAGAGGACGCCGAAAAGGATTACGGCAAGGAGCAGGCGGCAAAGTGGTTTGATACGTCAAACGCTCCTCCGATGCCCAGCTTGCCCGTAAAGAAAAAATTTTACGAAATCTTCGCTGCTGATTACGAGTACACGTCGCACGAGCAGGATGCAGAGATAAGAAGTAAATATTCCGGAGCCTTTGGCTTTACCGCCGTCAGATTTGCGTTTTGCATAATATTTGCGGCACTGATATTCGTTTTTGAAAATATGTCGCTTTTCGGCATAACACCTGCGGGAGCGATGAGCATTTCGGTTTATCCGACGGTTTACGCGATGATAGACCTTCAGCTTGTCGTGCTTTGCGGAGTTATGGCGTACAGAAGCATATCAAGCGGATTTGTTTCGCTTATAAAGCTTCATCCGAATGCCGAGAGTGTTTCAACCATACTTATTGCGGCGTCGCTTGTATATACAGGAATAATATCGGCGGCACCCGGCGTGAGAGGCGGAGCTATCTACAATTTCCCCGTAGCACTTGCTATGGTGTTCACCGTGCTTTGTGAGCTTTTGACTATCAAGAGAGAGGCAATGGGCTTCGGAGTGGTTTCGTCCACTCGCAGGAAGTACGCTATCAGACACCTCACCGACGAGGAGAGAGCGCAGGACGCAGCCCTGTTTGAGGACTACGTACCCGAGGGCTCGCCTATGTTTGCCGTTGTAAAGGCGGGATTTGTAGACGGATTCTTCAAGCATCTCCTCCCCGACTTTACGAGAAGAAAATTTACGGTAGCGCTTCTTATAATCAATGCGGCAGAGGTGGTTCTTGCGGCGGTGTGCGGAATGCTTATGGGTGTGGACGCATATTCGGTAGCGACTATGGCGTACGGCACACTTGTGCTCGGTCTGTCGTCCACTTATATTATTTCGTGCGCTCACCCCTTCTACCGTGCGGCTAAGGTTGCGTTTGATACCGACAGTGCGGTGATCGGAGAAAGCTCCCTTAAGGAATACTCGGACGGCTCCGTGGTCTTCTTTGACGATAAGGATGTTTTCCCCGCAACGGGAGTTAAGATAAACAGTGTTAAGGTGTACGGCGAAAACAGAATAGATACGGTCATTTTCTATGCGGCGAGCATTTTTGCGCGCACAGGCGGACCTCTCCGTGACGTTTTCAGCCTTGCAACCGTTGATATAGGGCATAGCGAAAGCCTTGAGATATTCGAAGGCGAGAGCAACGGACTTTATTGCTCGATCGACGGAAATAACATTTACGTCGGAACAAACGACTATATGATATCAAAGGGCTACGACACCCCGTACGGCGAAAACGATTCCGGTCTTGAAAAAAGCGGAATTCGTCTTATGTATATGGCCAACGAGGAGGAAATACTCGCAAAGTTCATTCTGCAGTACACGGTGGACTCTGAATACGAGCTCATTTTCAAGCAGCTTTATAAGGCGGGCATGTGCGTTGGTATTAGAACTAATGACCCCAACATCGATACCGACTTCGTTATGAAGAAATTCAGACTCGATGCCGACTATCCCGTAAGAGTGGTGCATTTCAAGCCCGACAGGGAGATGATACGTACCACGGACAGATGTGAAAGCGGAATCGTATCGACCCATTCGGTAAAATCCTTGCTCAAGGCGCTCTCGCTTTGTGACAGGGTAAAATACGTATCAAAGATACATAATCTGTTCCTGATACTCGGAGCCGTGCTTTCGGTGCTGCTTGTATACGTTGTAGCTATGTTCTCGAAGCTCGGTATCGGCTCGGTATATACCGCGCTTTATCAGCTCTTTTGGATGATACCGATGTTATTTGTGACAATGTTTACGGAATGAAGCATACCGTTACGGTCACCGCCGTAACGGTATCTTTATGAAAACGGAAAGGCAAATTTATGGAAAACAAGATAGCCCTTGACCGCATACTCAAGCAGGTTGAAAAGCCGGGACGCTATTCGGGCGGAGAATTCGGTCAGATAATAAAGGATAAAACCAAGATCAAGGCAAGATTTGCGTTTTGCTTCCCCGACACCTATGAGATAGGTATGTCAAATCTCGGCATCCGTATACTGTACGGCGTGCTTAACCGCGAGGTGGACGTATGGTGCGAGAGAGTGTATGCGCCGTGGATGGATATGGGCGAAAAAATGAAAAAGCACGATATCCCACTCTATGCACACGAAAGCGGCGACGCGGTTAAGGATTTTGACATAGTTGCGTTTACCCTGCAGTATGAAATGTCATATACCAACGTCCTCTATATGCTTGAGCTTGCGGGAATACCGCTTCTTGCCACGGACAGAGATGAGGACGCGCCCATAATAATCGGCGGAGGTCCGTGTGCATACAACGCGGAGCCCGTTGCCGACTTTTTCGATATCTTCAGTATCGGAGAGGGCGAGGAGGCATTAGTTGAGCTGACGAGGCTCTATATAAAAATGAAAGAGGACGGAAGCTACACCAAGGCGGCGTTCTTGCGTGAGGCGGCAAAGCTCGGAGGCTTCTACGTCCCCTCGCTTTACGGCATCGAATATAATGATGATGGAACTATAAGCGCGATAAAGCCCTTATATGATGATGTTCCCGAGAAGGTGGTAAAGCGTATAATACGCGATATGGATACCGCCTACTATCCCGATAAATTCATAATGCCGTATATCGAAACGGTGCACGACAGAATAACCCTTGAGGTATACAGAGGCTGTATTCGCGGATGCAGATTCTGTCAGGCAGGTATGGTCTACAGACCCGTGCGCGAGAAATCGCCCGAGGTGCTCAACGAGCAGGCAAAAGCGCTTTACGGTGCAACGGGTTATGACGAGATGTCGCTTATCTCACTCAGTATAAGCGATTACTCGAAGCTTCAGCCGCTTTGTGAGCAGCTTCTCGAGTGGACGGACGATAATATGGTCAGCCTGTCGCTGCCGTCGCTTCGTGCCGACAGCTTCTCGAAGGAGCTTATGGAGAAGATATCCGGCGTCAGAACAAGCGGCCTTACCTTCGCACCCGAGGCAGGAACTCAAAGACTCCGCGATGCTATCAATAAAAACGTCACCGAGGAAGACCTTATGCACGCCTGCACTATAGCGTTTGAGGGCGGCAAAAATCAGGTCAAGCTTTACTTTATGCTCGGTCAGCCGACCGAGGAGATGGAGGACCTTGACGGAATAGGCGCGCTTGCGGACAAGGTTGTTGAAAAGTATTTTGAGATAAAGCGTCAGAACAGAGGAAGACTCAACAGACCGCCGTCCGTTACGGTCAGCGTATCCACCTTTATCCCCAAGCCCTTTACGCCGTTCCAATGGGAAGCCCAGGACGAGCTTGACGTTGTCTACGAAAAGCAGGAGCGTATCGCAGCAGGAATAAACAGAAGGTTTGTAAAGTATCAGCATCACGACGCCAAGGTCAGCCGTATTGAAGCGGTGCTTGCAAGAGGCGACCGTAAGCTTTCAATGGTGCTTCTTGAAGCCCGTAAGCTCGGCATGTGCTTCGACTCGTGGGACGAATGCTTTGACTACGATAAGTGGTGTAAGTGCTTTGAAGCGGCAGGCATAGACCCGTCCTTCTACGCTAACCGTCGCTTTGCCGACGACGAGATATTGCCGTGGGATATGATAGACTGCGGCGTGAGCAAGGAGTTTTTGCTCAGCGAAAACAAAAAGGCTCACGAAAACATTACTACGCCCAACTGCTCGCAGAATTGCTCTGCGTGCGGTGCAAATAAGCTTGGAGGTGAAAGAACGTGGTGCAAGCGACAGCTGTAAGGCTCGGCTTTACCAAAACGGGAAACCTGCAATTTATATCGCATCTTGACCTCGCGCGTACTATGTCGAGGGCAATGGTAAGAGCAGGAGTACCGATATGGTATACCGAAGGCTTTAACCCAAGACCAAAGCTCGTATTTTCACTTCCGTTGTCTATCGGCACCGAAAGCGTATGCGAATTCGTTGACTTCAAAATAACGGAGGATATGCCGTTTGAGGAAATAGCCAAGCGTGTTGAGGCGGAATTTGCTCCCGAAATGAGAGTGAACGGCGTGTGGGCACCCGAGCGTAAGCTTTCGGAAATAGGCTTTGCCGAGTATGAAATAATAATCAACTCGGTTAAAACAGACGAGGATACCGCGAAGGGAATAGCCGAGATGCTAACGCAACCTCTGGTCGTAAAGAAAAGAAGCAAAAGCGGAGAAAAGGACGTGGATATTTCACCGCTGATAAAATCGGCGGACGTTTCGCTTGAGGACGGACGTATCCGTATAAATACCCTTCTTTCCTGTGACAGCGCGAATTACTTAAACCCCGAATACGTTGTACGTGCGGCGGCAGAGAAGTTCGGGATAGATTTCGATATGCCCGAGACCGAATATTATTCGGTTATGAGAAAAAGAGTGACCCTGTCCGACGGAGTCACCGATTTCAGATAAAAGAACGCCTGTGACCAAGTCGCAGGCGTTCTTTTTACAATATAGTATCAAACGATACCGCGCCCGAGAATCTGATGTGCTCGACCGCGTTTATGAATTTCGCCTTAGCCGCATTGAATTCGGTCTTGTCGTCTGCCTCGGCGTATTCGAGCATAAGCGTTACCGCATCAGTCACCGCCTCGGACTCGAGATGCACCACCGACATCGACACAAACGGCTCCCACGTCTCCCAAAGCTTATTTAAGGCTCTCGCGTCGTCCAGCGCCTCGCTCGGATCGTTGCTCATTTCGTAAGCAAGAGTTTCTAAGTTCTTAGCAAAATTGACGAGAAGAACACCGTTGATTATCAAAAACGCGATTATAACGGCTAATATTATAAATGAAATAATTGTAGCTCGCATAATTCCTCCTTACAGAGCCTTGTCACGCAGGATAAGCACTTCGTTGCCAGCGTCGTCTATTGTGAAAAGAAAAACGTCATCGATGCATGTGCCTTGCTTTTGTAAACGCTTTTCTACCCATAGCTTGCCCTTGCCCGATACCTTGAGATTGTAACTGTTTATTACGCCGTCTATTACTACCGCGTGAGCAATACCCTTTTTCTCAACGTCAAGCTTCATATCCTCGACCGAAACGGGCTGCTTTTCATTTTTCGTTATTACCGAAAGCTGACCGTTCTGCTCAAGGATAGCATATTCTATCTCGTCGAGTGACGTGATGCTCTTGAGTCTGAGCTGCCCGAACAGCTCTTCCAGGCTTATCCGATTTCGTGAAAGCTCCTTTTGGTCAAGCATACCCTTGCAGATTATCATAGTAGGATGTCCTATAAATATCTTTTTCAACCGTTTGCTTTTGGTGAGCGCAAAAGAGGCAATGACTTCAATGGCGAGAAGAGTGAGTATGGGTATCACGGAAAAAAGGAGAGGGATACCGTCGTCGGTTATACTGAACGATGCAAGCTCGGAGAGCAAAAAGGTTGTCACAAGCTCGGAAACCTCGAGCTGTCCTACCTGTCGCTTGCCCATCAGCCGCATAGTTCCGATAAGTATAATATATATGATGAGTGTGCGTATAAATATGGTTGACAAAATAACCTCCGAAAAAATTGTAAATAGAGTGAATAAAGGGTAGAAATGCGGAAATAATTATTGTATCATATATATCATTTGTACCTTTTGAACAATAATTCAATTTTTTCGAAAAACCTATAAAAAAGGTATTGACAAGGGGAAAAAGAAGTGATATAATGGGGACACTCTCACGGAAAAGTGAGGGGGACAAAGCTTAAGGCTAGGACAAGCACGAAAAAAGTGAAAAAACACGAAAAAAGTACTTGACAA
>JAZNNG010000022.1:0-18789 GCA_045580165.1 Eubacteriales bacterium
TTACCGAATATTTATTAAGTCATATTGACTGATTGGAGATATTATGGAAGCAAATAAGTTTCTTGACAAAAACGACAAAAGAACCTGCTACTGCGCCGAGCTTTCGGCAAAGGACGTAGGAAAGAGAGTCTGCCTTATGGGCTGGGCTCAGCGTCAGCGTGACCTCGGCGGACTTATATTCATCGACCTCCGCGACAGAAGCGGTATAGTTCAGCTCGCCTTTGACGATGCAACGGACAAGAGCATTTTTGACGATGCGTTCACCGTCAGAGCAGAGTACGTTCTTCTCGCAAAGGGCGTTGTACGCCACAGAGGAGAGGGCGCAGTTAACAAGAACATCCCCACGGGTGAGATAGAGATCGCGGTTGACGAGTTCAAGATACTCTCAAAGGCGCAGACTCCTCCCTTTGAAATAGTTGAAAACAGCGACGTAAAGCCCGAGCTCAGACTCAAGCACAGATATCTCGACCTTCGCCGTCCCGACCTGTCTAAAAACATTATCGAGAGAAGCAAGATAGTAAAGATCGCGCGCGACTTCTACGCAGAAAACGGCTTTATTGACGTTGAAACGCCTATTCTCGTAAAGCCTACCCCCGAGGGCGCGAGAGACTACCTCGTACCCAGCCGTGTTCATCCCGGCTCATTCTACGCGCTTCCTCAGTCACCCCAGATATACAAGCAGATCCTTATGGTTTCGGGCTTTGACCGCTACTTCCAGATAGCGAAGTGCTTCCGCGACGAGGACCTTCGAGCTGACCGTCAGCCCGAGTTTACCCAGATAGACACAGAAATGTCCTTCGTAACCGAGGACGACGTAATGGACGTTCACGAGCGCTTCTTAAAGAGAGTTATGAAGGAGTATATGGGCATCGAAATGAACGAGCCCTTCCTCAGACTCACCTGGAAGGAATGTATGGAGAGATTCGGCTCGGACAAGCCCGATATGCGCTTCGGCTACGAGCTGAGTGATATCTCCAAAACAGTAAAGGATTGCGGCTTCAAGGTGTTCTCTGACACTGTCGCAAACGGCGGAAGTGTTCGCGCTATCAACATAAAGGGCGCGGCAGACAAGTTCTCGAGAAAAGAGATCGACGCTCTCACAAATTTCGTAAAGACCTACAAGGCAAAGGGCCTTGCTTGGTATAAGAACAACGCAGGCGAGGTCACCTCGTCCTATGCAAAGTTCCTCACGGATGAGGAAAATGCGGCAATAAATACGAGTCTCGGCGTTGAAAACGGAGATATCGTGTTCATTATCGCTGACAAGAACAAGGTCGTATTCGATGCTCTCGGCGCTCTCAGAATTGAGGTTGCCAAGAAGCTCGGACTCCTTGACTCAAAGGATTTCAAGTTCCTTTGGGTAACCGAATTCCCGCTTTTCGAGTACGATGAGGAGGAGGGAAGATACTACGCAATGCACCATCCCTTCACAATGCCGATGGAGGAGGATATCCACCTTCTCGACTCCGACCGCGGCGCAGTACGCGCAAAGGCTTACGATATCGTATTAAACGGTACCGAGCTCGGCGGCGGCTCTATCCGTATCCACGACGGCGACATCCAGAAGAAGATGTTTGAATGCCTCGGACTCGACGAGGAGCAGCAGGAAACTAAGTTCGGATTCCTTCTTGAAGCGTTCAAGTACGGTACACCCCCTCACGGCGGTCTTGCATTCGGTCTTGACAGACTCGTTATGCTCCTTCTCGGTATAGACGATATCCGCGAGGTTATCGCCTTCCCGAAGGTTCAGAACGCATCCGAGCCTATGTCTATGTGCCCCGCACCTACCGACGATAAGGCTCTCGAGGAGCTCTCAATAGCTATCGTAAAAACCGAAGAATAATATTAAAAGCAAGTCTGTGACGTGCAGGCTTGCTTTACTTATAGTTGGTTTTATGCGATTGTGGGGGATTTGCGCCTTTTTTTCAAAAAGGCGCCCCAAAAACTTTCGGGAGCGCAAAGACATTGTCTTTGCGCGAGTAAGGGGACGAAACTCGTCCACACTCTGAATTTTATCTGCTTTGTAGAGCCTTCTCCAGTGGGAGAAGGTGTCACGAGCATTGCGAGTGACGGATGAGGTGTCATCAAATTTTATACAACTCCTCATCCACCGCTATCGCGGTCCCCCTTCTCCCCCAGGAGAAGGCTTCGGGAGGGGCTTGCACCTCCCATAAAAACGAAATTATGCGCCCACAGAGTGCAAACAGAGCGAAAAAACAAACGTGTCGCGAGGGTTCCCAAAGGGAGTATCCCTTTGGCGAGGGAGGGGATTCTTAAGGGGAGGCTTCGGAGACTCTCCCTTAAGCGCGTCTTTGGTTCGTTTCGTCGCGTTACGAAATGAACACCCCCGTAAAGCAAACGATTTTAGCAAACAAAAACCGACGGTTATCAAACCGTCGGTCATTTTCATTTCTTGTCCGAAATACCCAATATATAATCGGTAGAAACCTTATAGAATCCTGCCAATTTTATAAGAGCGTCAATCGGAATTTGCCTTTTTTCATTTTCATATTGAGAATAAGTGCTTTGCTTAATATTCAAAAAATCCGCTACGTCTTGTTGCGTCAAGTCGGAATCTTCTCGCAAATCTCGTAATCTCATAACAATACTCCTGTGTTTTTTAGCAGTATCATTATATATTATCACAAAATGAGATATTGAATATTATCACAAATTGTGATAATATATGTATAAATGAGAGGTGATAGTGATGAACATTTATACAGTTTCGTTTTTCGGACACAGACAAATTGATAATATTCTGACTATTGAAGATAGGCTATATTCGCTTGTTGTGGATTTGATGAAAAAACACGAGTATATTGAATTTTTTGTTGGGCGGGACGGGGCTTTTGATCTTTTGGTTGCTTCGGTGATTTTAAGAGCAAAGAGAAAATACAGAAATGACAACAGTTCTTTAATTTGGGTTATGCCGTATCCTAAAGCTGATTATTATAAAAATTCAGAAGAATATAATGAGTATTATGATGAGATTGAAATATACTCACAACAAAATGATTGCCATTATAAGTCCGCTTTTCAAAAAAGAAACAGAAGTATGGTTGAACGCTCGGATTTAATAGTGTTTTTTGTGAGCAGAGAATAAGGCGGAGCATATCAAACTCTTAAATATGCAGAAAAGACAGGTAAAGAGTTTTTTAATATAGAACAGATCTAGATTAAAAGTTTTGCAGAGGTAGCAAACGGGTCGCCGAGGCGTCGACCCCTACGAGCAAATTTCAAAGTTCATTTCTTGATTATGCGCCCACAGAGTGCAAACAGAGCGAAAAAACAAACGTGTCGCGAGGGTTCCCAAAGGGAGTATCCCTTTGGCGAGGAGAGGATATCTAAGGAGAGGCATCGAGCCTCTCCTTAGACGGTTCTTTCGTCTATTTCTGTCCGTACAGAAATAGACACCCTCGTAAAACAAACGGTTTTACCGAACAAAAAACAGACCGACGGCTACTAAACCGTCGGTCATTTCTGTTTTTACAAAACTAAACTTAATACGCCTTGCCCCAATATACAAGCTTATGAGCAGGCTTGCCGCAACAAATACATTTGTCACTGACGGGTGCATTGTCCTCAAACGGCATACATCTCGAGGAAACGTCTGCAAGCTCCTTGAGCTTAAGCTCGCACTCAAGCTCGCCGCACCACATAGCCTTGATGTAACCGGGCTTTGTCTTTGCGGTCTCGATAAAGCTGTCAAGCTCTGTTTCAACAAACGTCATATTGTTACGTCTTTCGAGAGCAGAGCTGTAAAGGCTCTCGGTGATGGTGTTAAGAAGCTCGGGAATTGCGGTTTCAAGCTCGTCGAGCGAAACAAAGCTCTTTTCTCTGTTGTCACGTCTTACGAGAACGCACTTGTTTTCGTCGATATCTCTCGGACCTATTTCAAGTCTTAGCGGAACACCGCGCATTTCGTGCTCGGCAAACTTCCAGCCGGGAGTGTTGTCGCTATCGTCGATCTCGACTCTGAATACCTTTTTGAGTCTGTCGTAAAGCTCGTTTGCCTTTTCAAGAACGCCCTCCTTGTGCTGCTGGATCGGAATTATAACCACCTGAGTCGGCGCGATGTTCGGAGGAAGCACGAGACCGTTGTTGTCGCCGTGACACATAATGATAGCGCCTATCATACGGGTGGAAACACCCCACGAGGTCTGGTGACAGTACTTTATCTGATTGTCGCGGTCAAGGTACTGAATGTCGAACGCCTTAGCGAAGCCGTCACCGAAGTTGTGGGACGTACCGCCCTGAAGAGCCTTACCGTCGTGCATAAGAGCCTCAACGGTGTAAGTAGCGTTAGCACCCGCGAACTTCTCCTTGTCTGTCTTTCTTCCCTTGATAACGGGTATGCCGAGGTCCTTTTCAAAGAAGTCCGCATACACGTTAAGCATTCTGAGTGTCTCTGCCTCTGCTTCTTCTGCGGTCGCGTGCATTGTGTGTCCCTCTTGCCAGAGGAACTCACGGTTACGAAGGAAGGGACGTGTGGTCTTTTCCCATCTTACGACGCTGCACCACTGATTGTAGAGCTTGGGAAGGTCGCGGTAAGAACGGATTATATTTGAGTAATGCTCGCAGAAAAGAGTCTCGGAGGTAGGTCTTACGCACATACGCTCCTGAAGCGGCTCGCTGCCGCCGTGAGTGACCCACGCAACCTCGGGAGCAAAGCCCTCAACGTGATCCTTTTCCTTATTTAAGAGCGATTCGGGAATGAACATAGGCATATATACGTTCTTGTGTCCCGTTTCCTTGAACTTTCCGTCGAGGATCTTCTGGATGTTTTCCCAGATAGCGTAGCCGTAGGGACGGAAGATCATACAGCCCTTAACGCTTGAGTAGTCGATAAGGTCAGCCTTCTTTACTATATCTGTGTACCACTGAGCAAAATCGTCCTCCATAGAGGTGATCTGCTCAACCATTTTCTTATCCTGTGCCATTTTTAGTATCCTTTCGTGATAAGTCTGATAAAAATCCATACTATATTATATATGTTTCTTTCCGATATGTCAAGAATTTTGAAAAAACTCTTGACAAAGAGATCAGGCTGTGCTACAATGTGTAAAGTAATTTGCTTTACACCACGGTGACGAGTATGAAAATAAAGGATCTTGAAATCGGATATCTCTTTGATTTTTACGGCGAGCTCCTTTCAGCGCGTCAGAGAGAAATATTCTCCCTCTACTATAACGAGGATCTGTCGCTTTCGGAGGTTGCCGAGCAGGTGGGAATAACCAGACAGGGAGTACGTGACACGGTCAAGAAGGCCGAGGAGCAGCTTATATCCCTCGAGGAAAATCTCGGACTTGCGGCAAGATTCAGGGAAATCTCGAAAAAATCCGACGGTATTATTGAAAAGCTTGAAAGAATGAAGGCTTCGCACAATGACGTTGCGGAGCTTGACGAAATAATTGCAGAGGTCAAGAGCCTCGCAGAACTTTAACACGTGGAGGCGTAAATGTTCCAGAGCCTTTCAGATAAGCTTGCGGCGGCGTTCAAGAAGTTCAAGAGCCGCGGTAAGCTCACCGAAAAGGACGTCAAGGAGGGAATGCGTGAGATAAAGCTTGCGCTTCTCGAGGCAGACGTCAGCTTCAAGGTGGTCAAGGACTTCATAAAGACGGTAACCGAGCGAGCAGTAGGCGCTGAGGTGCTTGAAAGTCTTATGCCCGCCCAACAGCTTATAAAAATAGTAAACGAGGAGTTAACGGCCCTTATGGGTACGACAAACTCCAAGCTTAATATATCCTCGCGTCCGCCCACAGTTATTATGATGGTGGGACTTCAGGGCGCAGGTAAGACCACTCACTCAGGCAAGCTTGCGGGAATGTATAAAAAGCAGGGCAAGCGTCCCTTGCTCGTTGCCTGCGACGTGTACCGTCCCGCTGCTATAAAGCAGCTTGAGGTGGTTGGCGCGCAGCTTGAGATCCCCGTTTTCTCACTCGGCGACAAGGTAAGCCCCGTTGAGATAGCGAAAGCAGGTATCGAGCACGCAAAGAAGCATGGACACGATATGGTGTTCATAGATACGGCAGGTCGACTTCACGTTGACGAGGTGCTGATGAAGGAGCTTTCCGACATCAAGGCTGCCACAGAGCCTGCAGAAATACTCCTTGTGGTCGACTCGATGACGGGTCAGGACGCGGTAAACGTGGCGGAGAGCTTCAACGAGCTTCTCGACATCACGGGAGTAATACTCACAAAGCTTGACGGTGATACCCGAGGCGGTGCGGCGCTGTCCGTCCGTCACGTAACGGGCAAGCCGATAAAGTTTGTGGGTACGGGCGAAAAGCTCGATATGATAGAGCCCTTCCACCCTGACCGTATGGCGTCGAGAATTCTCGGAATGGGCGACGTGCTTTCACTGATTGAAAAGGCTCAGCAGAATTTTGACGAAAAGAAGGCTGAGGAGCTTGAACGTAAGATGAGAGAGCAGAAGTTCACTCTCTCGGACTTCCTCGAGCAGTTTGAAAGCATTCGCAATATGGGTCCCCTCGACCAGCTTCTCGGAATGATGCCGGGAGTCAACGCATCCGCCCTCAAGGACGCAAACGTTGACGAAAAGCAGATAAAGAGGATCGAGGCGATAATCCTCTCGATGACTCCCGAGGAGAGGGAGAACGCGTCGATCATCAACGCGTCAAGAAAAAAGCGCATCGCGGACGGCTGCGGACTCAAGGTCGAGGACGTAAACAGACTACTCAAGCAGTACGACCAGATGTGCAAGATGATGAAGCAGCTTGCCGGCGGCAATATGGGCAAGATGTCGCGCCGCTTCGGAAAAAAAGGTATGTTTAATATGCCGTTCTGATAAAGTTCGGTGATTAATATAATTTAATTTTTTATAAATTTTTGGAGGTCATTAAAAATGGCAGTAAAGATCAGACTCAGAAGAATGGGTATGAAGAAGAACCCCATCTATCGCGTAATCGTAGCAGATTCCAGAAGTCCCCGTGACGGTAAGTTCATCGAGGAGATCGGTTGCTACAACCCCCTCGTTAACCCCGCTGAATTCAAGGTTGACGCCGACAAGGTAAAGACCTGGATCAAGAACGGCGCACAGCCCACAGAAACAGTTAAGAGCCTTCTCAAGAAGAACGGTATCATTGACTGATTTTCCGGAGGAAGATTAAATGCTTGATCTTAAGCAGACCCTTTGCGACATCGTGAAGGCGATAGTCGACGACCCGAGCAGCATCAGCATTACCGAAACAGAGGAAAACGGAACGGTTAACCTCGAGCTCTCGGTAGCGCCTGACGATATGGGTAAGGTTATCGGCAAGCACGGAAGAATTGCAAAGGCTATCCGTACCGTTATGAAGGCTGCGGCAAATGCCGACGGCAAAAAGGTAACGGTAGAAATTAAGTAATTCTTATTAGAAAAACACCGCTTCTCAAAAAAGAGAAGCGGTGTTTTTCTCGTAATATGAACTCTCTTTGAAAATCTCGTGAATTTGTTGATTTTCTGCATATAATATGATATAATAACTTTTATAGTATAAGGGAAGATATGCCCTTTGATAAATTCACCGAAAGCAGCATATTCTGACGCGTCAGATGTGAAAGGAAAAGCATAAATGGCAGGATACAGAAAAGCAAGAATAAACGACGAGACCGTAAAGGCTCTGTCGGTAATAATCAGAGAGGTCAAGGATTACAGAGTCGCAGGCGCGTTTGTGAGCATCACGGGCGCCGAGGTCACACCCGACTTAAAGTTTGCCAAGGTCTATTTCTCGGCAATGGGATCGGACGCGAAGGAGGTCAAAAAGGGGCTTGAGAGCGCGGTCGGCTTTATACGCCGCAGACTCGCGGAAACTTTAAACCTCAGAATAACTCCCGAGCTTAAATTCTACGAGGACACCTCGATGGAATACGGCGCAAATATTTCAAGACTCCTTAACCAAATAGAGCCCGAGCTGAGAGCAGCCGAGGCTGCGGAGGCGGCAGAGAGGGCGGCACTTGAGGAAAGCCAGAATGAAGACTGAAGATATAAAGCTTATTTGCGACACGATGCTCTCATCCGAGAGCATCCGCATAATCGGGCACAAGAATCCCGACGGTGACGCCATCGGCTCGACCGCAGGACTTGCGGCGCTTCTTGAGACGGTTGGAAAGAGGGTTCAGGTAGTCTATCCCGACGAGCCTGCCGAAAGACTCAAGTTCATACTTTGCGGCAGAGAGTCGGTGACACCCGACTGTATGGGCACCTTTACCCCGACGCTTACGGTCGCGCTTGACTGCGCCGCCGCGTCAAGACTCGGCTCGCTTGAAAGCAGGGCCGATGAGGTCGGACTTTCCATCGACCACCACGACGTAAACACTCCGTTTGCAAAAAGGACGTTTACCGACGGTAACGCGTCCGCGGCAAGTGAAATGGTGTATTTTATAGCTCTTGAGCTTGTGCGCCGCGGAGTTATCAAAGAAATAGACAGGAATATCGCTTATCCACTTTATGCGGGAATAGCGTCGGATACGGGAAACTTCAAGTATTCAAACACGACTCCCGAGACCCTGAGAATTTGCGCGGAGCTTCTCGATACGGGCATTGACAACGCAGAAATATCGCGTCTGCTTTTCGACACCTGCTCGATGAATAAGCTGAAGGCGGAGTCCATAGCCGTGCAAAGGCTTGAGCTTTTTGCAAACGGTCTCGCGGCACTCGTTGAAATAGACGAGGACGTATTCGAGTCAACGGGACTTACCCGTGACGATTTCGACGACTCGGTGAATATCGCTCGAAAGATAGCCGGCGTCGAGGTGGGAATATACGTCAGACCCGACACCGTAGGTCACGGCAGGTATAAGGTCTCGCTCAGAGCAAACGCTTACGCAAACGTAGCGGAAATAGCCGCGATTCACGGCGGCGGCGGTCACGTACGCGCCGCAGGCTGCACTATCATCGCCGACAGTATGGCATCGGCGGCAGAAATCATCAGAAAAGAAGTAGAAAACAAACTTTTATAAAGGAGCTTACAGGTGGCAGAGTTAAGTGGCGTATTGCTTATTGACAAGCCCTGCGGTATGACCTCGCACGACGTTGTTAACCGCGTTCGCAGGCTTTATAACACCAAGCGCGTTGGGCATACGGGCACCCTTGACCCTATGGCGACAGGCCTTCTGGTCGTGCTCGTTGGCAGGGCGGCAAAGGCGGCGGAATATCTCTCTGCCGACTCGAAAAGCTACGTTGCAGGCATAAAGCTTGGCATCACCACCGACACCGAGGACACCACGGGAAAGATTCTCACCGAAAGTGACGGTATTCCGAGTGAGAGCCGTGTCAGGGAAGCGCTTGATAGCTTCAAGGGTGACATAAAGCAGATACCCCCGATGTACAGCGCACTCAAGGTGAACGGGCAGAAGCTCGTGGACCTCGCACGAAAAAACGTCACGGTTGAAAGAGAGGCGCGCGATATTACTGTCAGCCGCCTCGACTGCGAGAGGGTGAGCGATACCGAATATATCCTCACCGTCGACTGCTCAAAGGGCACTTATATAAGAACACTTTGCGCCGATATAGGCGCGGAGCTTGGATGCGGCGCGGCGATGAGCTCGCTCAGACGCGAGCGCGCGGGAGGCTACGCGATAGACGGTGCGTACACGCTTGAAGCGATAGAAGCGATGAAGCAGAGTGAGCGCGAGAGCATCCTCATTCCCATCGAAACTCTGTTTGCCGAGCTTCAGGTGGTGAAGCTGCCGCAGTTTTTTGAGAAACTTGCGCGAAACGGTGCCGAGATATATCAGAAAAAGATCGGGATATCGCTTGATATTGGCACGAGAGTTAGAATGTACGGCGAAAACGGCTTCTTCGCGCTCGGCGAGGTTATGGACTATCCCAACGGAAGCGCCGTCAAATCAATAAAGATTTTCGACCTGTAAGGTAATTTTATGTTTTATAAAGTCGAAGTAAACGGAGTTGCTTACTACAAATCCGATTACATAAATCTGCCGCACGGCTTTGCTACCCGAGAGGGAGGCGTGAGCGATTGTGAGCAGACGAAAAGTATGAATTTTGCGTTCGGGCGCGGCGACCGTGACGAAACGGTAATAAAGAATTTTGAAATATTCGCATCTGCCATCGGTGCCGACGCCAAGCGCGGTGTTATGCTCGGACAGGTGCATTCGACCGAGGTAATGACGGTCACAGAGAGGGAGTTCGGACTCGGAGTCTATACCAAAACCGACCGCACCCTCGACGGCTACGCGTCAAATACACCCGGCGCGCTTCTCACCGTAAGAGTCGCCGACTGCGTTCCCGTTCTTTTTGCAGACGAGCGCGCGGGTGTTATCGGCGCGGTGCACGCAGGCTGGCGCGGAAGCGTTGGTAAGATAGCCGCCGAGTGTATAAGCAGAATGGTGTCGCTCGGTGCCGATAAAGCTAATATAAAGGCGGCGATAGGCCCGTCGATATGTGCCGAATGCTTCGTCGTGGGAGACGATTTTATGACCGAGTGCGAAAACAGACTCGGCAAAGACCTGCTTGACAGGTTTACCTACCGTAAGGACGGTAAGTGGCACGCAGACTTAAAGCTTCTAAACAAGCTTGTACTAATTGAAAATTCCATAAAAGACGAAAACATCGACGTTACGAGGCTTTGCACATATTGTAATCCTGACGAGTTCTTTTCACACAGATACCACGGACAAAGCCGCGGCACTCTGTGCGCTATGATCTCGCTTTAATAAACTATTATTTGGGGGACAAAAAATGATAAGGATAGAAAATCTTGTCAAGCGTTACGGCTCAAAATATGCCGTTGACGACCTCTCGCTGCATATAAAGAAGGGCGAGGTAGTGGGCTTTCTCGGACCTAACGGCGCGGGGAAATCGACCACTATGAATATATTAACGGGATTTCTCTCGGCGAATTCGGGAAACGTGTTCGTGGGAGACGTCAACATTCTTGACGATCCGAAGGTAGTAAAATCAATGATAGGCTACCTTCCCGAGCAGCCGCCGCTTTACGTTGAAATGACGGTGCTTGAATATTTAAACTTCGTCTTTGACTTAAAGGGCTGTAAGTTCAGCAGAAAAAAGCATATCGAGGAGATATGCTCTGTCGTTAAGATAGCCGACGTAAAAAACAGAGTTATCAAGAATCTTTCAAAGGGATACCGTCAGAGAGTCGGCATAGCGCAGGCGCTTATCGGAAATCCTGCGGTAATTATTTTCGACGAGCCGACGGTAGGTCTTGACCCCAAGGAGATAATCGAGATAAGAAGCCTTATAAGACGACTCGGTGAAAAGCACACGGTAATACTCAGCACCCATATACTTTCCGAGGTGCAGGCGATATGTGACCGTATAATCATCATCGACCACGGTCAGCTTATCGCGGACAAGCCCGCAATAGAGCTTGCAAGAATAGGCAGCTCGGGCAAAAAGTACACCGCGAAGGTGCTCGGACCCACGAGAGAGGTCGCGCTTCTTCTTCGCGAGCTTGACGGAATCAAGTCTGTCGAGCCGACGGGCGAAAACGACAACGGCACCTACACCTACACGCTTGAGACCGAGGGTAATGCCGATATAAGAAAGCCTCTGTTCGAGCTTCTCGCCGAAAAGGGCTATCCTCTTATGGGACTTGAAGAAAACAATGCAAGTCTTGAGGACATATTCATTTCGATAGTTGACAGTAAGCTCGAGGACACGAGCGACACACCCCGCCGCGCCGTATGGGACGGCGGCGAAGAAATATAAGAGAGGAGATATAAAATGGGAGCAATATACAAAAGAGAAATGCTGTCCTACTTCACAAGCTCGATAGGATACATATTCGTTGCGGTATTTCTTGCAATGACCGCAGGCTTTTATTCGATCTTCACTCTGTTTCAGGGAAAGCAGAGCAGTCTTTCCTCCTTCTTCATCATAGTAATGTTCGTTTACGCGATAATAGTTCCGCTTCTCACTATGAAAAGCTTCAGCGAGGAGAGAAAGACGCGTACCGAGCAGTTACTTCTCACCTCACCCGTATCCATCACGGGAATGGTGCTCGGTAAGTTCTTTTCCGCTTACACTATGTTCGCAGGAAGCTTTATTCTCTCCTGCCTCAATTATTATACGCTTTTCAGATACGGCGAGCCGAACGTGGGCGTGCTCATAAGCTATTCTGTCGGAATACTGCTTATCGGCGCCGCATACACCGCTATCGGTATATTTATCTCCTCGCTCACCGAAAATCAGCTCATCGCCGCATTTGCGACAATGGGCGTGCTGGTTTTGATGCTTGTACTCAACTTCGTCAACGGATACATTGACTTTTACCCCGTGCGCGTGGTTCTGAGCTGGCTTTCCATCTACGGACGCTTCTCGAACTTTACGTTCGGAATACTCGATATCAGCTCACTTTTCTATTATTTTTCAATGTGCTTCGTATTCATCTTCTTGACGGTCAGAGTTTACGATAAGCGCCGCTGGTCGTGAGAGAGGGGGCGTGTTAAATGAATAAGCTTTCAATGTTTATAAAAAGCCGTTCGTTCAAGAGAGGCTCGCTTTCAGCGACTCTTACGGTAATTGTTATCGCCGCAGTCATAGTCCTTAATATCATAGTAACCGCGCTCGCGCAGAAGTACTATTGGTATATAGATATGACCAAGGATAACGTGTTCAAGCTCACAGACGAGGCGCTTGCCGTTATCGACGGTATTGACGATGAGATAAATATCATATTCTGTAACGATATCGACGCACTCCAAAGCAACATCTTTCAGAAGTCGGTGTATAACACCGCGCTTGAGCTTACCGCGGCGTATGACAATATCCATATAAAGACTCTCGACGTTTATAAGAATCCCTCGTCGGTCAACAAGTACAAGACCACAGCGGCGACCAAGATAAACGATCAGAGCGTAATAATAGAAAGCGGAAGCGAGTTCCGTGTGTTCGGACTTCAGTCCTTCTTCACCTTCAATGAAAGCGGTGAGGTATGGGCGTATAACGGTGAATACAGAATTATCTCGACCATTTTGCAGATAACCGCATCCGAGCATCCCAAGGCGTATTTCACAGTCGGTCACGGCGAGAGCCTTACCGACGAGGCGCTCTGGAATCTGTTCGTTGACGCAGGCTACACGGTCGAGGTCATAGACCTTACGCAGAATGACATCTCCGAGTACGGCGACGCGAGATTCCTCGTAATAAACGATCCCGTTTACGATTTCCAGGGCATCAGCGCCGACACCGAGGGCAAGAAATCGGAAATTGAAAAGATAGACGATTTTCTCGACGGCTTCGGTTGCCTTATGGTGTTCGTCGACCCCGACACCGCCGAGCTTCCCGTGCTCTATTCCTTCTTAAAGGAGTGGGGAGTAGTGTTTGACGGACGCGTTGTCAAGGACTATGAAAGCTCGCTCACCACAGACGGTACAGCGATAGTAGCGCAGTATTCGATGGGTGAAAACACGGGCGCATCCCTTATCAGCTCTATTACGTCATTGGGACTTCCGCCCAAGGCGATAGTAAAGAACGCGACACCCATCAGAATGGCGTACAGTGAAAACGGCAGCAGAGTCATCTCTCCCGTGCTTCTTACCACGCACGACGCGAGAATTTTCGGTGACGACGGTCTTGCGGAGGACGGCGGTCAGTATAACCTTATGACCCTCACCCGTGAAACGAGATATATCGACAATCAGGAGCAGTACTCCTACGTTTTGGCGGCAGGTACTACCGCGTTTGCGACGAATGAGTATATCGGTCAGAAGGCGTATTCAAACAGCGACATACTCTATGCGGCGATGAAGCAGATGGGTAAGGAAAGAGTACCCGTCGACCTCGATTTCAAGCCCTTTGACAATGGCGCGCTTGATATAACCGCAAGCGAGGCAACGGGATGGACGGTAGCTCTCGTTACCATATTACCGCTTATCGCAATATTTATTTGTATAATTGTTCTTGTAAGGAGAAGGCACGCATGAGCGAGCAGAATGAAAACAAAAACGGCGTAGAGCAGAGCGTCTTTGACGAGCCGACGATGCCGAAAATAACCGCAAAGACCAAGCATAAGAGCGAAGCAAAGCGTCAGCTCAGGATGATGCTTATCGCGCTTATCGCGGTTGCGGTGGGACTTGCGGCGTACTTCTTCGTGATAAAGCCGCTTGTCGAGGCGGTGGAGGAAACGCCCACAGAGGAGATAGAGCTTCTCGAGGGCGAGGTGATAGGTCCTCAGAACAGAATCTTCATAATGGAATATATCGACAAGGATAACGTGGGACACGTCAAGGTACATAACGAGTACGGCGAGTACGGAGTAACGTACGACGAGGAGCAGGGGGAATATATGATAACGGATGACCCTGCCGCAGTCTACGATAAGGAAAAGCTTCAGGAGCTTCTGTCGGCGGCGGGATACACTCTTGCAATGGAGAGGATCACCGATAACACCGAGAATTTTGGCGAGTACGGACTCTCCGAGCTTGATAACCCCGCGTGGTACGAGATAGGCGACAGAAACGGAAACACTCACAAGCTCTATATCGGTGACATTATTCCATCAAACGCAGGATATTACGTCAGATACGAGGGACGCGGCGCGGTCTATGTGCTTGACAGTACCATTTCCGAAACGCTCTTGTCTCCCCTTGAAGCGATAATTTCACCCACGCTTGCGTTCCCTGTCCCCCAGAACGAGTATCATACCATACAGAATTTCTACTTGTTTAAGGGAGAGGAGCCGGTAGTTGCACTTGAGGCTGTGACCGAGGAGACCAAGCGCGCGGACGGCTCGGTAGTGCTTCACGAGTTTCTATACCCCGAGCAGTACACACCGAATGAAACGAGATATTTGACCGTATTTTCACTGTTCTGCGATTATAAGGGAACGTCGGTGCTCAAGTATGATCCCACCAAGGAGGATATGGAGAAATACGGCCTTGATACTCCCGAGTTCGACCTGTATTTCGAGTACAATACCATTCCGAACAACATCATATTCAGCGAAAAAACAACCGAGTCCACCCGTTACGCGTATGCGCCACTCTTTAACGTAATATGCGAGCTTGATGCGGAAAAGGTTGAGTTTCTCGACTATACGCTTATCGACTGGATAGAAAGACCCGTAATGCAGGTGAATATCGCAAGCATTACGGATATCATCCTCGAGAGCGAAAAGGGTAATTACCACTTTGAGCTTGGATTTGAGGACGGAGTACTGACGACGGTCAGAGAGAAGAATCGCTTCGTGACGGTTGCCGATATCGACAACTTCAGAAAATTCTATCAGACAATACTTATGACCACCGTTCAGGACTACGCAGAGCTTACCGAGGAGCAGAAGGGTGAGCTTGAAGCGGACGGCGCGTACTTAACGCTTACCGTGATAATGGAAAACGGCGAAAAGACGGTTCGTAAATTCTACCCGTACGAAACGAGAAGAAGCTATTATACCATTAACGGTAAGGGTGACTTCTACGTAATACGCGACAGAATGGTAAAGATAGTGGACGACGCCGAAAAGGCAATAAACGGAGTCACGATCTACCCCGACGCGAACAATTAAAAGAAAAAGAAGCAGGAATGGCGTGGAGAATAACCGGTATGTACGAAAAAAAGATATTATCATTTTCAAACATTATTGCTATTGAAAAAATAAAATTATTTGGTTTATTATTGGTAATATTAGTAATTTTCTCGGGGTGTGCAACCACATTTGATGGATATTATTACGATTTAGAAAAAGCTCGATATTCTGAAAATGATATTTATAGTCAATATGATCATCTGTTCACTGCTGAATACGCTGGTGGTATGATTGACTTTGTTGTCCAGGATGATTCATTACATATTGTACACATTTTGTCAAGGAATGATAATACACAGTTTTTTGTAAAAGCACGTATGACATACCGCGTGTCAGAATGTTTGAACGACTCGAAATCCAAAAATCAATATCATTGGTTGCGTTCTACTGCGCTTGAACCACAACAATATCAATGTTGTATAGTAGAAAAATCATATAACGAACAGAATCTCAATATAGAGGCTTTTGAATTTGCTTATCAAGATACGGTTGTACACTTGTGCTATGAAATAATAGAAAAATGAATTTTTCGACCGCCCGTCGTGGGCGGTCGTTTTCTGTTGCTTTGCAGGGCGAACTGAGTTCGCCTTAAAAAACAAAACACGGGAGGAGATGACGTTGCTTTGCAAGTCGAGCCCCTCCACTACGAAGGTATTTCGTGTTTTCTTGTAGGGCGGGGGCTTGCTCCCGCCGTTCGTTATTGCGGGCAAACACAGTTCGCCCCTACAGAGATTTAGAGTTTATTTGTAGGGACAGGCGTCCCCGACTGTCCGTTTGCGATGGAATTTTACATCTCAACATTATTTTTTGTGTAGATGGAATTATTTGTCTTTACGGGACGCCGAGACCGTCGACCCCTACAAGAGATTTGAAATTTGTTTGTAGGGGAGGGGTTGCCCCTCCCGCAGTCCAAAACAAAAAGACCGCCGAATTTTCGGCGGTCTTTTAAGCTTACTTAGAAATTATTGCGTAATCAAAGGTTATAACGGGCTTGGTCTCAAGGATCGGCTTGAGTCCGACAAGCTCGGTAACTCCGCTGTCGAAATCACCTAATGCGAAGTCTGCTTTTCCGTTTACGAGGGTGGTTGTCATATCCGCGGTCTTGACGGGGAGAATGGTGTAATCGCAGCCGAGATACTCGCATACCGCGTCGAGTATTTCAAGCAGGGGTCCGCCCGATACGTTGAGCCCGTCGTTTTCAAAGTAAGGCGTGAGGTTTGGGTCGATGGCGATAACAAACTCGCCGTTACTGTTGTCAAGCTTCTTGGGAGTGTATTTAAGGCTTTTGTCCTTGAGGTAGCCGTCAACTATTTTGTCAATGGTTCCGTCCTCGTTGAGGGCGGCAAGCGCCTTGTCAAGCATAATGGAGTAGACCTTTTTTTCTTCAAGCGCCGCAAAGGTCACGGCACCGTCACCAAAGGACTCCTTGGAAACCGAATATCCGGAGTATGCTTCGGCAAAGGCGTTCGCGATGTTGCGGTCAATAACCGCGCAGTCGATAGCGCCGATGGTAAATCCTTCGTTGAGGTCGCTTAAATTGTAAAAGCCAAGAAGCGAGCAATTGTTTTCCGTACTGTACTTTTCAAGATCGATGATGGCCTTTGACGAGTGTATGAGACCGATTGTGACGTTGTTGAAGTCGTCCTTTGAATCGATCCTACCCGAGCAGGCGACAAGCGACGCGAGCATCAGCACGCACAAAATAAGTGCAATAATTTTTTTCATCGTCCCGTACCGCCTTTACTTAATGATCTTGAACTTCGTGCCGTTCGGAGTGTCTTCAAGCACGATTCCGCGCTCAAGAAACTCCGCGCGGATCCTGTCTGCTTCCGCGTAGTTCTTCGCCTTCTTTGCTTCAAGACGGAGAGCTATCTTTTCGTTTATCTCGTCCTCGAGAGCAGAATCTGCACTCTCACGCTTAAAGCCCATAAGCTCTGTAAGCTCGGCGAGCAGGGAGTAGGCGTACTTTACGCTCTCGCCCGAGGCGTGAGCTTCGTTGACGTACGAGTTTATATCTCTGACAAGGTCGAATATTACCGAAATAGCATCAGCGGTGTTGAGGTCATCGTCCATCTTTGCGATAAACTCTGCCTTTTTCGCGTCAACGCTTTCCTTGATCTTAAGATCAAGCTCGCCTGCCTCTGCACTCTTTAGATAGAATTCTGTGCTATCAAGGCAATTGAAGATTCTCTCGATCGCCGTCTTTGACTGCTCGATGATGTCCTTCGAGAAGTTTACGGGACTGCGGTAGTGTGAGCTCAAGATGAAGAAACGGATGGGCATATAGCCGTACTTTTCGGATATCTCGCGGACGGTAAAGAAGTTACCTGCGGACTTTGACATCTTCTTGTTGTCAATATTGATGTATCCGTTGTGCATCCAACGGTGAGCAAACGTGCAGCCTGTCGCGCACTCGGACTGAGCTATCTCGTTTTCGTGGTGGGGGAAGGTAAGATCCTGACCGCCGCAATGGAAGTCGATGGACGTGCCGAGGTACTTGAGCACCATTGCCGAGCACTCGATATGCCAACCGGGTCTGCCGAGACCCCACGGGCTCTCCCAGCTCGGCTCTCCGGGCTTTGCCGCCTTCCAGAGAGTAAAGTCGAGAGCGTTCTCCTTCTGCTCGCCGACCTCGATACGCGCACCAGCCTCAAGCTCGTCGATGGGCATGTGGGAAAGCTTGCCGTATTCTCTGAAGGTCTTGGTACGGAAGTAAACGTCGCCGTTCTGCTCGTACGCGTGACCTCTGTCGATAAGAGTCTTTACGATGTCGATTATCTCGTCGATGTTTTCGGTAGCCTTGGGGTGAATGGTTGCGGGGGTAACGCCGAGCCCCTTTGCGTCGGTGAAGTATTCGCCGATGTACTTATCGGCAACGTCCTTTACCGTAATGCCTTCCTCGTTCGCGCGCTTGATCATCTTGTCGTCGATATCGGTGAAGTTCTGTACGAAGGTCACCTTGTAGCCGCGGTACTCGAGGTACCTGCGCAGGGTGTCGAACACGATAAAGGGCCTTGCGTTGCCGATATGGAAGAAGTTATACACCGTGGGGCCGCAGGCATACATGCGGATCTCACCGGGTACGAGGGGGATGAGCTCTTCCTTCTTGCGGGTCATGGTGTTATAAATCTGCATAAAAACCTTCCTTTCGGGAGGAGGCGGTACGCCCGCATCCATCCATAATAAAGTATATCACTATTTTTTACTTTCCGCGCTATTTTGGGAGAGTTTTTCCAATTCTTTTTGCATTTGCTCCATCATGGTGCGCAGGCGGGCA
>JAZNNG010000023.1:0-7144 GCA_045580165.1 Eubacteriales bacterium
GCGTTAAGCTCCTGATACTCGATACCTGCGGAAACGGGAAGCTCAAGAGCAAGCTGTACACCCTCTTCGTTTACATCGGCAACCTTGTCGATATTCTCGCCAACTGCAAGAGGATTCCATTCGGAGACATACTCAGCCATAGAAGCGTACTTGGTGCCCTCAACGGTTACTACGAAGCCGCTCATAAGGTCGTAGCCCTCAACAACTTCAAGCTTGTAGCGGTACTGAACTGCTACGTCGGAGGTGTTGGCGCCGGTGAGATTGAATGTGATCTTATCACCGGGAGTAACGTTTACGAGCGAAATAACACCGTTGCTTGCGTCAAGAGTTGCGGTTCCGCCGTTTGCAAAGGTGCCGGTCTGCTCTTCGTACCTGTAGGGTTTTCCGTTCTCGTCAAACTCGGTACCAGCCGCGTCCGGAGTTACAGAGTAAAGAACGGGAGAAGTAAGACCTGCTTCGATAGCAACACGACCGGCGTCAACTTCAATGTCAACCGTGGTCTCGCTGGTGAACAAAGCGAAGGTCGATCCTGCGATAAGACTAAGGCAAAGAACGATAGTCAGTATCGAGGATAACAAAGCTTTCTTTTTCATTTTTGCTTTTTCTCCTAATTTAATAAAATGGTAGATTTTTGAAGCTTGAATTCGGTCGAAACGCAAACCCAAGCCTCGGAGGTGTGCGTTCGTGTTCAGTTATGCTTTACTTTTTAAGCAGACGGTGCAGTTGTAATCTGTACCGCGTGAACGATAACGTCGAAATCGAACGTCGTACCCTTAGCGTTGTTATTTACGCTATGGTCGAGATCGCAGAATTCAACGGATATCGTGAAAAGTGCGGATTCGGTCTTGGCAAGGATACCGATGGGGTCGGCTTCCGCACCTATAAGGCCTGCGCTTGTGTTCAGCATTCCTGAGATGGATTTATTGCCATCAACGGTCGTCACCGTTATCTTGAGCTGCTCAGCAAGCGTGAGATCTACTGTGTCGTCAAACACGATTTCCAACCAGTAGCCAAACGCTACGTCACTGTTGTTTGCAATCTGCATTTCGGCAGTATACTCACAACCGGGAACAATGAGCGTTCCGCGGGCGATATCAAATACATTCTCGTTCTCGGCATTAGGATCGTTTGGATCATAAGGCTTCGAGAAGTCAATATCTTTGGTATTTTCCGTTTCCACAAGGAAACCCGTATTGGCATCAAGAGACTTCGTTACGAGCTTCGTGCGTGTAAGCGTTATATCCAAAGTACCGGCTTCCAAATGATTTGTTAGCGTCACCTGGTCGGAAAAGAGCGCATACGTACCGCCGGCTACGAGAGCGAGGCACAGCACGAGTGTCATGACTGACAAAAGCACACTTCTCTTTTTCGTTGTCACCATTTTACCTCCTTGTTAGATTTTTTATGTTTACGTGCGGATGGCACAAAAAACATCGGGTCTTGGTTCAGGCACTTATAACAAACCATAGTGCCGAGTTCCGCATCGCCGAGAGAGGCGCCACATATGACGCATCTTTCGGGACAGTAAATCGGTTCGTTCGATTCTTCGTTATACGTGGGCGGGTGTTTCTGTTGTGGTTTCTGATGTCTCAGTCGTTTCAGTAGGTGTTTCACTTGCTCTTGCTGCTCTCCGTCTTTCTCTTGCGAGCTTCTTCTTATACTCTCTTTCCTCGGCAATAGCAGCAACTACGATGTCGATACTATTCTTAACAGCCTCAACGGTTGCGGCACTTTCAACAAGCATCGTGGTAGCAGACTGTCTGACGGAAATTCTGTTTTCGTTTATGTAATTCTTGAAGTCGCTGTTGTGTAAAATGAATTCACAGTGAATAATGCCGCGCTTGATAAGAAGGCGAACGAGGCGATTCTTACCAACCTTGTATTCCTCGTAACGAACGTTCTTGAAGCGCTTGCTTCCTTCAACAGCGGAAGCATATTTAATGATCTCGTCGTACCATCTTCTCTGTTCAGCGGGAAGAGCAAGGTATTTTTCTTCAAGCGTTTGCTGCTGACCCATAGAGAAGCTGATCGTGCCCTCGGCATCCTCTGCCGGTGCTTCGGTGGTTTCTGCGGCAACGACGGTAGAATCGTCTGCGCTGTCGGTAGTGTCGGTAGCTTCCGTCTCGGTAACCGTTTCAGCGGGAGCATCCGTAACGACTGCGGCTTCAACGGCAACGGGTTCAACTGCCGTAACAGTTTCTTCTGAGGTTGTTGCTGCGGTCACGGTTGCGGGCTCCGCGACAGGAGCGTTGTCAACGGGACGCTCTGCCTGGATTGCGGTGTTGTTGCGGTTATTTCTCTCTCTTCTTTCTGCAAGGATTTCTCTGACGATATCCCTGAAGACTACCATTACGGCGAAAAGCGCCATAATAGATACAACAACCATAAATACCATAAATAAGATTTCCATAATGTTTCTCCTATGTATATAAATTCTAATTAGAACTTTCTAAATTACGGCGTATCGCCGCTCGGGTCGCTATTGGTGGGGACTTCCGCCGTGCCGGGAGGCGCATCTGAATTTTCTCCCATCACCACTTCGGGAGAAGGGGGTTCGGTTGGCTTTCCTGCTTCAAGCTCTGCAAGACGACGTCTCAGTTCGTCGAGCTCTCTTTGCTGACGCGCCTTTTCTTCTTCATCCTTTTTCCTCTTGTCTGCACCGAGAATCTTAATTATCTTGAGGATTTCAAGTATCACGATAATCAAGGAAGGAATTATTACGATGAAGATCAGTCCGGCGGGGGATTTCAGCGTATTGACGAGCGTGCCTAACAAATAACTCTGGCCGGTTACCTTACCGATTACGTAATTCGGACTGTTTTTCTCAAACGTATCAATCGTCTGTGTAAGTGTTTCCGAGTCGGAATTTTTGTTATCGCCCTCAAGCCGAATGGTATAACCTCCGTTCGGGTTCTGACGAATGCCGGTAATACGGTGGGTTATCGTTTCCTGCTTCACGTAAACGTACTTAAACGTGAGAACGTCGCCTATTTTAAGATCTGCGTACCATTTTTCCGCCTCGTCTGGATCCTCCGGCACTACGTCAATGAATACCATTGAACCGGTAGGAATGTCCTTGATTTCATAACCGCTAACGTCTGTGGCATCACATTTTTCCATTGATGGGGACAAAACGGAACGCATCTGCATGCCGAATACCGTAGCAGTACCATCTTCATCTTTTTTCGAGGAAATGGTCAGGATAACGCTGAAAAGACACACCGCAATGAAAATATAGATCAATATATTTGCCGCTATCTTTCCGGCTTTTTTTATAGCTTGCGTTTTTTCCATAAAGACTCCTTTCTCACATATTAACTTTTCTCTATCTTGAGATGAATATCGAAGTCCGCATACGTCCCCTGGGCTTCGTTACCCACGTCGTAGGGCATCAAGTAGCAGATAGACACTACAAGAGGCTCCTCTGCGTGTAGTTCGCCTTCAAACTGAATCAACTCGCCGCTGTCAAGAAGCGCTGCAAGCTCACCCTCGTAAACAACCTCACCGTTAAATTTCACGGTTACATCGACGAACGGCTTCATACCGCCATTTTTCTTTTCCTCGTAATCAAGGGAGATGTGATACGAGCCGGAGGCGGCGCAAACAAGATTCACGCTGTACTCCTTGCTTTCGGTTGGACACAGTTTCAAATCCCTTACTGCCAGAATGCTTTCCGTTACGCCGTCCTCGCTCACTGTTATATTCTCGGGGAAATCCTCTTTGGCTTTACCGAGAAACGTGATAAGCATCACAGCCATAACTCCTATCAGCAGAAAGGAAACGATCAATATGTTTATGCTTTTATTTTTCATTCTTTAGTTGCATACCCTTTCTACTCTCGTTGCTTTTATAATCTGTGAAATTTACAGGTTGCTTACACAGCTTTCCTGCTCCTATCACCACAAGAATACCCAAAACACCGGCAACCAGAAAGACTGCAAGCAGAATTATTAACGCTATTTTCAAAACAAACCCCTCCTGATGCTCACTTGGCATCTCGCTTACTGTTGAGTTAAGATGCTTTTGCCGAAGCGTTGAAATAGGTTGCCATCATACAGTACAGCACGTTGAAAATATGAGGTCTGTTAATTTCACTGTCCTCAAGCTCGCCGTTATACACTCGAATGGCAAAATCAAATAGAGCAGTAAAGACGCTGTGCATTATAGCATTTACGTCTGCTTCATTTCTAAACAAATGCCTGAATTTATCAACGATTCTATCAAAATGAACGTTATAGGCTTCAAGCGAAGCATCTTTCAAATATATTGAGTAATAATATCTGACGTAACAACGGCATCGCTCTTCGTTTCCGAGAATGAAGTTCCACGCCATCAAAAAGAACTCATAGAATTTTTCTCTTAGCGCACCTTCAAAGGATCCAACAGCTTCAACACCGCTTAGAAAAGCATAATACAACTCATCGTTTATGCGTTGAAAAGCAGCTGCATAAAGATTTTCCTTGCTTCCGAAAATGCGATAAATATAGACCTCATTCATTTTGAAGCCGGGGATCGTTCCGCCGCAGTGTGTCAGTTCCTTCGTTGTAGCTTTCTCAAATCCGCCCTCGGCAATAAGATGTATGGCATTGCTGATAAGAAGTTCTTTAATTTCAGCTTCGCGTTTCATTTCGGTTATACCTCCAATCCATCTGAAGACCGATTTGTAATATGCCTTTGGAAAATTAGTAAACACTACATCTGCGCCCTAAAAAAATTCCTACAAAGTAGGAGCGCTGTATTAGATGCATCAATGCTCGTAAAGGCTAAAAAAGCGACATAACGAGAGTTATGTGATTAAAGTCGGAGAGTTATTGTTATGTTCGCCTCGGTGCAAACAAAAAATGGCGCAACAAAAGAGCCTTTCGCCGTGATTTTTTGAAAAAGTTATACGAAAGGCTTTTTTGCCACGCCTATTTCTATGTATAAGGTAACGAATTTTGCCGAAACTATTGATTTTTTGAAAAAACTGTGGTATAATGTACCGCGTATATGAATAATTATCGGATAAATAATATCACATAACTCTCGTTATGTCTTTTTGATTGCGACGTAACTCTCGTTATGTTTGGTGGAAAGTAACATAACTCTCGTTATGTTGCGCTTTGACTCGGTGCGCTTCGCATCGGGCTTTTTTTATACAATCAAACGCATATGCTCCATCTTACGTTTGTGCTCGGCTCCAGTGGTAACGATATAGATGCGTGTCGTATTTATGCTTGCATGACCGAGGATGTCCGCAAGCTTCGCGATATCCTTTTCAATGCCGTAAAAGGTACGGGCAAACAGATGGCGAAGGTTATGGGGAAACACCTTGCCCGGTGAAACGTTAGCCTGCTCGCAGAGCGACTTCATTTCACGCCAAATATTATTTCTGCTGACCGGCTTTCCCGATCTCGTAACGAATACCGTTCCGCCACTAATTTGCTGCTCCTTCGCATAACGGAGCAGTTTTTTTCTTAATTCCGGTACGATGAATATACGCCTGTTCTTTCCCTTACAGTTAACGACAGCCTCGCCGCACTCCACGGCTTCGACTGTGATATATTCAAGCTCGCTGACACGGATGCCCGTTCCGCAAATCGTTTGAATAATCAGATTGAGTCTTTCATTGTGCTTTTTGTTTGCAGCATCAAGCAAACGCAAATATTCCGCACGGGTTAGCTCTTTTTCTTCCGAACAGTAAACTTTTCTTTGCATTTTGAACTGTTTTACGCAAAACTCGTGGCAACCGCAAAAGCGAAGGAAGCAGTTCATCGCGGCAATCATTGAATTCGCACTTGCAACCGCATATGAGGTGCTCAGCATAGCTTTATACTCAAGCACGCTTTGTTTGCAGAGCGTCTTTTGCACGATATATTCGATAAAGCATTTCACGTCTCTGACGTATTTTTCGATCGTTGCAACACTCCTTTCCTCGTTTTTTAGATACACCTTGAACGCTTCAAGGCTCTCAAAATTCATTTTTCTTTTTCTCATAAAACATACTCCTTATCTTGGGTTTGGTTCTATTATTATTTTACCAAAAACATGAGAATAATCCGTAAACCCTCAATACAGGCAGTTTTATACCACTGCATAAGATTTTATAATAGATCAGGAGCAATTGAAATAGACGATGTGGCAAGTGCTTGAACGATATGGCAAATACGCAAAAAAAAATAACGGGATACACAGCAAAAAGATGTATCCCGTAGCTTATGTGTACTTTTAATCAATTATCTTATTTAATAATTGTAAAATTCTGAGCGTATATTCAACTTGCTCGTTATTCAGTTTGTTTGTGATCTCATTTATCGTTTTGTACAAAGAGTCATTGATGTATAACAATTCACTTGACTTTATGTATGTAATATTTAACGCACTCATGATTTTTGATAGCATATACGCACTAATATTTTTATGGCCGCACTCAATTTTACTTACATATGTTACTGAAATATCCGCCTTCTCTGCAAGTTCTGCTTGACTTATATTCAGCTGTTTTCTACGCATATATATTTCCCGTCCTAGTTTCTTTAGAAAAGCTCTTAATTCCTTTGATCTGTTTTCCACATGCTACTCCTCCTGTTAGCACAACATACCACAGAATAGAGAGAAAGTCCAGCACTTTTTCAAAAATGAATCCAACTTTTTTCATCGGGCGTTTTCTTTGCTTACAGCGATGCAATTTTTTCGTGTTGAGAGAAATGAGTTGCATACCGCTATACGGATGCGGTATATTGCGTTAAGCTCGTCGTGTCCGACCGACGAGTAGCAAACAGTTTTTCAGAAGTATGGTATACTAACGGCAGAAGAAAAAACTTGACACGGGGTGAACCGTTTAGTCACCTGACAGTATGAGTTTGCTATAATCGCGGCTCGGTTTTTGGAATGAGAATTCGGCTTGACCACACCTTTGACCATCTACCGATTCGGACTACGTGGAAACAGTGCTTACAAGAGCATCGGAAAGCATCGTTTTCGGA
This sequence comes from Eubacteriales bacterium, assembly GCA_045580165.1. Classification (GTDB taxonomy): domain Bacteria; phylum Bacillota; class Clostridia; order Oscillospirales; family CAG-272; genus UBA4717. The sequence continues at coordinate 6,966 of JAZNNG010000023.1, forward strand.
CTAAAAAGCATCAAAAAGTCAACAAAAGTAGTCAAAAAACGATGGCGTATTTCTTCGGGAACTGGAGGCCGCGAGTTCGAGTCCCGCCACTTCGACCAACAGAAATGGCGGGGGTTATCCTCGCCGTTTCCGTTTTCTACGACTTCTATCCAAGAAAGGAGCAATTCCCATGAACAAAA
>JAZNNG010000024.1:0-15000 GCA_045580165.1 Eubacteriales bacterium
GACCGCTTGGCCTCCGACTTAATGCTTTTGACAAGCCTGTCCTCGAGCGAGTGGAAGGTGATAACGGCAAGCCGCGCGCCCGGCTTGAGGCTTGAAACCACTGACCGTACAGCAGGTTCAATAACCTCAAGCTCGCGGTTAACCTCTATTCGAATAGCCTGAAAAGTTCGTTTTGCGGGATGCTTCTCGCCGCCTCTGCCCCCGTCAGGCATGGCGCTGCGTATAATATCGACTAATTCGAAAGTGGTTTTGATCGGGCGCAGTTTGCGCGCTTCAACGATTTTTGCCGCAATACGCGGAGCAAATTTTTCCTCGCCGTACTCAAAAATGATTTTTTTGAGCGAGTCCTTGTCATAGGAATTTATAATATCATACGCGCTGATACCGGTGTCCCTGTTCATTCGCATATCGAGTGGGGCGTCGTGCATATACGAGAAGCCTCTCTCGGGAGTATCGAGCTGATACGAGGAAACGCCGAGGTCTATGACCGCCCCGTCGAGCGAGTCTATACCGTGCTCTTCAAGCGCGTTTGCGATATTCGAAAAATTGTCGTTGACGAAAATGATCTTGTCGAGATAGTCCTTGAGTCTGACCCTTGACGCCGCAATGGCATCCTTGTCCTGGTCTACCGCTATCAGACGCGATCCCTCACTCATTCTTTTGAGAATCTCGAGAGAGTGACCGCCGCCTCCAAGCGTAAGGTCGGCAAACACGCCGCCGTGCTCGGGGTTTATCGCGTCAACGCTTTCTTTAAGCAAAACAGAGTAGTGTGAAAAATTTATGTTCTCCGCCATGACCGCATCTCTCACAGATTGAGCTTCGCCATCTCGGCGGCAAGGAATTCTCTTGAGTAAGCGGATTTCTGGAGCCAGAGCTCCTCGTTCCATATTTCAACGTGATCGGCAGCGCCGATGATGTAGACGTTTTTCTCAATTCCCGCAAAGCTTACGAGCTGGACGGGAAGGGTAACTCTGCCCTGAGAATCGGGAGTGCAGGTGGTAGCGCCCGAAAACATAAAGCGCTTAAGGTCTGCCGTCTGAATCGAGGGGAGGGAGGTGAGCTTCATAGCGAGAGCCTCGGCCGCTTCCTCGGTTATGATATTAAGACATCCCTGAACGTTCTGCATTACCATAAAGTTTTCGCCAAGCTGTTCTCTGAGCTTTGCTGGAATGAAAACGCGGTTTTTGGAGTCAAGTGTATGCTTGAATTCACCCGAAAAAACTACCATGAGCCTCCTCCTTTCATCAAAACACTGAAAAAAGTGCAAATTTTACCAAATTTTCCACCATTTGGAGCCTAAAGCCACCACATTGCACCACTTTGATTTAATTATATTAGAAACTTCGCCATTTTTCAATAGGGGAAAGGCACTTTTTTCGTCTATGAAGTCAATATATTTGTAAATATTTTGTTAACGAGGCAAATTTGAACCAAAAAAGCAAAAAACGAGGCTGACATAACAACAGTCTCGTTTTTTCGTATATTAGTCAAATCAAGCCTTTGAGTATCGGTAAAACCGCCTCGGGAACGTACTTTTCATAATCTCCGCCCGATTTTATAAGCTCGTAAAGCGCCGTCGAGCTTACCTCATCAAGTCCCTTTTCGGGAAAGAGTATCACCGTGTCAAGCGAGGAGTTCCTGTTTTTGTTGAACTCCGCCATTTTCTTCTCGTACTCAAAGTCAACGGCGTTTCTCGCGCCCTTGACTGCGACGGTTATACCGTTTTTCGCGCAGTAGTCGGCAAGCATACCGCGGTCAACGTCAACGCGTACGTTTTTAAGATGCGATACCGTCGCGCGTATCATCTCCACACGGGAGTCAATGTCAAAGCGAGGAGTCTTGTCTGGGTTAATGAACACGGTCACGAAAACCTCACCGTACATTTTTGCCGCGCGCTCAATAATGCTCAGATGTCCGACGGTAATGGGGTCAAAGCTCCCCGGAACAAGCGCCTTAATCACGTTCGACACCCGCTTTCTTTGCTATCATGGCTATGTGTACGCGCCCGTACTTCGAGGCCTTGAAGATTTCAAAGTACTCACCGAGCTTGCCGTCAAGAAGGGCTTCGTCCTCGGCTTCGCATATTATCTTGCCGCCGTCCGCTAAAATGTCCGCGTCCATGATTCTTTTAAGAACGTCGGGCACGAGCTTTAATGCGTACGGAGGATCGACGAAAATAAAGTCGAATTTGTGCTTTCCCGCGACCGAACGGATGTAATCCGTGTAGTCGGTGGTCAGAATGCGACATTTTTGAAAGAGCTTGGTTTTTTGCGCGTTTGCCTTGATTATCGCGGTCGCGTCCTTCGATGAGTCAACGAATACCGCATGCTCTGCGCCGCGGCTGAGAGCCTCGAGTCCGAGCTGACCGCTTCCACCGAAGAGATCGAGCACAAGAGCGTCCTCAAGCTCAAAATTTATACTGCTGAATACCGCTTCCTTGACTCTTTCCGCGGTGGGTCTTGTTGCTTCTCCCTCAAGAGTCGTAAGCTTTACGCCTCTTGCAAGTCCTGTTATTATTCTCACGTTAATTTCCTTTCGCAGAATTACTGCTCCTAAAATAACTCGTTATATTTTGGGCGTCAGCCGATGTGATACCGGGAACCTCCATAAGCTCTGCCGTGCTCGCCGCCTTGATCTTAGCAAGACTCTTGAAATGAGCGAGAAGGCGCTTCGCCTTGGCTTTTCCGATACCGTGTATCTCCTCAAGAGTGGAGGTCTTGACGGATTTGCGCTTGGCATTACCCATTCGGGTGATGGAGTATCTGTGGACCTCCTCCTGAAGCTTGTATATGAAAACGAACACAGACTGCTCGCGCGCTATTGCAATTTCATTCTGATCGTCGGTCAGCGCACGGGTCTTGTGGTATTCGTCCTTGACCATTCCGAAAACGGGAATGTCAAGACCGAGCTCATCTATAAGCGAACGTACCGCGGCAACGTGGGTGCGTCCGCCGTCAAGGAGAATAAGGTCGGGTGGATTTGAGAAGGAGCCCTCGGGGTCGGACAGATGCGCGAGTCGGCGGCTCAGCGCCTGACGCATTGACGCATAGTCGTCCTGACCGTCGATGCTTATCTTGAACGAACGGTAGTCGCTTTTCTTGAGCTTTCCGTTTTCGGCGACTATCATTCCCGCCGTGACGTTATCCTTGCCGAGGTTTGAAATATCGTAAGCCTCTATCCTCTCGGGGACTACCTCAAGAGCAAGCAGCGACGCAAGCTTTACGAGTACGGCGTTGTCGTGCTCGGTTTCCTTTGTGTAAAGCTTTGCGCTCTGCTTTGCGTTCTCGTGTACCATATCGCAAAGAGCCCTTTTCTCGCCCTTTTGGGGTATCTGCACGTAGACACGCGAGCCTGCTTTTGCCGACAAAAACTCGGTCAGCATATTTTGGTCGTCCTCGTCAAGAGGGTAAGAGATAAGGATCTCCTTCGGAATGAATTCGCGCCTTGTGTATAGCTCGCACAGAAAAGAGGTGATGGTCTCACTGTCGACGATCCTGTCAGCACCCCAGGTGTGATTTTCACTGTCGGTAACGCTTCCCGAACGGATAAAGAAAATGGAAAGACTCGAGCAAACACTGTCTTCATAAACAGAGATAACGTCCTCGTCAAGCTCGGGAGAGCCGACCACCTTCTGTTTTTGCCATAAGCTTTTGAGTGCGTTCATTCTGTCGCGGTAACGCGCGGCGGACTCAAAGCGAAGCTCCTCCGACGCCTTTTCCATCTTTTCTCTGAGGGAGGCCTCAGCTTCCTTGTACGAGCCGCGTAGGAATGAGATTATTTCCTTAAATATCGCCTTGTATTCCTCGCTTGAAATGCCGCCTGCACAGGGCGCGGAGCAAAAGCCGAGATGACTGTTGAGACAGGGACGGCTCTTGCCGATGTCGCGAGGGAATTCCTTGTCGCAGGAGGCGACTCCGAAGGATTTCTGAATGGTCTGTATTATAGAATACACGGCGCTGGCACTTGAATATGGACCGAAATATTTCGCATTGTCATTCTGCCTGCGGCGTGTCATTGTTATTTTTGGAAAGGGCGAGTCGATGTTGATTTTTATATATGGGTAGGATTTGGCGTCCTTGAGTCTGATGTTGTATTTGGGGGAGTATTGCTTGATGAGGCTGTTTTCTAAGGTAAGAGCCTCCATTTCGGAGTCGGTGAGAATGTAGTCGAAGGTGGCGACGGACGCGACCATTCGTTCGCATTTGATGTCCTTATGCGAGTCGTGGAAATACTGAGAAACGCGGTTTTTGAGAGCGCGTGATTTTCCGACGTATATTACCTTTCCAAGCTTATCCCGCATGATGTAAACACCGGGCGAGAGGGGCAGGGAAAGTGCTTTTTCGAGGAGCTCACTTTTAGTGAGCGAAAAGCTTTTTTCCATAATAATTGCTCCGAAAAAATGAAATAAAGGGGCGTGGGCAAATCCCCATAGATAAACGTGTATGGGTGGAGATTGCACTTGCCGCAAGATAAAATGCGCGCCCAAAAGTTTTTGGGCGACTTTTTTCAAAAAGTCGCAAAAGCGCGAAGCGCGGAATAAAAGCAAATCCCCACAGATAAACGTGTATGGGTAGAGATTACACTTGCAGCAAGCGTATCGCCTGTCGGGCGTCCAGACCTTTTTACAAAAAGGTACGAAAAAAGTACGAAAACCGAAACAGAACATAGGGTTCCGGCTCTCGTACTGTCTGTTATCGCCGTGCAAACAGAGCGCCGGACGCGGAATCGACTGCTACAAGGCAGACTTGTCCGACGGGCGGTCATAGTGCAAAAACGAGTGAATTGACGTGTATCTGCGGCTTATTCGCCGAAGCAGGAGTCTATAAGCTCGGTAAGACCTGCAACAGCCTCATCCTCGTCGGGACCGTCTGCTATAAGCTTAACCGTCATTCCCTTAACAATGCCGAGGGAAAGTACGCCGAGAAGGCTCTTTGCGTTAACGCGCTTGTCGTCCTTTTCGACAGAGATAGAGCTTTTGTAGGTGTTTGCTTTCTGAATAAAGAAGGTAGCGGGTCTTGCGTGAAGACCGACAACGTTCTTGATGGTTACGTCACAGGATTTCATATACACAATTTCCTTTCATCAATTTACCGACTGATTTCCGTTTTAATTACCATATATTATATGCTACGGGTAATAGCGAACAATATCCTATTAAAAAGTATATCAAAAATCAGAGAATAAATCAATAGCCAAGCCTTTGCCTTTTTGAACAAAAAAAACAGTCACAAGTGCGTAAGTGTTGGCATTTTGCCAAAAAAGCCGTTATTCGGCGCGGGTCACGTCGGTTACTATAATATTAACGTATATCTTTCCGCTTTGAACCGAGATGGTGCTTCCGGGTGCAATATACTTAGTGTTGCCGAGAAGAAAGCCCTCGCTTGAGAAGGTTCCGCTTGAGAAAAACGAGCCTCTCATATCGCTTCTGCCGCTTGCAGACGCGCTCTTTACGTATCTGCCGTCAGCGGTCTCGTTGAATTCCTCTGCGGGCTCGAATACAAATCCGCCCTCAAGGGCGCCGAGATATTCGTTTGAGCCGACAATGAAGAATTTGTCGCCCTCGGCGAAAAACTCCTCGCTTGTTTCCTTGATATCCTTAACGAGAAATGATATCGATGCGTTTTCCTGATTGTTCGATGATTTCACTATATCGACGACCTGATATCTTACGATAATTCCCGCGATACAGCCGATAAACAGTATTAATATAAGTAGGTCTATCGCATTGAAGCGCGTTTTGGTTTTGCTTGCCATAGTTGTACCTTACCTTTCTTTGGTTATTCTACTTCCTTTACGGAGATGCAGTATGCGGTACCCGCGTATTCGGGAAGGCGGACGTAAACGAGAGTGCCGACCGACACCTCAAAGCCAGATATACTGTAGCGTTCCGTGCCGGGGTTCTTGACAGCGTCTGCGTCTACCACAAAGCATACGTTTGAGTGCTCGGGGTAGAGAGTGTTTACCGACTCGCCCGTTTCGTGATTAAATGCAGAATATACGGCGGGAGTGGAATAAAAGTCGACGACTGTGCCGAGATTGTATTTTGCAGTTCCCTCGATAAGGCTCTTTCCGATGTTTGCGGCGGCGTTGTCAACAAGCTCGTCGCGTTCGTCCCTTACCTCGAGGGTGTATTGTATCTTGACTGTGTCGGAGCTGTTTCCCGCGCTTCTGTTGAATATGAAGATATAGGCAAGAAGCGCGATCGCCGCGAGAATAATGACCGTAATAATAACGTCTACCAGATTGAATTTACGCTTTTTCGTTGAAAATTCCATTTTTTTCTCCTTTATATACGTATTTGAGCCTTACTTAGCAAGCGCGGCGCGTCTTTTTTTGATTTCACTTACGAAGTAGTGACCGACGTCAGCCATAAGTCTCCACGCCGAGGTCTTAAGCTCGGTCGGGAAGACTTTCGGAAAGGCGGAGGCTTCAAAGGTGATGTCGCCCTCGTAGCCTATCTCTGCAAGAGCGTCGAGCATTTCGTCAAAGTTTACCTTCTGAGTATAGGGAAGGGTGTGATTGTCGCGCACCGTGTCAACGTCGTGAATATGGAGTCCGAAAAGTCTGTCGTGGCCGAGAGTGAGTATCATATTCTTGACGCTCTCTCCCGTGAGCACCGTGTGACCTATATCAAGACAAGCCTTGAGGTAGGGAGAATCTATCATATCGACGTACTCGGCAAACTCCTTTGCTTCGGCGCAGGTCGACTGAATAATAGTTTTGTTGTTCGGGTTAAACTGCCACATATTTTCTGTCAGAACAATAATTCCGAGCTTTTCTGCGTAGGGTACGAGGTCTTTGTAAAACTCGTAGTTTTCCTTTTTGAGAAACTCCACGTTACCCATATACGGAACGTACTGCATAGGATGTACGACTATCGCCTTCGCGCCGATAATCGAGGCTATCTCCATACAGCGCACTGTGTCTGCGAAGAGCTTGGTGTCGGGCTTTGCCGCACCGAGATGGGAGCCGAAGATCGCGTGAGACTGGTTGCAGGGAAGACTGATGGAGTCGGCGTAAGCGCGGACCTCGTGCGCTACCTTTACGTAGTCGTCACCGCAGAAGATCTCGGGAATATCGGTGCCGCGATCCATCAGCGAGAGGTCAAACGCGGTAAATCCCGCCTCCTTCATCATTTTAAGTGTGGTTTTATAGTCAAAGGTTCTGAATTCGGTTGCTGTTGAAACTAACATTAATTTACTCCTTATTATAAGCCGTATTGTTGGTCGGGCTGCCTGAGACATCTGCGCGCGGCGGTAGTCAGACCTATTATAAGCCAGAACATAAGATACACGCGGTAGTTGTACCATACGTAGTCGGTAAGCCCCTGCACTAAAACTGCGAATATTCCGCACATCATAGCGACGGGTATATATTTTTTGCCCGTAGGCTCGTATTTGTTGAAGGTAAAAACACTTTGGGCAAAGAAGAGAATTATTATGAGGAAGATGAGAAGCACCACTATACCGTGCTCGGTGATTATCTGTAAAAAAAGATTGTGCGCGTGGGGCGCGGTCTCGATTCCCGAGAGCGAGTACGCGGGGTAGACCTCGGCAAACGCGGGATAGCCCGTGCCGATACCCGAGAACCAGTAATCCTTGAGCATTCTCATAACGCCACTCCATATATTGACGCGGTACGAGGTCGAGGTGTCCGCGAGGTTACCGATGCTCGTAAAGCGGTTGATTATGGAGTCGGGAAGAACGAACGGTACGAACGGCAGAAGCGCAATGCCCGAAAGTATAAGGGCTAGCACCTTCTTGCTATACATTATCAGCATAATTACTGCGCTGAACAAGAATCCGAGCCACGCGCCTCTCGACCAAGTAAACACAAGACAGAGTGTGGAGGTGCAGAGCGTAACGAACGCGGCGGAACGGCTCGAATGCCTGTCGGACGTCAGCATAAGCGCAAAGGCGAGCGGGATAAGCATAATGAGGTATTCCGCAAGGACGTTGGGGTTTTCAAATGTTGATACCACGCGTCCCTCAATGTCCGAAAACAGAGTGGTGTCGTGCCACTTGGTAGCGCCCAGACCGAAAACGTACTGAGCGACTCCGAACGCCGACACGCCGAAAAGCGACGCCATCAGTCCGAACAGACACTTGTTTAGCATTTCCTTTGTGCGAACGAGGTTGGCGCACAGGAAATATCCGAGTAAGAACACGGTGTATATAAGCGCTGGCTTAAGACTGCCTGCGGCATTTGGGGATATAAGTCCGCCCACAAGTGTCATCACCGTGAAGATGGTTATCATAAGGTCCATAAGACCGAATTTTATGCTTCTTTTACCGCGCGCGACCTTGAGAATGAACGAGAACGATACGAATACCGTCATTGCCGCGAGAAGTTTCGACGGGGGTAAAGGAGTAAGGACTGCAAACGGAGCGAGAACTATGATGGTCAGAATTCCGAACTCGGGAATACACATCACCGCGTATGCGCCGATAGCGGCAACCAAACCGATTATTATATAGAGGGGAGATATCACGGCGCTGAGAAGTCCAAGCACCATTCCCGAAACGAACGGTATATAAGTGTGCTCACGGCGCACCGTATCTTTTTCAAAGGTTTCGCGGCTCGCGCCGATGACCGTGAATATAATGAATGAGGCAAATCTGCTCTCTCTAAGCGACTGTGCGAGGCTCTGATTTGAGAACATAAGCGGCAGCGACATCAGAACGAGCACCGCGCCGATAAGACACGGAGTGAGGTTCATAGCCGAAAGGTCGCTTTTTGAAAGCGCCGCTTCTATGAAGAATACTATCTCGGTGTAGATTCCGAACGAGAGTAAAAACACACCGTGAATTCTGAGCGAGCAGTACAGAACCGTATTCAAGAAGTCGGAAACCGCACCGAGAATGAAGCTTTGCTCAAACTCGCCCGCAATAAGTCGCTTTGTTGGGATCGCCACTCTTTCGCCGTATTTAAGCCTTTTTATAAGCGAAAAGATACCGCTTTTTCTTGCGGCGCCCGTTTCCTTTTCGTAGGAGGTTGCGATACTGCCCCAGAAGCCGTTTGCAAAGCCCTTGTATATAAGCCCCGCAAGTCCCAAAAGGAAGCTTACTATAACGCTGCTTCTGAAATATTCGGAGAAGCTTTTTTTCTTTTTCTGATTGTTCAAGCCGGTTTACTCCTTTCGCTCGTTGTTTTCGAGCAGGTCGGGCCGCTTCAAGCGCGTTTTCTCAAGCGCCTGCTCACGTCGCCAGGCCTCTATATTTGCGTGATGTCCGCTTAGAAGCACCTCGGGCACGAGTCTGCCTTTAAAATCGTACGGACGTGTGTATTGCGGATACTCGAGCATGCCCGACGCGATGCTTTCGTTTTCGTAGCACTCCTTGTCGGAGAGCACTCCGTCTATAAGCCTTGACACGGAGTCAACGAGTATGCAGGCAGGAAGCTCGCCTCCCGTCAGCACGTAGTCGCCGATGGAGATCTCCTCGTCAACTATCTCGTCGATTATTCTCTGGTCGACACCCTCGTAGTGACCGCAAAGAATTATAAGATTGTCGTATTCCGAGAGCTCGCGCGCCTTGCTCTGAGTGAGCACGCTGCCCTGCGGCGACATATATATTACCCGTCTTTTTTCTATATTGGTTTCCTTCATCGAGTCAAGCACCGAGAGGTAACAGTTATATATCGGAGTGGGGCTCATAAGCATTCCCATACCGCCGCCGTAGGGAGTGTCGTCAACGCGTCTGTGCTTGTTGCCCGAAAAATCCCTGATATCGTGGGTGTGCACCTCGATTAGACCTGCGGTCCTTGCCCTGCCGATTATACTTTCGCCAAGTACGTTTTCCACCATATCGGTAAAAAGCGTCATAATATCAAAACGCAAAATAAAGCCCTGCCTTAATCTTCAAACATTCCGGGAATAGGGGATATCCATATTCCGCGCCCAACGTCTATTTCTTCGATAAATTCGTCCACTCCGGGCACGAGCACCTCGCGCCCGTCGGGGGTTTTTACAACGTGTATGTCGGAGGCAACGCTCTCGAAAACATCCTCGAGCACTCCGAGCTTTTCGTCTGTGCCGTATCTGAATACGTCAAGACCTATCATATCTATAATGAAGGCCGCGTCCTCGTCTATCGGGATAGTGTCGCGCTCGGCGTATACCACCTTGTTTTTGAGAAGCAGAGCCGCATCCATGTCATCGACTCCCTCAAGCTTGATAAGACCGCATTTTTTATGCTCCGACGCCGATATGACGTTGTAGCCGACCAATCCGTCCCGCTTTTTTACATAAAGACGGGGGATAGAGCATAGAACGTCGACCGAATCGCACCAGGATTCGACCTTGAGCGCTCCCTTTACTCCGTGAGTATTTATTATTTTTCCGCATTCAAGAAAATTTTCTTCCATTTGTTCTCCATAGCCTTACGGCTTAAAATGAATTTTCGGTATATAAGGCGCAGTCCTGCGCATACATATAATGTAGTAAATATCGGAGGAATACGTATGAAAAGCCGTATTAAAAAGTCGTTTATCGTAGAGTTTACACTGTTTTCGGTTATTCTTGCAATAGTGGTGGGAAGTCTCGGAGTTCTGGGATACAAGCTTGTCACGGGTCACGCACCCATACTTGAAGCCTCTGCCCCGAGAGCGAGAAGCGTCATTGTCGACGCGGGCCACGGAGGAGAGGACGGAGGCGCAACGGGCGTGTCGGGTGTGCTTGAAAAGGAATTAAACCTCAAGGTTGCCGAGAAAACGGCGGCGCTTTTCAGACTCTTCGGCTACGACGTAATAATGACGCGCGAGAGCGATATCTCGCTCGGTGAGGACGCGCCCAAGGGAAAGCGTAAGATGACCGACCTTAAGAAAAGACTTGAAGTGGCAAACGCCAATCCTGACGCGGTGTTTTTAAGCATACATATGAATAAGTTTCCCCAAGAGGTCTGCCGCGGATTCCAGCTCTGGTATTCTCCGAACGCCGACACCAGCCGCAGACTTGCCGACATTATAGAAACAACGGTCAAGGTGAATCTGCAAAAGGACAATACCCGTCAGAGCAAGAAGGCGGGAGAGGCAATATACTTGCTTGACCGTATAAAGAACACCGCCGTGCTTGCCGAATGCGGCTTTATTTCAAACAAGGAGGAATGCGCGCTTCTTTCTGACAATTCCTATCAGAACACGCTTGCGGCGTGCCTCGTTTATTCGGTCGGTGACTTCTTCAAAAACGTAGGTTAAGCCTTGCAGTATGCGAGCGCCTCGAAAACGCTCCTTATGGGGATTATCTCAATGCCCGCGTATTTTTCGGGCTTTATCTTCGCCATATTTCTGTGAGGCACGAGTATCTTGGTAAACCCAAGCCTTGACGCCTCGGAAATTCTCTTTTCTATCTCGGTAACTGCTCTTACCTCGCCTGCGAGTCCCACCTCGCCGATGGCGATAAGTCCGCTTTCAACGGGAATGTCACGCAGTCCCGAAACGAGCGCCATTATCACCGCAAGGTCTGCGGCAGGCTCGTCTACTCTGATGCCGCCAACGGCGTTTAGGTAAACGTCGCTCGTGAAGAACTTAAAGCCCTGCCTTTTTTCAAGAACGGCGATGAGCAGACACGCGCGGTTGTAGTCAATACAGTTTGCGGTACGCCTTGGAGAGGGGAACGAGGTCGCGGTCACAAGCGCCTGTATCTCTGCGATGACGGGACGCGTTCCCTCCATAAGACAGACCGCGCAGCTTCCCGAAACGCCGTCGCGGCGGTCGGAGAGAAGCATCTCGGAGGGGTTCGGAACCTCCTCAAGACCCGAATCTGTCATTTCAAACAGACCTATCTCGTTGGTCGAGCCGTATCTGTTCTTGATTGCGCGTATCATTCTGTACGAGCGTATCTTTTCGCCCTCGAAGTATAGCACTGCGTCAACCATGTGCTCAAGCACCTTAGGTCCCGCGATAGAGCCCTCCTTGTTGACGTGTCCGACCAACACCGTCGATACTCCCTCGTTCTTTGCTTTTGATATGAACGACAGAGCGCACTCGCGCACCTGCGCGATGCTGCCGGGCGCCGAGGCGATGCTCTCGCTGTATACGGTCTGGATGGAGTCGACTATCATAATGTCGGGCTTAAGCTCGCCCGCGCATTTTATTATATCGTTTACGTTGGTTTCTGTGAGAAGATAGAGGCTTTCGGCGGTGTCTACCCCCGAGAGTCTTTTTGCTCTGAGCTTTATCTGGTCGCGTGATTCCTCACCCGAAACGTATAGCACCTTTTTGTTGCCGTCTGCGAGAGTTCTGCATATCTGTAAAAGCAGAGTGGACTTACCGATACCCGGCTCGCCTGCGAGCAATACCACCGAGCCCGAAACCAGTCCGCCTCCGAGCACGCGGTCAAGCTCACCGATGCCCGTTTTTTCTCTGTGGGTATCGCTTATCTCGTAGTCCGAGAATTTGACCACCGTGTTTTCGTATTTCGGTGCGACTCTTTTTACGTTAGTTACCTTCTCCGCCTTTTCGGCTTCCTTTTCGACCTCAACGGCGGAGTTCCACGCGCCGCATACCGTGCATCTGCCAAACCACTTTGACGATTCGGCGCCGCACTCGGCACATTCAAATATAGCTTTCTGATTTTTCATATCGACACGTCAGCTTCCTTTGCTTATTTCCGCCTCGCGTATAAGAGACAGAGAGAAGGTGAATTCACAGAATTTTCCGTATTCGCTTCGGGCATATATTTCTTCACCGTGAGCCTCAATAATGGTTTTTGCGATATACATGCCGAGACCCACGCCCGTCTTGTCAAGACCGCGGCTCTTATCGCTCTTGTAGAATCTGTCGAACACGAAGGGAAGCTCCTCGGACTTGATGCCGACGCCCTCGTTATATACCGATATCCATATTTTTGAGTTCTTTTCGGTTATGGTGATTCGGTACTTCGCTCCATCGTTTGAAAACTTTACGGCGTTGTCGCAGATGTTGTAGAGTATCTGATAGATGGCGTCGCGGTCTGCCCACGCGAACATTTTATCGCTGTCGCATATAAACTCAACGTCAAGCTTCTTTTCCTCAAGCTTCTGCTCGAAGCCGATGATGATGATACGCGCCATTTCGCATATATCGAAGGCGGCCTTGGTGAATTTGCGCTCACCAGCCTGAATTCTCGTGATGTCAAGAAGCGAGCTTACGAGTCTTGAAAGTCTGCGTACCTCGTTTCTTATGATGTCGAGGTAGTACGCGTGCTTGTCGGGCGGAATGGTCCCGTCGATGATGCCGTCGATAAAGCCCGATATGGTAGTCATAGGCGTACGCAGGTCGTGGGACACGTTTGCGAGGAAGGAGCGCCTCAGCTCCTCACTGCTTGAGAGCGAGGTCGCCATAGTGTTGAATGCGCTTGCAAGCTCGGAGATCTCGTCTTGACCGGTTACGGGTACTCGCACGTCAAAGTGACCCGATGCAAAGCTTTTAGCCGCGCGGCTCATACTCTTTAATGGACTCGTTATCCTTTCACTTATGAAATATACCGCTATCATGGTAGCGAGAAGTATCCATAAGCAGGACATCGTAATAGTCCTTACCATACTTTCGTTAAGTCCGGGGAGTGTGAAATTCGACGAGCATACGAAAAGGATACCGCGTATCATACCGCTTGTTGCCTCAAGAGGGAGCGCGTAAACGAGATAGTCGCCGCTGTCGGTCGACCAGCGTCCCGAGAAGCTGCCGTTATTGGCAATTTCAAGAATGATGTCGGCAGGGATCTTTGTAAATACGGGCGCCGACGGCGCTTCATCTGAAATATGCTTGTTGTAGAGCAGGATATTTCCTGCGGCGTCTGTGATGAACGGGTCGATATCCTCGGTGTAGGAGTCAAGCGCGTACACGATGCTCTCAAGTGTCAGCTTGTTGCTCTCGATGAATTTGCTAAACGCCTCCTCGCTCGCGAATGCCGAGGGATATTTTTCGTATGTCATTTCCATATAGCCCTGAATGGTGGTAGCAACCTTTACGAGCGACTCTGCCTTTTCGCTTTTGGCATAATCGTTCACCGTGGTAACTAATACCGCAGTCAGAATAAGAAAGCTTATGGTAATGATCAGCATAAACGCCGATATATATTTAGTGAATACGCTTTTGAACATATCTTCTGCCTTTTCGACTGTAAAATTATACTTATACAAAATACAGTATATCACAAATTTATAATTAAATCAACAAATCAAGGGAATTTATATAAAAAATAACAGTTTGTTAGTTTCTGTCCCATACAAGTATTGATAAACCAAAATATAAATTTCAAGGATATACGTGACAAATGAGCAAATGTATGCTATAATATTACCGGAAATCAGAATGTTTTGTGGCTTTTCAGCCTATATAAGAAAAACAGTTAGATAAATAAGAATTTGGAGAAATCTACCATGATGATTCAATTTGGAGAAATTACTGATATTGATAACTGGATGAATCTTGTTGAAGAAATCTGTTGGAATTTTCCTGGCTTAGAGACAAACGAAAAAATTGCGGAGCATCGTAAAACAGTTTTGCGGTTTATCAGCAAAGCACAGGCATTGTGTGCAAAAGATGACAATGAGAAAATTATTGGCGTGCTTTTGTTTTCACGAAGTCATAACATGATTTGTTGCTTGGGTGTATCACCTAAACACAGAAGAAACGGCATTGCTTCATGCTTACTTAGCAGGGCCTTGGAACAGTTGGACAGGACAAAAGATATATCTGTATCAACATTCCGAGAAGATGATGAGAAAGGGATTGCACCAAGAGCACTATACAAGAAATTTGGCTTCGTTGAAGATGAACTAACAGTAGAATTTGGATACCCCAATCAAGTATTTCTATTGCATACTTAATCTGTTTGATTGTTAGAGGTAATATATTATGGAACAAGCTATAAGGAATGCGGCAAAAGCATTGATTATTAAAGATGACAAAATGCTGGCAGTAAAAATCAGCGATGGAAACGAAGAATGGTATATCATGCCAGGCGGTGGACAAGATGTAGAGGAACTTTTACCAGAGGCAGTTTGCAGAGAAGTTGCAGAA
>JAZNNG010000025.1:0-24473 GCA_045580165.1 Eubacteriales bacterium
AAGTGGCATCATTGCGTTCACCTTCTTTCTGTTTCGTTGATTTCCGGTAATGTTTTACCGTTGTCTTTATTATACATTACCAATCGGTAAATGTCAATAGGTTTTTGGTGATTTTCCGTAATTTTTTTGCGTGTTTTCGCAAGGAAGCATTGCAAAAGTCGCAATTTTATGGTAAACTATCGGTAACACCACTTTACACCACGGTAAATTCATTTTTCATTCTTACATATAAAGGAGCGTTCGTTATGGACTACACAATCTTCAGGGAGCATCTTCGTCATCTGTTGCAGACAAGAAATCTGTCGATGAAGGCATTAGGTGAAGAACTGAATGTTACCCCTGCAACACTTTCTCGCTATCTGTCAGGAGACAGAACACCCGACCTGCCGTATGTCGTGAAAATCGCATCTTATTTCAGCGTATCTATCGACTGGCTTCTCGGTCTTAATGGGGATAAGTACGACATTATGCCCGTCGAGGTTCAAGAGATTGCCAACCTCTATCAAATGGCATCTCCGCAGGACCGCCGTGTTGTTCAGGCAGTCCTCGACAAATACAAAGAGAGGAAATAAACTACTATGATTTACTCCGAAAGAACGGGGCGTTCAGCCGCTATTATCGACGAAAACGGCTCTGTATCCAAACTCAACAGAATACCTTTTATGCAGGGCAGTTTCAACGAGGCGTGGCTTCAGGAACTTCTCGAAGACAATCCAACGCTCATTCCTTCGGGTGAGGTCAACGGAGAATATGCTCCGCTCGTCTGCATCGGCCGTGAGGTTCCGGTAGGTTCAGGCGATATGCAGGGCTATATCGACAACCTATACATCACTCCGAGCGGGTGCGTTGTCGTAGTAGAAACAAAGCTGTTCCGCAACCAAGAGTCAAGGCGTACCGTGGTGGCTCAAATTATCGACTACGCCAAGGAACTGCAAAAGTGGGACTGTTCCAAGCTCGATGCTGTCGCAAGGGACTACACTTACAGGAAAACAGGTCAGTCGTTCAAGATTATCGACCTTATGGCAAAGCACGGCTACCTGAGTCTTTCGGATGAAGCACGGCTGAATGACAGCATCAACAGAAATCTGCAATCAGCATCGTTCTTGCTGATGATAGTCGGCGACGGTATCAGGACAGGCGTACAGCAACTTGCCGATTTCCTGAACGATAACGCCCGAATGTCCTTCAATCTCGCTCTTGCGGAAATGGAAGTGTATCAAAACGGGTCCGAAACAATCGTCATTCCGAACCTCGTTACAAAAACCACCGTCATCGAGCGTACTGTATCCGGTTTCGGTATGAGTGCATATCAACCTGTCGCCGAAGAGCCAAAAAGACCGTATGCCCGGAAGCCCGTACTGTCAAGGCGTGAGTTCATAAACACCTTTGCGGATAACGGCGGGTACGACCCCGATGCAATCACGGAGTTTATAAGCGACCTCGAAGCAATCAACGGCCTAACAGTCAAAATCGCCCCGACAGAACTGACTATCTGTTTCTGTCCCGGAGCGGATGCAACGTATCCGCTCCTGACATTCGGCATCGCACAGAACAAAGCGGACATCTGGCTTATGCCCGGTCGCATCAAGCAGTCTTTGGAAAAGCACGGCGTTTTTCCGTTCGAGGCAGATGACTTCCTTAACTTTTATAAACAGTTCGTTGACCTGAGCCGTTGCAAGACCGAGCCGTATGAGTATGAGGCAGGGTTCTACTATGCCAAGGTCGATGATGTGCTCCGGTACACACAAGATTTCATTTCGGCTGCCGAAGAGTTCGCAGTCGCTATATCCAAATAACATACTGAGGGGGAATTTACTATGGCAGTAACAAACATCGTTGAGGCGGGCGATTATAAGGGATACATCGCCTTCAAAAACAAAAAGAAGGGACTTTACATCTACGGAACATTCGGGTTCGGCAAAAAGACCTTTATCAACAAGGAAACGGTCGATTACTACGAGGTTGTCGGCGAAGAGGAATACAAGAGTTTCGGAAGCGGCGTAGCAAGAGGCATCGCAGGTGCGGCTCTGTTCGGTGGCGTAGGTGCTATTGCGGGTGCTGCATCCGGCAAGAAAAAGGGTACGCATCTCGTATCCATCGTATTCAAGGACAAAACCAAGTGCCTCTGCACACTCGATGACGATATGTTCAAAAACCTAATCACCGTTCTGTATTGACGAAAAGCATACACAAGGCAGGTCGTCGTTATACGATGTCCTGCCGTATTTTTTTAGTGCCGATTACGATTACGATATGGTATCGGTTTCGGTTACGATTACGGTTACGGTTAGCAATGGAAATTCCGCAGACTTTCCGAAGACAATCCGTAGGACTGTCCGCAGGATTTTCCACGGACATTCCGTAGGACAAGGAGGCGATAAGCAAAATGGCAAGGGTATCAAAACCCAAAAACGACCTTACAGAGAAACTGAACTCCCTGAAGGTCGCAATATACATTCGTGTATCCACACAATATCAAATCGACAAGGACTCTCTGCAAGTGCAGAAGCGTGAACTCGTGGCTTACGCCCAAATGGTTCTCGGCATAAACGACTACGTGATATTCGAGGACCCCGGCTATTCAGCCAAGAACACCGACCGTCCTGACTATCAACGTATGATGTCAAGACTCCGTTCCGGTGAGTTCTCACATCTGCTCGTCTGGAAGATAGACCGTATCAGCCGAAATCTTCTCGACTTTTCTTCGATGTATAAGGAACTGAAAGACCTCGGCATTACTTTCGTCAGCAAGAACGAGCAGTTCGACACGTCAAATGCTATCGGCGAGGCAATGCTGAAAATCATACTCGTCTTCGCCGAGCTCGAACGTAATATGACCTCCGAGCGTGTAACGGCGGTTATGCTATCCAGAGCCGAGAACGGTCAATGGAACGGTGGCAGAGTCCCTTATGGTTACGACTGGTCGAAGGAAGAAAAGCGGTTTTCCGTCAATCCCGTCGAAGCAAAGGTCGTCACGTTGATTTACAGTCTGTACGAGCAGTATCAATCGGTTTTGTACGTCACGAGATACCTAAACGATGCAGGGCTGAAAACAAAGGCGGGTAAAGCGTGGTCCACGACTGGCGTTTATAAGATACTGACAAATCCGTTCTACAAAGGTGCATACCTTTACAACGTACACAGCGACGGCCGTGCAGTCGAGAAGCGTGGCGAGGGCGAATGGATAACGGTCGAGGAACATCACGAACCAATCGTATCGGATATACTATATGACCGGATACAGTTCATCTTAAAAAGAAACAAGCGTGGCGGTGTGCCGGAGGACAAAACCTATATCAAGAAGAACGTCCACATCTTTGCAGGTCTCGTCAAGTGCGGCATCTGTGGCAATACGATGACGGCAACTCTGGATAAGCGAAGAGCGGACGGGTGGCGACCGTCTATCTATGGCTGTTCAAAACGTCGCAACGATGCTTCCGCTTGCGATAACAAATACTGCTCGGATACACTCATTGGTCCGTTCGTTTTCAATTACATAGCGAACATCATCAGGGCTAAGGAAACCACGTCGAAGCGAACCACCATTGACACTCTGGAAAGAAAACTGCTCCGTGGCGATGTCTTTTCTATGGTCGAACACATAGAGCCGGAGGCGTTGGAGCACATCTACCAGTTGCTCGTAGGCGGTCATACCGGGGTGGAGTACAAGCCGCAGGTAGTCTATAACGAGGGAACGGCAACTGTTGACGAGATTGCAATGCTTCAGGAACGCCGCCGTAAATGCGACACGGCATTGCATCGACTCCAAGCATTATACTTCTATGGGGACGAAGCTCTGCCCGAAAAGGACTATATCATTCAAAAGAAAAAGATGACTGATGACCTGAAAGAGATAGACAACCGTTTGGCAGAACTTAACGCTCTCGGCGGTGAGGACGGCGATGCTGCAAGCGACGAGTTCATACAAAAAGCATCTTACTTCGTTATGGTGGAGAACCTGCTGAACGAGCGATACGTCGATTACGAGAAGTACATCCGCAATATCGAGCCGAGCATAGCGAGAAACTTCATCGTGTCGGTAGTGCAGAGCATCGAAGTCGAGAACAGCAGAGTCAAAAGCATCACCTTCAAAAACGGACTTACACATACATTCATCTACAAATCCAAGACATAACAAAAGCCCCTCGCTCGTATGAATGAGCAGGGGCGTTTTTCTTTGTTTTTCTGCCTTACACTTTTCGATGAAATTCATAAACATCGGAGGGTTGGCAATATTCAAGATTTCAGTTTTTTACACATTTTGTTCGGAAAGTTCGTGGGTGCAGATTACCGGAAACCCTTTATTTCAGGGGATTTTTCGGCGTTTTCGTTGATTTCAAAAATCTTTTATAGTATGAGCATCGCATCACCGAAAGAGAAAAATCTGTATTTTTCTTCTATGGCGGTTTTGTACGCATTCATTATAAGCTCTTTATCCGCAAGCGCACTGACAAGCATCAAAAGCGTGCTTTCGGGTAAATGGAAATTGGTTATAAGAGCGTCCGTTATCTTGAACCTATATCCGGGGTAAATAAAAATACCGGTATCTCCGCTGACAGGATGAACGTATCCGCTGTCATCGGATGCACTTTCAAGAGTTCTGCACGACGTTGTGCCAACGGCAATGACTCTGCCGCCGTTTTTCTTGCATTCATTGATAATATTTGCAGATCCCTCGGAAACCGAAATGAATTCCGAATGCATTACATGATCGGTAAGGTTGTCGACCTTGACGGGTCTGAACGTACCAAGTCCGACGTGGAGCATAACGGGCGCAATTTTAACGCCTTTTGCCTCAATTTGTTCCAAAAGCTCCTTTGTAAAATGCAGACCGGCAGTAGGCGCCGCGGCTGAACCCTCGTGCTTGGCGTAAACAGTTTGATAACGGCTTCTGTCGCTGAGCCTTGCCGTTATATAAGGAGGCAGAGGCATATTGCCGACGAGCTCGAGCACATTGTATATATTTGCGAATTTATCCTTATCATAAGTGAAGGAAAGCAGCTTGTTTCCACCCTCAAGAGTATCAAGCACTTCTGCACGGAGAATTCCGTCACCGTATATAATGTTAGTGCCGGGCTTACATCTTTTCCCGGGTCTTGTCAGCGCCTCCCAAACGTCGAGCTTTCTTTGACGAAGCAAAACCGTTTCTATCGGCACTCCCGTATCCGCTTTTACGCCGTACAGTCTTGCGGGAATTACCTTCGAATCGTTTATAACAAGTACGTCATCTTTTTTGAGATGATCGACGATATTATAAAAGCTTTTGTGTGTAATACTACGCGAATTACGGTCGAGCACCATAAGGCGAGAGTGGTCGCGCTTTTCCGACGGAGTCTGAGCTATAAGCTCCTCGGGAAGGTCATACCAAAAATCTTTGGTCGTTAATGAACAGGGCGTTCTTTCGTTGTTAATCATTTATTTTCTCCGTTATCATCAGAGTTTATGAACAGTTATGAATTGGGGTTCAATATGAGCAGATTGAAAAAGTGTGTATTCAGAGGTGTAGCTACCGCTATAGTGACGCCGTTTTCAAACGGTGCGGTAGACTACGAAAGTCTTGGCAGAATAATAGAATTTCAAATATCGGAGGGTGTTGACGCTATCGTTGTGTGCGGCACAACGGGCGAATCGGCAACACTTGACGATAGCGAAAAACGCAGAATAATAGAATTTACGGTAAATAAAGCAAACGGACGAATACCGATAATCGCCGGTACGGGTTGTAACAATATCAGTAAAGCCGTCGGCTTGTCAAAATTCGCGGGGGAGTGCGGCGCCGACGCGGTTCTCACGGTAACGCCTTATTATAACAAAGCGAGCAAGGAGGGGCTTATAAGAAGCTTTGAGGTTATAGCAGATGCGGCAAAGATCCCCGTTTTGTTATATAATGTTCCATCAAGAACGGGCATGGATATCCCTCTCGACGCTTATGAAGCCCTCTCGAAACACGAAAACATTTGCGGCGTAAAGGAAGCGGGAGGTAGCTTATCCGTCCCTCAAAGAATTATAAATAAATGCGGAGATGACTTTTGTATTTACAGCGGAAACGATGAGCTTACCGTTCCTATAATATCCATCGGCGGAAGAGGGGTAGTATCCGTTGTATCAAACGTAATACCCGCGCGTATGCACAATATGTGCAAGCTTGCATTTGAAGGTGAATCGGAAGGAGCAGGCAGAGAACAAAGAAAAATTCTCGAACTTATCGATGCGTTGTTCTCGGAAGTGAATCCCATACCGGTTAAAACTGCAATGAATTTGATGGGACTATGCAGTGATGAAATGAGACTTCCTTTGTGTCAGATGAATCCGCAAAAGCTATCAGTACTTAAAAGAGTTTTGTCAGAATACAAGCTTATATAACCAGAGGAAATCCGCGTTTTTGCGCGGATTTCCTTTTTTATGCTTTTTCTATTACTTCAAATGCGCGATCAAGATAATCGTTTTCCATAAGCTCTATCATTCCCTTGTCAGAAAGAGCAGCAAGCTTTGGGTCGATCGGTATCCTTGCGAGCACCTTAAGACCGAATTTTTCGGCGGTTTCCTCAACGTGGCTCTCTCCGAATACCTTATATTCCTTTCCGCAATCGGGACATTTGTAATAGCTCATATTTTCGATAATTCCAATTATGGGAATGTTCATCATCTTAGCCATGTTTACTGCCTTTGAAACGATCATGTTCGAAAGCTCCTGGGGGCTTGTAACGATTATGATTCCGTCAAGAGGCACTGACTGGAATATAGTAAGCGGAACGTCACCCGTTCCGGGAGGCATATCAATATACATATAGTCTACGTCGTTCCATATGACCTGCGACCAGAACTGCTTAACGGTCCCTGCGATAACAGGTCCGCGCCACAAAACGGGAGTTTCTTTATCGGAGAGAAGCAGGTTGACACTCATGGCTTCAATACCCGTTTTGGTCTCAAGAGGGAATATTCCTCCGTTACCGTCACCCATTACTTCACCCTGAAGACCGAAAATCTTAGGAATGGAGGGACCGGTAATATCGGCGTCAAGCACCGCGGTTTTGAATCCCAAGCGTTGTGTTGTAACGGCCAGCATAGACGTAACCGCCGATTTGCCGACTCCGCCCTTGGCGCTGAATACACCGATAACCTTTTTTATATTTGAAAGCTCGTGAGGCGCCTCGATCAAGCTTGCAGGCTCTCTGGAAGAGCAGTTTGCAGAGCACGTTGAACAGTCGTGCGTGCATTCGTTGTTCGTATCAGACATTTTCATCTTCCTTTCAGATTGTGCGTAACGTTACGCAGATTTCGAATATATTATAGCTCATTTTTTCAAATACTTCAATAGCAATATCAACAAAATATTTACAATTTTCTGTAAATTTACGACATTTTCTTATGTATACTTATCTTGTAGAGATGCTTTCTCGAGAAAAACACTTCGGAGAACTCTGATATGAAAGAAAAGTTTTATAGATTTATGTATGGAAGATACGGTATCGACAAGCTTGGATACGCTATATTGATCGCGTCAATGTGTTTATCATTGTTATCTTCCGTGTTTTCACTTGGAGTTGGATACATCCTCTCTTATGTGCTTATGGCTTGGGCTATCTTCAGATTTTTATCAAAAAATATTTATAAGCGTTCTGCCGAGAATGTCAAATTTCTCGGCATCAAAAGCCAAATTTCAAAAAAGCTCAAGCTCGAAAAAAACAGAATAAGAGACAGAAAGACACATAAATATTTTGAATGTAGTACTTGTCATAATAATTTGAGAGTTCCAAAGGGCAGGGGAGAGCTGAAGGTTACCTGCCCTGTTTGTAAAACGGTAACCTTTACCAAAACCTGAATTGTTAAACCTCTATTTACTTTTTTATGCGTATATGGTATTATGTTTACGGACAGACTAAAAAATAAAACGGCGGTGTAAAATTGGAAAACAAGAAAACTGAAAAGCCTCAAAATGCCACTCGAAGATTGTCGACGGATGCTAACCGTCCAATGCCGCGAGCAAATAATTCGGCAAGAGCTGACGCGAGTTCACCTAAATCTATAAAAGCACAAGCCCCAAAGACAAGCAGACCGCGCGTAGTCACCGGGTCAAACGAACAAAAAAAGGCGACCGAAGCAAAAGCGGCAGAAGCAAAGCTTAAGGCGGCAAGAGAGAGCGAAATCAAAAAGCAGATAATACGCGAAGAAAAAGAAAGAAAGAAGAAAGTCATCAAGTATAAATCCCAACGGTTTCTTGCCTTCATAACACTCGTCGGAATGGCATTCCTCGTTATGTCAATACTGTTTGCTTCTGTGTTCTTCATCAATTTGTTTGCACACAAAAATCCCGACGTTACCGATTATCGTCTTGTTTTGTCGGATTATGATACTAAGCTTGAGGTTAAAGCGGGTTACGTTGTGGGAGAAGATGGCAAGAGATACGTAAACTTCTCGCAAATTGCGGAATTTTACGGCTTCGCAATGGTCGGAAGCATCGATGATATGAAATATATCATAAAAGGCGACGAAAGCGAAACGATATCATTTGCCGTAGGAAGCGACGTTGCCGTAATCAATACCGTTAAAGTTAAAATGCCGGGGAAAGCCTTCTATAAAGGCGGAGACCTCTATGTTAACGAGCAATTTATATCGAGCTATATTAATGGTTTCGATATAACGTCAAACACAAAAGAAAAAATATATTCCGTTTCCAGGATTATGTTTAATCCCGTAGATCCAGAAGGTAAGATCACTGACGGTAAGCCCGCTTCTTACGCAGACATTTCCTTCAAGCTTAAGGCACCTGTCGTCAGCACGTCAATTGCTGAAGACGATACGGCGGTAGTTATGCCTACGTTTGATTTTAATTCCGATCTTTCTGAATACGAGGAATATATGAATCCCGGAAGCACCACCGAGTTCTTGACACTTGTAAATGAAACTCATAAGTTATCTGAGGACTATATCCCGACGGGTCTTTCCTTGCTCGATCTCGGCAGCGGTATGTATCTTAAAGAATATGCCGCAATGTCGTTTAAAGCCATGTATAAGGAGGCTTCAGCCTGCGGCGTCACGGGTATTACTGTTACCAAGGCCTACGTTAGCTACGACGAGCTTGAGAAGGAATATAACGATACAGTAGACAAATATACGCCTCTACTCGGCGCACAACAAGCTAAGCGCTATGCGGCGGCAACCGTTTCGACTCCCGGACATGATGAGCACCAGACGGGGCTTACTCTTGATATCGGAATGACTAACGGTGCCGAATTCACCAATTCAATGGCATACGCATGGTTCTGCGCAAACTCGTATAAATTTGGCTTCGTTCAGCGCTATCCTGCTGATAAATCTGACGTTACGGGCGTAGCAACGAGCATGAGTCAGTTCAGATACGTTGGACGTTATCACGCCGTCAGAATGAACGCTCTCGGGCTTTCACTTGATGAATATGTTGAATATCTCGGACTTTGATACCCAAACACAACCGGCATACTTTGGTGTCGGTTGTGTTTTTTATATTGTAATTGTTGAAAAAATGACTAAAATGTACGCCGAGAGGGGAAAATAGTTGTCTTTTTTGACAAACATTGTTTAGTGTGCTTTCAAATTCTTGACAAAATTCTCTTTATTACATATAATGTTAATACCGTTGTGCAAAAGGAGAAAGATCAGTGCAGATAAAGGTAGTAAAATTCGGCGGAAGTTCGCTTGCGGATGCTACGCAATTCAAAAAGGTTTACGATATAATCAAATCCGACAGCTCAAGAAAGTACGTAGTACCTTCTGCTCCCGGAAAAAGACATATGGACGACACAAAGGTTACGGATATGCTTTACAGCTGCTATTCAATGGCTGCTGCAGGCGATATTATTGATGAATATTTCGGTATAATCGAAAAAAGATATAACGGAATAATAGAAGAGCTCGGACTTGATATGTCGCTTGAAAAAGAATATACGCTTATCAAGACCGCATTTGCTCATAAGGCAGGTAAGGACTTTGCGGCAAGCCGCGGAGAGTATCTTAACGGTCTCATACTTGCTAAATATCTCGGCTTTGATTTCATAGATCCTGCCGAATTCATATTCTTTACGGAAAACGGTGTCTTTGATGCCGAAAGAACCAATCTTGCTCTTTCAGACGAACTCAAGAGACACGAATATGCCGTAATTCCCGGCTTTTACGGCTCAATGCCTAATGATACGATAAAGACCTTCTCGAGAGGCGGCTCAGATATAACGGGTTCCATTGTTGCACGAGCAGCAGGCGCTGACGTTTACGAGAACTGGACCGACGTTGATGGATTCCTTATGGCAGACCCGAGAATCGTTAAGGATCCCCAAATTATCGAAATAATTACCTACAGAGAGCTCAGAGAGCTTTCATATATGGGAGCAACAGTTCTTCACGAGGATGCAATTTTCCCCGTAAGATTCGCAGGTATTCCGATAAACATCAGAAACACCAACAATCCCGAAGCAAAGGGAACACTTATCGTTGCAACGTCTGATAAAAACGACGGTCACGGCGTTATTACGGGACTTGCAGGTAAGAAGGGCTTTTCTACGCTCACTATTGAAAAGGATATGATGAACTCAGAGCTCGGCTTCTGTCGACGTGTTCTTGAGGTTATCGAGAATAACGGTATTAGCTTCGAGCACATGCCTTCCGGTATTGATACTATGTCCGTTATAGTATCAACAAACGAAATACAGGAAAACAAAGAACGCGTGTTAAACGGCATATTTAAGGCTGTAACTCCCGACAGTATGTCTATCGAGGACGGAATTGCGCTCATCGCTATCGTTGGTCGCGGAATGGTAGAAGCAAAGGGTACTGCGTCGAGAATATTCTCTGCAATATCCAAGGCGGGAGTTAACATTAAAATGATCGACCAGGGTTCAAGCGAGCTTAACATAATAATTGGTATCAGTGAAGAAGATTTCGAAACCACATTAAAGGTAATTTACGACGAATTCTGCCGCAACTAATTTTCAGAGAGAACTCTCATAACGAGGGTTCTCTTATTTATAACGGTGATAATATGACGTTTAATGATATTTTAAAAAATCTCCCGGAAAAAGATATCTGGACATATTTGTCGGAATCAAATAAGCCTCTCGTGATGTACGGAATGGGTAACGGGGCCGACAAAATATGCGAGGTGCTTGGAAGGTACGGCCTTGAGATCAGCGACTATTTTGCCTCCGACGAATTTGTCAGAGGACAAAGCTTTCACGGCAAGGTAGTCCTTACTCTCGACAAGATAAAAGAAAAATACAACGATTTTATTATACTCGTTTCTTTTGGAACGAAGCTTGATTCGGTTATTAAGCGGATTATTGATCTATCAAAAGACCACGAGCTTTACCTTCCCGACGTACCCGTAGCAGGCGTTGATATATTTGATTATGCCTTTTTTAAAGATAATCTTTATAGGATCAAAGCGTCATTTGAATTGCTGCACGATAAAACCTCAAAAGAAATATTTTCGGATATAATATGCTATAAACTAAGCGGAAAAATCGAATATCTCTTGAAAAACACCGAAGAAACCGCAGATTCAATAAAATCCCTTTTTGACAGCCAAAAATGGGAGACGTTTCTCGATTTAGGTGCTTATAACGGCGACACCGTAAAAGAAACAATTTCTATCGCTCCGAGAATTTCGAAGGTGTTAGCCTTCGAGCCCGACGTCAAAAACTTCATGAAGCTCGAAAGATATTTCGAGGAATTGCCTATTGACACAAGAGCATTTAATCTTTGTGCGTGGGACAAGCGTGAGGAGCTATCGTTTGAAAGCTCGGGGAACCGAAATTCCACTGTTTCAACGATTAATCACACTCCATCGGTCGGAGATACGAAAAGAATAGTAATTCAAGCGGATTCCATTGACAATGTATTGTCGGGCGATAGGGTAGATTATATAAACTTTGACGTAGAGGGCGCCGAATCAAGAGCATTGCACGGAGGGGTTTCAACTATTAAAAGATGGATGCCCGACCTTCTTGTTGCCGCTTATCACAGAAGTAATGATTTTTTTGATCTTTTAATAGACTTATCTGAAATAATACCCGAGTATGAGCTTTTTTTGAGAAGAAAAAAGTGTCTTCCCGCATGGGAGCTTAATATATTCGCAACAAAAAAATAAAGGGCAAAACGCCCTTTTATTTTTTGTGCCATATTGAAATTTTCTTTTGTCTATGATATAATATAACTTAATAATATTAATGGCGGTTTGAAATGAAAAGAGAAGTCAGAACAGTTACAAGCGAAGAGATAGCTCTTCAGTATGAATTCATAGATAAAGTTCGCAAAATAAACAACGGACAAGAAAATATGCCCATTGCGATTGTAAAAACTTTCGGTTGCCAGCAGAACGAAGCGGACAGCGAACGCCTTGCGGGTATGGCAGAGGCTATGGGATATGAAATATCCGAGGATGAATCCGATGCCGATCTTATAATTGTAAACACCTGCGCAATACGTGAGCACGCAGAGCTTAAAGCTCTCTCGATCACGGGTCAGTTCAAGCATCTTAAAAACTCAAAGCCATCTTTGATAATCTGCATCTGCGGATGTATGGTAACACAAGAACACAGACTAAACGATATAAAGAATAAGTATCCATACGTGGATTTTCTGTTCGGAACCGCAGAATTATACAGATTCCCTGAATTTTTGTATAAGGCAAAATCGGTGGATAACAGATTTTTTATTTCCGATTCCGGCGAGGGTACTATAGCAGAAGGACTCCCCGTCAAAAGAAGTAATCCATTCAAGGCTTGGCTCAGCATAATGTACGGTTGCAATAACTTTTGTACCTATTGCGTCGTTCCGTATGTAAGAGGCAAGGAGCGCAGCAGAAGCAGGGAAGAGATACTTAATGAAACTCGTCAGCTTGTAGAATCGGGATATAAGGAAATAACGCTTCTCGGTCAAAACGTAAACTCATACGGCAAGGATCTCGGATATGAGTATGATTTTGCCGACTTGCTGAGTGATATTTGCAAAATTGACGGCGACTTTATAATCAGATTTATGACGAGTCACCCCAAGGATGCGTCCCACAAGCTTATTGATACTATCGCAGGCAATCCAAAGATCGCCAAACAGTTCCATCTTCCGCTTCAGTCGGGCTCCACAAAAATACTTTCCGATATGAACAGAAGATATACTAAAGACTCGTATCTTGAGTTAATAGACTATATGAAAGCTAAAATACCGGGCATTTCGCTTACTACCGACATTATCGTCGGATTCCCGGGTGAAACCGAGGAGGATTTCCTTGAAACCCTCGATGTTTTGAGAAAAGTCAGATACGATAATATATACTCGTTTATTTATTCACCGCGCAAGGGCACGCCTGCCGCTGAGCTTGAATGCAGAGTTCCTCCCGAAGTCCAATCCGAGAGATTTGACCGTTTGTTGAAGCTACAACACGCTATTTCAAACGAGATAAATCAAACTGTCGTGGGTGAAACCAAAAAGATACTCGTTGAGGGTATCAGCAAAAACAACCCCGAAATGTATACAGGACGTTGCGAATCGGGAAGACTTGTCCACTTTGCCTCGGATACCGATCTCACAGGTGAAATCATTAACGTACATATTGACCGCGCCGAAACCTTTAACTTGTTCGGCACAGTTGTAAAGTAATCAGATTGGAGAAAGAAATATGAAAAAAGAAATACTCAAAAAATGCGAGGAGCTCGCAGAGCTTCTCAAGGTCGATGAAAGAATGATCGCTCTATCAGAAGCAAAAAAGGCGTACGAGGAATCGTCTGAGATCAAGCGTCTTATGATGGAATACAACGTTCAGCAGATCGCCCTCACCGAAGAATACAAAAAGGACACGCGTGACGAAGAATTCATCAAAATTATTAATAATCGCATAGAAGAGATCTACAATGCAATATCAAACGACCCTGTAATGAAGAATTATATCAGCGCACAGGAGGAGGTCAACCTCTTTATGCAGGAGGTAAACTCTGAAATCAATTTCTTCATCACGGGCGATTGTCCCTGCTCGCACGACTGCTCAAGCTGCACATCTAACTGTTCGGGCAAATAAATAAAGGGAGCTAAACTCTATGACACCAATGATGCAACAGTACTTTGAGATAAAAAATCAATATAAGGACTACTTGCTCTTTTACAGGCTCGGAGATTTTTACGAGTTATTCTTTGACGATGCAAAAATCGCCTCGCGCGAGCTTGAGCTCGTACTTACAGGCAGAGATTGCGGAGAGCCCGAGCGTGCGCCTATGTGCGGCGTTCCGTTTCACAGCGCTGAGGGATATATCGGAAAGCTTGTTGCGCGCGGCTATAAGGTCGCTATATGCGAGCAGCTTGAGGACCCTTCCGTTGCAAAGGGCATCGTTAAGCGCGACGTTATCAGAATAGTAACACCGGGTACCGTAGTGGAAAGCGGTCTTCTCAGCGAACAGAAAAACAATTATCTTGCTTCCGTATATTTCTGCGAAGAAAACATTGGTGTTGCCTTTGCAGACGTGTCTACGGGTGTTGTTTGCGCGACCGCCTTCGGACACGATAAGAGGAGCAACAGGCTCATAAACGAGCTTGCAACCTACGTTCCGAGCGAAATTATAGTCAACAAAGAAAATAAGTATCTCGGAAACCTTGTAGGTTTTTTCAGAGAACGCTTCGGCGCCTCTGTAACAACAGGTGAACAAAGAAGATTTGAACTTAAAAAGTCAAGAGAAAGAGTGTTTATACAATTTCCCGACGAGCATTTTACAGAAACTCCGCACGATCTTTCGGTTCAATGTGCCATCGGCGGACTTCTTGACTACATAGACGAGACTCAGAAGATTGACGTTTCCTACATAAGCGCTCTTAACGTATACAGTGACGGTCAGTATATGGAGCTTGATATAAACACGAGAAGAAATCTCGAGCTTATAGAAACAATGCGTACGAAAGAGAAGCGTGGCTCGCTTCTTTGGGTGCTCGACAGAACAAAAACGGCAATGGGTGCCCGTATGCTTCGTTCCTGGTTGGAGCTTCCGCTTATTGATGAAAAAGCAATATTAAGACGTCAGTCCGCGGTAAAGGAATTATTTGATAATTTCATTCTCAGAGCCGAGATCTCCGAGCTTCTTAAGGACGTACTCGACGTTGAACGTCTTACTACGAAAATCGCGTACAGAACGGCAAACGGAAAGGACCTCAACGCAATAGCCAAAACCCTCGATATATTACCGCAGATCAAGTACTTGCTTGAAAAATGCGATTCCGAGGAAATTGAAGAGATTTATAGCGGAATGGATACCGCTGAAGACTTATTCAAGCTTATATCCGATGCAATAGACCCCGACGCGCCGTTTTCGGTTCGTGATGGCGGAATAATCAAGCAAGGTTATAGTGCTGACGTTGACAGACTTCGTAACGTAAAGAATAACGGCACAAGCCTTAAGGGCGAGATAGAAATGCGCGAAAGAGCCGCAACGGGCATCAAAAACCTCAAAATCGGCTACAACAAGGTGTTTGGATACTATATCGAGGTTACAAACTCCTTTAAGCATCTCGTTCCCGATACCTATATCCGCAAGCAGACTCTCTCCAACTGCGAAAGATATATTACCGACGAGCTTAAGGATATGGAAGCGATGATACTTGGAGCTGCAGACAGACTTGCAACTCTCGAATACGAGCTTTTCAGCGAAATTTGCGATAAGCTTGACAAAAATCTTTCGCGTATTCAAAAGATCGGCACGACTCTCGCAAAGCTTGACGTTTACGCATCTCTTGCCGACGTTGCCGCGAGAAACGGATACGTTTGTCCTGAAATTGACAAGAGCGACGTAGTTAAAATAATCGACGGTCGCCATCCTGTTGTTGAAAAATTCGTAAGCGACAGTTATTTCGTACCAAACGATACCGAGCTTGATACCGATGCCAACAGACTCGCTCTTATAACAGGACCTAATATGGCAGGTAAATCAACGTATATGCGTCAAGTAGCTCTCATCGTTATCATGGCTCAGATTGGCTCGTTTGTTCCCGCAAGAAGCGCAAGAGTCGGTATTGTTGATAAGGTGTTCACGCGTGTTGGAGCATCGGACGATCTTGCTTCGGGTCAGTCGACCTTTATGCTTGAAATGAACGAAGTCGCATACATATTGTCTAACGCTACTAAGCGCAGTCTTATCGTATACGATGAAATAGGCAGAGGCACAAGCACGTTTGACGGTATGAGCATTGCCAAAGCAGTTGCAGAGCATACCTGTGACGTTATTTGCGCTAAAACCTTGTTCGCAACACACTATCACGAGCTTACAGATCTTGAGAATACCAATAATGGCGTTGTAAACTACAATATAGCCACAAAGAAGCGCGGTGACGACATCACCTTCCTTCGCAAGATTATTAGGGGCGCCGCAGACGATAGCTACGGTATCGAGGTAGCAAAGCTTGCAGGCGTTCCCGAAAAGGTCATAAAACGGGCAAAGGCGGTGCTTGCCGAAATAGATTCAGGCTCGTTTAAGATGAATGCACCCGCAAAATCATCATCCGAATATGATGACGGGCTCATTTCCTTCGATGACGTAATGGAAAACGAAGTCTCCGAGGAGCTTCGTAAGATAGATATAAACACTATTTCGCCGATAGAAGCGATGAACGAGCTTTTCAGACTCAAAAAAATGCTAAAGTGACGGTATAAAAAATGGGAGTAATCAATCTTCTTGATTTCAGCGTTGCCAATCTGATCGCCGCAGGAGAGGTAGTCGACAGACCCGCCTCGGTCATCAAAGAGCTTTTGGAAAACTCAATAGACGCAGGTGCCAATGATATCACCATCGAAATAAAACGAGGCGGTATCACCTTTATGCGCGTTACCGATAACGGACACGGTATCAGTAAGGACGATATGCCGGTTGCCATCAAGCGTCACGCTACGAGTAAGATCAAGGATGCAGATGATCTCGACTCCATTATGACACTCGGATTCAGAGGTGAAGCGCTTGCCGCAATAGCGTCGGTGTCAAGACTCAGAATTATGTCGAAGACTCCCGACTCAAGAGTCGGATATTTGCTTGAGTCAGTGGGCGGAGAAGTAAAATCCTTCGCCGAGGCAGGATGTGCAGACGGTACGACAGTTATAGTTGAAAATCTCTTTGAGAACGTGCCTGCAAGACTTAAGTTTTTGAAAAAAGACGTAACCGAAGCGATGGCAGTCAGCGCATACGTTGAAAAAATCGCCCTCTCAAGACCCGATATCGCCTTCAAGCTTATAATTGACGGTAATATCAAGTTTATGACAAGCGGTGACAATAAGCTTTATAACGCAATATATATACTCATCGGACGCGATTTTGCAAAGAGAATGATACCTGTCGATAACAATATCGACGGAATACGAGTCTACGGATATATTGGTACGCCCGACAACATAAGAGCAAACAGGAATTTCCAGAATTTCTTTATAAATAAACGATTTATCAAAAGTAAAACCGTTTCCGCGGCACTTGAGCAAGCGTACTCGACGTTTATTCCGTCCGATAAGTTCCCGTGCGCGGTTCTGAACATCGAAATCAATCCATCTCTCGTTGACGTAAACGTACATCCCGCAAAGCTTGAGGTTAAATTTTCTAACGAGAGAATAATTTTCGATACGGTTTACGCTACTGTAAGACAAGCTCTTGAAACAAAAATAACGCGTCCTGAATTTGAGCTTGACCCAAATACACGAGTACCCGAGGTGACGCCCTACGCAAAGCAGCTTAAATCCTTCGTTCCGATAAGCGACGGAACCAAGGACACGAAGGAGCAGATGAAATTCGGCACTGTTGAACAGTCAGTTAGTAGACCAGCCGTCCCGGAAGTCGAACCGACCGTGCCTGAAGAATCGTTTCAATACGGCAAAAACGCCGTACACGAGGTTTATGACCTGAGCACTCGTCAGATGTCATCTGCAGAGTCCCGTGTTGAACCTGTATCCGAAAACAAGCCTGAGATAACGTCTGTAACGGTTAAGCCTGAACGAACTGCACCCATAGTCACTGCAGTCGAGGAAAAGCCCGTACCGGAATACAGAATTATCGGAGAGGCGTTTTATTCTTACGTTCTTGTCGAAACCGAAAACAGTATGCTTATAATCGACAAGCATGCGGCGCACGAACGTATTATATTCGAGGAGCTCAAAAAGGGAATAATCAACCGTAGCGTTGTTTCCCAGCTTCTTCTGATACCGCTTGAAATTAAGCTTACGGGCACAGAGCTTGCGGCTATTGCCGAGTTTGAGGATGAGCTTAACGCTCTCGGACTTGCGTTTACCGCCGATTCAGATAAGATAACTGTTACTGAAGCTCCTACCGAGCTCGACGACGAAGCTATCATCACACTTGTTGAAACCATAGCCGAAAGGGCAGCATCCGGCACGGGAAACGTCAGAATTTCAAAAGAGATAATATACGAAAAGGCTCTGTTCCAGGCATCCTGTAAAGCGGCTATAAAAATAGGACATATTCACGACCGCGAGCATATCAAATGGATATGTGACAGAGTTTTAGCTCTCGATATCATTAAATTCTGTCCGCACGGACGTCCCGTTGCATTTGAATTAACAAAACACGACTTTGAAAAACAATTCAAAAGAGTCTGATTTTCTGGAGGACAAATGTTTAAGATACTAAAGAAAGAGGGAAGGGCGCGCAGAGGCGTTTTTTCCACTGTTCACGGCGATATACAAACCCCCGTTTTTATGAACGTCGGTACCTGCGCCGCAATCAAGGGCGGAATTTCCACTATGGATCTGCGCGACGTCAAATGTCAGGTGGAATTATCTAACACTTACCATCTTCATCTCCGTCCGGGTGATGAGCTTATACACAAAATGGGTGGTATTCATAAGTTTTTCAACTGGGACAAGCCCGTTCTTACCGATAGCGGCGGATTTCAGGTCTTTTCGCTTGCTCAGCTCAGAAAAATCAACGAGGACGGCGTTCGCTTTGCTTCGCATATAGACGGCAAGCGCATATTTATGGGACCTGAGGAGAGTATGCAAATACAGTCAAATCTTGCATCCACAATCGCTATGGCGTTTGACGAGTGTATCGAAAACCCAGCTCCATATAACTACGTTAAGCAGTCTTGTGCTCGTACAACAAGATGGCTCTACCGTTGTAAAGCAGAACTCGAAAGACTCAATTCCCTTGAAACAACCATCAACAAAAATCAGCTCTTG
The DNA here is from genome assembly GCA_045580165.1 of Eubacteriales bacterium. GTDB lineage: Bacteria > Bacillota > Clostridia > Oscillospirales > CAG-272 > UBA4717. Next base: position 19,178 of record JAZNNG010000025.1, read on the forward strand.
TTTGGTATTAACCAGGGAAGTACGTATGCTGACCTCAGAATTGACCATATGAAGGCAATTTCCGAGCTTGATCTTCCGGGTTATGCTATCGGCGGTCTCGCAGTTGGCGAGGGTGCCGATGAAATGTACGAGACGATCGATGCGGTTGAGCCGTATATGCCGACGGATAAGCCGAGATATCTTATGGGTGTCGGTACGCCTGTCAATATACTTGAGGCGGTACACAGAGGGGTAGATTTCTTCGACTGCGTTATGCCAAGCCGTAACGCACGTCACGGAAACATTTTCACTTGGCACGGCAAAATGAATCTTCTCAACGAAAAGTATATCGCAGATGGTCGCCCGATCGACGAAAACTGCGGATGCCCCGCTTGCAAGCATTATTCTCGTTCGTATATTCGTCATTTGTTTAAGGCCAAAGAAACGCTTGGTATGCGCCTTGCAGTGCTTCACAACCTCTACTTCTATAATGATCTTATGGAGCAGATCAGACTTGCTCTCGATGAAGGCAGATACGAGGATTTCTATCAGAAGTACAGAATCATCCTCGGAGAGAGAAGTACTAACTAAAAACGATAAAATAACATAAATAATATAATGTAGTTAACGAAAAGGTGCGATTTTTTAATCGCACCTTTTCGTTAGATGGGAAAATATGAAATGTTTGTAAACTTTATAGTTAATCAAATACACGCTATTGACTCTATAGTTAACTATAATGTTATAATAATTTCGTAAAACAATATACAGGTGAGGTATATGCTAAAAATAGGCCAATTATCAAAGGTATGTAACGTAAGTGTGCAAACACTACGATACTACGATAAAATCGGAATTCTGTGCCCGGATTACATAGAAGAAGCTTCTGGATACAGATATTATAGTCCGGAGAAAGTAAAGACTTTTCAGCAAATTGAACAACTAAAAGAAATAGGATTTTCTCTCGACGAAATCAAAGTGTTCATAAACGTTTCATACAATGAACAATGCCGTATGTATAAAATCAAGAAGGACGCGGTTTTAGAAAGCATACGCAAGATGGAAGAGCAAATCAAGCAAATTGATAATTTATGCGAAAACGGTAAACAAGGCGTTGTTCTGAATCAAAGCCGACTATTTAACATTTCATTTGAAGACGATCCAGAGGTTATAGGAAAATGGGAATATTGCGGCAATATGAATCCATCCGAAAGCTTTAACGGAACAGAGCATCTTTATAAGCAGGATGCCTTAGTGAAAAATTTATTCTTTCTTCCTGACGGCGTACATATATGGATGTATTTTTGGACAAAAGGTACCCTCTACTTTCGATTACACGAATGTAACGTCATTGTTCCAAACAAATACCGAATTTTCAGGTACAAAAACGAAACTTATATGAAAATAGATTGGACAGTAGGAAGCTTCGTTGATGAATTAAACGAGGAAACTGTTCTTATTTACCGTCAAGTAGATAATCACGAGTATACCGTACGAGAAACATATCAATTCAGGGATAATATTAACTTACCATATACATCGGATATACAGGCGCTCGGTGAGTGGGAAACGGTAGACGTCATCAAGCAGTTGTCTGATTTCACAAGTAAACCTAACAAATCAAACAAAGCTTCTTTTTGGATTTTAGGTCTTAAATTCTATAATCGCGGAATATGCTATAAGTCGTTCAAACAAAACGGCAAAATAAGCGAGCTTGTGATGCGATATTCAGCGGGTGTTCTGATTGATCCATACCAAGAGCACACAGAGCATTATCAGATTCTACGGGAAAATGACGAGGATTTCTTGATTATGGAGCACAAAAGCGGAGATTATTCATACACAGGTAAAGTATTTTGTTATTATGTATTCAGGAGGGTAAAAAAATGAAGCGATTCTTAATTTTTACACTTTTATTAGTATATATAGTCGTATTATCATCTTGCAATTATGAACCCACGAATGAGGATGCTGCAGTCAAAGTTATAGAGGATATGACTTTAATTGACGGTGTTGTGTCTGTAACAAAGCTTGATAAATACTGTACTCAGTCGGAATCTGCATATCAGGTCGATTTTGAAATCGATGGTTTGAAACGTTATGCAGAAATTGCACTGCCGAACGATTATTGCGAAAATACATATCCAACTGTCCTTTATTTCCCTGATGTGGGCTATGGTGTCGAATACCTAGTGGATAACTTCGCAAAAAACGATATTATCGTTATAAGGATGTTTTCACGAGGATCTAAGGGAAATGAAGGCGCAAAGGATTTTTGCGGTGAAGATTTTATAGATGCCGAAAAGCTTCTCGATATGTGTAACAACTGCGCCTTCTTTTCAGACGGCGGCGTTTTCACTGCAGGAGCCGTAACCGGCGCCACCTATGCACTTAAGCTCGCTGCGGAGTATCCGGACGTAATACGTGGGTGTGCGGTAGTAGATCCGATCTGCGACAATGAATTGTTTACAGAAGAACGCGGAGAAAGTATAAGAAACCTGTATCTCACGGCGATAGGGTGCAGGGAAGACGAGCTTTCTGAAGAGCTCGAAAAGCGTTCACCAAAAAGCTTTTACAAAAACATTAAATCTCCCGTTCTTCTTTTCTGCTATAAGGAATCGCCGTTTGTATCAAATAATCATTCAGAAAGTCTGAAGAAGTTGCTTGATAGTAATGGCAATGACACCGAAATCAAATACCTTAGCCCTATCTCCACGGATTTTAACGGGACCGCCTTTAATAAGATGATACCATGGATCAAAAGCTTGTCTTAAGGAAACTATAATGAAAAAAACAGTATTCTTAATGATATTAGTGGTTATTCTTTTCACTATGATCTCCTGCGGAAAAGCCAACGTAAAAGAGCCGTATTACTTTTTTATATACAATAGCGAGAAGATCACGGATAAGGATGTATCTGCAATACAAGAAATAAAAGAATGGTATACCGATTATGAAATCGTAATAATAGATGCCAACGGATTTGCCGACGCAATCGAATTATATGGTTTTCTAAAATCAGAAGCGCATTCAAGAAAAGCCGACCCGTCCGGTATACAGATTTTCGGAACTCCCTTTTCCGTGCCTACGTTTAATATAAATTATGAAATTGAAGTGTATAACGAATCGGGTGAGAGCGAAATATCGTTATATGACGATTTCGTATCGGATTATTTTTATACAAATTTTCAAAATGATCCGAACGATTTAGAAAAGACCAGCGCTTATAAGCTTTCCAAAAGCCTTGACAATATAAACATAATCCCCGATTGGCCGGTAATCAGATTGCCTTTATCGCGTGGCCAATATTCGAATTTCTTCGCAAAATATAAAGATTATCAGTCAAACGTCTCTGGAGAAAACCAAGTTAATATAAGTATTGCCTCGCCTATATTTCCTATAGGTTGGTACTCGGTCGCAATAGATGATACAGGATGCTTCCTCAAACGCGCCAAAGACGAGTGGGGAATATTAAACAATCTGAAGTTGTACGGGACAACTGAGGGAGTTTATCCATCTCCATTAATGCTCGACGGAAGTTGTGAAACGGAAAATTGGGCTCACTTGACAAAATCGAGTATATGCGAAATATTTCACGACGGTCATGCAGGAGAAAACGTCCTTTCACAGACGATTTTCTACGAACCTGCCAAGGATAAATATCATTGCAAACCAATTTTGGAAACAAAAACAATTAATCAGATTTTAGACGGTAACAAATACCTTCTAAACACTTATGGATGCGAGCCTGCAAAGAATATGTCATCAAACATAATTACCGCCGCACTTCGTGGGCGTTGCGTAGGTGCAATAGCGTCAACTACCCTTATAAGCAATGTCGACGTAGACTGTCAGCTTACTCAAGATGATTATGATACGGGTTACACAAAGTACACGTTTCTATATGAATATCTCCTCGGCAGAAAAAATGGCATAACACGTTCGGCAGCGTTTTACAACGGACAACACCAAGTTGCGTCGTCCTTGCTTGATATCCGCGAAAGCATCCACCCTCACACCCTTCAGACCAGCCTAAATAATCTGCTTGGTATGCACAATTTCGGCATCATTGACCCTTGATGCTTACGAATGATTTCCGTGTAAATATTTTAATGCAACAGTATGTGTCGAATTATGGTTCGACACGGACTGTTGCATTTTTATAGGTATTTGATTATCGCTGTTTAGGTTTCTTGCTATACTGACCGCGGCGCTTGCCGTTTTTGCTCTTTTTGCGTACCGAATAACCGAACGAACCAAGCTTTTTGCCGAGTTCGAAGTATTCTCCGTGAGAATACGCAAGGAGATTGGCTTTGTCAAGCCTGAGCTTTCCATCAGCGTTTACAAGGCTTTCTTCGACGTCCGAAGCAACAATGTCGGCTATGAACATATCGTGTGTTCCGAGAGGGACAACATCAGTTACAATACATTCAAGCGAGAGGGGACTGTCAACGAGCACGGGAGTATCCGTCAGTTCAAGTCCCGGGCAGATTTCAAGTCCCGTGTCGGTAAATTTGTTGGTAACTTTGCCCGAGCGAACACCGCAGTAATCAACTATTGCGGCATTCTTTGAATACGCGAGATTTATAACAAATTTTCCGCTTGATTTTATAAGCTCATACGAGTGACGCGAGGGACGAACAGATATATAGGTTTTAGGCGGCTGAGTGTTGATGATTCCCGTCCACGCAACCGTGAAAACGTTAGGGTTATCAAGCGTACCGCAGGTGACCAAAACCGCAGGCAGCGGCGCAATAAGTGCCCCACCTTTCCATTTTACTTTTGACATATAATTTTTACCTTTCGATGTTACTGTTAGTATTATATATCAAAGCAAAGATAAATGCAATAGGGAAGTAAAAACAGCACCCGTGAAAACGAGTGCTGTTTGATGCCGCCCATAAAGGATATAATTATCTCTTGGAGAACTGGCTTGCGCGACGAGCCGCCTTGAGACCGTATTTCTTTCTTTCCTTCATTCTCGGGTCACGAGTGAGGAACCCTGCCTTCTTAAGAAGGGGTCTGTAGGTTTCGTCAGCCTGGAGAAGAGCACGAGCAAGACCGTGACGGATTGCTCCTGCCTGTCCGGAAAGTCCGCCGCCCTTAACTGTGCAGATGATGTCGAACTTGCCGTTTGTAGATGTAACGCCAAAAGGCTGGTTTACGATAAGCTTGAGTGTTTCAAGACCGAAATACTCGTCAATGTTCTTGCCGTTGATCGTTATATCGCCTGTTCCGGGAACAAGACGTACACGGGCAACAGAACTTTTTCTTCTTCCTGTGCCGTAGAAGTAAGGCTTTGCACTTGTATACATAT
>JAZNNG010000026.1:0-23815 GCA_045580165.1 Eubacteriales bacterium
GGCAGAGGCGGAAAGAAGCCGCGTAAGGATATAACGGTGTGGAGCGAAGTCAAGGATTATATGGGCTTCTTCTACGACGATTATTTCAAAATAACAGATGAAATGCCCGCGAATATTTCTGCAGACGAGCGCGCAGCTATCCTTAACGATTACGCAGACGTATATTCGGCAGAGGATGATAACAATGCGTGGTTTGAAAAGATAAAGGGAATTTCCGAAAAATACGGTTACACCACTGATATGAAGGCATATAAGGCAGACCCCTCGGCATTCAAGGGCTCTGTTACCGACATTTCGACTCTCATAAGAGTTGCGATGACGGGAAGAACCAACTCCCCCGACCTTACCGCTATATGCGCTATTCTCGGCGAGGATAAGGTGAGAGCGAGAGCCAAGGCAGCGGCAAACGCGTAAAATAGTTATTTATGTTGCCGCGGACGCGGCAGAATGGAGAATACAATGTCAGAAGAAGTTATAAGCTCAAATTTTATACACGACATTATTGATGAGGACCTGAAGGAAGGCGTGGTAGATTCCATCCACACACGTTTTCCGCCTGAGCCGAACGGCTACCTTCACATCGGTAGTGCCAAGGCTATCTATATAAACTGGTCCACGGCAAAGAAGTACGGAGGTAAATTCAACCTCCGTTACGATGATACTAACCCCACAAAAGAGGACACCGAGTACGTTGACAGTATTTACGAGGACCTCAAGTGGCTTGGAGCAGAGCCAAGCGGCGGCGTATTCTACGGCTCGGACTATTTTGACAAGTGCTACGAGTATGCTATAAAACTTATCAAGGACGGAAAGGCGTACGTTTGCGACCTCACCGCAGAGCAGATGCGTGAGTACAGAGGTACTCTTACCGAGCCGGGTAAGAACAGCCCCTGGCGCGACAGAAGCGTTGAAGAAAACCTCGACCTGTTCGAGAGAATGAAGAACGGCGAGTTCGAGGACGGTACTCATACGCTCAGAGCCAAGATCGATATGGCGAGTCCGAATATGAATATGCGCGACCCCGCCATTTACAGAATAGTACATTGCCACCATCACAGACAGGGCGACAAGTGGTGCATCTATCCTCTCTACGACTACGCTCATCCGATACAGGACGCGCTTGAGGGAATCACACACTCGCTTTGCTCGCTTGAGTTTGAAAACCACCGTCCCCTTTACGATTGGGTTGTAAATAACATTAACTTTGAAAAGAAGCCCAAGCAGAGAGAGTTTGCAAGACTCAACGTTACCTACACGGTAATGAGTAAGAGATACCTCCGTCAGCTGGTTGAAACGGGACTCGTTGACGGCTGGGACGACCCTCGTATGCCCACGCTTTGCGGTCTCAGACGCCGCGGATATACTCCCGCATCTATCTTTGACTTCGTAAAGAGAGCAGGAATCTCGAAGGCAGACAGCCTTGTTGATATCAACCTTCTCGAGCATTGCATCAGAGAAGAGCTCAATATGACGGCACAGCGCCGTATCGCGGTGCTCGATCCCGTAAAGGTGATAGTTGATAACTATCCCGAGGACAAAACCGAATATTTTGAGGTTACGAACAACCCGAACGACGAGTCGGCAGGCACGAGAAAGCTCCCGTTTACAAAGGAGCTTTACATCGAAAAGAGCGACTTTGCTCTCGTTCCGCCCCCCAAGTTCTTCAGACTCAAGCCCGACGGCGAGGTAAGACTTATGGGCGCGTACATCGTTAAGTACGCAGGCGTTGACACCGATGAAAACGGTGAGGTTACCGCTATTCACGTAAACGCAGACCTTGAAACAGGAAACGGCAACCCTGCTGACGGACGTAAGGTGAAGGGAACTATACACTGGCTCTCGGCAGCTCACGCGCTCGATGCTGATATGATGCTCTACGATAAGCTCTTTACCATTGAGAACGTAGGCGACATTCCCGAGGACAAGACCTATAACGATTATCTCAATCCCGAATCGCTTACAAAGCTTACGGGATGTAAGATCGAGCCCTCTCTCAAGGACGCAAAGCCCGGAGAAAAGTTCCAGTTTGTGCGTAACGCGTATTTCTCGGTGGACACCAAGTACGAAAATACCTTTAACCGTATCGTAGTACTCAAGGACAGCTTCCCGAAAAAGTAAGTACGAAAATAGCCTGAAAGTTTTTTCAGGCTATTTTAGATAAATCAAGACCACATACCCGAAAGGCAGGCAAACAATGATAAAGCTTTATGATAACGGCGTTTTCATCACGAATAACACCGTAATTGAGGATAACGGAGAGGCAGAGGCGCGACTTGCGTTTCTCGGTAAGAATATAAGCGTGGACGAAGCGAAGAAAAACACCATCGCATATTCTATACTCGCGGGTCACAATACCTCGGACGATAACAAAAATCTTAAGATAAAATTTGATGCTATCGCATCACACGATATTACATACGTCGGTATAATCCAGACGTCGCGTGCGTCGGGACTTGAAAGGTTCCCGATACCCTACGTTCTCACCAACTGCCACAACAGTCTGTGTGCAGTCGGCGGTACCATAAACGAGGATGACCACGTGTTCGGACTTTCTGCCGCTGAAAAATACGGCGGAATTTATGTCCCCGCACATCAGGCGGTAATTCACTCGTTTATGCGTGAAATGATGAGTGGCTGCGGCAAAATGATACTCGGCTCGGATAGCCACACCAGATACGGCGCGCTCGGTACTATGGCGATAGGAGAGGGCGGAGGAGAGCTTGTAAAGCAGCTTCTTTCAAGAACCTACGACGTAAAGATGCCCGAAATTGTAGCGGTAAAGCTCGAGGGTGAGGTAAAGCGCGGAGTTGGTCCGCAGGACGTTGCGCTGGCAATAATCGGCGCGGTGTTCAAGAACGGCTACGTTAAGAATCGCGTGCTTGAATTTATCGGCGGCGGTATCGCAAGGCTTCCCATCGAATTCCGTAACGGAATCGACGTAATGACTACCGAAACCACCTGTCTGTCTTCGATTTGGATGACGGACGATGTTACACGCGCGTATTTTGAAAATCATAAGCGTCCCGATGACTATAAGAAGCTTGAGCCCGGTGACGTTGCGTATTACGAAAGACTCGTTGAGGTGGACCTTTCCAAGATCGAGCCGATGATAGCGCTCCCGTTCCATCCCAGCAACGTATACACTATCCGTGAGCTTAACGCAAACGCCAAGGATATTCTTGCAAACGCAGAAAAGCTCGCTCTCGAGCAGCTTGAAACTACCGGTCTGAAGCTCGGACTTGCCGATAAGGTCACAAGTCGCGGAATCAGAGTCGATCAGGGCGTTATCGCAGGCTGTGCGGGCGGTACTTACGATAACCTCGTTGCAGCTGCAGACATCTTGAAGAATGCGACCATCGGAAGCGGCGAGTTTGCTCTCTCGGTGTACCCCGCGAGCCAGCCCGTATTCCTTGAGCTTATGCGTGACGGCGCGGCGGCAGAGCTTATGAGCGCGGGCGCGACTATCAGAAGTGCATTCTGCGGCCCTTGCTTTGGCGCGGGCGACGTTCCCGCAAACGGTGGACTCTCGATTAGACACTCAACACGTAACTTCCCCAACAGAGAGGGCTCAAAGCCTGCAAACGGTCAGCTCTCATCCGTTGCGCTTATGGATGCGAGAAGTATTGCGGCAACCGCGAAGAACGGCGGTATTCTTACCTCCGCCGCAGATATAGAATATAATGAAAGAACACACGAGTACGTGTTTGATGACAGCTCCTACAAGAGTCGCATTTATAACGGCTTTGGTAAGGCAGATGCGACGAAGGAGCTTAAATTCGGTCCTAATATTACCGATTGGCCCAAGATGGAAGCTCTTACCGAGGACGTTATGCTTGAGGTGGTTTCTGTAATCACAGACCCCGTAACTACCACCGACGAGCTTATTCCGTCAGGTGAGACCTCGTCCTACCGTTCCAACCCCTTGAAGCTTGCCGAGTTTACACTTTCGCGTAAGGACCCCGGATACGTTACGCGCGCAAAGGCGGTAAATGCACTTGAAAAGAGCAGGGTTGACGGGGAAGTCAGCGACGCAGGGGTGCTTGAGGCATACGCTAAGCTTGAAGCGGTGGGAGTAAAGACGGACGCAAAGAAGACTGCGATAGGAAGTACCGTTTATGCGAATAAGCCTGGTGACGGCTCTGCACGTGAGCAGGCAGCATCCTGTCAGAAGGTGCTCGGCGGACTTGCCAATATTGCGACTGAATATGCAACCAAGCGTTACAGAAGTAACCTTATCAACTGGGGAATGCTTCCGTTCGTGCTTGACGGCAAATTCGATTTCAAGGTGGGCGACAAGGTGTTTGTGCCCGACGTCCGCAAGGCGGTAGCCGATAAGGTTGACAAGATAAAGGCATACGTTGTGAGCGATGCCGTGAAGGAGATCACACTTACACTCGGTGAGCTTACCGACGACGAAAGAAAGATAATTATGTCGGGATGCCTTATCAATTATTACAGAGACGGAAACTGATATGGCAAAGCGGTCGGGGGACGCCTCGACCGCTTTCCTATTTGAAGTGCGGAAAATTGCCAAAATGCAGCTATAATTGTCATATAATATGTATATTTTATAGAAAGTGGCGTTTTTTGATTGACAAAACGCGAAAAAAGTAGTAAAATTAAATCAACGCCGAGGCATAGATTGTGATGCTTCGGATGAATAAAGCCGGGAGTAAAACTTCCGGTAAAAATTTTTTGGAGGACAAAGACAATGTTCAAGAAGATTCTTTCTATCGCGCTTGCACTCATTATGATTGCATCCGTAGCTTGTCTCGCTTCTTGCGGCAACGAAGTTGCTACAACAGAGGATGCAAGCAACAACGAAGTAGTTGAAACTCCCGAAGAAACACTCAAGGTTGGTTTCATCTTCCTTCACGACCAGAACTCTACCTACGACCTCAACTTCATCGAAGCGGTTGAGCGCGCTCAGGCTAACCTCGGTCTCACAGACGATCAGGTAATCGTTAAGACCAACGTTCCCGAGGGTCAGGAATGCTACGACGCAGCAGTTGACCTTGTTGACCAGGGATGCTCTCTCATCTTCGCTGACAGCTTTGGTCACGAAGACTTTATGATCGAAGCAGCTAAGAAGTATCCTGACGTTGAATTCTGCCACGCTACAGGTACAAAGGCTCACACAGAAGGTCTTGCAAACTACCACAACGCATTTGCTGACATCTACGAAGGACGTTACCTTGCAGGTGTTGCAGCAGGTATGAAGCTCAACGAAATGATCGCTGAAGGTAAGTTCACAGCTGAAGAAGCTAAGATCGGTTACGTTGGCGCATTTACGTACGCAGAGGTTATGTCGGGTTACACATCCTTCTTCCTCGGCGCAAGATCTGTATGCCCCACAGCTACTATGGACGTTCAGTTCACAGGAAGCTGGTATGACGAAGCAGCAGAAAAGGAAGCAGCTACAACACTTATCAACAGCGGATGCAAGCTCATCAGCCAGCACGCTGACTCCATGGGTGCTCCTACAGCTTGCGAAGCAGCAGGCGTTCCTAACGTTTCCTACAACGGAAGCACAGTTGCGGCTTGCCCCAACACCTTCATCGTATCCTCTAAGATCGACTGGACTCCTTATATGGAGCTCATCATCAACGCTGTTAAGAACGGCACAGAAATTCCTGCTGACTGGTGCGGCGGTATCGCAGAGGGCTCTGTAGTTCTCTCCGAGGTTAATACTGCAGCTGCAGCTGAAGGAACTGTTGAAGCTCTTGAAGCAGTTAAGAAGGAACTTCTTGACGGTACACGTCACGTATACGACATCACAACATTCACAAAGGATGGCGCAGCTCTTACAGAAGAGCATCTCGCAGACGTTGATACAGACGCAGCATTTACACCCGAGACCAAGGTTGTATCCGATGGTTACTTCCACGAGTCCGAGTACCGTTCTGCTCCTTACTTCGACGTTCAGATCGACGGTATCACACTTCTCAACGCTAAGTATTAATTACTTATAAGCAAACTGCCAAAGGGGCGGGATATAAACGTCTCGCCCCTTTGATTTTTATATATAGCAGGTCTATATTCCGTATATGCTGAAATTGGAGGTATTACTGTGAAAAATAATATCGCAGTGGAACTGAAAAATGTTACCAAGAGATTTGGAAGCGTTGTTGCCAACAAGGACGTTGACCTTGAGGTAAGACGTGGAGAAATACTCGCTATTCTCGGAGAGAACGGAAGCGGAAAAACAACGCTTATGAATATGATCTCCGGTATATATTTTCCCGACGAGGGTCAGGTGTTTATCGACGGTGAAGAGGTGGTCATAACTTCTCCCAAGGAGGCCTTTGCCCACGGTATAGGTATGATACATCAGCACTTCAAGCTTGTTGATGTTTTTTCTGCTACCGAAAACATCATTCTCGGTGTAAAGGAAAACGGCAGGTTTTCAAAGGCAGAGGCAAGTAAGCGTGTTAAGGAGATAACCGAGCGCTACGGCTTCAGCATAGATACGGAAAAGAAAATTTACGAAATGTCGGTCTCTGAAAAGCAGACGGTTGAAATAATCAAGGTGCTTTACAGAGGCGCTGAAATTCTCATTCTTGACGAGCCTACCGCGGTGCTGACTCCTCAGGAAACTGAAAAGCTTTTTGCCGTTTTAAGACGTATGCGCGAGGACGGCAAATCAATAATCATAATCACACACAAGCTCAACGAGGTGCTTGCGATATCCGACCGCGTCGCCGTTCTCAGAAAAGGCGAGCACATCGCAACGGTAAATACACCCGAAACGAATGAAAACGAGCTTACCGAAATGATGGTCGGAAAAAAGATAACCCTTAACATCGAGCGCACAGAGCCGAAGAACGTATGCGACAGACTTACTGTTCAGAATATCTCGTGCACCGACAAGGAGGGTGTAAAGGTCCTTGATAACGTGTCGTTCGTCGCGCGTGCAGGAGAAATACTCGGCATCGCGGGAATTGCGGGAAGCGGACAGAGAGAATTGCTTGAAGCCATAGCGGGTCTTCAGCATCTTGACGAGGGCGAGATACTTTATAATAACCCCAAAACGGGAAACGTCTCAGATCTTCGTGACCACACTCCGCTTGAAATACGCGAAATGGGAGTCAGACTCTCGTTCGTGCCCGAGGACAGACTCGGAATGGGACTTGTCGGGAATATGAATATAATCGACAATATGATGCTCAGAAGCTACCGTAAGGGTAAGTCGGTGTTCCTTAACAGAAAGAAGCCGCATAACCTTGCGGACGAGATAATCGAAAGCCTTGAGGTGGTAACCCCCAGCGCTTATACACCCGTACGCAGACTTTCGGGCGGTAACGTTCAGAAGGTGCTTGTCGGACGTGAAATAGCCTCGGCACCCTCGGTGCTTATGGCGGCTTATCCGGTACGCGGACTTGACATCAACTCGTCGTACACTATATACAATCTTTTGACTAAGCAAAAGGAAAACGGCGTTGCAGTAATCTTCGTCGGAGAGGACCTCGACGTTTTAGTTGACCTTTGTGACAGAATACTCGTAATAAACTCGGGTAAGATCACAGGTGTTGTTGACGGACGCACGGCAACCAAGGAGGAGATCGGTCTGTTGATGACAAAGAGCGATTTTGATAATTCAGAGCTTGGAGGTGAAGATAATGACAAGTAATACTATGAAGCACAAAAAAGTGCACGAGCCGTTATTTCACATCGCCAAGCGCGGAGCGATTCCGTGGTGGAAGGCGTGGATAATTCGCGCCATCGCAATTCTTGCGGCGCTTGTAGTTGCGGCTATCGTTACGGTTTTGCTCACAGGTGAAAACCCAATTGAAGTTTATGTAAAGATGATAGAGGGCTCGTTCGGAACTCCCAGAAGAATGTGGAAGCTTGCACAGAATATAGCGATGCTTTTGTGTGTAGCTCTCGCAGTGACTCCCGCATTCAAAATGCGCTTCTGGAACATCGGTGCAGAAGGACAGGTGCTTGCAGGCGGTCTTTCGTGTGCGGCTTGTATGATACTGCTTTCCGACAAGCTTCCGGGTCCCCTGCTTATGCTTGTTATGATAGCATCGAGTATAGCCGCAGGAGCGATATGGGCGCTCATTCCCGCAGTATTTAAGGCGTTTTGGGATACGAACGAAACGTTGTTCACACTTATGATGAACTATATTGCCACTCAGCTCGTTGCCTTCTTTGCTATGAAGTGGGAAGCAAGAAAGGGCTCGGGTATAATTGGTATCATCAATTCCCAAAACAGAGAGGGATGGCTTCCTTCGCTCGGCGGTCAGGACTATCTCGTGAACGTTCTGGTGGTTGCAGCTCTTACGGCGGCAATGTTTATATACCTTAAATACAGTAAGCAGGGCTATGAGCTTTCTGTTGTTGGTGAGAGTCAGAACACGGCGAGATACGTTGGTATCGACGTTAAGAAGGTCGTTATCCGTACGATGATAATATCGGGTGCGGTGTGCGGTATTGCGGGATTCCTCCTTGTCAGCGGAACAAACCACACTATCACGGCAACGACGGCAGGTGGACGCGGCTTTACGGCTATAATGGTTTCTTGGCTAGCTAAATTCAATCCTATTTATATGGTGTTTACATCCTTCCTGCTTGTGTTCTTGCAGATAGGTGCAGGCGAGATAGCAACTGCCTTTAAGCTTAACCAGGCGTTTGCAGATATTATATCCGGTATTATTTTGTTCTTTATAATCGGCTGTGAGTTCTTTATTAACTATCAGATTATCGGACGTCACTCGGGAAAGGGGGATAAATAATGATTATAACGTTTATTCAGCGTGCGATTATTCAAGGAATTCCTCTTTTGTTCGGTTCGACCGGTGAAATTATAACCGAGAAATCCGGAAAGCTTAACCTCGGTATTCCGGGAATTATGTACGTAGGCGGCATAAGTGGTGTTATAGGCGCTTTCTTGTATGAACAAACTGTTCCGGTAGGACAAGCGCTTAACCCCGTTCTTGCAATTGCTATTCCACTGTTGAGTTCACTTCTCGGCTCGCTTTTAATGGGACTTATATACTGTTTCCTTACGGTAACGCTTAGAGCAAATCAGAACGTTACGGGTCTTGCACTTACAACCTTCGGCGTTGGCTTCGGAAACTTCTTCGGAGGCTCGCTTGCAACCATTCTCAAGAGCCCTACTGCATCTGTAATCGTTACAAGGACCAGCGAGTTCTTCAGAATCAAGCTTCCGTTTTCAGAAAGCCTCGGATGGTTCGGTACGGTGTTCTTTTCCTACGGATTTCTCGCTTATTTAGCGGTAATACTTTCCATTCTTGCAGCGTGGTACTTCAAGCATACCAAGTCGGGACTTCATCTTCGTGCAGTTGGTGAAAATCCTGCTACCGCAGATGCGGCAGGCATCAACGTAACCGCATACAAGTACGGCGCAACCTGCATCGGCAGTATGATAGCAGGTCTTGGCGGACTCTATTACGTTATGGACTATACGATGGGTGTGTGGTCGAACAACGGCTTCGGTGATCGCGGATGGCTTGCGATAGCGCTCGTTATCTTTGCTATATGGAATCCTAACATCGGTATATTCGGCTCATTCCTTTTCGGCGGACTTTACATTGCGTATCTCTATATCAAGATTCCCGGACTTGACTCGAGCATCCAGGAGCTTTTCAAGATGATACCGTATGTTGTAACCATCATAGTTCTCATTGTAATCAGTATCCGTGACAAGCGAGAGAATCAGCCTCCCGCCAGCCTCGGACTCTCATACTTCAGAGAAGAACGATAAAATAAAAAAGATGCAACCGAGAGGTTGCATCTTTTTTATTTTCTTTTTGCAAAAACGTCAACGAACATTGATACTATAAGTAAGAACAGTAAAGCACCGCTGACAATGGCGAAGACCTTAGCTGCGTCCGTTACCATCACGTTCCATATCGCCTCCAGGTACACGTATCCTGCGCCGAGGTTCACGTTAAAGCGTGACACAAGGTTTTGTGAGCTCAAATAGCCAAACGGCACCGTGAAGAGCAATGATACCGTAAACAAGGATAAAAAGATGGAGTACACAGAGCCTGTCCATTTTTTTATTATCAGAATTAATAAAAGAAGTACAAGGCAGACGGCAAAGGTCACAAGCAACGGCAAGAAGTATTTACCGATTTCAACTACCCTTAAGTAATGTTCTGTGAGCGTAGGGAATAACTCGCTTATCGAGTCGAGTGAAAGTGCGCTGACTGAAAGTCTTATAACCTCGTTGTATTTTTCGGCAAGCATCTCTCTGTTTTCTTCTATTTCATAAAGCTCGGGACGAAGAGAGGATAAGAATTCCTTGGCGATGGTTTCAGCAAAAGCCTCACTGTTGAAATCGGTAACGGGCAGGGTACTGTCACCGTTTAACAAAGCATCGTAAAGATCTGAAAAATATTCGTTTGAGAGATTGTCGAAATCAATATCCTCAAGTAGCTTGATTATCTCGCTCGGGTCAAATCCGTAAATGCTTGACACCGTATCGATCTTATCAACTGCATGATTTTTTATGTATTCGTCGTTTATAAGCTCGCCGACGCTTTCTTTAAATTCGGCTTGATCATACACGGTAAAACGCACGTATCCGACTGCAAGCGTCAGTATAAACACAAACACCGTAATAAGGGACAGAATAGCAGAGATTATTTTGAATATGAGGTTATTCATACTTGCTTTCATAAATGATTCCTTCCTTAAGCGAGCACACAAGCGCTATACGCTGGTGAGTGCGGAAAAATCCGCTTGTTCGGGGATAGCACGTGTAGATAAAAAGAGTATCTCCGCCATAATCATTCCACAAAACCGAGGCATCGGTTTCGTTAAATATAAATTTGTCGCTTACTTCATATTTATAGGTTCCGTATATCGTTTGCATAGTGACCTCGTCACCAATCTCGGTATCCTCAACCTCATAGAACCAGGTCATAACGTGCGCGGACAAAACGCAGTTTTTTTCAAGTCCGCAAAAATAGGAGCCGTTCCATTGACCGGCTCCCATTGAAAGTATAACGTCGCTGTCTCCGAAATAAACCGGAATGTCCTTCATCTTCCAATTTTCTATATTTAGCACCGCCCATTTTGAGCCGTGCTTGATTACGGTAGGGAACAATTCACCCGAATAGATAATACTGTCGGGTTCCTCTTCGGGAATTATAAAATCCTCGTCAATGTTGCCGTCAAGCAAATCGTCGCCCTCACGCGAGAGTGTGTCAGAGCTACTTATCAAAAGATTAAAAACCGAGTTGGTTTCAAGCAGTCTGTTGTATGCAAAATCGGTAAGAAGGTATATAGCGAGTGCAAAGCATATAATCGGAACCGTCATAAGAAGAAGCTTTATGATCTTCTTCATAAGTTCCTGACCCTTTGTGTTATCAGAATGCGCGCTTCTTGAGAGTAACTACACCCGCAAGACCGATAACTGTAAGTACTACTGCAACTATAGCGGGAGTGAAGTCGGTTGTCTGAACACCACCGGTAACCTTAATGGGGTCTCCGTCGAGGTTGGCGATTACCTTGCCGCCGTAGTAGATATCAAAGCTAATGTCGCCTTCGTGGCCCATAACAACGTCGTGTGTTACAAGCTTAGCAGTAAGACCGAGAATTTCGCAGGCCTCGTTAACGAGCTTTGTAGCGGCTGCAGTTTCTTCTGCGGTATACTTGTCAAGAGTCGAACCCTTGTCAGTAAACTTATCCTTTGCTTCGTTAATGATAGCAACGACTTTGTCAGCCTGCTCGTCTGTTACGGGGATCTGGTCGAGAGCGGACTGTACTGTGCCGAGATAGTGATCACGGTATGCTTCGGGACATGCATCCTTAGCTGCATTGTAGATCTTAAGCTTAGCATCGTCAGAAGCGCAAACGCTTACTGCGAGGGCAGAGATCATAACGATTGCTAGGATAAGTGCTAATGTTTTTTTCATAATAATACACCTCTTTGTATCAATTAATTTATACAAGACAATTATAGCAAATATAGCGGAAAGTTTTGTTAACGAAATGTTAACTTTTTGGCGAATTCAGGGTATTTATCCTCTTATATCCTCAATAGCTTTTTTTCTGTCCTCGTATTTGAATACGGCAGAGCCGGCGACAAGAACGTTTGCCCCTGCTTCGCGTACCGTTTTTGAGGTTTCAGCCGTGATACCTCCGTCGACCTCAAGCTCGACCTTCTCGGAAAGCCCGGTGCGTTCAAGCATTGCTTTTACAACCTTTATGCTCTCAACCGTTTCGGGAATAAACGATTGACCTCCGAAGCCGGGCTCGACCGTCATAATCAGAACAAGATCCACGAGGGGAAGAAGCGGCTCAAGTACAAATGCAGGAGTTGCAGGCTTGATGGAAATACCTGCTTTTTTACCGCAAGCATGAATTTTGTTTATTACCTCAACGTGATTGGTGCAGCTTTCAAAATGGAAGGTTATAATGTCTGAGCCGGAGCTTGCGAATTCCTCGATATAACGTATCGGGTCTGTGATCATAAGGTGGGTGTCAAAAACCGCATTGCAAACCTTTCTGTTTGACTTGATAATACAAGGACCGAGAGTAATGTTAGGTACGAATATACCGTCCATTACGTCAATGTGTATATACTCGGCGCCGGCATCGCAAACTGATTTTATTTCCTCTCCGAGACGTGAAAAATCACTTGCGAGAATTGAAGGAGAAATTTTTATCATATCAAAAATCCTTTCTTTAGGTGAAAATTTTTAAGCTGACAAGTCAAAAAGCACAGCTTTTGGAAAATAACGGGCATAAGCGGCTTTTGAGAGCTTACTGAACGGTAGCAATAAGGGGTATTTTCCATAAAATGTTATTGTGAAAGCTCGCGTAAAAAGGACGGGAAAGAAGTCAAAAAAAGCGGAACCTGATAGAATACCGTCCGATTTGCGCTACACATAGATTATGCGGCACCGTATAAAAGCACAACGGCGTGTGCTGATATCGCGAGACCCTCGCCCGTGGGACCGAGATGCTCCTCGGTGGTCGCTTTCACGTTTATACAGTCCTTACTGCATTCAAACAAACGCGCGAGGTTCTCGCGGATTTCTTCGATATAAGGTGAAAGTCGCGGACGCTGGGCTATCACGGTAACGTCTAAGTTTCCGATCGACATTCCGGCACCCGCCATAAGCTTACATACCTTTTCGCAAAGCTTGCCGCTGTCAATATCCTTAAAGGCTTGGTCACTATCGGGAAAATGGCGTCCTATGTCGCCGAGCGCGAGCGCGCCAAGCACCGCATCCATTACCGCATGGTAAATAACGTCTGCATCGGAATGACCAAGTAGTCCCTTTTCGTAGGGAATGTCAACTCCTCCGAGAATAAGACGACGTCCGACCTCGAGTCGGTGCAGATCGTATCCGTGGCCGATTTTGAAATTCATTATTCTTTTCTCCTTTGAAAAATAAGCCTTAAAGCTTTATTCCCGAGGCAAGCTCGTATAGCTTTAGCTTTTGCTCCTTATACTGATAGGCGGAAACGTAATCGTTTTCGCCTTTTGCACATTGCTCAAGCTCGTCGTATACCCTGAACAAGAGAAGGCTTCCGTGCGGTGTGGGAGACTGATTTTCTGAGGCAATAATACCCTTGAGCTTTGCCTCTGCATCATTGTAGCGCCCGTTTGCCATATCAAGTCTTGCCGCAATATGAGCCGAGAGTATTTTGTCGCGTATTTCGGTAAGCGACGCGAGATTAACGGCTTTTATTATTTGTCCCGAATCAAAAAGATCCGTAAGCTTCAGATAGACGTAAATGTCCATATACTCGTCAAAGTCCGGAGGAGAAGGAGGAAGGTCGTTGTTGCTTCCGAGTGATTTTCCGAGCCGTTCGGCAAGACACAGATAAAGATTTGCTATATACGCGCTTCCCGCCGTGGAGTATGTGGTATCGTGGCTTTTGTTTACTGCGTCCATAAGACGTACGGCGGCTTCCTTGTATTTTGATTTCGTAGAATACTCTCTTGCAAGCGCAAGGTCGCATTCTATTATCAGGAGCTGGATCTCGTCTCCTTTTAGCCCCGACGTCATTATGAGCTCAAGTGCTTTTTCGTATTTGTTCTCACTCATATACGCTTTTGCTTCGCGTATAAGCTCTGCTCGCAAGTAGTCGAAATAGACGTTTTCCTCAAGCAGAATTCCTGCCGGCACCCCAAGCCTTTCCGCAATCGAAACGAGAGTCGGCAGAGAGGGGAGTGCCGCACCCGTTTCTATACGGCTGAGCATATTACGGGTAATATCGTTTCCCGAAAGCTCCGCTTGAGTCATATTTTTCATACGGCGAAGCCTTTTGATCCTCTCGCCTATTGTTGATAACGTATTATTCTTCATTTTTCTTCACGCTTATACAGGTTATTTCCCGCACAGTCTATCGCACAGATAAGGGGGAGGTCTTCGACGTAAAGCTTTTTTACCGACTCGCACCCGAGCTCGTCAAATGCTATAACCTCAAGACTCTTTATACACCTTGCTATAAGTGCGCCCGCGCCGCCGATGGCGCACAGATATACTGCGCCGTTTTCGCAGATGCTTTCACATACCTCGGGACTTCGCTCTCCCTTTCCTATCATACAGGTAAGGCCGAGGGAAAGTAATCTGGGCGTGAATCTATCCATTCTTGACGAGGTTGTCGGCCCGCACGAGCCGATTATCGCGTTTTCTCTTGCAGGTGTCGGACCTGCGTAATATACCGTTGCTCCGTCAAGCTCGAACGGCAGGGCTTCTCCACTGTCGAGAAGCTCGGATATTCTTTTGTGTGCGGCGTCTCTTGCCGTATAAATGTAGCCTGAGAGGAGGACCTCGTCGCCTGCTCGAAGCTCTTTTGCAAAAGCTTTTATTCGTGATGTATCGACCTTTACCGTAGCCATATAACGCCTCGTATAAATTATACTTTCTATAAATATATTCTATCACAAGAGGACGTATTTATCAAGAGCTTTGTTAAAAGAAACGCCACGGCATTTGCCGTGGCGTAAAGAGGTTATTTTGTTTCGACCCTTTCGTTGTCATCGGAATCGTCCTTTTTGTCGGCGTCATCCTTGAGTATGGTGATACGAGCTTCTTCGACTATTTTTTCGTCGGAGTTCGTGACTTCAACGAGAAGATTTTTATATATGAAGCTTTCACCGGGCTCGGGAAGGTGTCCGAGCTCCTTGAGTATCCAGCCGTTCACGGTCTGGGGGAGGTCTGCTTCGTCGTCGGGAACAACGTCAAAGCGCTCAAACATATCAAGCGCGCGCGCAGAAGCGTCAACGATAAAGCTATCCTCGCCTTCAGGCTTGAACTGCTCGACTATTTCGTCGTGCTCGTCCCAGATATCTCCGACGAGCTCCTCAATAATATCCTCAAGCGTACATATACCGAGAGTTCCGCCGAAATCATCGAGAACTACCGCCATGTGCGCCTTTTCAAGCTGGAATTTTTTGAGCAGGTCGGATATCTGTACGTGCTCTGAAACGTAGACCGCCTTGCCCATTGCGGACTTGAAGTTTGACGCGCCCTTGTGACGCATATAATAGAAGTCCTTTTCGTGAAGAATACCGATAATGTTGTCAACTGTGCCGTCGTAAACGGGGAGTCTTGAATATCCCGTTTCGTAGAACACGGCTGCTATCTCCTCGGTGGTTGCGTTTGCGGGAACTGCCGAAACGTCAACTCTGGGAGTTGTGATATCGCGCACTTCAACGTCGTTGAATTCGATAGCGGAGCGTATAAGCTCACCCTCGTCCTCGTCGATACCGCCGTCAAGCTGAGCCTCGTCAACTATTGTGATAAGCTCATCCTCGGTGATTCCCGTTTCTTCGTCAGCTTTGAAGATTATGGTAACGAGCTTCTGCCACAGATTGAGAAGGAAGGAAAGAGGGGTGAACACCACGGTCAAAAATTTGATAAAGGGATAGGTAGCATAAGCTATTTTATCGGGCATCTCTTTGGCAATTCTCTTAGGCGTTATCTCGCCGCAGAGAAGAACGATAAGCGTCATTCCGAGGGTTGCGATCGTTGCGCCGTTCTGCACCTTCCACTTCTCAACGAGAAGTACGGTAGCGATTGAAGAGGCCGCGATATTTACTATATTGTTGCCGATGAGAACGGTAGAGATAAGCTTGTCGTACTTGTCATAAAGATCGAGTATCTTCTGAGCCTTCTTGTTTCCGTCCTGCGCGGCGGTTTTCATCTTGAGCTTATTAAACGATAAAAATGCAGTTTCTGTTGCTGAAAAAAATGCCGATAAGGCAATAAGTATGACTAAAAATACAATAGACATTGTACTACTGTCGCCGTCCATATTAATATGATCCTCCGTAAATTAAATGTAAGAGATAAATTTGTTTTTGAAAAATTATCTGCTTACGCTACGGCGGCTCACAGGGATCTGCCGCTTCGCTTATCGCTATGACCGGTCTTTCGGTCTTTCTGATAAACCGAGGTAGCTGAACACATCTTCGGGGCATACATCGGTGCGCCAAAGACGGGGCAGGGGAATCGCCCATACTGTTTATCACACTGCCTTTCTTTAAATATATCATTTTTATTATACAACATTCGTGCATATATTGCAATAGTATTGGGTAAAGTTTTTGAGTGATAAGCCGTATATATCGGGATTTTTTGTTGAAAACGAGGCAAAAGTTAACATAAAGGACAAATTCTTGTGATACAATAAAACGGGCTTGATGAATGGAGGTGTGCTTTTTGACGAGCCGATCTAAGACTGTTGGAATAATTTTTCTTATTCTTGCGATAGTGTGGAGTGCGGTTATATGGAGCTTTTCTCTCAAAAGCGCAGAAAGCTCAAGTGTTGACAGTAATGCGGCAAAGTCGGCAGTTGAGAGCATACTGGAAGCATTGTTGGGGGAGAAGGTTAACGTTGACACAAAGCTGATACGAAAGCTTGCTCATTTTTTTGAGTTTGCTGTTCTTGGCTTTTTGTCCTTTATGACATTTTATTTTTTTGAACGACGTAAAAGGCTTGAGCTTATATTATATCCTGCACTCTGGGGACTCGGGGTCGCGGTGACCGATGAATTTTTGCAGTTGTTTTTCGAGGGGAGAAGCGCGCAGCTTTCCGACGTTTTGCTTGATTTGTCGGGAGTATTGGCGGCAGCGACGTTTATGTATGTTCTCGTCCGGATAACAAATAAAAAAAGCAGGCCTTGACCTGCTTTTTTTATTTGTGAAAACTTAGTCGGCATATACGCTGACGGCCTTCTTGCCGCCTGCGATATGTTCAAATTTTACAGTGCCTTCAATAAGAGCGAAGAGTGTGTCGTCCTTACCGATACCAACGTTGTTACCGGGATGAACTGCCGTTCCTCTCTGTCTTATGATGATGTTGCCGGCAAGTACGTGCTGACCGTCGGAACGCTTAACGCCAAGGCGCTTCGATTCACTGTCACGGCCGTTCTTTGTAGAGCCGACACCCTTCTTATGAGCAAAAAACTGCAAACTGAGTCTAAGCATACGTGCACCTCCAATACCTTTCATTAATTAAGTGTTTGCTTGCATGACGAAATCTTCGGGTTCTTTATCAATGACCTTAACGTCGAGATAATCGAAATATTCCTCAACAAGCTCTGAGAGCTGATGATAATAAGCCATTATCAGACCGCTTACCGCAAATCTTACGCTTTCATCCTCCTCAAAAACGGGGAGAGCCGAGCGAGCGATAAGGCGTACCGTCGTGGTTTCCTCATCAATGGTATAATCCGCTACCGAGCCGAAGCCGACTTCAATAGTGTTTATAATGAGCATTGTCATAGAGGAGAGGGCAGAGCAGAGAACGTCGTCTCCTTCTTCGCCGTAAAGCGTGTGCCCTGATTCTTCGAATCCGTAAAAAACTCCGTCCGATTTGAAGAAAGTAATTTTTGTCATTAATGACTTCTTTCTTCGACTACATTAACCCGCGATCGAATCGATCTGGATCTTTGTGTAAGGCTGTCTGTGACCGATCTTCTTTTTCGAGTCCTTCTTGGGCTTGTACTTAAGAATGTGGATCTTCTTAGCCTTGCCGTTCTTAACAACGGTTGCCTTAACAGTAGCACCCTCAACGTAGGGAGCGCCTACTGTAAGCTTGTCATCTGCGGATACTGCAAGCACCTTGTCAAAGGTAATGGTTTCACCGTCAGCAACGTTGAGCTTCTCTACGAAAATAACGTCGCCTTCAGCTACTTTGTACTGCTTTCCGCCGGTTACGATTACTGCGTACACGAAAAGCACCTCACTTTCATAATGTCTCGCTGTCAAGGTACCCTTACGGGGTTTTCGACCTTTTCCATGCGGCAAATCATTATACCATTTAAGTGGGGTGCTTGTCAAGAGTTTTTTTCTATTTATATAGATATAAGTAAAATTTGTGTTATTTAACCGAGAGGGAAGCTGCTTTCAGAGTGTTTTTGAGCAACATTGTGATAGTCATGGGGCCGACTCCTCCGGGAACGGGGGTGATGTAGGACGCCTTTTGCTCGACTGAATCAAAGTCAACGTCGCCGCAGAGCTTGCCGTCGTCGAGTCGGTTTATACCGACGTCAATAACAACGGCTCCGTCCTTTACCATATCGGCGGTTATGAATTTTGCCTTTCCTACTGCCGCAACGACTACATCGGCGCGTCTTACCACATCGGCGAGGTCGCGTGTTCTTGAGTGACAGATCGTGACGGTAGCGTTGGAGTGAAGCATAAGCATAGCCTGCGGCTTGCCTACGATATTGCTTCTTCCCACTATAACGCACTCCTTACCGCAAAGGTCGATGCCCTTTTCCTCAAGCAGACACATAACTCCCGCAGGCGTGCAGGGGAGAAAATCGTATTCGCCGAGCATTATTTTGCCGACATTAACTGCGTGGAAAGCGTCAACGTCCTTCTTGGGATCTATATACTCTATAACCGTCTTGTCATCAAGATGCTTCGGAAGGGGAAGCTGAACCAAAATGCCGTGAATTTTTTCATCCTTGTTGAGCTTGTCAATGAGTCCGAGAAGCTCGCTTTCGGTGGTGCTTTCGGGCATTTCGTACACTTCGGAGTACATTCCGACCTCCTCGCAACCGCGCTTTTTGTTGCGGACGTATACCTTTGACGCAGGATCCTCGCCCACAATAACTACTGCGAGTCCGGGGGTGACGCCCTTTTCCTTGAGAGCCTTTACTTCCTCGGCAATGTCAAGTCTTACCTTTGCCGATATTTCTTTTCCGTTTATTATTTCTGCCATGATTTTGTCCTTTCAGGGTTATTGAAGGTCTGATTTGCCGTCAGCTTCTTCCGTGCTGTCGGTATTGTCTGAATATATGCTGTCGTAGTGCGCGTCGTCGAGTACTCTGCGCTTTTCTTTTGCGCCGAACACCGCCAGGAGAATAACGCCCGCGATGAAGCACACAAAGCCGAGAAGGCTTGATACCTTGATGTCAAATAGGTAAAGACTGTCGGAACGGAGCATTTCGATCCATCCTCTGCCGAAGCCGTACCAGGTGATGTAGAATAATACTATCTGACCGTCGTATTTTTTGATTTTGTCGATAACCAAAACTATAACGAGCAGTCCGATCACATTCCACACTGATTCAAAAAGGAAGGTGGGGAGCGTGTGACGCACGAAATCGCTTCCCTCGGCGCGGATATCCATACGGAATATATTGTTTGCGTAGAGGGCTATTTTTTCGGGATTGTAGCCGTACGCCTCGCCGTTCATAAAGTTACCCCAGCGACCTATTGCCTGTCCGAGCATTACTGCAGGGGCGGCGACGTCGAGAATTTTCGGAAAGCTGATACGCTTGATCTTGGAAACCACGAGAAGTGTGAAAAATCCCGCTATCAGACCTCCGTATATGGCAAGACCGCCGTTCCAGACGGCTATTATGTCGTAAAACGACTCGTACGTCTGGTCGGAAAACGCGACGTAGTAAAGTCTTGCGCCTATTATTGCGAAAATGATGGTGAATATTACATAATCGAGCATTGTGTCAAAGCTTATGCCTACTTTTTTTGCTCTTATGCAGGCAACGACAAAGCCGAGCACGATGGCGAGGGTGATTATAAGACCGTACCAGTATATTTTTATTGAGCCCATCGAAAGGGCAACCCTATGTATCTCCATTTCCCCGATTCCGAGACCGGGGAAGGAGATAAAGTTAACAGCGTTCATTTTTTCTGTCCTTTCTTATTGCTTTTCCATTGGGAGTATCTTTGCGAGCACCGAATATTCTTCCTTAAGAACTTCTCTAATGAATTCAAGAGTGTCCTCGTAGGTAACTCCCTTGAGAGCGTCAACATAGTCGAAAACGGTAACTCCGTCAAAAATGAAGGATAAAAACTCGTTGGCAATAGAATCGGTGGAATCGAACATTCCTATGAAGGAAGCGAGTCTTACGCGCTTGGCGATCTCGAATTCCTCACGGGATGGTGGCGTTGATTTTGCCGCCTCTATATGCTTTGTATAAATCCTGTAAACCTCGTCGGGATCATCGCTTTCACCGTCGAACGCGAGGAAGGAGAAGCTTTCGTTATGCTCGTATTCGGCACTGAGATCTCCGGATATAAGACTTTTT
This sequence comes from Eubacteriales bacterium, assembly GCA_045580165.1. Taxonomy (GTDB): domain Bacteria; phylum Bacillota; class Clostridia; order Oscillospirales; family CAG-272; genus UBA4717. The sequence goes on from JAZNNG010000026.1 coordinate 20,504, forward strand.
TCATAAAGCTCGGTGTAAAGCGGTGAGGACTTGCCGAAAAGCAATTTGCAGACTATTTCCGCTACCGCATTCTTTTTAAGCCTTACCGTGGGGTCGGGACTTATGTCGGTGTCCTTGATTCCTACCGCGAATATCGGAGTGGCTACCTTGAGGTGGGCCGTTGCAACCTTTTCGTTTATCTCCTTGGGCTCCTCGGGGTATTCGCGGATTATCTCCTGCTTCGGTGCCTTCTTTAATATTCTGTCGCAGACCTCGCACACGCGGTCATTATCAACCTGACCGCACACGCACAAAGCCATGTTGTTGAGATTATAAAAGGTGTTGTAGCAGGAATAGAGCAGCTCGGGAGTTATCTCCTTTATCGACTCTACCGTTCCCGCGACGTTTATCTTTACGTTGTGCTCGCGGTAGAGTGCGCCGAGAAGCTCGTAATAAAGACGCGCGCCGGGGTTGTCATCATACATTCTTATCTCCTGCGCGATAATTCCTTGCTCCTTTTCCACCGTTTCCTTGGTGAAATAAGGCTTGCTTACGAAGTCGAGAAGTATCTCGAGAGATTCGTAAAAGTTTTCGGTGCAGGAAAACAGGTACGCGGTCATTGAGTTTGACGTGTACGCGTTTGCGTTCGAGCCTGTCCTTGCGTATCTTACGAAGGTGTCCTCGCCGTTCTCGTTCTCAAACATTTTGTGCTCAAGAAAATGTGCGATTCCGTTCGGAACGGTAGTGAAGTCTGTTTCTCCCGACACCTTGAATTTGTTGTCAATAGAGCCGTATTTCGTGGCGAAAAGCGCATAGGACGTGGACATTTCCTTGGGGAAAACGTATATGTCAAGGCCGCTTTCGTGCTTGAAATACATGTATTCCTCGTTCAGAAAGTCACTTCTGACAGTTTCACTCCTCATCCGTATCACCTCCGTCACAGAGAGAGCCGCGTAAGAAGTAGATTACCTCGGGCTTGATCTTTTCAGCTGCCCTGATAACGTCCTCGCGCGTAACCGTTTTTATCTTTTCTATTCTGTCGGCTACCGTTTCGGGGTCTGCGCGGAATATTCTCGGCACGTACCACGCCTCAAGCGAGGTAATGCTGTCCGAAATAGAGCCGTAGCCGCTTGAAAGCGAGATCTTTGCGTTCTCAAAGTCCTCGTCTGAAAAATCTCCCGATTTTACCGCTTCGAGCTGAGCGAGTATAGCATCACGGGTAAGCTCAAAGTTTGAGTTCTCAATACCTGCGTTTACGAACATCAGACCCTTTGCGGCGTCGAGCGAGCTTGAGCAATAGTAGCACAGACTCATTTTCTCGCGCACGTTCATAAAGAGCTTGGAGTTCGGAGAGCCTCCGAATATTTCGTTAGCCATAATAAGCGCGGGGAGATCTTCTGACGGGCTTACCACGTCGGTGACAAAGCCCATCGAAAGCTTGCCCTGGTTTACCTCCATATCCTCGCAGAGCTCTTTTAACTCGCGGTATATATGCTTTTGTGAGAACTCGGACACTTCCTTGTAATTTCTTTTGATATCGGCAAAAGCTCTTGAGAAGCTTTCACAAACGGCAGGGAAGAAGCCTTCGCTTCCCGTATAGAGTATTTCGATGCGCGAGTCCGAAATGAGCTTGCGGTAGTATTCGTAAAGTGATACGGGCGTTACGGTGCTCAGCACGTCCTTGTCGCCAAGCGGTGCAAGTGAAAACGGCTCGCCTGCGCACATTTCCTCCGAGCAACGAAGCTTTGCGTATCTCGCCTTGTTGTTTATGATGCCGTTTATTGCATCTGTAAGGTTTTTCTTCTCCGAATCAACGTAGCCGCGAACAAAGCCTCCGTCCTCCAGCACGGGGCAGAGAAGTACCTTTGTGAGTATATCAACCGAGCCTTCTATGATGTCACAGTCCTCGGTATATTTTTTTGAAAGAAAGTCAACGCTCACGCAAAGAAACTGGCTGTCACCGCGTCTTGAAATGCTGATATCGAGGTCTGCACCGTAAAGCTGGTCAAGTCTGTTTTCAAGCGATTTGATATCGGGGTGATCCTTGCAGCCGCGGCCAAGCACTCTTGAGAGCAGATTGAGCATAGTGACGCTTTCAATATTCATAGGAGCCTTGAGATTTAACGTAATTGCGTTTACCTTGAACTTATCGGTGGCAAGAACGCTCGCGTGAATTCCGTCGGCTATTTTATATCTCGGCAGATTCATAACATTATTCCTTTCTTGCAAGCGCGGCTTCAACGTAGGAGCTTATGTCCTTTACGCATCTGAATTCGGGTATTTCATCCTCGGGAATAACTATTCCCTTGTCGTCCTCAATTATGGAAACTATCTCTATAATATCGATGGAATCTGCTCCGAGGGCTTCCATAAGGTCGCAGTCGGGAGAAATGGCACTTTCTTTGGTCCCGAGTACTTCTGCAACTATTCTGATGATTTCTTCTGTCATATTCAAGTCCTTTCGGAAATGCTTTCAAAAATAACGTTACTATTAATTATATACTATTATTTCACCGAATTCAATATATAAAAAGCAAATTTTTGTCAACTTGTAAAAAAAGCAAAAAGAGCACCGCTTTCGCGATGCTCTTTAATTGCCACTTACGCGCCGAGCTTGTTGAGCATTGTTGTAAATCTGCTCTTTCTTCTTGCGGCAGTATTCTTGTGGATGATGTTCTTAGCAACAGCCTTGTCAATCTTCTTGACTGCATCCTTGTAGGTTGCTGTTGCGAGAGCTTTATCACCAGCTGCAACTGCTTCCTCGTACTTCTTGATAGAAGTCTTGAGAGCAGTCTTAAACATTTTGTTCTGCATTGTTTTTGTAGCTGTAACGAGTACACGCTTCTTGGCTGACTTGATGTTCGGCAAACCGTTCACCTCCCTTAAATTTCAAACGATACACTATCAAAATTCCCATAGGGCATTTAATATTTTTTTGTTGAATGCCGTTACGTCAATATATGATAGCACAAATGAAAACAAATTTCAAGTGTTTTTTGAAATTTTTTTATTTTTTTATCATCAAAGACTTTTTTTACCTTATTTTACAAAAAGTTTTTGAAAACTGTTGACAAACGAAATGAGTTGTGCTAAAATAATATACTGCATTATAATCGCTAAATATGTTTATTTTTGCAGATGCCGTAAAGAAACGGAACAAGCAAGGTAGAGCGGCGGAGTTTTTTGTTTCCTATATAATAATAGCACAAAAAAAGCCGCTTGTAAATATGAAAGCAGAAATTTGTTGAAACGGAGTGATTTTATTTATGGTCAAGCCCCATGAGCAAAAACTTGGCAGGAACACGAGAATGAGCTTCTCCAAGATAGGCGAAA
>JAZNNG010000027.1:0-4762 GCA_045580165.1 Eubacteriales bacterium
CCAAGGAGTTGTTATCAGGTCTTGTCTTCCTAAGACCGCTTGGCCTCCGACTTCGGCGAGCTTTTTTCGTTGGTTGAGAACACGGGTCGTCGAGGCGCCGACCCCTACAAATCCCCGATTCGCAGTTGATTTTCGGGCGGAAATATGATATACTAAATGCAGAAAGGCGGTGGGGATATGAAATGGTTAAAATCAATATTCAAAAAGAAAAAAGTTGATATAGCTCCTATGCCTCCTTACGATGAAATTGTAAAATCATTATATGACAAAGAGCTTAATTATCCTGACTCAATTAAAATTTGCCAAGTTATATATAGCAAGGATAAGTCAAAAAGATTTGTTGTTTTGAAAAGCAACAAAGGCTTTTTTAAGTACACTTATGAGGAAGTATGCGTTTTTGACGAGCTTGATTGGACTTCTCATTACGCCTACATAGAGAATATACAACCCGGTTGGTGGGAGTCTAAAGATCGTTCGTTTGCTTATTCTTTTTTTGGAACGGAACAAGAAGCGGTTGAAGCATTAAAACGCGAAACTGAATACAAGCAGTTTTTCGAATAAATTTTCCTTGAGTTCGAAACCCTAATGCAAAACACGAAAAATATCTTTTTCGTAGCCTTTATACAAAAAGAACAGACTATGAAACAGTCTGTTCTTTTTTTCTTGCAAAAACTTTTGCTATATGCTATAATTTACGTGTAAAAACAAGAAACTCTTTTGAGAGGCAGAAATGAAGATAAAAGGTTTTGTTAAAAAGATATGGGCAGGCGTCCTTTGGCTTGTTATCTGGCAGGCGGCGGCGATGCTTATAAATAAACGGCTCATACTCGTTTCTCCCGTTGAGGTGGTGAAAAGGCTTTTCGAGCTTTTGCCCGATGGGGCATTCTGGTCGAGCATTTTTGAAACGGGCGGCAGGATTATTCTTGGATACCTGCTCGGACTCGCGGTCGGCGCCGTGCTTGCCGTGCTTGCGGCAAAGGTCGGCTTGCTCCGCGACTTCTTCTCTCCCTTTATGCTGACGGTAAAGGCGGTGCCCGTGGCATCGTTTACCATTCTCGCGCTTTTCTTCCTCTCGTCCGAAAACCTTGCTATCCTCGTAACGTTTCTCATCGCCCTCCCCATAGTTTACTCTAACATACTGACGGGTATCGACAGTATGGACAAGCGACTCGTGGATATGGCAAACCTTTTTAGAATTGCGCCGCACAAAAAGGCGGTCTACATATATTTTTCGCAGATACTTCCGTATTTCAAGACTGCGGCGTCGGTTTCTGCGGGACTCAGCTGGAAGTCGGGAGTTGCCGCAGAGCTTATCGTCATTACTACGGCGTCGATAGGCGAGATGCTTTATCAGGCAAAGGTCGAGCTTGACAGCGCAAGTCTGTTTGCATGGACGTTTGTTGTCATACTCTTGTCGCGCTTGACCGAGCTTGTGTTCGTAAAGCTTATTGACGGTGCGTGGCATACCGTGGAAAAATTGTAAGGGGGTGCCGACGTGATAAGATTTGAAAACGTATCAAAGGTGTTTGGCGGAAAGCTTATTTTCGACTCCTTGAATCTCACACTCGCACCCGGCAGTCGCACCGCGATAATGGGACCGTCGGGATGCGGAAAGACCACGGCGCTTATGATGCTATCGGGTCTTGAGACTCAGGACGGCGGTGAAATAACGGGTCTTGAAAACAAGCGTGTGTCAATGGTGTTTCAGGACGACAGGCTGTGTGAAAATCTTTCGCTTTACGCGAACGTAAAGATAGTCTGCCCGCCCGACAGAAAAAGAGCCGACATAACTTCTGCGGCAGACGCGCTCGGACTCGGAGACAGCATCAACAAGGCGGCATCCAAGCTCAGTGGCGGTATGAGGCGGCGCGCTGCAATACTTCGCGCAATGCTATCTGACTTCGATATTATTCTTCTTGACGAGCCGTTCAACGGACTCGACCCCGACGCCAAGCGACAGACTGCGGAGTTTATAAAGGAAAGACTTGACAACAGAACGCTTTTGCTCGTGACTCACAACCCCGACGACGCAGAGCTTCTCGGGTGTGAAAGGATTTTGTTTGAAAAAATTGCAAACATAAATAAATGAAAGGAAAGTAAGTATTATGGATTGTATTTTTTGTAAGATAGCGGCAGGGGAGATCCCCTCGACCAAGGTTTTTGAAAACGAAAAGGTGCTTGCGTTCAAGGACTTGAATCCTCAGGCGCCCGTGCATATTCTCGTTATACCCAAGACCCATATAGCTTCGGCTGACGAGATAAACGCTGACAACGCGGCTCTTGTGTCTGAAATTTTTGCGGTAATTCCCGATATCGCAAGGTCAGCGGGACTCACAAACGGTTACAGGATAATCACGAATATCGGTGATGACGGATGTCAGTCGGTAAAGCATATGCATTTCCACCTTCTCGGCGGTAAAAAGCTCTCGGACACTATGTGCTGAAGGCGAGCCGTTTAATTTCCCGTGGGCTTTGGTGCGATATTTGTTGAGAATTAACAAAGTTCATAATTTTCTGCAAAAAGCCTTTAATTCTGTCTAAATATGTGTTATAATGTAAATGAAGAAAAAACGGCCCGCGGCGACGGGTCTTATAATAAAACGGAGGACTTTTTATGAGCGGTGAACTTGTCGGAGATGTTAGTGTAATAGGTATGCGAGGCTGTGAGGATTTCGTCGCAAGAGTTGACGGATACCTCAAGGAATGGCGTCTGTGCGACGATAGCTTTATTATCGACGCAAAGTGCCCGAGATTCGGCTCGGGTGAAGCTAAGGGCCTTGTAAACACCTCTATGAGAGGACACGACGTTTACATAATCTCGGATTGCTTTAACTACGGTGTTACTTACAATATGTACGGTATGGACGTGCCTATGAGTCCCGATGATCATTTCCAGGATCTCAAGCGTGTTATCGGTGCTATCGGAGGAAAGGCTCGCCGTATTTCGGTAATTATGCCGATGCTTTACGAGGGCAGACAGCACAAGCGCTCAACGAGAGAATCTCTCGACTGTGCGCTCGCTCTTCAGGAGCTTGTTAATATGGGCGTTTCGAACATCATCACGTTTGACGCGCACGATGCAAGAGTTCAGAATGCGATCCCACTCAGCGGATTTGATAACGTACGCGCTACGTATCAGATGATAAAGTCACTTATAAAGGAATTCCCCGACATTTCTCTTGAAAAGGAGAACGTAGTCGTAATTTCTCCCGACGAGGGCGGAATGTCCAGAAGTATGTACTACTCCTCGGTGCTTGGCGTAGACCTCGGTATGTTCTACAAGCGCCGTAACTATACGGTTATCGTTAACGGTAAGAACCCCATCGAAGCGCACGAATATCTCGGACGCAGCGTTAAGGGCAAGGACGTTATCGTTGTTGACGATATGATCTCCTCGGGCGAGTCAATGCTTGACGTTGCGCTTCAGCTCAAGGAAAAGGGCGCAAAGCGTATCTTCGTGTTTGCAACCTTCGGACTTTTCTGCAACGGTCTCGAGCTTTTCGACAAGGCGTATGCAGACGGAACCATCACAAAGATATTCACGACCAACCTCATTTACAGAACTCCCGAGCTTCTTACAAAGCCCTGGTACACAGAGGTAAGTATGTGCAAGTACGTTGCTCACATCATTGACACTCTCAACCACGACTTTACAATAAGCAAGCTGCTCGATCCTGCTGCAAGAATTCACAATCTTCTTGACAAGCATAAGGCAGAGCTTGAAAAGAACAAGTAATAACGAAAAGCCGAGCAAAAGCTCGGCTTTTTTGTTGCATTTCGGGAGCTTTTGTGATACAATCTACTTTGGAAATAAGCTAAACTGGAGAATAACGATGGACACCGCAAAAAGCATAAAAGAAGAACTTATTAAAGAATACAAATACAGAATAGAGCTTCACGCTCACACAAAGCCTGCGAGTCCCTGCAGTGAGATACTTCCCGAGGAGCTTGTAAAGACCTATCACGAGCTTGGCTATGACGGAGTGGTCGTAACAAATCATTTTCGGAGATGGGTGTACTGCGGCGTTAGCCGTGATGATGCGGTAAAGGCGTATATGAAGGATTATGAGGATGCCTGCCGTGCCGCCGAAAAATACGGTATAAAGGTGTATCTCGGTGCCGAGGTGCGCTTTGAGGACTATATCAACGATTATCTTGTGTACGGAGTAAACAGGGATATACTTTCCGAGTGCTACGATTACTTCGACGAGGGGGTCGATGCCTTCAGACGAGAGGTGACGCTTGATGACAGCGTGTTTATTCAGGCTCATCCGTTCAGAAACGATATGGTGCTCGTAGACCCCGAAATTCTCGACGGCATCGAGGTCTTCAATCTCCATCCCGGACACAATTCAAGGGTGGGACTTGCCTCAAAGTACGCGAAGGAAAAGGGCTTTGGAATTATAACCGCAGGAAGCGATTATCATCACAAGGATAAGGGTCACGAGGGGGTTACCGCGCTCAGAGCAAGGTATCTTCCCGAGGACAGCTTTGAGCTTGCCAAGCTTTTGAAAAGCGGCGACTATCTGTTTGAGATCGGCGGAAGTCAGATAATACTTCCATAAATACTAAAGCCTGACGGCAAAAGGGTGATGTCCTTATCGGAAAAATTTAATAAGGGGTATGGGCATAGCCCTGTGCATTTGTTAAACAAATGCGAAACTTGCAATAAAAACAGAAGAGAGAGTAACGCGGTTACAAAATTCCGTGAAGCTCTCTCTTTTTCTGCTTTTTTAGTGATATTCTTTGCTTTCGCAAAGAG
>JAZNNG010000028.1:0-75263 GCA_045580165.1 Eubacteriales bacterium
ATATCACTGCGAAGCAATAGAACTCGCCGCAGGCGAATATAACTGAAAAAAGCACTTGCAATTGCAAGTGCTTTTTTCTGGCTGGAGTGGTTGGATTTGAACCAACGAAATGCCAGAGTCAAAGTCTGGTGCCTTAACCGCTTGGCTACACCCCAATATTAGTTGTCACAAATGATATTTTACCATATATCAACGTGCTTTGTCAATATAAACAGGCAAAAAGTTTGCGCTTATATTCGACACAAAAAGGCTCCTGTAAATAAGGAGCCTTTATTGACGCTATTTACCCGTTTATTGTGAACGTGTCGCTTATCGGGGGAGTATACGTGTGTGTCATATTCTGCGTGAAGCTTAAAGACTTGGGACAGGTCATTGCATTGAACATCGACATAATACTCGACGGTGTGGACACGTCGTCACCAAGTCCTGCGCTAATATTCGTGTAACACTTTACTCTGCGCGCAAAGCTTATCGTGTCGTAATATCTGAGCGCGTCCGTGTAATCGGGCTGCCAGCCGGGAAGTCTGCCTGCGCCTGCACTTCCGACGTCACACATCCACGTATAAGCCGTATACAGATAGCTTACGTCGGGGTCGAGCGCGGCAACTGCGGTTGCTTGGAAGCCTCCCTGACTGCCACCGTTCAGACTGATGCTTTTGCCGTCCCATTCGGGAAGCGTTTTGAGGTATCTTACGGCTTGAACGTCGCGGAGTATCATATTTTTGAAATACACGTTGTTGCGGTCAAGATTTTCCTTATAATTAAATCCGTACGAAAGAAGCTCACCTCGAGAGAGGGCTGTGTAGTATTCGCTTTCGCGGTCATTTTCAATACTGTGTGCGTTGACCGAGAATACTATGTAGTTGCTTCTGACCGACGGGGTAAGCGGAACGACTCCGTAACCCATATATCCGACGAGTATAGGAAGAGAAGCGGGCTCTGCATCCTTGGGAAAGGCAACGTAACCTGAAACGGGATCGCCCACGCAGTCGATACGAACGTCCCATACGTTAAAGCCCGGATAATCGTCCGACAGGTCTTTAACTATCGTAACCTTTGGCTCAACCTCGTCAAGCTTTGCAAGCTCTGCCTGCCAGAACTCGTCAAAGTCCTCGGGCTCGGCTACTGCCTGACTTATTTTTGAAACCGAGGCACCTGCGCCGCCGTTAAAGGGTGAAACACCCTTAAGCTCGGTACCGCTTGCGCTTGTCACGGCAACGTAGAGCTTGACAAATCCGGGGGACTCAAGAGTAGTCTTTATGACCGCGCTACCGCTTTCGGCATTTACTTGGTCGCGCTCGACAAGACCCTTGCCGTCCTGTTTGATCTCATAGACGAACAAGGGCGTGGACACGGTCTCTCCGTCTGCCTTAAGTGTTACGGTGAAGGTTATCTCCTCACCGACCTCGTATTCAAGAGGGCTTTTGTCGGTCTCCCCTACGAAATACACCTCGACGTCACTCGGAATATCGTCTAAAGCGACAGGCGGATAACTAAACTCAACATAGTTTCCGTTTGAGAGATCTACTGTATCAAGCTTTTCAAATTCGCTTCTTATGGTGTCGGCAATCTGCGAAACCGCAATTTTTGATGCTACGGTTATGCTTATACCACCGTCATTTGCCAAAAAGCGTACGGTATTGGGCTTTGCTTCATCGCTCAAAAGAACGGTTATTCCGGTAGCTGCATCCGACGGTGTATCGGTTGCTTTGATGCCCGTTTTTTCAAAGAGAGCATCAGCAACGTCGCCAAGAACCGACGAAGTAGCCTCTGTACCCGTCACGGTATATTCTTCGACTGCTCCGTTATCTGTGATTATAGGTATTCTTTTATGGGTATATATATAAGTGTAGTCGCGCTCAATTACAGTCTTTCCCCTCAGAAGCTCGGAGCAAAAATAGTCAACAGCCATTGCCGTTGACTTGTCCGAACCGCCGAGAAGAACGATACTGTCGCCGTCAACCGTAATGATAAAATCGTTTGGGTTTTCGGGAATCTCAACAGACACGGGTCTGTTGGTTTCGCCCACAATTATCTCGAGGTTTTTGTGCTCGTCTGCCGATACCGAGTCAATATCTACGCTGATTTCAGCGTTAGCGGTGGTTGCCGCCGCGCGTGCTATAGATACTGCCGCTGCCGAAACGGTTTCGGAGGCGTTTGACGCGCATACTACGGTGTATTTTGTTTTGCCCTTTGAAAACAGGGTGAGCGAGCTCTGTGTGTTGCCGTCGCATGCGACTATGATAAGCGCCGCGAGAACGACAAGCGCCAAAGCGCATATTTTCTTAAGCTTCATCATTATCTCCGTTAAACAATAATATTGGTGGCAAAATGCGACCTTTTGCATACATTATAAATGATAAAATGAAAAGACCTATTAATTTTAACACATTTTATTATAAATGTAAAGTGATAGGTAAAAATTTACGCGGAGGTGTTTTTTTGAAGTCAGGCACAAGTGAAATATCGTTCAAATCAGACCACGGGTGCGCTTATGTACTATAAGTTAGTAAAGGGAAGACTTTACCCTGCACCCGAGAATATAAAAAAGCTTATAGGTAACCCGACTGCGGAGCAATATCTGTTCTTTGGCTACAAGCCGCTATGCGAGCTTATGGCATCAGGCACGGGAGATTACATAAACGGCAGTTCAGTAGAGAAGTCGGACAAATGAAAACAAAAAATCGCTCGGCACCGCCGAGCGATTTTTAAGTTTCGGTTATCAGCCGTTAACGAGCTTAGCAACCTCAGCTGCGAGGTCGTCTTCTCTCTTTTCAAGGCCTTCGCCCTTTTCGTACTTAACGTATCCAACGATCTTGATGCTGCCGCCGAATTCCTTTGCGGTTCTTTCAACGTACTTAGCAACGGAGATGTCGTCTTCCTTAACGTAAGCCTGCTCAACGAGGCAGTTTGTCTCGTAGTACTTACCGATCTTACCTGTAACCATCTTTTCGATGATGTTTTCGGGCTTGCTTGCGTTCTTGGGATCGTTCTTGATCTGAGCGATGAGGATGTTCTTTTCTTCCTCGATAACGGATGCGGGAACAGACTCCTTGTCGAGGTAGAGAACAGGCATAGCAGCGCACTGAAGTGCGATGTTCTTTGCAAATTCAGCAAAGCCGGGGTTGTTCTTCGCGGCATCGTCAGCTTCGAAGTTGATGATGATACCTGTCTGACCGTTACCGTGGATGTAGGTGCTGAGAGTACCGTCAACAACGGTAAAGCGGCGGATATTCATATTTTCACCGATGGTGAATATCATTTCCTTGAGCTTTGTTTCAACGGTGAGGCCGTCAGCGTAGGGCTTAGCGAGAAGCTCTTCAACAGAAGCGGGACGCTCAGCGATGATCGTCTTAAGAATGTTCTTAACGAATTCCTTGAAGGAGTCGTTCTTAGCAACGAAGTCTGTTTCGGAGTTAACTTCGATGATAGCGGCTGTGTCGCCCTCAACGAGAATGTCTACAACACCCTCAGCGGCGATTCTGTCAGCCTTCTTAGCCGCAACTGCAAGTCCCTTTTCACGGAGAACCTTAACAGCTTCGTCAAAATTACCTTCAGCTTCAACGAGTGCCTTCTTGCACTCCATCATACCGCAGCCGGTCTTCTTTCTGAGCTCGGCAACGTCTTTAGCGGAAATCTGTACTGCCATAGTTATAAATTCCTTTCTCGGTAATATTTAATTATTCGTTAGCTTCAGCGTCTTCAGCTGCTTCAGCCTCGGTCTTGTCAGCTTCGTCAGCTGCGCCGATCTGCTCGCCCTGTCTGCCTTCGATAACAGCGTCAGCAAGAACGCCTGCGATAAGCTTGATAGCGCGGATAGCGTCATCGTTACCGGGGATGATGTAGTCAGCATCGTCAGGGTCGCAGTTGGTATCAACAATTGCAACGACCGGGATACCGAGCTTCTTAGCTTCGAGAACTGCGTTTCTTTCTTTTCTGGGGTCAACTATAAATACAGCGTCGGGAAGTGTTTCCATTTCCTTGATACCGCCGTAGTTTCTCTCGAGGTCGTTCATTTCCTTAACGAGAGCCGCAACTTCCTTCTTGGGAAGGAGATCGAATGTGCCGTCTGCCTGCATCTTTTCGAGGCTCTTAAGACGTGCGATGCTCTTCTTGATGGTCTTGAAGTTTGTGAGCATACCGCCGGGCCATCTTTCGCTTACGTAGTACATATCGCACTTTTCGGCTTCTTCCTTGATGGTTTCTGCGGCCTGCTTCTTCGTACCAACGAAGAGGATGGTACCCTTAGCGCTTGCGAGCTCGCGAACGAACATGTAAGCTTCCTCGAACTTCTTAACTGTCTTCTGAAGGTCGATGATGTAGATACCGTTTCTTTCTGTGAAGATGTACTCAGCCATTTTAGGGTTCCATCTTCTTGTGTGATGTCCGAAATGGACGCCTGCTTCGAGCAGCTGCTTGATAGAGATTACTGACATTTTTAATGTCCTCCTTCGGTTAATCCTTCGCAGTACGGTTCGGCTGGATCTAACTCAAGGTCACCGTTTCAGCCTGCGACTGCGTGTATTATAGCGGCTGTATTTTTTTGTTGGGTGCCCGCACCGCTGACGGACACCGATATATAATATCATATTTGAAGTCACTTTACAAGTGGTTTCTGCAAAAAGCGGAAATATTTACATTTTTTTAACATTTGCAAGGCTTGTCGACGTCAAACCGACGGATAAAAGAGGGAAGTATGATGTAAAGAGGGTAAAAGTTTCAAAAAAACTCTTTACAAGACGCTTTGTTTCGATTATAATGTTATGTGGAAATAATACAGTTAAGCGAGGAGACGTAATGAGTACGAATACGACACCCAAGTATAAAAGAGTGCTCCTTAAGCTTTCAGGAGAGGCTCTTGCCGATAAAAGCGGCAAGGGAGTTCTTGACCACGCAAAGCTCGACGAGGTTGCGGCGGTAATTGATAAGTCCCTGAAGGCAGGAGTGGAGATAGGAATAATAGTCGGAGCAGGAAACATCTGGCGCGGCAGACAGGGAACCGATATGGACAGGACCCGTGCCGACCATATGGGTATGATAGCTACCACGATAAATGCGATCGCTATCGAGGAGGCACTAAAGCGCCGCGGAGTCGGAGCGCACGTTATGACTGCCGTTGAAATGGAGGGCTTTGCCACCCGTTACGACAGAGATACCGCACTTGAATATCTTGAGCGCGGAGAGGCGGTAATATTCGGTGCGGGGCTCGGTATCCCGTTCGTATCCACCGATACTGCGGCGGCGGTAAGAGCCGCAGAAATAGGCGCGGAGGTAATTCTTTTCGCAAAGAATATTGACGGCGTGTATTCCGCGGACCCCAAGCTTGACCCGAATGCCGTTCACTACGACAGAGTAACCTACGATTTCATTCTTGAAAAGAATCTCAAGGTAATGGATCAGACGGCGGCGTCCTTCTGCCGCGAAAACGAGCTTGACATTCTCGTATTCGCTCTTGAAGAGCCCGAAAACATATACGACGCGCTTCTCGGAAACGTGTCGGGAACCATCGTAACAACTAAGTAAAAATACATACAAACAAAAAGGAGAAAGATTATGAAACTCGTTCTTACAGAATACGAAGACAAGATGAAAAAGTCAATAAGCTCGTTTGAGATGGATCTCGACAGCATCAGAGCAGGTAAGGCAAATCCCGCTGTGCTCAATAAGGTAAACGTTGAATACTACGGCACACCCACACCTATATCGCAGGTTGCCGACGTTAAGGCGTCCGACGCGCGCACACTCGTTATTACACCTTGGGATATGACCATAATCAAGGCTATCGAAAAGGCAATTCTCGTTTCCGACATCGGAATCACACCCGCAAACGACGGTAAGGTTATAAGACTTGCATTCCCTCAGCTTACCGAGGAGCGCCGCCGCGAGCTTACCAAGCAGGTTGCAAAGCTCAGCGAGGACGCTAAGGTTGCTCTCAGAAACATCCGCCGCGATGCAAACGATAAGATCAAGGCTATGAAGAAGAACAGTGAGATGACCGAGGACGAGGCAAAGGACTCCGAAAAGAGCGTTCAGGATCTTACAGATAAGTACGTTAAGATTGTTGACGACATAACTGCAAAGAAGAACAACGAGCTTCTTTCCATCTGACACTAAAGCAATAATTATTGAGAGGAATACCGTCGCGCTTCAAACGCGGCGGTATCTGCCGATTTATGAAGAAAAAATTTTTAACCCAACTGTTTGGCAAAAGGAAGAATGAAGAAACCGATCTTGAGGTTTTGAATATACCCGAGCACATCGCGTTTATAATGGACGGAAACGGCAGATGGGCAAAAAGACGCTCAATGCCGAGAGAGTACGGACATAAAACGGGCGCGGCGGTGTTCAAGGACTTGGTTGAATATTGCGGAGATATTGGCATAAAGCACGTGACCGTATACGCGTTTTCGACTGAAAACTGGAAAAGACCCAAGAGTGAGGTCGACGCTATAATGGCGCTTCTCGATTCATACATCGACACGGCGTTCAGGGACATTGCCGAAAAGCAGTTCCGCATCATATTTATCGGAAGCAAGGCTCCGTTTTCACCAGAGCTCAGGGAAAGAATGGAAAAGCTTGAGGCGGATTCCGCCAAGTACGAGCGCATACTTAACGTGGCTATGAACTACGGCGGACGCGACGAGATCGTCCACGCCTGCAACGAGCTTATATCGGAGGGCGTTAGCGAGGTTACCGAGGAAATGCTGTCGGATAAGCTCTATACCCGTCTTTCACCCGACCCCGACCTGATAGTGAGAACAGCAGGGGAGTGCAGACTGTCAAACTTTCTTATGTGGCAGGCGGCGTACTCGGAGTTTTATTTTACCGATAAGCTATGGCCCGATATGACTCACAAGGACGTTGACGAGGCGGTAGCCGAATACACGAGGAGAGAGCGTCGCTTCGGCGGTGTGTAAGCCTCTTTGATTTGAAAGGATGGGACGTTTTGTCCCGAAAGTTTTAAATATGACCGAGCGAATTATTACGGGAATAATACTTGTAGCGGTGTTTTTGCCGCTGCTTCTGTTGTCCCATACGTTGTTTTTTCTTATAGCGATGGCGCTTTTGTCGGCGGTGGCGGTTTTTGAAATGCTACACTGCCTGAAGGCAGACAAGATATATCCGATTGCAATACCGTCGTATTTTATAGCGCTTGCCTTTCCTCTGTCCGCAAGACTTATCGAGGACAAGACGGGCTTTGCTCCCTGGGTGCTTGCCATAATCATCGGATATCTGCTTTGGCTTAACGTATACTGCGTTTTGCGTAAGGACGCCCTTGAATACAGTCTTTGCTCAAGCGTTTTTATGTCCGTGATATACGTAACGGCGGGCTTTACGTCACTCGTGCTTTTGCGCGATACCGTAAACGGTCAGTATATATTCTGGCTCGTGTTTGTCGGCGCGTGGATGACTGACACTATGGCATATTTCTCGGGAATGCTTTTCGGCAAGCATAAGCTTATTGAGGAGGTCAGCCCCAAGAAAACGGTAGAGGGCGCGATAGGCGGAACTCTGTTCTGCGGACTTTCGTTCTCGCTTTTCGGATATATCGTTTCACTTCTTACCGACGTAAAAATGAGCCTTGTGATGCTTTTCTTCGCAGGACTTATAGCGGCAGTGGTATCACAGTTCGGCGACCTGTCGGCGTCTATTATAAAAAGGCAGAACGGAATAAAGGATTACGGCAAAATTTTTCCCGGACACGGCGGCGTTATGGACAGATTTGACAGCATAATCGCTCTTGCTCCCGTGATGCTCGTGCTCCACGCGTTTTCGTTTTTTGCAATTATACGATAAAAACGGGGAATGGCAATGAAAAAAATAACCATACTCGGCTCTACGGGCTCGGTGGGCACACAGAGCTTTGACGTTGCCGACAAATTCGGCGTGTGTGTTCACGGCATATCCTTTAACAAAAACACGGAGCTTGCCGAAGCACAGGTGCGTAAATTGAAAATAAAAACTGCCGCGACGGCGGACGAGGCGGCGGCAAAGGACTTGAAGTTAAGACTTGCCGACACGGATACCAAGGTGGTCTGCGGTAAAGAAGCCATCGAGGAGCTTGCTTCTGATAAGGTCGACAGAGTTTTTAACTCCATAACCGGCTGTGCGGGACTCCCCGCGACTCTCGCGGCTATAAGAGCAGGTAACACTCTTGCGCTTGCAAACAAGGAATCTCTCGTAAGCGCGGGTGATATAGTTATGCGAGAGGCAAGGGAGCGCGGCGTGACCATCCTCCCCGTTGACAGCGAGCATTGCGCGATCCACGAGTGCCTGCGCTCGGGCGAGAGGCGCGAGGTCAAAAGACTCATACTTACCGCCTCAGGAGGTCCCTTCTTCGGTAAAACTGCCAACGAGCTTGAGAGGGTAACCGTTGAGGATGCGCTCAAGCATCCGAGCTGGAGTATGGGAGCAAAGATAACCATTGACTCGGCAACTCTTATGAATAAGGGCTTTGAGATAATTGAGGCGGCGTATCTTTTCGGAGTTCCGTCCGAGAGGATCGACGTGGTGGTTCACCGTCAGAGCATAATACATTCAATGGTGGAATATATTGATAACGCGGTCATCGCGCAAATGTCCGTTCCCGACATGCGTCACTGTGCGCAGTACGCGCTGACCTACCCCGAAAGACTCGGCGCAGCGATAGACGAGCTTGACTTAACCAAGCTTTCGGGACTTACGTTTGCAAAGCCCGACACGAATGCGTTTCCTATGCTTGACCTTGCGCGTGAGGTGCTTAAGCGTCGCGGCGGTACGGGCGCGGCACTTAATTCCGCAAACGAAACGGCGGTCTGGAGCTTTATAAGAGGTGAGATCGGATTCACCGACATATATAAAGCGGTCAAGTATGCGCTTGATAAGCTCGGAGCATCGCTTGACGGAGTCGACACGCTTGATAGAATATACGAAATTGAAAAGGAAGCGGCAAAGCTTGTCGCCGAGTATATAAAAGTCGGAAAATAACCACGGGAGTGATAGATATTAATATTTTAACGGTTTTGCTTGCAGTATTGATATTTTCCGCGCTCATATTCATTCATGAGCTCGGTCATTTTATAGCGGCAAGAAAATTCGGGGTCACGGTCGAGGAGTTCTCGATCGGTATGGGACCCAAGCTTTTTTCAAAGCTTTCAAGAAGCAGAATAAGATATTCCATAAGACTTCTGCCGATCGGCGGCTACGTCAGTATGCCCGGTGAAAACGGCGGCTCAGACGACCCTAACGCCCTTTGCAACAAGCCTGTTCTTCAGAGAATAGCGGTGGTTACCGCAGGCGCGATAATGAACTTTATCCTTGGCATAATTATTATGGCGGTGATAGTAATTTCGTCGAAGTCTCTCGGCTCAACTACCATTCTCGGCTTTGCCGACGGCGCGCTGAGTCAGCAGACGGGACTTATGATAGGCGATACCGTTCTTGAGGTAGATTCTCAAAGAGTACACGTCGCAAACGATCTTGTTTACGAGATAATGCGCTCGGGAATTTCCCCCATTGATATAAAGGTAAAAAGGGCGGGTGAGGTGATCACCGTAAAGGACGTTCAGTTCCCGAGCTTTACCGATGGCGGCGTTCTGTACGCTCAACGTGACTTCTACGTCAGCGCAGAGGAAAAGAATTTTCCGAATATAGTGAAGCATTCGTTTTACAGGTCTGTGTCCACCGTGAAAATGATATGGGAATCACTTATCGATCTCGTTACGGGAAGATACAGTATGGAGGCGATATCGGGCCCCGTGGGTGTGACCGAGGCAATAAGCGAAACGGCGCAGTCGGGCGGTGTTATGGGTGTTCTTTACCTTGTCGTCGTCATATCGATGAATCTCGGTATTTTTAACCTGCTTCCGCTTCCCGCGCTTGACGGAGGAAGGCTTATGTTCCTTATCGTAGAAGCGGTACGCAGACGTCCCGTTGACCCCGAGCTTGAAGCAAAGATACACGCGGCGGGACTTATTGCGCTTATGCTTCTTATGGCTTTTGTAACCTATCAGGACATATCAAGACTTTTTGTAAAGTAACGGTAATAATATGAGTAAAACGAGAAAAGTAAAAATTGGTGGGCTGGTTATAGGCGGCGGAGAGAGAATTGCCGTGCAGTCTATGACCAATACCGATACGCACGATTTTGAAGCGTGTATGAGACAGGTCAGAGCTCTTGAAGTCGAGGGGTGTGACATAGTGCGCCTTGCCGTACCTGACGTTAAGGCGGTCTCAACCATAGAAAGACTCAAAAACGCCGACGTACGCGTGCCGCTTGTTGCGGATATACACTTTGATTACAGAATTGCAATAGAGTGTGCAAACGCAGGCGTAGATAAAATAAGAATAAACCCGGGAAATATCGGTGAAGATGAAAAGGTGCGCGCGGTTGCGAACATTTGCTTCGCTAAAAATATACCGATAAGAATAGGCGTAAACTCAGGCTCGCTTGAAAAGAGCATACTCGAGCGTTATGGCTCGCCGACGGCGGAGGCTCTTGCCGAAAGCGCGCTGTATCACGCGTCACTTCTTGAAAAGTTTGATTTTGATAACATAGTTTTGTCTGTGAAAAGCTCAAACGTCAAAACTATGATAGACGCCAACCGCTATCTGAGTGAGAGAGTAAATTATCCTCTCCACCTCGGAGTTACCGAAGCAGGAACCGAAAAGCAGGGACTTATAAAGTCGTCTGCGGGAATAGGAAGCCTTCTTTGTGACGATATCGGAGATACCATCCGCATTTCGCTCACGGCAGACCCGACCGACGAGGTGAGAAGCGCGAAGGCGCTCCTTAAAGCAATAGGTCGCTCGGGCGCGAACACGATAAACATTGTATCCTGTCCGACCTGCGGAAGAACAAAGATAAATCTCATAGAGCTTGTTCACCGATTTGAAGAAATCGCCGATACGAAGCTGCGCGTGGACAGACCCATAACCGTCGCTATGATGGGATGCGTTGTCAACGGGCCGGGAGAGGCAAGAGAGGCAGACATTGGTGTTGCGGGCGGTAACGGCGAGGCGATACTTTTCAAAAAAGGCGAGATAGTCAGAAAGATACCCGAGGATCTTATCATAGAAACGCTTGTTGCCGAAATAGAAAAAATGTTTGGAATAAAGTAATATTTTGATATCGAACAGTAATATCCTTATATAACTAATCGCTCGGTTTTGATAATATAGAGTCAAATATTAAAACCGAGGAAGGTGAAGATATGCAAAAATACGAGGTTGAGGGACACGAGTCAAGCTTACTCCCCGACGGTAAATGGAAGCTTGTGTGGAGCGACGAATTTGACGGAGACACACTTGATACCACAAAGTGGGGCTTCAGACGCGGAATTATGCACAACTGGCACAAGACCTACACCGACGAGGGTGTTGAGGTAAAGGACGGCTGCGTGCATATAAAGCTTGTCGAAAAGGACGGACACTATTATAGCGCTCAGCTCCAGACGGGAAGCAATTTTATGGACAATCCTCCCGAGGAGAACGGCTACGGAAAGTTCGTGTGGCCTATCGCAAAGCACGAGGAGCAGAAATTCTTACATAAATACGGCTACTATGAGTGCCGCTGCAGAACGCAGCAGAAGGGCGGCTGGTGGAGTGCATTCTGGCTTCAAAGCCCGATAATCGGATGCAGTGACGATCCCGGCAAGGCAGGCGTTGAGGTCGATATTATGGAAAGCTTCGAGCCGGGCAGAATGATTCCTCACTTTATACATTGGGGCGGATACGGAGCAGAGCATAAGGAAAAATTTGTGAGTGAGCACAAAACCGAGTTCGCACCCGACAGATTTTCTATTCCGAATCACGAGGAATTCCACACCTTTGCGGTGAATTGGACTCCCAACGGCTACGATTTCTACATAGACGGCGTGTTTGACGGACACCACGACGGGCCCGTTTCGCACACAGAGCAGTTTATACTTATTACAACAGAGTGTGACGGATACCGATACAGCGATCAGCCGAACGAGCTTCTTAAATCGGCAATGCCCGACGAGTTCATAGTCGACTACGTAAGAGTTTTTGACTATATTGGAGAATAACAAAAAACGCGACGGAATTTCCCGTCGCGTTTTTGCGTCTTAGTTACCTTAGATTATCTGTAATCTCCGAGGAAGTCCTTGTTTATCTCAAACAGCTCGTCGCACATATTTTTGATCTCATCCATCGAGCATACTGCCGATGAGAGCGGATCCATATAAACCGCGTGATAAACCATATCACGGCTCTTTTTCATAGCCGCTTCAACGGCGAGTGTTTCCATCCGCGCGGTGGTGTTTACAAGAATTGCAAGATGCTCGGGCAGAGGACCTGCGATGGTGGTCTTGAAGCCCATTCTGTCGGCAACAACGGGTACCTCGACACAAGCATTGTCGGGGAGATTCGGGATAGAGCCGTGGTTTATTACGTTACCGTTGAATATAAACGGTTTGCCGTCGCCGATACGCGCGTTGAATATATCTGCCGCATACTCGGGTCCCTTGTTGGGGTTGAATTCCTGGCTCCACCATCTGTCGTAATGCTGCTGGAGATTTGCGCGTCTCTTGAGTCTGAGATTGAGCGAATATGAGTACTCACCGGGATTGGGGTTTGTTCCGTGAGTGCAGTATTTTTCAATAAGGTCGGGTCTCTTTCTGAACCACTGATTGTATTCGGAGTTGTGTCCGCTTGACTCGGTTACGTAGTAGCCGAGCTTTAAGAGCATTTCGTTACGAACCTGCTCGCGGTTAAATACCTCGGGGTTTTCACTAACAAGCTTTATGAGCTGGGGATAGAGGTCCTCGCCGTTATGCTCAAGTACCGTGTAGAAGGACTGGTGGTTTACACCCATACTCTTATACGTAAGCTCGTTGAAGGGCACTCCGAGCCAGTTTGCAAGCATTTCCGCGCTGCCCTGAACGCTGTGGCAGAGACCGGTCACTTCGACGTTTGAGTATCTCTGCATAGCACCGCAAAGCATAGACATAGGGTTGGTGTAGTTTAAGAACACCGCCTTCGGACAGTACTTTTCAATATCCTTACATATATCGAGCATAAGAGGAATGTTACGGAGCGCTCTGAAAATACCGGATACGCTTCTCGTGTCACCGATGTTGGTATCGATACCGTATTTCTTCGGGATAAGAATGTCGTATTGCCAGATGTCGATATCACCGTTGAATACGGTGCAGAGAACACCGTCAGCGCCCTTGAGGGCCTCAACACGGTCGAGTGTTGCGACAACCTTGCACTTCGGACAGTTCATCTTTTCTACGATGTCAAGTACTATCTTGTGTATGTTTGCGAGGTTTGAGGGATTGATGTCCATAAGCGCGATCTCGCAGTCCTTAAAGGCATCGAAGGTGAGAAGGTCACGTACGCAGCTTGTTGTAAAATTGTAGCTTCCTGCGCCGATAAAAGCAAATTTTTTCATAACGTTCATCCTTTCCTTGGGTTTGTCTTTATTGTAAACACGGGGCAGAAAAAAGTAAATGTAAAATCTTGCAAATCATATGGACAAAAATGCTGTACTGTGATATAATCGTTTGTGTCGGGAGGTGGATGTATGATCATATGGGACGGCAACAAAAACGATATAACCAACTTTTCAACGGACAAATATCTGAAGATAAACAGCTGCGGATTTCAGAACGTAAAGCAAGGTCAGCTTGTTATGAGAAAGAACGGCAGAGTAGACTACCATATACTTCTCATCACGGGCGGCGAATACACCGTACTATACCGTGGAGAAACTTATACTCTTTTTTCGGGAAACTTGGTCATATACGAGCCTCACGAGGAGCAGAGATACGAGAACAAGCCTGCCAGCAGCTCGATGTGGTGTCATTTTACGGGAACTGCGGCGGCTGAAATAATGGCAGAGTTTGATCTCGCAGGCGGAGTATATTTTTTAGACTCCGACACCGAGCTTTGCGAAATATTTTCCCGTATGATACAAAGACATTTTTTGCCGGAGCAGAAGAAAATTGCGCTTCCCACGCTGATCGAGCTTGTTCACCGAATATCCGCGCTTGTTCATAATCCGATGCAAAAACAGAATTCGGACATCATTTTGCCTGCTTTGACCTACATAAACGTCAATTACAATAAAAAGATAACTCTTGACGAGCTCGCAGGTGTGTCAGGGTATTCAAAAAGCAGATTTTCTCATGTTTTTGCAGAATGTACGGGTACCACACCCGTAAAATACCAGAACGACGTGCGTCTGAAAATGTCGCGTGAGATGCTTTTGTCCACTGCGCAAAGCATAGGAGAGATCGCTTTGAACTGCGGCTTTGAGGACCAGCTATATTTCAGCCGCCTGTTCAAAAAGAATTTCGGCATCACACCGACTGAATATAGGACACAGAGCAAAAATACGTGATTTTGCTCTTGCACAATTTGAAACTGATATGATATAATTTAACCGTAGTGAATTTTAACAGAAGGACGAATTTGAAATGGCAAAGACACTCGCTGAAATCTTATCCCGCTTCAATCCCGACGACACACAGAAGAAGGTGCTTGATTCGGTGCAAAAGCAGGTCGTAAAAACCGACAAGGAGCGCAAGCTTCTACTCATAGAAATATGGACGGACTCCCTCTTTACCCCCGAGGCGCTTGAGTCGACCGAGCAGGGAATAAAGGAGACGTACGAGCTTAACTCTGCGCGTCTTGAGCCGCATTTCCCGCCTGACCTGTTTGGCAGCCGCGAGAGTATAGATATGCTTATACACCTGTCCGAGAGGGCGGGCGCACTTGCGCACGGCTTCTTCTTTAACTATGACTTCACGCTTGAAAATTCACTCCTGTCGCTTAAAATAGGCTTCGGTGACGGAGGTATAGACCTTCTTAATATAGCTGAAACGGCGCGTGTTATGGAAAAGGTTGCGCTCGACGTTTTCGGAGTAAAGATAAACGTCAGTATTCAAACAGAACACGAAAAATATCTGTACGACACCGAATATATGAGAGCCCTTGAGGAGGAAATTCTCTCAAAGCACAAAATAGACCCGTCAGCCTTCAAAGCAAAGCTTCCCGAAAACTCAAAGCCGGTTCAGGATTATACGGGCTTTGAGAGAAGAATGAATCTCGCCAAGGGAGAGTTCGTGTTTGAGCAGAGCGCAACAAGCGTGAAGATCGGCGCGACAGTTTTCGATTTTGCGGAGCCCTCCGAGCTTATCGGTCCTACGTTTGAGATAGGCGAGATAACGCCCATGCGCGAGCTTAACGAGAATAAAAGAAAGCTCAACGTAGTGGGAGAGGTCTTTTACTATGAAGAAAAGGAGATGCGTGGCAAGGAGAAGGTCGTCGTGACCATGGGAGTTACCGACCGCGACTCCTCGATATTTATAAAAACGCCCGTTCCCGCGAACGAAGCCTCCGCATACGCAGATATAAAAAAGGGAACCGCGGTGGTTATCGACGGTTACACCAAAACGGATAGCTTTGACGGTGAAATAGTCCTTATACCTCACTCGATGATGAAGATAAAGCTTGTCGAGCGCAAGGATAAGAGCGAAAACAAGAGAGTGGAGCTTCACGCTCACACGAAGATGTCTACCCTCGACGCGCTCATTCCGCCCGAGACCCTTATCAAGACCGCATACAAGTGGGGACACAAGGCGATTGCCGTGACCGACCACGCAAACGTACAGGCGTACCCTAACGTAATGCTTGAAGCCGAGAAGCTTGAAGACTTCAAGGTCATCTACGGTATAGAAAACTACTTTGTCGATGATACCGCGCGTGTGCTTTTCGGAGAAAACCTCGAAACAGACCTCAAAAGCACCTTTGATGACGAGTATATAGTATTCGATATAGAAACCACGGGACTTTCTGTCCAGAACTGCAAAATAACCGAAATCGGCGCGGTCAGAATGAAGAACGGCGAGGTGCTTGAAACCTTCAACACCTTTGCAGACCCCGAGTGTCATATACCCGAGAATATAACCGAGCTTACGGGAATTACCGACGAAATGGTCGCAGGAGCGCCCTCGCAGGACGAGGCGGTCAAGGCGTTTCTCGACTTTGCGGGCGATAAGATACTCGTTGCCCACAACGCGAATTTCGACGCAAGCTTTATTAGACGCGCCGCGGAAAATGCAAAAATACCGTTCCCCAACTCCTATCTTGATACCGTAGCGCTTTCTCGCTTCCTCAATAAAGGACTTAAAAACCACAAGCTCGACACCCTCGCGGAGCATTACGAGCTTGGTAACTTCAACCATCACAGAGCGTCAGATGATGCCGAGATACTTGCCCGTATCTTAAAATGTATGTTTGAGGATCTGTCAAAGGAGGGAATGAGGACCCTCGAGGAGCTTTTGCGCGAAATGAGCGAGAACGCAGACCCACTTAAAGCAAAGCCTTATCACCAGATAATTCTCGTAAAGAACAGAACGGGACTTAAAAATCTTTATAAGATAGTATCACAGAGCTACCTCACCTATTATAAGAGATATCCGAGAACACCGAAGTCGGTTATCGACACTCACAGAGAGGGACTTATAATAGGCTCTGCCTGCGAGGCGGGTGAGCTTTATCAGGCTATTCTGAACGGCGCGACCGAAAGCGAGATCGAGCGCATCGCGCGTTATTACGATTACCTTGAGATTCAGCCGCTTTCAAATAATGCGTTTATGATAGCCGACGGTGTTCTTCCCGATATGGAAGCGATACGCGACATCAACCGACGCATTTACCGACTCGGCAAAAAGCTTGGCAAGCCCGTCTGTGCTACCTGTGACGCACACTTTCTTAACAAAGAAGACGAAATTGAACGTCAGATACTCGTTGCAAACAAGTATAAGGACGCGGACAGAGAAACGGGACTCTACCTCAGAACGACCGAGGAAATGCTTGCCGAATTTGACTATCTCGGCGAGGACGTGGCGTACGAGGTGGTAGTAACCAACCCCAATCTCATCGCGGATATGATAGAAAAAGTACGCCCGATACCCGAGGGTAACTATCCGCCGAGCCTTCCCGGAGTTAACGAGGAGCTTGACTCGATGTGTCGCACAAAGGCGCGCGAAATGTACGAGTTCGACGGAAAGATTCCCGAGGTAGTGTCCGAAAGACTTGACCGTGAGCTTAAATCCATAATAGGTAACGGCTTTGCTATTATGTATATGATAGCGCAGAAGCTCGTGTGGAACAGCGAGAGCAAGGGCTACCTCGTCGGCTCGCGTGGCTCGGTAGGCTCGTCCTTTGCGGCAACAATGTCGGGTATTACCGAGGTGAACCCGCTTCAGCCTCATTACAGATGCCCGAAGTGTCGCTACTCCGAATTTATAACCGACGGCTCGGTAGGCTCGGGCTTTGACCTGCCGCCGAAGAACTGTCCTCATTGCGGTGAGGATATGTACCGCGACGGTCACGATATCCCGTTTGAGACCTTCCTCGGCTTCTACGGCGACAAGTCCCCCGATATTGACCTAAACTTCTCGGGAGACGTTCAGGAAGACGCGCACAAATATACCGAGGTACTCTTCGGTAAGGAAAACGTGTTCCGCGCAGGTACGATAGGTACTCTTGCATCAAAGACCGCGTTCGGTTACGTAAAGAAATACCTTGAGGAGCGTAAAATACTTCTCCCCAAGGCAGAGGTTCAAAGACTTGTTGACGGATGTACCGACGTAAAGAAGACAACGGGTCAGCATCCGGGCGGAATTATAGTCGTGCCGAGAGAGTACGACGTTTACGACTTCACACCCGTTCAGTATCCTGCCGAAAAGGAAAGCGCAGGTACCATTACTACCCACTTTACATACAAATTCCTGCACGATACCATACTCAAGCTCGACATACTCGGACACGATGTGCCGACCAAATATAAATGGCTTGAAAAGTACACGAACACAAGCGTTCTCGACGTTCCGATGAACGACAGAAACGTGTACGAGCTGTTCCTGTCGACAAAGCCGCTCGGCGTCACCGAGGAGGATATAGGAAGCCCCGTCGGAACCTATGGCCTGCCCGAATTCGGAACGAAATTCGTGCGTCAGATGCTTGTCGATACAAAGCCTCAGGGCTTCTCCGACCTCTTGCAGATTTCGGGACTTTCTCACGGTACGGACGTTTGGCTTGGTAACGCCAAGGACCTTATTGACGAGGGAACCTGTACCATTTCAAACGTTATCGGTACGCGTGACAGTATTATGACATACCTGCTTTATAAGGGCGTGCCTCCGAAGGACGCGTTCCAGATAATGGAGGACACCCGTAAGGGTAAAGCGCCCAAGACCTTCACGCCCGAGCGCATACAGATGATGAAGGACCACAACGTGCCCGACTGGTACATTGACAGCTGTCTGAAGATCAAGTATATGTTCCCGAAGGCTCACGCGGCGGCATACGTAATCTCAGCGATACGTCTCGGATGGTATAAGATATACTATCCGCTTGAATTCTACGCGGCGTTTTTGTCGGTTGCTCCGGGTGGCTTTGACGCGGAGATAGTTGGCAGAGGACTCGGCGCGGTCAAGGCGTATATGAAGGAGATAGAGAAAAAGGGTAAGGACGCGTCGCAGAAGGAAAAGGATACATACGATATATTCCAGCTCGTGTGCGAGTGTATGGCGAGAGGAATAAAGTTCTTGAACGTAGACTGCAGACATAGCGCGGCAACCGCGTTTCTCCCCGAGGACGGCAAGATAAGAATGCCGTTTTCGTCACTTCCCGGTCTCGGTGATACCGCGGCGCAGAACATAGTCGCGGCGAGAGAGGAGGGCGAGTTTATGTCTGTTGAGGATATGAGCACGCGTTGCTCGCTCTCAAAGACCCTCGTCGAGCTTCTCCGCAAGAACGGCGCGCTTGACGGACTCAACGAAACCAATCAGATGACGCTTTTCGACCTTGCACCTCCACCCAAGGAGAAGAAGGAAGAAAAGAAAGCCGAAGCCAAGACTGAAGCACCCAAGCCCGAAGAAGCCTTCGACCAGATAAGCTTCTTTTGAGTGAAAAGGCAGTAGACATTATTCGGTGGTTATATTTGATTTTTGCTGTAGGGGAGGGGTCTCCCCTCCCGTTACCGCACAAGAAATGTTATCAAAGTGGTGATAAAATGAACCAAGGCAAAGAATTGCCAAAGAGAAAATCTACTCGGTTGAAGCATTTTGATTATGCTACAAACGGAGCATATTTCATAACTATATGTACGGAAAATCGAAAAAACATTCTTTCCACGATTGTAGGGGAGGGGTCTCCCCTCCCTCAATTATCGCAAGAGGGAAAAGTAGTAGATTCTTGGATTCAAGAATTGCCAAATAAATACCCCGAAATATCTGTCGATTGTTATGTGATTATGCCGAATCATATACATCTTTTGTTGTCATTCATCAAAACTGACGGGAGGGGAGACCCCTCCCCTACGGTGAACGAGGTGATTGGATGGCTTAAATATCAAGCAACAAAAGATATAAACAAGTCACGTAGCACCACGGGAGAAAAGATTTTCCAACGTTCCTTTTATGATCATGTTGTGAGAAATCGTGACGATTATTGTGAAATACGAAATTACATCTATGAAAACCCGCTACGATGGCAATTTGATCAATTGTATACAAAATAAAATGTGACAAAATGGAGCAATAAATAAGAATTTGACGGAGGACTACACGATGGCTGATTTTAGCATAAATGAGATGCAGGAAATGCAAATAGCCTTACAGGACAAGTACAAACATAAATGGGCACCTATCTGCGCTGAGAATGGACGCAACAAACTGCTTTGGATGATTGGAGAAATCGGAGAGGTAATCGATATTGTCAAGAAGCACGGTGGAACAAAGGCTTCGACCGATGAGAAATTGAGAAAAGACTTGGTTGAAGAAATGGCTGATGTACTTATGTACTTCAATGATGTTATGCTTTGCTATGGAATTACTGCTGATGAATTAAAACAAGCATACACGGAGAAGTTCGAGAAAAACATGAAGCGATGGTAAACAAGAAGTTGACGGGAGGCATTTTCGTGGAAAGATACCCCATTACAGAAAAAGATAAAGAACTTATAGAAATTGGCTTGCAAGTTTTAGCCAAAAATTTTGATGACGGTGTATATAACCACACTGTTGGGTGTGCGGTTTTGTGTAAGAACGGAAATATCTATAAAGGTGTAAATTGTGACGGCATCCACGGTTCTTGTGCCGAATACATTACAATCGGAATTGCAATTTCAAATGGGGAACGAGAATTTGATACAATCGTTGCAGTTCATGAGAAGCATCTTAACTATGTTATTCCTCCCTGCGGAAATTGCAGACAAATGTTGTTTGAGTATTGTCCCGATATAAAAGTAATTGTCAATGATGAAAATGGAAAACTTATCAAGGTTACTGCAAGAGATTTACTGCCGTTTGCTTGGGAACCTGTAATTTGCTAAATTCCAATTTGTTGAATAGAACAAATCACCCGACAGATTTTCTGTCGGGTGATTTTATACTTTTGTTTCTGTAGTGGAGACCACCCACAAAGTGTCCGTATTATCTATGTAGGTGAGGCTATCAGCCTCCCGTTTATGGTTGGTATAAATTTGGCGGGAGGCTGGTAGCCTCCCCTACTACGGGCAAAAAGCGTAATTTCACCCCGATAACATCTCCTTCAGCCTTGCTAAAATTTTCTTCTCCTCACGTGACACCTTCACCTGCGTAATGCCAAGCCGCTTTGCACATTCCTGCTGTGTCAGATTCAGAAAATATCGCAGATAAACTATCTTTCTCCACTCGGGAGAAAGCTCGGACAGAGCGTTCGTGAGCGCGATCTTTTCGGTCAGCGCGAGTATGGTGTCGTTACTGTCTGATATAGTCGCTTCAAGGGTAAGACCCGTGTCTCCCACACACTCCGAAAGCGAGCTTACGGGGGTGGTGGAATCGAGCGCAAAAACCACCTCGTCGCGCTCTATTCCCGACAGCTCACACAGCTTGTCCACCGACGGCTCAAAGCCGTTTTCGGCAACGAATTCCTCCCTGATACGCAATATTTTCGCGCCGAGCTGCTTGGTCTTTCTGCCGACCCTTATCATACCGTCATCGCGCAGATAACGGCGTATTTCGCCTATTATAAGCGGAACGGCGTAGGTTGAAAAAACGGTTCCGTAAGAGGAATCAAAGCTTTTTATCGCTTTGAGCATACCGAGCGTGCCTATCTGCACGAGGTCTTCAAATTCCACGCCGCGCCCCGTGAACCTGAACGCGATGCTCCGCACGAGCCCGAGATTGTTTTCAATAAGGGCTTCGAGCGCGTTTTTATCCCCATCACGCGCAAGCGTGAGAAGCTCGGAGTTGCTTGAGAATCGCTCGTCAGACATTTTGTGTATCCTTCTTGAAGCGGAAATTCATAGTGACGGTAGTACCGACGCCAAGCCTTGACGTAACAGTAAATTTGTCGGACAGATTTTCCATAATTGGAAAGCCCATACCGCTGCGCTCTCCTGCCGCGTCGGTGGTGTAAAGAGGCTGACGCGCCTCGTCGACGTTTTCAATGCCGCATCCGCGGTCACGCACGGTTACCTGGATCGAGTTGTCGTCAAATGCTTTCAGTGTTATGTATATCTTGCCCGTGTTGGCACGGTATGCGTGTACCACGCAGTTGGTGACCGCCTCGGAAACGGTACATTTTATATCTGCTATCTCCTCAACCGTTGGGTTG
Organism: Eubacteriales bacterium; assembly: GCA_045580165.1. Taxonomy (GTDB): domain Bacteria; phylum Bacillota; class Clostridia; order Oscillospirales; family CAG-272; genus UBA4717. The sequence goes on from JAZNNG010000028.1 coordinate 21,619, forward strand.
AAGGCGGCGGCAAATGCGGCGCAGATGTAGCGCGCGAGTCCCTCGTTCTCGCTTTTTGAATCCAAAATTATTCTTACCTCGTTGATTTTATTCTTCTTCATTTCTAACCTCCTTCAGCTGTTCGTGCGTGTTTTTCCTTCGGTTCTTTTTTCAATTCGTATGAGTCTTTCCGCGCCTGCAAGGTTGATTATTTTCATAACCTGCGCGGAGGGGGAATAAAGCTTGAAGTCTACTCCAAGCTCGCGGCAGAGAGTAAACCTGCCGAGAATGAGTCCGAGCCCTGAGCTATCCATAAACGTGATACCCGACATATCCGCCATAAAGCATTTTGGTCTGTCGGCGTATATTCTCTCGTCCATGGCTTCTCTGAGTCCCTTTGCTCTGTGATGGTCGATCTCGCCGTCGATTTTGGCAATGACGGTGTCGCCCTTGATCTCAAAGCTTACGTTTGCTTCGTCGTATTTCATAAAATTACCGTCCTTATGATGTTTTTCCAAATTATAGTCCGTGACTCGCGAAAATATTGTCGCAAAAGGGAAACTCGAATAATTATCAAAAAATTTACTTCAAGTCGCAAATATGTTAAAATATATGGGGTAATATTAGTCTGTTAAACTCTTTTGACAACCTGCAAGGAGATGTGAAAATGGCAGACAACAGTAAAATAAAGGGCGGAATAAGCGTAGAGACCTCGCATATTTTCCCCGTGATAAAAAAATGGCTCTATTCAGAAAAAGAGATATTTTTAAGAGAGATCGTGTCAAACGCCTGCGACGCGGCAACTAAAATGAAAAGACTTTACTCGCTCGGTGAGGTAAAGGACGGAAACGACTCAGGCTACCGAGTGGACGTTATTCTCGACAAGACCGAAAAGACCCTCACGGTAAGAGATAACGGTATAGGTATGACCGCCGAGGAGGTCGAAAAATATATATGTCAGATAGCACTTTCGGGCGCACTTGACTTTATTCAAAAGTACGAGGGAGAATCCGAGGCGGGAAACGGCATAATCGGTCACTTCGGACTCGGATTTTATTCCGCGTTTATGGTGAGTGACACCGTTGAAGTCATCACGAAATCCTACACCGACGCGCCCGCAGTAAAATGGGTATGCAATGAGTCGGGCGAGTACGAAATGAGCGAGTATGACGGCAGAGCAGAGCGCGGAACGGATATAATTATGCACCTCAATTCCGAGGGTGAGGAATACCTTAACGCGTACAAGCTCAAGGAGGTCCTCTCCAAGTATTGCTCGTTTATGCCGATCGAGATATACTTCACCGACACCGAGGAGAACGTTGAGGAAGGCAAGGAAGAAGCACCCATTAACGACACGACTCCTCTGTGGCTCAAAAATCCGTCCGAATGCACGAAGGACGAGTATATCGAATTCTACCGCAAGGTGTTTAACGATTACAGGGAGCCCCTATTCTATATACATCTCAACGTCGATTATCCCCTTAATTTCAAGGGAATACTGTACTTCCCGAAGCTTACTCACGAATACGACAGCCTCGAGGGACAGGTAAAGCTTTACTATAATCAGGTCTACGTTGCGGATAATATCAAGGAGGTCATCCCCGAATTTCTTCTTATGCTCAAGGGCGTTCTTGACTGCCCCGAGCTTCCGCTTAACGTGTCGAGAAGCTATCTCCAGAACAGCGGCTACGTCGGCAAAATTTCGACTCACATAGTAAAGAAGGTCGCAGACAAGATAAACTCGATGTTCAACACCGAGAGGGAAGAGTATGAAAAGCTCTGGAGAGAGATAAAGACCTTCGTTGAATACGGAGCTATGCGTGACCGTAAATTTTTTGATAGAGTTGTTCCGTCTGTTATATGGGAAAAGACCGCGGGCGGATACGTCACGCTTGACGAATATCTTGAGGCTGCAAAGGAAAAGCACGAAAATACGGTCTACTATGCAAGCGACAAGGTGTCGCAGGCGCAGTATATATCAATGTTTGAAACGCAGGGTATTGACGTTGTACTGCTCGACAGTATCATAGATACGCAGTTCGTGTCGCTTGTTGAAGCTGAGAAAAAAATAAAGTTTGTACGTATCGACTCGGACGTTGCCGCAGCTCTCAAGGGAGAGGGAGAGGCCTCCGATATGCCCGAAATAGCCGAGCTTTTCAAGGCGGTCAGCGCAAACGAAAAGCTTGAGGTAAGGTTTGAAAGCCTCAAGGACGTGTCCATTCCCGTTATGATAAACGTCTCCGAGGAGACCAGACGAATGAACGATATGATGAGAATGTACAGACTCTCCGCAGGAGATGCTTCAATGCCCGATATGCCCGACGATATGACCCTTGTTGTAAACGCATCCAACAGTCTTGTGGCAAGACTCAAGACGCTCGTCGCTGATGGCGAAAAGGATAAGGCAGAGAGTATCGCGCGTCAGATGTATTCGCTCGCGCTCCTGTCTCAAAGACCTCTTACAGCAGACGAGCTTAAGAGCTTCCTTGCACAGAGCTACGCGGTATTGGAGAAGCTTTGATGAGTGGAATTGATACCGATGTACTTGAAAATATGTCCGACAATCTGAAGCTTAACTCCTCTAAGCTTTCAAAGCATCTTGAAATGCGAATGGGAATTATCGACTCGTTTGTCGATAACGCGGGCTTTGACAAGACCGCAGACGTTGCGGAGGGGGTTGAGCTTTTAAGACTGACAAAGCCGTCAATGGCGGCTTATGCGGGAATAAGCGTTCCCGCGGATATGAGCGATTTTTACAAGGCATGCGCCGAGGTCTACTCGACCGCAACGGGGTTTGCCGACAGAGTCATTCTGTGTAAAATGATGGCAAGGTCGCTTGGAGACGGACGTGCTGAGGTCGCCTCGTACAAGCTGCTTGAGCCCGAGCGCGACACGGCCCACGACTTTGATTTCAGTATAAGAATAGCCTACAGAAAGGCGCACGGCGCGGACGTAGCGTTTGAAAAATTCGCGTCGGTCATCCCCGATACCTCCGCAGTCTACCGCGATAGCTTTAATCACGTTTGCGATGCCGTTGCAGTGGGCGACGCGGATATGTGCATACTTCCGTACGAAAATACCGCAGACGGAAAGTTGTCGGGCTTTTACAGACTTATTGAGAGCTACGAGCTTAAAATCGCCGCATCCTGTATGGTGAAGTCCGATAACAGAGACGACGAAACGAGATATCTTCTTCTGTCGCCTACTTTGTCGGGACTCAGTGAGATATCTGGTATTACCGACTTTGAGTTTTCGCTCGTTGACAGGGACGGCACCGCGCTGACGGGACTTATGGCGGCGGCAAACTTACTCGGAGTTAATATAAAAAGCGTTGACACCTTCAAGACGGATGATTACACGGTCTTTGACGTGCGTACGTCCGGCGACTGCGAAAGGCTCGACGCGCTGATACTATACTTAAAGCTTGAGGCGGCGGAATTCTCGCCACTCGGACTTTACGCGGCTACAGAATAAAGAATGGAGAACAAAAATGAAGAAGACGATCACTTACAGAACAAAAGGAACCTGCTCGAGAAGCATTACGGTAGTTCTTGATAACGATATTATCGAGAGCGTCAGCTTTGAGGGCGGATGCGACGGTAATACGCACGGTATTGAAAACCTCGTTGTCGGAATGAAGGCAGAGGACGTAATAACCAGACTTGAGGGAATAAGATGCGGCTTCAAGAGCACGTCATGCCCCGACCAGCTTGCCGAGGCGCTAAAGTCTGCAGCAGAAGAGGCGTAAGTTTTATTAAATTTGTCGGTACATACTCTTGCAATTGACGAAATTTGTGATATAATATTAGAGAACCTGAATATCTACTTGAATTTCCCACGGAGGACCCTGATTTGAATTACAGAGAAAAATATCAGCTTTGGCTTGAGACCGAGGCAACGGACGAGGCTACAAAGGCAGAGCTTCGCGCTATTGAGGATAATGACGACGAGATAAAGTTCCGCTTTGCGAAGCGCCTTGATTTCGGTACTGCGGGACTTCGCGGTACGATGAAGGCGGGAACCAACGCGATGAACGTCTACACCGTTGCGCAGGCGACACAGGGCTTTGCAGACCTTATAAGGAGCGAAACGGGTACGGAGCGCCCCGTTGTAATTGCCTACGATTCGAGAAACAACTCCGAGCTTTTTGCAAAGACAACGGCGTCTGTGTTTGCGGCAAACGGACTCAAGACCTATATTTTCAACGAGCTTCGCCCCACACCCGTTCTTTCCTACGCGGTAAGACGTCTCGGATGTATCGCGGGTGTTAATATAACCGCGTCGCATAACCCCAAGGAATATAACGGTTATAAGGCGTATTGGGAGGACGGCGCACAGCTTCCCCCCGACCACGCACAGACCGTTTCCGAATATATCGACAGAACGGATATTTTTGCCGACGTAAAGTACGCGGATTTTGATGCCGAGCTTGAGCGCGGCAATATAATAATGCTTGACGAGAGCTTTGACGAGGACTATATGTCCGAGGTTACGGCTCAGGCGGTGTATCCGAACGTAGTAAAGAAGGTCGCAGACGAGCTTAAGATAGTGTATTCTCCTCTTTGCGGAACAGGCTACAGAATCGTACCCGAGGTGCTTAAAAGGGCAGGCTTCAAGCATATTTATACCGTTAATGAGCAGATGAAGCCCGACGGAAATTTCCCGGGCATCCGTTTCCCCAACCCCGAATTTTCCGAGGTTTTTGAAAAGGGAATAGAGATAGCGAACGACGTCGGAAGTGACGTTATTATCGCAACTGACCCCGATGCAGACAGAGTAGGTATAATGATAAGAGGTGCCGACGGCGAGTTCAAGACCATCACCGGTAATCAGGTTGGCGCTTTGCTTATCGAATATATTGCAAGTGCATACGAGGAAACGGGTACTATGCCCGAAAACCCCTACGTAGTAAAGACCATAGTTACCACCGAGCTTGCGGCAAAGGTCTGCGAGGCTCACGGTATCCGTATCTTCAACGTCCTCACGGGCTTTAAGTTTATCGGAGAGGTCATCAAGAAGCTTGAGGTAACGGGGCACGATAATTACCTTCTCGGCTTTGAGGAGAGCTACGGCTACCTTAAAGGAACGTACGCGCGCGACAAGGACGCGGTAGTTGCAACTATGCTTATAAGCGAGATGGCGGCTTACTACCGTGACCGCGGTATGACTCTGTCCGATGCACTCGACAAGCTTTACGAGCGTTACGGATATTACCTTGAGAGCACCAAGAATATCACTATGGACGGCTTTGACGCCGCCGAAAAGATGCAGAAGCTTATGGACTCGCTCAGAACCACTCCTCCCACCGAAATCGGAGGTCACAAGGTCTGCGAGGTGCGCGACTACCTTAGCGGAGAGGTGAAGAAGCTCGGTAGCTGCAACGTTGAGCCGACCGGTCTTCCCAAGTCCGACGTGCTTTATTTCGTGCTTGAAAACGGTGACAGAATAGTAATACGTCCCTCTGGTACGGAGCCCAAGGTAAAGCTTTATTTCCTCGCGTCGGGAGCGTGCGCAAAATGTACCGCACAAAAGCTTGACACATACAAAAAATGCACCTCCGAGTGGGGAAAATAAAATAATTGAAAACGCGGAAGTTGCTTCCGCGTTTTTGCAAATACGGAGATAAAAATGAGAAAAGAAGATCTTGTTGAATCCTGCATTTCCTCAAAGGAAATATTCAAGGGAGTGGTGACTCATCTTTTTGTTGATGAGGTCAGACTTCCGAACGGAGAAACATCAAAAAGAGAATATATAAAGCACAACGGTGCGGTGGGGGTTCTTCCGATTGATGATGACGGAAACGTCTATCTCGTAGAGCAGTACAGATATCCGTTTTCTGACGTGCTTACAGAAATACCTGCGGGCAAGCTTGATAAGGTGGGAGAAATTCCGCTTGACGCCGCTATGAGAGAGCTCAGAGAGGAAACAGGATTTACGAGTAAAAAGGTAACGTTTCTCGGTGAGTTTATAGGAAGCCCTGCCATAATCGGTGAGAAAATATGGCTCTATCTCGCAGAGGAGCTTGAGGCGGGAGAGCAGGATCTTGACGGCGATGAATTTTTGAACGTAATAAAAATGCCGCTTGAGGAGCTTGTCGAAAAAATAATGTCGGGAGAAATTGTTGACGGAAAGACGGTATGCGCCGCGCTTAAGGTCAACCTAATGAAGAATGGCAAATAAGGCTATCCGCAGAAAAAAGCGAAAGAAGAACGGCCGTATATACGCTGCGCTTTTGCTTGTTGCTTTAGCGGTCTTTCTTGTAATAATTCTCGTGCCGTCAAAAAGCGGCACTTATATGCACTCGTCGACGGTTTCCGTGGCAATAGCACCCGAAAAAGCTCTTGACGCAGACCAAAAGGTTGATCCGGTGACGGCAGGCATTACGCTCGATTCACAGCTTTACAGCGGATACGCGTATCTTTGCAGTGCACAAGATCTTAGCGTGATTGCCGAAAAGAACTGCGAGGAGAGATTCTATCCGGCGTCGCTTACGAAAATAATGACCGCCTTGGTAATTATTGAAAACGCAGACGATCTGTATGCCGAAACCACCGTATCGTCGGGTATGTATAACAGACTCTATAACGAGGGCGCGTCGATGGCAGGCTTTGTCGCAGGCGAGAGGGTAAGACTTTACGACCTTCTTTGCGGTATTATGCTTCCTTCGGGCGCAGAGGCGGCGGTTGCCGCGGCGGAATTTGTCGCGGGCAGTGAGGAAAAGCTCGTGTCGATGATGAATTCCAAGGCTCTTGAAATGGGACTTGCCAATACTCATTTTGCAAATATAACGGGGCTCCACGACGATAACCACTATACCAATGCCGCGGAGATGGCAGCCATACTTTCTTCGGCTCTTGAAAACGAGGTGTTTAAGGAAATATCGTCGAAAACAAGCTACACCGTGCCGCCTACCAATAAGCACCCGAACGGCTTTACCATGCAGAGCACGGTCTTCAAAAAGCTTGGCGGCAGACAACCCGAAAGCCATAAGATAATCGGCGGAAAGACGGGCTTTACATACGAGGCAGGACTCTGCCTTGCCACATACGCCGAGCTTGACGGTGAATACTACATAGCGATAACTATGGGCGCAGAGGGAAACCACAAAACGCCGCAGTATCAGGTCGACGATGCCATATATCTCTACGACCTCGCCGCATAAATTGTCAAGCAAGCGACAGTATGCATAAACTGTATCATACCGCAAATCAAGCGGTATAGCGGAGGAGCATACTATGAAAACATTAAACAATAACGGATACTTTGCCGCCGCTAATTCAAGAGGCGGCTTTGTTTCTTTCTTCAAGGATATATTCAGAAGCGGAGAGCTCGATTATCTTTACATAATAAAGGGCGGAAGCGGCACAGGAAAGAGCAGACTTATGCGAGAGCTCGCCACTGCCGCAGAGGGGGCAAACGATACGGTTGAATACTTTTACTGCTCGTCCGATCCGCGCTCTCTCGACGGTATAATTCTGAATAAAAGACGGATCGGTGTAATAGACGGAACTCCGCCGCACAGTGAGGAGCCGTCACTTCCCGGGTGCAGGGATGAGATAATAAATCTCGGAGAGTTCTGGAATTCTCGGATATTAAGACAAAATTCGGGCATCATATCCGAGCTTAACGAAAGGAAACGTCTGCTTTATAAAAATGCGTATTCGTACCTTTCTGCGGCAGGAGAAGCGAGCGAGGCGGCGGCTCTGCTGACTCTGCCTGCGATAAAGCGGGAGAAGCTTGTCGCGTGGGCAAGACGTGCGGCGCAAAAGCTTGGAGAAGGCTCGACACCGCGTGAGGAGATACGGCTGACATCAGCGATAAGCTATATGGGAGAATGTGACACGGGTGTATTTTACAATTCGGCAAAAACGAGATTTGTTTTAAACGACACCGCGCGTATATCTCCTGTCGTTCTATCAGCCCTGAGAAGCGCACTTATGGAGCGCGGATGCTCGCTCAGTCTTTCGTTCTCGCCGCTTGACACAGGAAGCCTTAACGGGATTTTTGTGAAAGACGTCGGCGCGTCGTTTACCGAGTACGGCAATGCAGAGCGAAACAACGCGGTAAACACCGACAGATTTATCGATAAGGACGTGTACCGCGAAAATCGGGTAAAAATACGCTTTATGCGAAAAAGCGCGTTTGAGATGGTGGAGTCGGCGGCGCAGACTATGCGCCTCATATACGAAATTCACTCGGAGATAGAAAAAATATATGCGTCAGCAATGGATTTCTCCGCAAAGGAAAAATACACGGAAAAGCTAATAAAAACTGTACTTAAGGGATAAAATCCGCGCCGCTTTCCGCGGCGCGTATTTTATATGTGAAAAAACTGAAAAATCAGTGAAAAAATCGTTCGAAATTGTCCGATATTCCTTGAAATTCGGGCAATGTTATGTTATAATATATATAATTAACGATATTATGGGGTAGTTTTGCCATTTGGCGGGGCTTTCCGCGTCATATATAACCAAAAATCGGATGGGGGTACAGAATGAACACTTTGTTTGATTCCATTAAAAATATGCTTTCGTACATCGGTACGGTGTTGTCGGGAATAAGGCTGACGGACATCATCGATATTTGTATAGTATCCTTTTTGCTTTACTTTGTGTATAAGTTCATAAGGGACAGGAGAGCAGGTAAGCTTGCGGCGGGCGTTTTGCTTCTGATGGCATTTATGTTCGTCAGCGAGATCACAAATATGTACGCTATGAGCTTTATAATGGAAAATTTGTTCCAGGTGGGTATTATAGCGCTTATAATAGTGTTCCAGCCCGAGCTCAGAAGTGCGCTTGAGAAAATGGGCGCAGAGCCTCTCAAGACCTTCAGACGTGCAGATTCAAAAAGCCAGAACGCCGATGCCCGCGAGCTTATAGACGCCCTGACGAGCGCGGCTTGCGATATGTCGCTTGAAAAGACGGGAGCTCTTATAGTTATCGAGCGTTCAACCAAGCTTGGAGACGTTATCAGAACGGGTACGGTAATCGACGCGAAGGCAGAACCCTTCCTCATCAAAAACATCTTCTACAACAAGGCGCCGCTTCACGACGGAGCGATGATAATACGTGACGGCAGAATAAACGCGGCAGGCTGCTTCCTCCCTCTGTCGACAAATCCCGAGATAATCAAGGACCTCGGCACACGCCACAGAGCAGGAATAGGAATGAGCGAAAACAGTGACGCGGTGGTTATAATAGTTTCAGAGGAAACGGGAACTATATCGTCGGCGCTTGACGGTAAGCTGACTTCAAATTACAGCTATCAGAGCCTTAAAAAGTTTCTTGAGTCCGTGCTTATAGTTGAGGACAAGGAAGAAACGGGAAGAAAGCAGCTCAGAAACAGATTCAGACGCAACTCGAAGGCAAAGGACGCCGATGCCGCAGACTCTGAAGACAAAGCCAAAAACTGAGAAGGGAGGACACGGAAATGAACGAAACACATAAAAGCAGCGTAAACACTAAAAAAACCAATAACAAAAATAAAGACCTGACCGCAAAAATAATGTGCGTTCTCGGAGCCGTTCTCCTTTGGTTTTACGTAGTAAGCTCACAGACGATAATCGACGAGAGACGCTTTGCCTCGATACCTGTTGAGATAATGTCCTCCGAGGTTATCGAAACCGAATACGGAATGACGGTCATCAACGGATACGATTACACGGTAGACGTAACGGTAAGCGGAGTTAAAAGCGAGCTTAACCGTCTGAGCGCAGAGGATATAAGCGCTTACGTTGACCTGTCGCAGATAAACGCCGCAGGCGAATATACGCTTGACGTTCGCACCTCGGTGCCGGGCGGAATAAGCGTCAAGGAGATTTCGACGAACTACGTTAACGTATACGTAGACAAGCGCTCCTCCAAGCCTGTCGAGATAAGGGTAAACCCCATATACTCAATAGAGTCGGAGTATTCTCTCGGAACGCCGTCTGCAAACATTTCGACCGTAACGGTAACGGGACCCGAGGACGTGCTTGAGAGCGTCGCTTACGCGCAGGTAACTGTGGACGTGGGCAGACTCACGGGTACGGTAACGTCAACGGGCTCGCTCGTTCTTATCGGAAACGACGGTGCGGTTATATCTAACCCGTATGTAAAGCTCCATACCACCGACGTAATAGTGAAGATACCCGTATACACCGAAAAGGAGATTCCTCTTTCGGTAGGTCTTAAGCACGGCTTCTATAACGAAAAGAACTCAGAGATCAAGATAGAGCCTCAGAGCATAGTCGTAAGAGGCGACCCTGCGGAGCTTGCAAAGCTAAGTACCGTCGAGGTAATGACCATCGACGAAAAGAAGATGACGGGTGTCACGGGCTCGAGCGTCGCGGTAATTGAATTGCCCGAGGGGGTTGAAAACGTAAACAGAGTAGAGAGCGTTACTGTTACGGTTACGCACGTCAATACCTCCACCCGTGATATTTACGTTGATAACGTGGAGATCAAGAATCCCGAGGGACTTGACTACTCGGTAAAGCAGGACGGCATAAACGTTACGCTTCGCGGAAGCACGGGCTCGCTTGCCCTTGTTAACGAGGACAACGTTCTGCTCACGGCAGACCTCAGCTACTACTCAAAGGGAACAGGAAAGGTAACCGTGCCCGTGACCGTGGGCATTCCCGCAGGACTTTCGGGAAGTGTTTACGAGATAGGCGAATACTCGCTTGAGATCGAGATCAAGTAAGGCGGATATATGAGTAAAGGACAGATAGTTTTCCGTAACATCAAGCTTCCTTACGATAAGGACGAGGGCTATGCGCTCGAGTGTGCTCTCAAGAAGGCAGAGAAGCTTGGTATAGCGGCAAAGCTTGAGGACGCAAGAATACACAAAAAATCGGTCGACGCAAGAAGAATTGGCGGCAAGCCGAGCTTTGTGTACTCGATAGCGCTCGGGGCGGAGCAGAGCCCCGATAAAGCGGCGCTTGAGAAATTCGACGCTGTTTATATCGCAAGTGAAAGCATAAAGCCGGTTCTAGGAAACGAAACGCTTGGCGCAAGACCGATAGTCGTGGGCTTTGGTCCGTGCGGAATGTGCGCGGCTATGCTCCTTGCTGAAAACGGATACAGACCAATAGTTATTGAACGCGGCTCGGATGCTGATAACAGACGTGCCGCGGTCAAGCGCTTTTATAAGACGGGAGTGCTTGAAAGCAGTAATATACAGTTTGGCGCGGGCGGCGCGGGTACCTTCTCGGACGGTAAGCTTGTAACGAGGATCAACGACCCGAGATGCTCGTACGTGCTTGAAACAATGGTAGAGCTCGGAGCGCCCGACGAGGTGCTTTACAGCGCAAAGCCGCACGTTGGTACGGATAAGCTGCTCAGTGTTGTCAGAAACGCAGCTCACAGAATAAAGGAGCTTGGCGGAGAAATAAAATACAACGTAAAGCTTACTGACGTTACTGTCAAAGACGGCAGAATAACGCGTATAAAAACCGACGACGGCGAGGAATATGAGGTGTCCGTGCTGATACTTGCAATCGGACACAGTGCGAGGGACACCTATGAAATGCTTTTTGACCGCGGTGTGTCTATGGAGGCGAAGCCATTTTCGGTAGGCGTCAGAATAGAGCATTTTCAGACGCGCGTTGACGAATCCTTATACGGTAAGCTTGCTGGCGACCCAAGGCTCCCCAAGGGAGAATATGCGCTTTCGCACAGAGAAAACGGCCGTGCGGTCTATACCTTCTGTATGTGTCCCGGCGGCGAGGTGGTCGCCGCGGCGAGCGAGGAGGGCGGAGTGGTCACAAACGGAATGAGCAGCTTCGCAAGAGACGGAAAGAACGCAAACGCGGCGGTAGCGGTATCGGTTTCTCCCGAGGACTTCGGAAGCTCTCCGCTCGACGGAATAGAGTTCCAACGTCGACTTGAAAGACGCGCCTTTGAGCTCGGCGGCGGAGGATATAAAGCTCCCTGCGAAACGGTCGGCGACTTTATTGATGGTAAAACGGAAAAGCTGAGAACACCGAAAATAATCCGTCCCACCTATATGAACGGAAACGTCAGGGTTGCCCGTATCGACAGTATTTTTCCAACCTACGTAAACTCTATGTTAAGACGCGGCTTTGAGGTGTTCGGCAATAAAATGAGATGCTTCAAGGACCCTGCGGCACCGCTTACGGGAGTTGAAACGAGAACCTCCGCACCCGTGAGAATAATGAGAAGCGAAAAATATACTGCGCTCGGTATAGACAATTTGTATCCGGGCGGAGAGGGCGCAGGATACGCGGGCGGAATTACCAGCGCCGCAGTCGATGGAATAAATATAGCGATGGCAGTAATGGAAAGATATAAGGCGGAATGAGGCGGTTATAATGACGCAAAAGGCAAGGGTCATCTCACTTGACGGCGATTACGCCGTTGTGAGAGTATCAAGGAAAACAATATGTGAGGGATGTCATAACATGGACTCCTCCTGCAGTGCCTGCGTTGCCTTCGGGGACAAAAACGCGGAGTGCAGAGCGCTCAATCTGTGCGGCGCACAGGTGGGGGATACGGTCACAGTAAGGACCGAGTCGTCGCGCATCATAGGATATGCGGCGCTGGTATTTATAGCACCGATAGTCATAGCTCTTGCGGCTTATATGCTAAGTCAGCGACTTGGAAGCGCTTATCCTGCGCTTATGGCGCTTGGCGGATTTTTAGTTCCGTTCGGACTTTTTTGTTATCTGCTTGACAGAAAGATCAAGAAAACTCCCGATACCGAAATTGTTTCGGTCGACGATAAAGAAAATAAGTAATTCATACTCAAAAGAGGAACAATGATAAACAGAAAGCTTAAAGAACCTGTACGCGAGTGGGTATTGCTCAATCAACGTACCGAAGAAGACAACAGAATAATCGACTCGCTCTCGCGTGAGCTTGGCATAAGTAAGATCACGGCAGGACTTCTTTATGACAGAGAAATCAGAACCTGTGAGGCGGCAAGAGCGTTTATAGAGAGCAACCCTTGCTTCACGGGCTTTGCCGACCCGTTTACCATGTCGGATATGGAAAGAGCGTGCGAGAGGATAGAGCGCGCGGCGGCGCTTGGCGAGAAGACGGTGGTCTACGGCGACTATGATGTTGACGGTGTTACCGCCGTGTCGGTGTTGACGAGGTATCTTCGTGAATACGGACTTTTGGATACGGGATTTTATATTCCGAGCAGAATAGGCGAGGGCTACGGACTAAATACGCGCTCCATAGATAAGCTCAAGGAGGACGGCGTTCAGCTTATAGTGACCGTTGATACGGGAATCACGGCAATCGAGGAGATCGTGTACGCCGCCGAAAACGGAATAGACGTGGTTGTTACAGACCACCACGAGTACAGGAAAAACGCCGAGACGGGCGAGATGGAGCTGCCGCGTGTGCCGTCGGTAAATCCGAGAAGATGCGACTGCTCTTATCCGTTTAAGGAGCTTGCGGGTGTCGGCGTTGTGTTCAGACTTATTACTGCGCTTGAAATGAGAAAAAGCGGTCTTGACTGTGCGAACGCCACGAAAAAAATAATTGGTGAGTACGCAGAGCTTATCGCGATCGGAACTGTTGCCGACGTAATGCCGTTGTACGGTGAAAACCGCGATATAGTGAAGGCGGGACTTAAGGCGCTTGAAAAGCCGAGATTTGTCGGAACGAAGGCGCTTGTGTCGCTTGCGGCGGGAATTGACTATAATAACGGAGCCTCATTAAAAAAGATAAACACAAATCTGATATGCTTCACGCTTGCCCCCAGAATAAACGCGGTGGGACGAATGGGAAGCGCGTCGGTAGCGGCAGAGCTTTTTATGACCGAGGATGCAGAGAAGGCGGACGAGATAGCCGCAGAGCTTTGCGGTATGAACACGCTCAGACAGAAGGAAGAGAACGATATTTTAGTAGAGGCGCTTGCGAAAATCGAAAGTGAGATGTCGGCAAACGACTCCGTGATAGTTCTTGACGACGACAGATGGCATCACGGCGTTATAGGTATCGTGGCATCCCGCCTTACCGAAAAATACGGACTTCCGAGTATTCTCGTATCGTTTGAGGGTAACGTGTCGGGTGAGCCGAGTGATAAGGATATCGGTAAAGGCTCGGGCAGAAGTGTAAAGGGACTTGACCTGGTCGACGCGCTCAACCATTGCCGTCAGAGCCTCGTCAAGTACGGAGGACACGAGCTTGCCGCAGGACTCACGGTAGAGAGAGGAAGCCTCGACGAATTCAAGAGGGCAATAAACGCATACGCTGCCGAAAGGCTTTCAAGCGAGACCGAAACCTTGAAAATTTTCGCCGACAGCGAGATAACCATTGAAAATATAACGAGCGACTTGGCAATGGAAATAAATCTGCTCGAGCCGTTCGGTCAGGCAAATCCAAAGCCGCAGTTTATACTAAAGGATGCAACCGTAAAGGACGTAATTCCGCTTAAGGAAGGAAAGCATATCAAGCTTTTGCTTACGGACGGAAGAAGCACTCTTACGGCGCTTGGATTTGGAATGCAGTACGATTCCTTCTGCTTTGCAAGGGGAGATAAAATAGACCTGCTCGGGCAGATAGAGATAAACGAGTTTATGGGCAATGTGGACGCTCAGCTACATATCAAGGACGTAAGATGCTCAAAAGAGCTTTCGGAAAAGAGAAACGAGGATATAAGCCTTTATAACGGAGCGCTTCACGGCGGAGCTTATCCCGAAAAAATGCTTCCCGAAAGAGAAGACTTTGCTCTCATTTACAGATTTCTCAAGAAAAGCACCTCTGATTGCGTAAGGTATAATCTTTACGGAATATGCGCGAGAATAAAGCGCGGAGAGAGCTACCCATATATAAAGCTCAGGGCGGTGCTTGATATACTGAGTGAGCTTTCACTCATAACCTATACTCAGGAAAACGGTGAATTTTGTACGGTAAGCATTAATAAAGGAGCAGACAGAGTAGATTTATCAAGCTCTGAGCTATTTAAAAATCTTGCACGTCACGCCGTCAGGTGATATATATGTATACAGGAATTGATAATTTGCTCGGCATACTTGAAAATACGGGCAAAAACTACGATATTGAAAAAATCAAAAAGGCGTTTAACTACGCAAACGAGCTTCATGAGGGACAGTTCAGAGTAAGCGGAGAGCCGTATATAAGCCATCCCGTTGCGGTTGCAGAAATACTCGCGGGACTCGAGCTTGATACCGACTCTATTTGCGCGGCTCTGCTTCACGATACGGTTGAGGACTGCTCGGATAAAACCGATCTCAGCTATATCGAAAGAGAATACGGACCCGAGGTGGCCCTCCTCGTTGACGGTGTTACTAAGATAATCAATTTCCAGGTTGAAAACAAAGAAGAAGCGGAAATTGAAAATCTGCGTAAGATGTTTATCGCAATGTCCAAGGACATCAGAGTAATATTCATAAAGCTTTGCGACAGACTTCACAATATGCGTACGCTTCACGCAAAGCCCGAGGCAAAGCGCCGCGAGACCGCGCTTGAAACTATGCACGTTTTCGCGCCTCTCGCTCACCGACTCGGTATGCAGAAGATAAAGCAGGAGCTCGAAAGACTTTCGCTTTCTTACCTTGACCCGATAGGCTTTGAGGAGGTACAGAACGATATCGACAGAAAGTACGGTCAGAACCGTGACTTTATCGATAGATGTACCGAAAGCGTCAGCGCAAAGCTCAGAGAATACAACCTCACCTTCAAGCTTGAGGGCAGAGTAAAGACGGTTTACAGCATCTACAAGAAGATGTATAACCAGAATAAGAGCTTTGATGAGATATACGACTTCTATGCGCTCAGAATAATTGTGGACACCGAGCTTGAATGCTATACCGTGCTCGGTATAATCCACGAGATATACAAGTCGGTGCCGGGACGCTTCAAGGACTATATCTCGACACCTAAGCCAAACCTTTACCGTTCGCTTCACACGACGGTAATCGGTCACGACGGAATTCCCTTCGAGGTGCAGATAAGAACACACGAGATGCACCAGATCGCCGAATACGGTATCGCCGCGCACTGGAAGTACAAGGCGGGCGATATGAGCAGCAGAGAGGACGTAGACCGCAAGCTCGAATGGGTGGCAAAGCTTATTGAGACCAATGACGATACGATGGATCCCGACGAATTTTTGAGCACCCTTAAAATCGATATTTTCCACGACGAGACCTTCGTGTTTACACCAAAGGGAGACGTTATCGTATTGCCGCAGGGCGCAACCCTTATCGACTTTGCCTACGCAATACATTCGGCGGTCGGTAACAAGATGATAGGCGCGAAGATAAACGGAGCCATAGCGCCGATAGACAGTGTACCCGAAAACGGACAGATCGTAGAGGTGCTCACAAGCTCGGCGTCCAAGGGACCCAGCCGAGACTGGCTCAAGATAGTAAAGACGAGTGAAGCGCGCAATAAGATAAGACAGTGGTTTAAGAAGGAAAAGCGCGCCGAGAACATCGTGGTGGGCAGAGCAGAATTCGATAAGGAATTCAAAAAGTTCGGCAGACCCTACACGGATTCTCAGAGAAGCGAGATACTTACGAACGTCGCGCAGAGAATAGGTATCAAGAGCGAGGAGGACCTGTGCAATACGGTCGGATACGGTGGACTTTCCGTATCGAAGATCTCGGGCAGAATAAAGGACGAATTCGACCGTGTTGTCGCGCCCGAGGTTCAGGCAGCTCCGCCTGTTACCGAGCCGTCGCAGATGGTAAAGGCTGTTCCGTCCAAGCGTCATAAAACGGGTGGCGGCATAATCGTTGACGGACAAAGCGGATGCCTCGTCAAATTTGCAAAATGCTGCAACCCCTTGCCGGGCGATAAGGTAGTGGGCTTCGTCACCAAGGGATACGGAATTTCAATTCATAAGCACGACTGCCCGAACATCAAGGGCTCGCTAATAGAAGGAGAAAATGCGACGAGATTCGTTAGTGCTCATTGGGACACCGAGAGTCTTGAAAACACGCACACCTACGATGCCTTCGTGCAGATATACGCGGCTCAGAGTATAACTCTGCTTGCGGATATAACCGCGGCGCTTGCGGAAATGAAGGTAACTCTTTTGTCTATAAACTACCAGACCAAGAACGGCGGAGAGGTAGTAATAAACCTCAATCTTGCCTGCCGCAGCCTTGACCACGTTAAATCTATCGTGTCAAGACTCAGGGCGGTCAACGGAGTCGATGACGTTAAGAGAGGATTCGCGTAAGCTTTTATATAAACTTGAAAACGGAGTGAAGAAAAAAGTGAAGGCAGTACTGCAAAGAGTGCTTGAAGCGAGGGTCGAGGTCGACGGACGCATAATAGGCGAGATTGGTGAAGGACTTATGATACTTTTGGGAGTGGCAAACGGCGACACCGAAAAAGACGCGGAGCTTTTGTGTGATAAGATAGTCAAGCTGCGTATCTTTTCGGACGAAAACGGAAAGATGAATCGTTCGCTCATCGACGTCGGCGGAGATATGCTTGTGGTCTCCAATTTTACCCTCAACGCCAATTACCGACACGGCAACCGTCCCGATTATCTTAACTCCGCGCCTCCCGACGAGGCAAACAGACTTTACGAATATTTCAAAAAGAGGGCGGCCGAGAGCGTGCTTCGCGTTGAAAGCGGAGAATTCGGCGCCGATATGAAGGTCAGCTTAATAAACGACGGTCCGGTGACCGTTTGTATGGACAGCGAAATTCTGAAAAAATAAGAAAAAGGTCGGACGTATTATGAAAATTACTATAAACGGAAACCTTGGCGTAAACAGATACTACGTGCAGTCGCTTTGTCAGCTTTTCTTCCCGGGAGAAAAATTTTCCGAGAAGGAGGAGGTGACCGAGGAGACCCCCGTGCTTGAGCTCAGCGTTGATAAAAACGAGGATGGTACGGCTGTAATTGCAAAAGCCTCATTCAACCTCGGCGGCAAAAACGTAACTGAGACGAGCGAGCTCGAGATAAAGAAGGGCTCGGAGGAGGTAAAGCAGGCGAAAAAGGCGCTTGGAGAGGCAATATACAAGGCGGGCTCGGAGCTTACGGGAAAGACTCCCTCGTGGGGAATGCTCGTGGGTATAAGACCTGCGAAGCTTGCCCTTGAGCTTCTTGACGCAGGAAAGAGTCCTATGGCGGTGCGTAAGCATCTCCGCCACGAATTTCTCGTCAACCCGAAGAAGGCGTCGCTCTGCATAGACGTGGCACAGAACGAGAAGGCAATTCTTGAGCTCGCGCCCGAGGACACCTGCAGCCTTTACATTTCAATACCATTCTGCCCGTCAAAGTGCGCATACTGCAGCTTCGTTTCGTATTCAACGAACAGGCTTCTGTCTATGATACCCGACTACGTTGACAGACTCTGCCGTGATATTGAGAGCGCGGCAAGACAGATAAAGCGAGCAGGGAAGAAGCTTGTTACCATCTATATCGGAGGCGGAACTCCGACGGTGCTTACCGAAAACGATCTTGAAAGACTTCTTGCGGCGGTAAACAAGAGCTTTGATACGTCCGAGCTGCTTGAGTTTACCCTCGAAGCGGGCAGACCGGATACTATAACCCCCGAAAAGATGGATATAGCAAAGCGCTACGGTGTAACGAGAGTAAGCATCAATCCTCAGACGCTTAACAACGCGATACTTGAAAACATCGGAAGAAAGCATACCGCAGAGGATTTCTACAAGGCGTATGAAATAGCGCGAGCATCGGGAATCAGAGATATAAACTGTGACCTTATCGCAGGACTTCCCGGCGAGAGCTATCCGAGCTTTGCAAAGTCTGTCGACTCGGTCATAGCGCTTGCCCCCGAAAACATAACGGTACATACCTTCTGCGTAAAGAAATCCGCAGAGATACGCACGAGCGAAAGCAATATCTTCAAGCGCAGCGGCAACGATACCGCAAAGAGCGTTGACTATGCTCAGCTCAGAATGAAGAATTCAGGATACAAGCCCTACTATATGTACAGACAGAAAAATGCGGCAAGCAACCTTGAGAACGTAGGCTTTTCGGTAGACGGGCACATGGGAATATACAACGTGCTGATAATGGAGGAAAAGCATACCATTTTTGCTATCGGAGCAGGTGCGGTCGCAAAGCTTGTGAAAACCGATGAAAACGGAATAATAAGGATACAAAGAATATATGAGCCGAAATACCCGTATGAATATATGAGGGAAGATGAGGCAGAAAACGAAAAGAGATATCTTGACGCAATAGATAGCTTCTTTTTCGGGAAATAACTTCAAGCCCCGTCTTTTTACCAAAAAGGGTATTTTCTGCCCGATATAATAAAGGGGTACTTATGGAAATAAAAACCCGCTTTGACAGCGAGACTCAAAAAATTGAATACGTTGCCCTCTGTGAAAAAGAGTTTTCGGAGGCAGTTAACAATTGTGTAAACGAGCTTGATAAAACCGAAGGGTTAAAATTTATAACTCTCAGCGGACCTACCTGCTCGGGAAAAACCACGGCGGCGCAAATACTCGTTGACGAGATGAGCAAACGAGGAAAGAAGGTCGGTGTGATCTCAATCGACGATTTTTATCTTGAAAGACGCGTGCTTGACTTACGCGGGAAGCTCGACTACGATTCGGTCGATACTATTGACCTTGAGATGCTGAAGCAGGTTATAGACGGGATAGAGGACGGAGAAACGGTCAGAATACCGATATACTCGTTTATTAGCGGAGAACGAACAGGATACAGAGATTACGACGGCAGTCCGGGTATTACTCTTTTTGAGGGAATACAGGCAATTTACCCCGAAATAAGGGCGCTTTTTGACAAGGATGATACGAAAAGCGTGTATATAAGCGTTGAAACCGGAGTAAGCGTAAACGGCATCGAGGTCAGTGCGCGTACCGTAAGACTTTTCAGACGCCTCGTCAGGGACTTTGCAAAGCGCTCAAGCTCACCCGAGTTTACTCTCAAGCTGTGGGAAAGCGTTTCTGCGAACGAGGACGCCTCAATACTTCCGTACGCGGATCGCTCCGACTACAAAATAGACTCGCTTATGGGATACGAAATAAGCGTTATCAAGGAACCGCTGCTTAAGCTTCTTGATATGATAAGACCTGATAGCGCGTACTTTGATTACGTGCAGAATATAAAGAAAATTTTTGACGGAGCAGAGACTCTGTCTGCGTCTTATTTACCCGAAAATTCTTTGTACAGAGAATTCGTTTTATAAGACCGCAAAGGGAGATATATGTCAACACAGAAAAGATTTTTCTCCGGAATGCTCATACTGACCTTTTCAAACGTTCTGATAAAGGCAGTAGGGCTTTTATTCAAAATACCTCTTACAAACCTGATAGGCGAAACCGGAATGGGATATTTTAACGCCGCCTATACCATATATGCGTGGTTTTATATGCTCACCACGGCAGGCTTGTCGGTTGCGGTTTCTATGATAGTCAGCGAAAGCCGCGCGAGAGCAAATACGGGGCAGATAAAGGTTATAGTCAGGGCCGTGCTTCTTCTTTTCTTTGCGATAGGTGCGGCAGGTACGCTGATAATGGTGCTCGGAGCAGGTAAATTTGCAGAGCTTATACGCGTGCCCGAGGCGGCAATATGTATAGCTGCGATAGCTCCGTCACTGTTTTTCAGTTGTATGTCGAGCGCTCTCAGAGGATACTTCCAGGGATATCAGATAATGTTTCCCACCGCAGTATCGCAGATAATGGAGGCTCTCGGTAAGCTGTTTATCGGAATTTCCATAGCAAAGTACACGCTTTCGCTTGGGATGAAGACGCAGAATGTCGCGGCGTGCGCGCTTCTCGGAATAGCGATAGGCGTTGCGGCGGGATTTCTGTTTCTGACGGTTGCAAAGCTTTGCTTCAACGAGAAAAAATACAACGGAGAATATGAGCGTCTTGAAGGCGACGTAACGAGTATTCAAAGCGGACGCAGTATTGCCGCAAGACTTATCAAGATAGCGGTGCCCATAACCATAAGCTCGTCGGTAATGAGTCTTACAAGCATATTTGATACGGTAATTATGCCCGGCGGTCTTATGTCGTACGGATACACCAACGAGGAAGCAGTAATGATCTACGGTAACTACACCTCGCTTGCAGTTCCGATGTTCAATCTGCCGCCCGTTCTGATTTACGCAATAACCTATTCGGTAGTGCCGCTTATAACCGCGTCGGTAACAAGACGTGAGCACGAGGACGCAAGAAGATATATGCGCTCGTCGATGAAGCTCACCTCGCTTATTGCAATGCCATGCGCGATAGGCCTCGGTGTACTTGCGTACCAGATACTTTCTATGTTCTTCAGAGCAGATATGGTGGCAAACGGAGCAGGTATGCTTACGGCTCTCGCACCGTCGGTATTCTTCGTTTGTCTTGTAGCAATAACAAACGCGATACTTCAGGCGTGCGGCAGAGAGAGAATGCCCATAATATCAATGCTTGCAGGCTCTGCGGTAAAGCTTGTCGGCAGTATCGTGCTTATTCCGCTTCTCGGAAAGTACGGAAGCCCCGTAAGTACGCTTATATGCTATATGACGATAGTAGTGTTCAATATGTACTTCGTTGCAAAATACGCCGGGGTCACACCGTCAGTCGTAAACGTATACTTAAAGCCGCTTATAGCGAGCGCGGTGTGCGGTGTTACCGCGATGCTTGTGTCCTATAAGCTTTTGCCCATCGTAGGCAACTCGCTTTCAACGGTAGCATCCATTGCGTGTGCAGTAATCGTTTACGCGGTGCTTGTGCTTCTTTTGAGATGCTTGACCCGCGAGGACGTTGAGGTGCTTCCAAAGGGCGACAAGGTATACGCAATATTAAAAAAACTTAAGGCAATAAATTAAGGTAATAAAATGGACAAGATAAGGGAGCTTAAAAGCAAAGAAAGCTATACGTTCGACGATCTTCAGAGTATAATGAGGATATTGCGCTCACCCGAAGGATGCCCGTGGGACAGAGAGCAGAATCATGCGAGTATAAGAAAAAACTTTATAGAGGAGACCTACGAGGTCGCCGAGGCAATAGATACCGACAGCCCCGTGCTTCTTTGCGAGGAGCTTGGCGACGTAATGATGCAGGTAGTGTTCCATACCGAGATGGAACGGGAGTCGGGCAGGTTTGAAATGAGCGACGTTATAAACGGAGTCTGCAAAAAACTCATCCACCGACATCCTCACGTTTTCGGAGATGTCTGCGCGGACACATCTGAGAAGGTCCTCAACAACTGGGACGCTATTAAGAAAGAGGAAAAGGGACTCAAGGATATAGGCGACGTGCTCGCCTCGGTCCCCACAACTCTGCCGTCACTTATGAAGGCACAGAAAATGATAAAAAAAGCGGCGAAATCGGGAGTGAGTCTGTGTGACCAAGGCACAGAGTTTGACGGCTTGAATGCCGCAGAGTACGCGGAAATTCTGATGAAAATTTGTGAGAGCGCGGCGCGCGGCGGAGTGGATCTTGAGGAAATTCTTGACAGAAAATGTAAAGAGACGGTAAATATTTACAAAAAACCGTGAGAAACCTTGATTTATGTGCAAAAAAAGCAAAAAATGTTGGTAAATACTCTTGATATTCAGTAAAATTAATGATATAATATAACTACCGATATTGTAATGAAAATTACTTAATCAGGACAAAAAATTTTTCATCAGAAAGGGTTTATCAAAATGAACAAGACACAGTTAATCGAAGCAGTAGCAGCAGCATCCGGTCTCAAGAAGACGGAAAGCGAAAAGGCAGTTAACGCTGTATTCGCATCCATCGAAAACGCTCTCGCAGCAGGCGATAAGGTTCAGCTCGTTGGCTTTGGTACCTTCGGCGTAAAGACAAGGGCAGCTCGTCAGGGCCGTAACCCCCAGACAGGCAAGGCTATGACAATCGCAGCATCTAAGGGCGTATCCTTCTCTGCAGGCTCCGCGCTCAAGGCAAAGGTAAACAAGTAATTAAAAATGCGTCTTGACAAGTTTTTAAAGGTGTCGCGAATAATCAAAAGGCGCACGGTCGCCAACGATGCCTGCGACGCGGAGCACGTCACCGTTAACGGAAGACGCGCCAAGGCGTCATACGATGTCAAAGAAAACGACGTAATCGAGATACGATTCGGAGAGAAAACTCTCCGAATTCGTGTTCTTGATGTCCGTGAGACCGTGGCAAAAAGCGATGCAGCCTCACTTTATGAGGTCCTGACTCACGAGTAAAAGTAATATCAAGACTTCTGTTCGCATAAGATTAAATCAAGAAAATACGAACGGAGCAGGGTATTATGGAGAACAGTGAAGCGCGTGAGCACGAGGTGAGGCTAAAGACTCGTACAGAGCTTATAATAAGCGGAGTAGAAGACGTTCTCGGATTTGACGAGAGCGCGCTCGCAGTCAAAACCGTTATGGGCATACTGAACATCGAAGGCAGCGGCTTGCATATATCGAGGCTTGACGTTGACACGGGGATACTCTCGGTGTCGGGCAAGGTGGATTCGCTTTATTATACGGAACCTACCGTAAAGCGCGGAGGTCTGTTTAAGAGGGCGGCAGGCTGATGGCATTTGACGTATCGCTGTATGAGCAGACGGCTTTGTTTGTTTATGCGGTGCTTGTCGGTGCGCTTATCGGCGCGATCTACGATGCTTTCAGAGTTGTTCGGATAGCATTGACAATGGGACGCGGTACACAGTCGAGAGTGCGCTTTGAACGTATAGAGACTCTTATTCTGCGTATGCGTTCACAGAGTAACGTTGTCCGCGGAAAGTGCTTGAACGGCATTGAAGCGCGGTTTGACTTTGTCGTGGTGTTTGTATGCGACGTTTTGTTTTTTCTTGCAACCTCTGTTGTGAGCGTCGTGTTTTTGTATCAGGCAAATTACGGTCAGCCGAGACTTTATGTGTTTGTTTCGGTGATTCTCGGATTCGCGGCGTACTATAACACGGTAGGCAGAACAATTGCGTTCACCTCGGGAGTTATAATCTCTCTGTTCAGACTCGCCTCGGCATTTTTGATTTACAGGTTGGTTACTCCTTTAATAAAAGTAACGTGCAGGACAATATCGGTACCTGTTGAAACCCTTAAACTAAAAAATGTAACCGACAGATCGGAGGCTTTTGCAAATAGACTTGCAGCTCTGTCGGAAAAATTATTCGGATACTCGTGTGAAGCAAGTAAAAAGGAGGACGGTTATGAAAACGGGCGCGAAAAAAATCGGCATTACAGCAAAGATAGTGATCGCGGTCGCGGTGCTTTTTTGCATCGTAAAGATCGTCAGCTACAGAATCGAGTATTCGCATCAGAAGGCTTATCAGGAAACGCTCAGAGAAGAGATAGAATATTATTCCGCAGAGGTCGATGAGCTTGAGAACAGGTGTAACGCTCCCTTCGATAAGGAGTATATAATAAGCGTTGCCAAAGAAAAACTTGATTATTGTTTCCCTGAAGAAGTGTTTTTTATTGTAAACTGATCCAAGTGCTGTATATGTAAGGAATCCTTCTTGCATATACGGCTTTTATTTTTGGAAAATGACTTTGCGTCGCCGACACACGGCGAAACGGAGATTTATATGAGAGAAATAAGCGAAAAGCAAATAAGCGATACGGTGAGAGGGCTGTTTATCTCTGCTTGCTATAAGCTGCCCGATGACACGGAGGAGCTTGTGCGCGGCGCGGCAGCTCACGAAACCAATCCTCTTGCAAAAGGTATACTGAAAAGTATGGGGGATAATTTAGATGCCGCAGACGCTCTTAACGTACCGATATGTCAGGATACCGGAATGGCGGTGGTCTTCGCCGAGGTGGGCACCGACGTGCATATAGTCGGTGACTTTGAAGAAGCTGTAAACGACGGCGTCAGACGCGCCTATGACGAGGGATATCTTCGTAAATCCGTAGTCAGATGCCCTCTTTACGACAGAGTGAATACGAACGACAATACTCCCGCTATCATACATACAAGACTCGTTAAAGGCGATAGAATAAAGCTTGTTGCCGCACCCAAGGGCTTTGGCAGTGAAAATATGAGCAGGATCAAAATGTTCACTCCGTCAGCAACCGAGCAGGATATTATAGACTTCGTGGTAGAAACGGTAAACGTGGCAGGTAGCAACCCCTGTCCTCCCGTAGTGGTGGGAGTTGGTATCGGCGGTACGTTTGAATATGCGGCGTATCTTGCAAAGAAGGCGCTTGCAAGGGACGTATCATCGGTTACCGAAAACCCCAAGTACGCAGAGCTTGAAGAAAAGCTCCTCAAAAAGATCAATAAGCTTGATATAGGGCCGCAGGGCTTTGGCGGTGACACGACTGCGCTTGCGGTCAAAATAGAGTGGTATCCCACGCATATAGCGGGACTTCCCGTAGCGGTAAATATAAATTGCCACGTGGCAAGACATAAGGAAGCAGTAATATAAAATGAAAAACAAAATTTTTGCGGCACTTGCCGTAATTGTTGTATTTGGACTTGCCGTAGCGCTTGTGCTTACATCGTTAAGTTTGAAAAAAGAAGAAGAGAACACGAATACCCTAACGTCAGAGCTAAGTGCGGCAAAAGAAAGCATATCTGAGCTTGGTAACGAGCTTGACTTTACAAAGAGTGAGAATACAAAGCTGCTTGCAGACCTCAAGGCAGGTGGCGAATTTTACGAGGGTAAAATTTCCGACCTCGAAGCCGCGCTTGCCGAGAAAACCGCGCTTTCAGACAAGCTGTCGCTTGAAATGGAAAAGCGCCGCAAGCAAAAGGGACTTGACTTTGCTTCGATAAAAAATGCTCTTGAGGATATGGAAGGATATATAGAGGACAAAACTCCTCTCGTACGCGTGAAGCTTACTGAGGAGGAGCTTGAAAAGCTCAAGAGCAAGGCGGACGACGGAAGTGATATAGCAGATCACGTTTGGGTCGACGCCGCGAAGTACGTGGATGAAGCAAAGGAAAAGCTTGGCGAGAGGTATGACACCGATATGTCGCTGTCCGAGCTTTTGAAGGGCGTAGAGCAGGACGTAGAGGCGCCTACTATTGCAGTTTATTACGAGGACTTGGTCACAGGATACAAGTATGCGTATAACGGCGATGTGGTCTTTGACGCGGCAAGCGTAATGAAGGCGCCGTATATAACCGCAGTATTAGAAGCCTGCACGGAATACAAGAACGGCAACATAAAGCCGGATGCCAAGGATGAAAGGTACAGCGCTGAAAATCTTGCCGAAATGTTCAACCTCAATAAGAGTATAGTTCTTGACGAGGAGAATACCAACGTGAACGGCTCCGGAGTGCTTAAGGACAAGCCTCTCGGCACGGAGGTGGAGTTCACAGAGCTCTTTACCTTCGCGCTCAAGAACAGTGATAATATTGCCTTCAGACTTATAAAAAAGAACTTCACTAATAAGTGGTACTACGACTTCGCGCGTGAGCACGGAGTGAAATCGCCTCTTACCTACGAAATGAATCTTACCGCAAACGAGGCAGGCAAGCTCTTTAAGGAGATATACTACTTCACGGTTGAAAACGAGGAGTATGGCGAGATAGTGAGAGAAGCACTTTCGGATTCGGCACACTCAGTATTGTCAAAGAGTGTTTTGCCGAATTCCATACATAAATACGGTTGGGACGAGAACGCGTATCACGACGCGGCGATCGTCTACGGCGACAGACCATACGTAGCAATAGTTTTTACAAACATTGATTCGGGTGGAACTAAGGCGGATGCATACATAAGAGAAATTTTCAAAAAGATCGCGGCATTTCATAACAGTCTCGCGTAATACGTTGGGATCAATCGGGCATAATAATAAAAAATGCTCGGAGGGGTTATGAAAAAGAGAAGTGATTTCAAAAGCGCGTTTTATATTTCGCTCGCGGTATTTACTGTGGCGGCTATCATAGTCGGGAATATCATAGTGAGTACGGTGAGGTTTTAGATTAAGCGGAGTTTTCTTATGAGAATAGACAAAATATTGACAACGGTTGGAGTCGCAAGCAGACGTGACGCCGCAAACGCGGCAAAAAGGGGAGAGATAACCGTAAACGGTGTCGTAGTGCGCCGCACGGATATACATATCGACCCGGAGCGTGACACTCTGACCTATCGCGGTGAGAAAATAATATACAAGGAGTTCGTGTATCTCCTTCTCAATAAGCCCGAGGGCTACGTCAGCGCAACCGATGACCCAAGAGAGAGGACCGTGCTTGACCTTGTGCCCGAAAAGTACAGAAGGCTCGGACTGTTTCCGTGCGGACGGCTTGATAAAAACACTTTTGGACTCGTGATACTAACCAATGACGGAGAGGGCGCGCACAGAGTTCTTTCACCAAAGCATCACGTTGAAAAGAGGTACCGCTTTGAGTGTGAGTCACCCGTGAGCAAAGAGGATTCGGCAAGACTCCGGAGTGGCATAACGCTTGACGACGGTTACGTAACGAAGGACGCAATACTTGAGCTTGACCCTGAGCGTCAAAGCGGAGTTATAACTCTCACAGAGGGGAAATACCATCAGATAAAGCGGATGTTTACCGCAATAGATAATAAAATAACCTATCTGGAACGTATCAGCTTCGGCGGTATAGTACTCGACCCCGTGCTCGACAGAGGAGAGTGGAGAGAGCTTACCCCCGAGGAAGAAACCATATTCAAAAAATAAGCATTTATCACCGAAAGGAAAAAAGCAATGGACATTTTGAAAAAGCTTGCAGAGGAGCTTGGACTGAAGGACGAGCAGGTTGAAAGGACGGTCGCCCTTATTGATGACGGAAATACTATCCCGTTTATCGCAAGATACAGAAAAGAGGTTACGGGATCGCTCAGCGACGAAGTGCTCCGAGATCTGTTTGACAGACTTACGTACTTAAGAAACCTCGAGGCGCGTAAAGCCGAGGTTATTGCATCCATAACAGAGCAGGGTAAAATGACCGACGAAATTGCCGAGGCAATAGACGCGGCTCAGATACTTGCCGAGGTAGAGGACATTTACAGACCCTTCAAGCCAAAGCGGCGTACAAGAGCATCGATAGCAAGGGAAAGAGGTCTTGAGCCTCTCGCTGAAGCCCTTATGCTTATGCAAAAAGAATATTCACCCACGCTTGACGAGCTTGCGGCATCACTCGTTGACGCCGAAAAGGGCGTGGAAACTGCGGCAGACGCATTTGCCGGCGCCTGCGATATTATTGCAGAGAATATCTCCGATAACGCCGATTACAGAAAAGAAATCAGAGAAATGACTTGGGATTTCGGCGTGATTACCTCGAAAGCGGCTAAAGACGAGGATTCGGTCTACTCAATGTACTACGAGTACTCCGAGGGCGTAAAGAGTATTGCCGACCACAGAGTACTCGCGCTTAACCGCGGAGAAAAGGAAGAATTCCTTAAGGTTTCGGTGGACATTTCCGCCGAGGTTGTGCTCAACTACCTTCTCTATACGGTAATAACCGATTATCAGAGCCCTGCGGCAAAATACGTG
This sequence comes from Eubacteriales bacterium, assembly GCA_045580165.1. Classification (GTDB taxonomy): domain Bacteria; phylum Bacillota; class Clostridia; order Oscillospirales; family CAG-272; genus UBA4717. The sequence continues at coordinate 49,937 of JAZNNG010000028.1, forward strand.
CGCTTTGCAGTTGTCGACAGCTATCAAAGACTCATTGCGCCGTCTATTGAAAACGAAATACGCTCAATGCTATTTGACCGTGCGGGAGAGGGAGCTATAAAGCTCTTCTCCGACAACCTCAAGCATCTTCTTATGCAGCCGCCCGTAAAAGGGAAGTGCGTTCTCGGACTTGACCCCGGTTACAGAACGGGCTGTAAGCTTGCGGTGGTCGACAAGACGGGTAAGGTGCTTGACACGGGAGTTATCTACCCCCACAAGCCCCAGGAGAGAATTGAGGAGAGTGCGAAGATAGTAAAGCGACTCATAAATACGTGGAAGGTCGAGCTTATCGCGATCGGAAACGGTACGGCATCAAAGGAGAGCGAGATATTTATTGCTAATATCCTGAAGGAGCTTGCGGGCGATATCCACTATGCTATGGTAAGCGAGGCGGGCGCGTCAGTTTATTCCGCGTCCAAGCTGGCGACCGACGAGTTCCCGGACTTTGACGTTACGCAGAGAAGTGCGGTGTCGATTGCCCGCAGACTTCAGGACCCCCTTGCAGAGCTTGTAAAGATAGACCCGAAGTCGATAGGTGTCGGACAGTATCAGCACGATATGAAGCCCGCAAGACTTGACGAATCCCTCACGGGCGTTGTTGAGGACTGTGTTAACAGTGTAGGCGTTGACGTGAATACCGCGTCGCATTCACTTCTTTCCTATATCGCGGGAATTAACGCAACGAGCGCTAAGAATATAGTTAAATACAGAGAGGAAAACGGCGAATTTAAGTCGAGAAGCGAGATACTCAAGGTGCCCAGAATAGGCGCAAAGGCATACGAGCAGTGCGCTGGCTTCCTCAGAGTGCCATCGTCCAAGAAGATACTCGATAATACGGGTGTACACCCCGAATCCTACGAGGCGGCGGAAAAGCTCCTTGATATGTTCGGCTATACATTAAAGGATGTTGCCGAAAACAAGCTTGCAGGCATTAAGGATAAGGTAACGGCGGTAGGACTTTCCAAGGTTTCCTCAGAGCTTGGAATAGGCGAGCCGACACTTGCCGATATCATATCCGAGCTTGAAAAGCCGGGACGCGACGTGCGTGATTCGCTCCCTGCGCCCATACTCCGTGACGACGTTATGGATATGGAGGACTTAAAGCCGGGAATGAAGTTCAAGGGCACCGTCAGAAACGTTATCGACTTCGGCGCGTTTGTGGATATAGGCGTGCATCAGGACGGACTTGTTCATATCTCCGAGATTTCAAACAAGTTTATAAAGCATCCGTCCGAGGTGCTTTCCGTCGGTGATATCGTTGACGTGACCGTTAAGGACGTGGACCTCAAGAAAAAGAGAATATCGCTCACTATGAAAAGATAATTTCTAATAAATTAGAATGCTTTTTGCCCGGAACTACTCAAAGCGAGCAATTTATTATGAAATTTGTGACAAAATGCACAAAAAGGGGGACGTAAATTCGGGAGTAATGACACTTCCAATTTTGTGGTTTTTTTGCTATAATAATATGCGTAGAAAATTGAACTTTCAGCGGCAGGTCAACGACATCGCCGCTTAATACAGGAGGAATAAAAATGGCAAGTCTTTCACTTAAGCACATTTACAAAAAGTATCCCGGCGGAGTAACGGCTGTATCCGACTTCTGCCTCGACATCAAGGATAAGGAATTTATCATCTTCGTAGGACCTTCCGGATGCGGTAAGTCCACAACACTTCGTATGATCGCAGGTCTTGAGGAGATCACAGAGGGTGAGCTCTTTATCGGCGACAAGCTCGTTAACGACGTAGCTCCTAAGGACAGAGACATCGCGATGGTGTTCCAGAACTATGCTCTTTATCCTCACATGAGCGTATTTGATAACATGGCTTTCGGACTTAAGCTCCGTAAGACTCCCAAGGAAGAGATCAAGCGCAGAGTTGAAGAAGCAGCTCGTATCCTCGACATCACACACCTTCTCGACAGAAAGCCGAAGGCTCTCTCCGGAGGTCAGAAGCAGAGAGTTGCGCTCGGACGTGCAATCGTACGTAATCCTAAGGTATTCCTTCTCGACGAACCGCTTTCCAACCTCGACGCTAAGCTTCGTGCAGCGATGAGAACAGAGCTTACCAAGATACATAACAAGCTCGGTACAACCTTTATCTACGTTACACACGACCAGGTAGAGGCTATGACAATGCCTACAAGAATCGTAGTTATGAAGGACGGTCTTATCCAGCAGGTTGACTCTCCTCAGAGACTTTACGATTTCCCCTGCAATATCTTCGTTGCAGGCTTTATCGGAACACCTCAGATGAACTTCATCAACTGTAATGTTGAAGCTCGCGGCGAGGAAGTATTCCTTACATTCGGCGAAAACGCTCTCAAGCTTCCCGCTGAAAAGGCACAGGATCCCGCGCTCAAGGAGTACATCGGTAAGGAAGTTGTTGCAGGTATCCGTCCCGAGTGTATCCACGACGAGCCTATGTACCTCTCCAGCCTTGCTGATAGCGTAATCGAGGCTGACGTTGACGTAACAGAGCTTATGGGTGCTGAAATTTACCTCTACCTTAAGAGTGGAGAAGAAGTAAATATGATCGCTCGTGTATCTGCTCGTTCGACAACAAGAGCAGGCGACAAGATCAAGGTTGCTCTCGACGTTTCCAGAATCCACATCTTCGATAAGGATACTGAGCGTTGCATCATTCACTAAGATAAATCAAAACACCGCTGACGAGTCAGCGGTGTTTTTTTATGCATAAAAAACGGCACATCTAAAGTACGTATTTTACTGTATTTGTAAGCACAAATGCCAAAACAACAAAACTATCATTTTATCTTATCTTCAATCTCTTTTGCATATCCTAATGCTTGTTCAGCTTCTACATCATATCCGTTTTTACGGTGAATGTCCGCAATATCCAGATAAACTTGATATGCTTCTTTAAATTTTTCGAGTTTTCGATAACACCAAGCTATTTGATATTTTTCATCGCAAAAAGGCGTTCCTATTTCTCCTGATTTTTCACAGCATTCAATTGCCTCCTCATATTTGTCCATACTAAAATAAAGAAGGCCCTTAAGTAAATACAATTCCCAATTATCAGGATATTTTTGCAGTGCCTCTTCGCAAACGGAAAGCCCCTTATTATACTCCTTTGCCGAATCGTATGCTTCTATAAGCAAGCACCATTCTCTCTCGTCAAGTTCCCCGCAGGCTTCGTCCATCTCGCGCTGACGTTCTTTCAGAATTTCCTCGCCCTTACCGAAAGCAAATAGCATACTCTGTTTCATTGATGCCGCTCGTCTATACGGCAACGAATTTTTATCCGTTTTATCATCTAAAACTTTATCAAACCATTTGAGAGCTTCTTCTTTGCAATAACCCATCATCGACTTATGGAGCCAGCCATAGTCCCATTTGTCGTACATTGTGAGCTCACCGGATTTCATCAACTTTTGATATTCAAGACGACATCTAAAAAAATCCTCCGGCTCTTTGCTTATCTCATATAGAGCAGATAATCTTTGAGCATAATTGTCATAAGCGACAGACTGTTTCTTGAAAAGATCGTCTACCATCACGCCGTAGAGCTTTGCAATCTCGGGAAGCAGTAATACGTCGGGCAGAGTGGTCCCGCACTCCCATCTTGATACGCTTTGAGCAGTCACGCCAAGCTTTTCTGCAACATCTTCCTGTGTATATTTTTTTGCTAATCTGAATTTTTTCATATTTTCGGAAAATACAACTGAGTTCATAAATATAATCTCCTTTTTGTTTTTCGTAAGCTTACAATTGTATTATAACAGACATTAAGCGAAACAACAACATCTCATTTTATGATTAGACTCTCATTTCTTGCACATAAAACCGCAAATCTTATGTAGCAACGTTTGTTGCCTTTAATTAAAACAGTAATTGTAAAGAAAAAAGACAGAGAATACAAAAAACATTCTCTGTCTTTTTTTATTAAGATAGGATTTGATGTGCCGTTTTTGTTAATCTGCGAGAGATTTAAGTATGCAATCCGCAGTAGATTTGTTACTTGCCATCGGAATGTCGTAAACCTGAGATATGCGGAGAAGCGCCTTTACGTCGGGATCGTGAGGCATTGCCGTCAGCGGATCGGAGAAGAAGATTATAACGTCAATCTCTCCAACCGCAACGAGTGATCCTATCTGCTGGTCGCCGCCGAGAGGACCGCTGAGATATGCCTTAACGGGAAGACCCGTTGCTTCGTTGATTCTTGAGGCGGTAGTACCCGTTCCGCACAAGAAGTGGTGGGAGAGAAGCTCCTTGTTCTGCTTGCACCACTCAATAATGGTAGGCTTCATATTGTCGTGCGCTATAAGCGCAATTCTTTTGGAAGTCATAATTGTCACCTGTTATTATTCGTCAGCGTTTTCCCAGTTGTGGAATACGTTCTGAACGTCCTCGTTGTCGTCAAGATGCTCGAGGAGAAGATTCATATACTTGATATCTTCCTCGTTTTCAAGAGTAACGTAAGTAGCGGGAACCTTGTCCTTTTCAGCCGACTCGATCTTGTAGCCAAGACCTTCAAGCGCCTCTCTTACTGCACCGAGGTCGGAGGGCTCTGTGCTGATTTCAAAAATTTCGTCTTCTGCGGCGAAATCGGTAGCGCCTGCCTCAAGTGCATCCTCCATAAGCTTATCCTCGTCAACCGAGGAGTCCTTTGCGATAATGATAACGCCGCGGTCGGTAAACATAAAGCTTACGCAACCCGTAGTACCGAGATTACCGTGGAACTTGTCGAAATAGTGACGCACCTCGGATGCGGTACGGTTTCTGTTGTCGGTAGTTGTTTCAACGATAACGGCAACGCCTGCAGGACCGTAGCCCTCGTAGGTGATCTCCTCGTAATCAACGTTTTCGGAGCCGAGCGCCTTTTTGATGGTACGCTCGATATTATCGTTAGGTACGTTGTTGCTCTTTGCCTTGGAAATAAGGTCGCGGAGCTTTGAGTTAGATGTAGGATCTCCTCCGCCTTCCTTAACGGCAATCATAATCTCCTTGCCTATCTTGGTAAAGATCTTAGCTCTCTGTGCATCGGTCTTTTCCTTTTTGTGCATAATATTTTTCCATTTGCTGTGTCCTGACATTTTTGTTTCTCCTTGAAATTTTCTATTTATATTACTTAAATATTAACTGATTGAATGTAGTATAGAGATTCAAATCCCCTGTTTTCAACATACGATAGGGTATGAGTTGAGACTTAAAATTCGCTCATACATCATACGCGCCATGCCCGCCGGTATTTACCGGCCGCGCCATGTCCGTCCGTGCTACGGACTTAAATCTTTTCGGGCGCCTTCATACAGATAAGGCCGAATGCGGTCTTCAGTACGTTGTTGACCGCCTTGGTGAGAGCAACACGTGTAGCTTTAACGTCAGCGTCATCTGCCGTCACGATGGGACAGGAGTGATAGAAGCGGTTGAAGGTGTTGCACACCTCGATGATATAACGCGTGATAACCATTGGCTCGTATTCGTTAAGTGCTGAAAGTATCTTTTCGGGATATCTTGCAAGCACCTTGACAAGCTCTGTTTCGGTAGCATCTGTGAACTTGATACCACCTACTGTACCGTCAGCCTTGCTGAGAATCGAGCAGGTACGCGCGTACGTGTACTGCGAGTAAGGACCTGTGTTGCCTTCAAACGAGAGCGCATCCTCAAGAACGAAGTTTATGTCCTTGATCCTGTTGTTTGAGAGGTAGTGGAATACGATAGCACCAACACCGACTGCCTCAGCGATATCGTCGCTGTTTTCAAGGTCGGGATTCTTTTCCTTCATAATATCGTGAACCTTTTCTATCGACATTTTGAAAAGATCCTTCAATAGAATGACGTTACCCGTACGGGTAGCAAGCTTTTCGCCGTTTATCGATACCGTACCGTAGGGGACGTGAACGAGGTCCTTCGCCCATTCGTGACCCATAAGCTCAACAACCTTGAACCACTGAGCAAAGTGTAAGCTCTGACCTGCGGAGGTAACGTAGATACATTTGTCGAAGTCGTAGGTCTTCTTTCTGTAATCGGCCGCGGCAATATCACGGGTAGGGTAGAGGGTAGAGCCGTCACGCTTGAGGATAAGACAGGGCGGCATACCGAATTCTTCAAGGTCGATGATAGACGCACCGTCGTCGATCTTCATAAGCTTCTTCTCACGAAGCTCCTCGACTATAGCAGGCATCTTGTCTGAATAGAAGCTTTCGCCGTTGTAGCTGTCAAACTCAATTCCGAGCTGCTTGTAGGTCTTCTGATATTCAGCAAGGCTTATCTCGATAAACCACTTCCAGAGAGCAATGTTTTCTTCGTCAAAATGCTCAAGCTTGGTAAACTCTGCGCGAGCTTTATCGTTAAGCTCAGCATCCTTTTCCGCTTCCTCGTGGAACTTGACGTAGAGAGCTACAAGCTCGTCAATACCGCCGTTTTCAATCTTTTCACGGTCACCCCAAAGCCTGTAAGCGACTATAAGCTTACCGAACTGTGTTCCCCAGTCGCCGAGGTGATTGATACCGATACAGTTGTAGCCGGCGAACTCGTGAAGCATTTTAATTGAGTGTCCGATAACCGTAGTACCGAGATGGCCTATATGGAACGGCTTTGCTACGTTGGGGGAGGAGTAGTCGATAACGATATTCTTTCCCTTACCGAAATCAAACCGTCCGTAGTCTGTACCGAGCGTATTTATCTCGCCGACCTTGTCTGCGAGGTAGCTTTCCGAAATAAACATATTGAGGTAACCGCCCGCAACGTCGACCTTTCCGATCTCGGGCATTTTAATACACTCTGCAAGTGACGCCGCAATAGCTGGAGGCGCCATTCTGAGCGCGCGGCTGAGTTTAAAGCAGGGGAACGCAAGGTCACCCATAGCTGCATCGGGCGGATACTCGAACATAACAGAGATCTGTTCGGCATCGAGTCCGTGAGAGTCGTTTTTCGTATTCAGCTCGCAAAGTATTGCGTCTGCGAGCTTTCTTTTAAGATTAAGCATATAGAGTCCTTTCTTTTATAATGCCTTAACCTCTTTTTGTGAGCAAAGAGGCTTCTTTTAATATAATGTCACGCTCACAGAAGGGAATGCGTTTTCCCTCAACGAGCTGATATTTTTCATGACCTTTTCCTGCAAAAACTATAACGTCACCAATGCAGGCATTTCTGATTACGTACTTTATCGCTTCCTCGCGATCGGGGATAATAACGTAAGGGGTAGACGTGCCCTTGAAGCTTTCCTCTATATCGGATAATATCTTCATCGGGTCTTCAAAATCGGGATTATCACTTGTGAGTACACAAAAATCCGCGTGCTTTGCACATACGTCGCCAAGCTCCTTTCTGCGAAGCTCTGTCCTCGAGCCCACCGAGCCGAAAACTATCACAAGCCTTTTGGGTGAGTAGGTGGCTACCGTGTCGATGAGGTTTTGCATTGAATAGCCGTTGTGCGCGTAGTCGATTATGACCGTGCAGGAGTCGATAGCGTCTATTATCTCAAAGCGTCCCTCGACGGTTGCGCTCTTAAGCGCCGATATTATCACCTTATCGTCAACGCCGAAGCGCTTTGCCGCAGCAATAGCCGCAAGCGCATTGTAGACGTTGAAAACTCCGGGCATTTTCAGCGTGATCGGAGCAGTTCCCGTGGCGCTTACACATTCAAACGAGATGCCGAGTGAATTATCGGTCTTGTACTGACGTATAAGCTCCGCCTTAAAGTCTGCGTGAGTATTAAGCGCATAGGTTTGAGATAAGCATGTGGCGTCTTTTCGCATATCCGTGTAATGCGGATCATCGGAATTGAAAATTCCGATGCGGCAGTTCTTGAAAAGCTCAGCCTTGCATTCCATATAGTTTTCAAAAGTCGGATGCTCACCGTCGCCGATATGGTCGGGGGCAAGGTTTGTGAAAACGCCGACGTCAAAGATTATGCCTTCAACGCGGTGTGTAAGGTATGCCTGTGACGATACCTCGATAACGCAAGCGTCGACGCCTGACTTTAACATCTTGTCAAATGCCTTGAAAAGCTCGTAGCTTTCGGGCGTGGTGTTGAGAGTGGGTGAATGCTCACCGTTAATGTATATACCGTTCGTGCCGATGGTAGCGGTGTTTATTTTAGCCGCGTTAAGAATATCGGCAGTCAGCTTGGTTACCGTTGTCTTTCCCTTTGTTCCTGTGATACCGATAAGCTTAATTCGTCTCTCGGGGTGAGAGAAAAACTCGGCAGAGATAAGAGCAAGCGCACGTCTTGTGTTGTCTGTATAAATAACCGTGGCGTCAGAGGGAAGTGTCAACTCTTTTTGTGCGATAAACGCACGGCAACCGTTTTGGTATGCGCTCTCGGCATATTTGTGACCGTCTGTTACTGCACCCGTCAGACAGACGAACAAAGTAGACGGCTTTGCCTTGCGCGAATCGTAAACAATATCCGAGATATCTGTGTCGGAAAATTTCTGATCCCCGATATCTATAACGCATGTTAACTGTGAAAGAAGCATATTATTTCACCGTGTTTAAGTATTTGCCGTTATCGGCAGGGCTTTTCGCAGGCTTCAACCGTGCGACGAGCCAAAATTTCAAGAGAGTCGACGAAGAAATCGTCATTCTTTATCTCAGGGTAGTTTTTCTTGACGAGAGAAAGCTCGGTACACCCGAGGATTACTCTCTCGCATCCGAGAGCCTTCATTTTGTCGGCAATTTCGGAGAATTTTTCAATGTTGGGGTCAATACCCTTTTTTATCGACTCAAAGATCATATCGGTAATAACGTCCTGGTCCTTCCCGTCGGGGGATATGATCTCGACCTTACCCTTGCCCGAGCGCTGATACGTACCTGCCTTGCAGGTGCCCTCGGTTGCAAAAAGCGCGGCCTTCGTCACACCTGAGCTATAAAGGAAATCAACCGTTTCGTCGATTATATTAAGTATAGGGATGTTTATTTCCTTTGCGATACCGTCGTAAAAATAGTGGGCGGTGTTGCAGGGAATAGCAATAACGTCTGCGCCGTATATCTCAAGCTTCTTGGCTTCCTCTATCATAACAGGCAGGGGATTGTCGTCGCTCTGACCGAGTATAAAGCTTGAACGGTCGGGGGTTGACGAACGGCTCGATATGACCATATCAATATGGTCCTGATCGCGCTCAACAACAGTAAGCGAGGTTAGAAGCTCGTAGAAATAGGCGGTTGCCATAGGACCGAGGCCGCCGAGAATACCGAGCAGCTTGTTTTTCTTTTCTTTTAACATCTTTAACTCCAATAAAAATAAACTTAAGAGTTATTTGTACTGTCTGTACTTTTTGAAATGATTAAACGTGTATGCGAGCGCATAGAATAAGCGCTTCGGATTGTTTTTGGTGTCGAATTTGTAGAAATACGACGAAAACTCGCGTCCGTCCTTGATAAGAGACTTGATGCTCTTTATTATTTCGGGCTTTGTCCTCATATAAGAATAAATGATTTTTTTCGGAACAATATGCCAGAATGCAGGCTTTCCGAAAATAATACCGTCAAGACCGTCTCCGAGTCTGTCGTTTATGACAAGCTCTGCAATATTACAGCCGGATGCGGTAACGTAGTAGTTGCTTCTTCCTTGTCTGAGGTTGATCTCAAACGCGCGGTAGGTGTTGTCGCGCTCATCGTACTTGATATCGAAGTTTGCAAAGCCGACGTAGCCGATGTTTTCAAGATAGGTCTTGAAGGATTCCATAAGCTCGGGATTTTCCTCTGTGAGAATAGCCGCGTGGTTGCCGACGGCCTTTGGAGTGTGCTCCTCAAGCAGAACGTGACCGAGACACATCATACGCACCTTGCCGTTTTTGTCCGAGTATGCGGTCAGAACTCTCATATTGGAGTCGTCACCCGGAATGGTATCCTGAAGTATTATCTCATCGGGGTATCCCGATGCGTAAATAGCGTCGATTGCCGCTTTTGCTTCCTCGGGGGTTTTTGAGAAATAAACCTTTTTCATACCGTCAAAGGGATACTTCCAATAAAGAATACTGCTCGACGGCTTCACGATTATCGGATATTTGAATCCAAGTGCGTCTTCTGTGAGAATATCTGCAGAGTAATCGGAGCCGATGATCTTGGTCTTGGGGTAGAGAATACCTGCCGAGTCGCACTCCTTGTAGAAGTTCGCCTTGCTCTGAAGCTTTTCCCAAAGCTCGACGTCAATATACGGCATAATAAACTTATCTGCAAGCTTGTCCTTGCATTTTATAATGAGTCCCGCATAATCGTCGGTACAACCCATAAGAACGAGGCTTTTGCCGCTTTTTGTTTCTGCAAAATCAAGGAGCGTTTTTACAAAGACCTCGGGCTCGTCAAAATCGGGAACCGTAGTGAATTTTATTATTTTTGAATGCTTCGTGCAACCGATTTCGTATCTGCCGAAGGCATTGGCTATTACTCCGTATTTTTCGTGAAAGGCACGGGCTACGTTATAGCAGTTAAGGTCTGCGCCTGCAATAACTAACTCAAAATCCTTGTTTGTCATACTTTTCTCCAAAAGCCCTACGGCTTTTTATATATTCTTTTTGCAAGCAACCGTTTCGTCAATAAAGAAACGCTTATACCATACGAGGAAGGTAAATACCGTCCATATTTTGCGTCCTCTGTCGTGAGCGCGGTCATCACTGTTTTTGTGCTCGTCAAGAATTGCCAAAAGCTTGTCGGTGTTGAAAAAATTTGCCGCGTAGTCGCTTGTGAAATATTCTTTTACAATGTTATAATACTTGTCTTCTCTGAGCCAGAAGCGAATCGGCACGGGGAAGCCCTTTTTCTCTCTGACCGCCCATTCGTCGGGGAGGGTCTTGTTGGCAGCCTTTCTGAAAACGTACTTGGTGTTTTCGGAGGTTATCTTATATTCTGCGGGCAGGCTTGACGCGTGACGCATAACCTCGTAGTCGAGGAAGGGAACGCGAAGCTCAAGAGATGCCGCCATACTCATTTTGTCAGCCTTTAAGAGAATGTCGCCGGGAAGCCAGAGATTAAGGTCAAGATATTGCTTTTTTGAAAGCTCGTCAAGTCCCTTTGCTCTCTTGTATATCGGCGCGGTTATTTCTTTTACGCTCTTTCCTGCTTTATACTCGGGCTTCAGAATATCAAGTGCCTCGGCTTCGGAATAAACCTTAGCCTGACCGATAAACCAGTCCTCGGGTCTGCCCGAATTTTTTATTATGAAGTCGTGACCCTTGAAGTAGGGAAGCGCCTTTGCCGTACACGCGGCAAAACGGCGTATGAACGACGGTATTTTTCTGTATTTACGCGCAAGGGCATTTACGTTGTAGTCTTCATACCCTGCATATATCTCGTCCGCGCCCTCACCCGAAAGCACGACGGTAACGTGCTCCTTGGCAAGCTTTGCAAGGAAGTAGAGGGGAACTGACGACGGATTTGACTGCGGCTCGTCCATGTGATACTGAATGTCGGAGAAGGCGTCAAAGCACTCATCGGCAGTCAGAAGCTTTTTGTGATTTTCAACGGCGAGCTTACTTGAAAGTTCAGCAGCGTAATCGGTTTCGTTGAATTTGTGGTAATCAAATCCCACAGAGAATGTTTTGTCGGGCATAAGGCAGGCGGTGATATAGCTTGAGTCAACTCCGCCCGAAAGGAAGGAGCCGACCTTTACGTCACTCACCGAGTGAGCCTTTACCGACTCGCGTACGACCTTGTCTATCTCATCAACGTAGGTGTCAAACGGCTTTTTGTCGGGACTAAAGCTCATATCGCGGTAACGCTCGACCGTGAGCTTGCCGTTCTCGTAAGTAAAATAATGAGCCTGCGGGAGCTTGTATACTCCCTTGAAAAATGTTTCGTTATCGGCTGAATACTGGAAGGTAAGATAAGGCCTTAATGCCTTTTCGTTAACCTCCATAACAAAATCGGGATGCTCAATAAAGCTTTTTATCTCAGAGCCGAAAAGTAGATTTCCGTCATTGAGTACGGTGTAGTAAAGCGGCTTGATGCCGAACATATCGCGCGCACCGAACAGGCTCTTTGTTTCAAAATCCCATATTGCAAACGCGAACATACCGCGAAGCCTTGTTATGACGTCGCGGCCGAATTTTCTGTAGCCCTCGAGAAGCACCTCTGTGTCGCAGGTGGTGTCAAAGGTAGAGCCGAGGGAGATAAGCTCCTCGCGGAGCTCACGGAAATTGTATATCTCGCCGTTGAAAACGATGACGGACTTCCCGTCACGGCTTGTCATCGGCTGACCCGCGTTCTCGCGCAGGTCGAGAATGGATAGTCTGCGGAAGCCGAGAGTAATGCCGTCACCGAGATAGGTGTTGCCCATATCGGGACCGCGGTGGAATATTCTGTTGTTCATTTTTTCGATTATCTCGTCACGGCGCTCAATAAAGCCCGTAAATCCGGCAAAACCGCACATAATTTATAACCTTTCCAAAAATAAAATGCCTGTTAAAAACCGCACATACCGGCGGAGAGGACTCCGCCGGCGCGCGAAAAATTTTACTTAAATCTTAAACTTCGCGTCAGACCTCGTATTCCTGACGTCTGATAACGTGATCCTGATACTCGCGGTCAAGCTCAACGAAGTATGCGCTCCAACCCCAGATACGAACGACAAGACGTCCGTAGTTTTCGGGATTCTTCTGTGCGTCCTTCATTGTTTCAAGGTTAACGCTGTTAAGCTGGAGCTGATGTCCGCCGAGCGAGATGAAGTACTTGACGAGCTTTGCAACCTTGCTGATACCGTCCTTGTCGCGGAATACGGAGTTGTGGAATTCAATGGTGAGAGGTCCGCCGTTCATAACGTTTTCAAAGTGCTGCTTTGAGAAGGACTTGATTACCGAAACGGGGCCCACCTTTGCAAAGAGACTGGGCGCGAAGTTAGCACCGAAGGGCTCCTTTTCGAGTCTTCCGTCAGCGGATGCGCCTATCTCGTCAGCGTGCCAGAGGTAGTACATAGCAGAGCCCGTACCTGCTCTCCAGATACCGCCCTCACAGTTCTTCTTACCCTCGAAGCAAGCGCCGAAGGAATCCATAAGCTCAACCGAGATGCTGTCTGCATAGTCATCGTCCATGCCGAGCTTGGGAGCTTCGTTTCTGAGCTTTGAGAGAAGCTCCTCGTGACCCTCGAAGTTAGCGCGTACCGCGTCAACCATTTCTTTTGCGGTAACCGACTTTTCGTCGAATACGTACTTCTTGATAGCCGCAAGGGAGTCAACGGCAGTCGAGTGACCCGTACCGTGAACACCGAAGTTGTGGTACTTGATAGGATCAAGCATTACGCCCTCGAGGAAAGGGGAGGGAACAAACCATACGTTGTTGACCGATGCCATTATCTTTTCGCATTCTGCCTTGATGTTGGCTTTTACCGTTTCGAAGAATTCTTCATAGGTAGCGCACTTTTCAAGGTGAGCGTACATAGCGTCGTTAACTGCCTTGGGATATGACATAGCCGCGATGTTAACTATATCGAACGCGCAACCCGAAACGATGAATTCCCAGCAAGCCGCAACAACGTAGTTAGCGGCATCCTCGTGAGAGTAGCCGAGCTTTTCGAGCGCGGGGATAACGATGTCGTCGTTTTCATACTGCGGGAAGCCGAGACCTGCCTTGGTAAGCTCAGTTCCGAGCTCGTAGATCTCGTCGGGAGTGTCCTTTGTAACGCGGAGATTTATCTTGGGGTCGATCATCTTGAGGTTACGGGATGCCTCAAGACAAATTCTCGAGAGATCGGAGAAAACGTCATTACCGTTTTCGTCAACACCGCCGAGAACCATGCTCTGACCGTTGTCGCCCTGCTGAACGCCAACGTACATATCACTGTCCTTGTTAAAGGAGAGGAAGAAGTCCTCAACCAGCTCAAGCGCGGTCTCGTATGTATAAACACCCTTATCCATATCTGCCTTGAAATAAGGATACATAAACTTGTCAAAGCGGCCTACTGTGTTGTGATAGTTGCCCTCAAGCCACATTGAGAAGTGAAGAATTCTGAACATCTGGAGAGCTTCTCTGAAGTTTCTTGCTCCGTATCTCGGAACCTGAGTCAGAACCTCTGCGATGTCATTTCTGCCGACACGAACAGCCTCTGCCTTGTATCTGTCGGCAAGGTCGATGATAAGGTCGATAGCCTTTTTGGTGTACTCACTCGCACCCTCGCGGAAAGCGAGAAGACCTGCCTTTATAACCTTTTCAAAATTCACGTTGATGTTGGAGATATAGCCGAGCTCGTGGATGTAGTGCTCCTTCTTTATCTCTGCCCACTCGTCCTCGGTAAAGCAGTCGGGGATGCAGGTGGTGGTACGGATGAACGTGATCTTCTCCTCGGGAAGAATATGGGGGGTCTGGAGCTTCATAAGCTTTTCAAAACGGTCAGCCATGCGCTCCTCGGGAGAAAGTCCGCGCGCCTTGTATTCACTTGCGAGGTCGCAGGTGTTGTCAACTCTGAGCGCGTGGTGCTTTTTTTCAACGATGTAATCAAATAATACTTTGCTCATAAATCTGTCCTTTCAAAAGATTATGCCAATACCGCGGGGTCAATGCCGTAAAAGCGGCAGGCATTTTCAAATGTGATCTTCAAAATGTTTTCTGTTGTTGTGTTTTTTATCTCGGCGAGTCTCGCCGCAGTATAAACAATGTTTTGCGAGTTGTTTGTCGTACCTCTCAGGGGAGTGGGTGCAAGATAGGGAGCATCGGTTTCGAGGAGTATCCTGTCAAGCGGAACTATCTCTGCAACCTCAACCGTTTTTCTCGCGTTTTTGAATGTCAGAACTCCCGAAAAGGAGATATACCTTCCGTCACGCACAAGCTCGCGTGCCCATTCGGCGCTGCCTGAATAGCTGTGAAGCACGGCGGTCACGTCGCGGTAATCCTTGAGGATAATATCAACATCCCCGTGTGCGTCACGGTCGTGAATTACGACAGGCATTTTGAGCTTTCTTGCAAGCTCAAGCTGCCTTCCGAACACCTCTTGCTGAAAGGCCTTGTCAAACGGCTCGTGGTAATAATCGAGACCGATCTCGCCGATGGCAACCACCTTAGGATGAGATGCGAGCGCTTCAAGGTCTGCAAGCGCAGAACTTATGTCTCCAATCTTTTCGCAGTCCTCGGGATGAATTCCCGCATTTGCAAAAATTCGGGGATATCTTTCGGCAAGCATAATGCTTGCGCGTGTATCGTTGGGTGAGACCGACGAATTTACTATAACTCCGACGTTCACCGAGAACATCTTGTCAAGTAGGGAAGACCTTTCTGCGTCTTCGCCGAATCTCGAGTCGTTGTAGTGGGCGTGGGAGTCGAAAATCAGTGCTTTATCCAAGGCTTATCTTACCCTGTCGCCGAGCTTTGCGCTCTGGTCGAGGAATACTACCTTGATCTCCTCCTCGCCGCTTGCGAGTATCATTCCCTGAGACTCAACGCCGCAGAGTGTAGCGGGAGCGAGGTTGGCAACTACTATAAGCTTCTTTCCGATAAGGTCCTCGGGCTTATAGAATTTTGCGATTCCGGAAACCACCTGACGCTTCTCGTAACCGAGGTCAAGCTGAAGCTTCAAGAGCTTCTTTGCCTTCGGTACGGTCTCGCATTCGAGCACCTTTGCTACTCTTAGCTCAACCTTCTGGAAGTCCTCAATGCCTATCTGGGCAACGCCCTCTGGCTTTTCGCAGGGCTCGTCTGCCTTGGCGAGCTTAGCTGCTTCTTCAAGCTCCTTGTTGATTTCTTCCATCTTTATCTTTTCGTCTATTCTGTCAAAAAGGTGAGCCGACTTGCCGACCTCTGTGCCGACGGCAAGTGCGCCGAAGCTACCGATGGATTCAAAGTCGGTCTTATTGGTGGAGAGTACCTCAAAGATAGCCTTTGCCGTAGACGGCATAATGGGGGAGAGCATAACTGCGGAAATTCTTATGGTCTCAAGGAGATTGTAGAGGACCGTTCCGAGTCTGTTCTTCTTTGCTTCGTCCTTGGCGAGGATCCACGGTGTGGTTTCGTCAATATATTTATTAGCGCGGCGGAGGAGGTTAAATACTTCCTCAATCGCGTCGGATATTTTAAAGTCATCCATATAAGCGCAGTACTTGTCTCTCGCGTTCGTTGCCGCACAAGCAAGCTCTTGGTCAAGCTTCTCGGTGAATTCGCCCGATGGAACGATACTGCCGAAGTACTTGTCTGTCATAGAAAGCGTGCGGTTAACGAGGTTACCGAGGTTGTTTGCGAGATTAGCATTGTAACGCTCGATTATCGACTCGTACGAAATAGAGCCGTCTGCCGCGAAGGGCATTTCCTCGAGAACGTAGTATCTCACACCGTCAACGCCGAAGTGACGGACAAGATCGTCTGCGTAAATAATGTTACCCTTGGACTTAGACATCTTGTCAGCACCGAAAAGGAGCCACGGGTGACCGAATACGCGCTTGGGAAGCGGCTCACAGAGAGCCATAAGCATTATCGGCCAGTAGATCGTGTGGAATCTGAGAATGTCCTTGCCGATTATGTGAACGTCTGCGGGCCAGTACTTGTTATAAAGCTCGGGCTGCTTTTCATTCAGCGGATTGTAGCCGAGTGCCGTGATATAGTTTGAAAGCGCGTCTATCCATACGTATATGACGTGCTTGTCATCAAACGTTACGGGAACACCCCACTTGAAGGACGAGCGTGAAACGCAGAGGTCCTGAAGTCCGGGCTTTATGAAGTTGTTTATCATTTCCTTTTTGCGAGGCTCGGGTGAAATGAAGTCGGGATTATCCTCAATATACTTCATAAGCTTATCCGAGTACTTGCTCATTCTGAAGAAGTAAGCCTCCTCGGTGGTCTTCTGAACGGGATGTCCGCAGTCGGGACAGATTCCGTTTTCAGCCTGAGTTTCGGTGAAGAAGGACTCGCAGGGTACGCAGTAAAGTCCCTCGTATTCGCTCTTGTAAATGTCGCCCTTTTCATAGAGCCTCTTGAAAATTTCGGCAACTGCCGCTTCGTGGTAATCGTCGGTAGTGCGGATGAACTTGTCATAGTCCGCGCCGACGAGGTCCCAGATACCCTTTATCTCTCCCGCAACGTTGTCAACGTACTCTTTGGGAGTGATGCCTGCCTCGTTTGCAAGGTTCTCTATTTTCTGACCGTGCTCGTCTGTACCCGTGAGGAAGAACACGTCATATCCGCGAAGCTTCTTGTAACGTGCGATAGCATCCGTGAGAATTATCTCGTAGGTGTTACCGATGTGAGGCTTGCGCGATGCGTATGCGATTGCCGTGGTGATATAAAACTTTTGCTTTTCCATAATTTCTCCTACTTCGGAATGTTGAATTTATTATTGCCGTGAGGCTTGTTTTACTTTTATACTTTTTTGCCGTTGACGTATACGGCTAACGGTTTTAGATGACTGTCAAGAACGATAAAGTCCTTCATAGCGTCATATCTCTCTTTAACAAGCTTGGTCGAGCTTACCATACAGAGAGGGTTTACGGTCGCCGCCATAACTGCCTGCTCGGGTGTCACGCCCGTGAAGTCCATATAGTTTGTGAAGCCGTCAGCCATACTGATAACGCTTCCTGCGATAGTACCGTCGGACTGCACTGCAACACCGCCGCACACTCTCGCCTTGTGGGAGAGAAACTCAAACTCCTCACCCTCGGGAATGCCCGCGCCCACCGAGTCGGTTATGAGCACCGCGCGGTCCTTGCGCTTTGCAAGACTGTAAAGCTTTACCGCCTCGGGAAGTATGTGCCGTCCGTCGCATATTATCTCGGCATAAGCGTCGCTTGTGAGAGCGGCTGTAAGCGCCGATGAATTTCTGTGGTGGATGGGACGCATTGCGTTGAACGTGTGGGTGAATGAAACAGCGCCCGCACCGAGCGCGGTCATTGCCATTTCGGCATCCGCATCCGAGTGACCGATACCAACCGTCGCTCCACGCGAAGTCGCGCACTTTATAAACTCGAGTCCGCCGTCAAGCTCGGGTGCGATGGTGAAGTGAACGTGCAGGGCTCTGCCGAGCTTTTTGCTTATCTCGTCCACTTTGTCGATAAGCCTTGCCGCCTCATTGACGTCGGGATTTTTTAATAGGCTTCTGTCGTGTGCGCCTGCCTTAACGGGACTCAAGTATCTGCATTCAAAATGTATTCCGAGTACTTTGGCGTAACCGTCCGCGCCGTCCGTGTTGACTGCTGCGGAAAGAATGCTGTCGGTGGCGGCAAATATCTTGTCAAGCTCTACCGTTCCGAGTGTCGGCATAACGTAGAGTGTGCCGAGATTTGCGTATATTTTGAGCATTGCGTCAACGTCTGCCGCGCTTGCATCCTCAAACTCAAAGCCTCCGACACCGTGGGTGTGAACGTCAACGAATCCGGGAATGACTTTCGACTCGGGATCAAGCCCGAAGCCTTGCTCCGATTCCGACTCAAAAACGCCTGTACACATATTATATTTTATGAATATTTCGTCTTTCATAAGCACACCTGTTGTCAAAAACACGTTTTCATTATATTATACTACAATATAATAATAATTTCAATAGTTTTCTTTCAAAAACTCGCTGATTTTCACGCTTTTTTTGATAAAAAATACTGCAGAATTTACAAGTTGGGACACGTTATGGGACATTGTTTTGTAGGGAGCATAAAAATACTTATAAATCGGGCGGAACTTATTGACAAACGGTGAGTAAAATGTTAATATATATACATTATTTTGCATATTTATTTTTGCGGTACGGAGTACCGTGCAAACGGAGGAATTATTATGAGTAACAAAATGCGTGCCGGAATCGTCGGCGCAACGGGTATGGTAGGTCAGCGCTTTATAACGCTTTTGCAGGACCACCCCTATTTTGAAATAACGGCTCTCGCGGCAAGTGCGCGTTCGGCAGGAAAGACCTACGCCGAGGCGGTAGACGGCAGATGGAAGATGCAGACCGAGCTTCCCGACAGCGTTAAGGATATGGTAATAATGGACGCATCCGAGATCGACAAGATCAAGGAAAAGGTGGATTTCGTATTCTGCGCAGTAGATATGAAGAAGGAAGAGATCCGCGCGCTCGAGGAGGCTTATGCAAAGGCTGAGATCCCTGTAGTGTCCAATAACAGCGCACACCGTATGACTCCCGACGTGCCTATGGTAATTCCGGAGATCAACGAGTGGCACCTTGATATAATCGAGTCCCAAAAAAAGAGACTCGGCACAACTCGCGGCTTTATCGCGGTTAAGCCTAACTGCTCTATCCAGAGCTACGTTCCCCCGCTTTCAGCGCTTCTCAAGTACGAGCCTACCGAAATCGTTGTAACAACCTATCAGGCAATCTCAGGCGCAGGTAAGACCTTCAAGGAATGGCCCGAAATGATAGACAACGTAATTCCTTACATCGGCGGAGAAGAAGAGAAGAGCGAGCAGGAGCCTCTCAAGATCTGGGGTACTATCGAAAACGGCGAGATAGTAAAGGCGAAGTCACCCGTGGTAACCGCACAGTGCATCAGAGTTCCCGTTTCCGACGGACACACAGCGGCAGTTTTTGTAAAGTTCAAGAATAAGCCCACCAAGGAAGAGATTCTCGAATGCTGGAAAAACTACAAGGGCTCG
This sequence comes from Eubacteriales bacterium, assembly GCA_045580165.1. GTDB lineage: Bacteria > Bacillota > Clostridia > Oscillospirales > CAG-272 > UBA4717. The sequence goes on from JAZNNG010000028.1 coordinate 69,457, forward strand.
CCTCAGGACCTCGAGCTTCCTCACGCACCCGAACAGTTCATTACATATTTTGAAGAAGATAACCGTCCTCAGGCAAAGCTTGATCGTGATATTTACGGCGGTATGGGCGTAACGGTTGGAAGACTCAGAGAAGACACGGTATACGACTATAAGTTCGTAGGACTTCACCATAACACACTTCGCGGTGCGGCAGGCGGAGCGGTTCTTATAGCCGAGCTCCTATACAAAAAAGGCTATTTTAACTGATAAAAGCGAATACAGATAGAATTGATCCCGGCACTTTAATGTGTCGGGATTTTTATCGGTCCGTTATACAACATTTACAAAATATTAAGAAAAAGCGTGTAAAAACTATTGCAATTCAACAAATGGTATGGTATAATAAAATTGCAAAGGAGAATAGTTCTCCGATGTAAACTAAAGCAAAGGTGGTCACTCTATGAAGATTACAATCAGCGGAAGACAGACAAACGTTCCCGAAGAACTCGTGCCGATCGTAGAAAAGAAGCTTTCGAAGCTTGATAAGTTCTTCAAGGACAGCGCAGACGCCACGGTCAAGTTCAAACGCGATCGTGACAAAGAGAGAATTGAGCTGACTATAACGGCGGGCGGATGCCTTTTCAGAAGCGAGGAAAGCGACGAAACCTATCAGAACGCGCTTGACCGCGCAACCGAAACGATAGTAAGGCAGATAAGAAAGAACAAGACCCGTCTTGAAAAGAGGATGAGAGACGACTCAAAGAGGGAATTCTTTGAGGAATATACGGCAATTGAGGAGGAAGCCGAGTTTGAGATAAGAACAAAGAGCTTCGCAGTCAAGCCGATGACTCCCGAGGAGGCTATACTTCAGATGAATATCTCAGGTCACGATTTCTATATGTTCAGAGACGGTGACAGCGGAGATATATGCGTTGTATATAAGAGACGCGGAAACGGCTACGGTCTTATAATCCCTCAGAAATAACGTACAAAAAAACGGCGCGGAAGCGCCGTTTTTTTACGCCGTATTTTTCCGTTTTACATTGACAAAGACAAGCCGAAATGTTATACTGACTGTAATAGTATTATCTTCTTGAAAAGGGAAATATTATGAAAAACTTTGGCTTTATAAAAGCGATTCCCGTCTGGGAAAAGGGCAAGGATAAGGAGAAAAACTACAACCTTGCCTTCCGCGCGGTCATAGGTCCTGCAAATAGAGCTACCGTCAGTGTTGCGGCGGCAAATACTTACCAGCTTTTTGTCAACGGTGAAATGGTATCTCACGGACCTGCAAGAGCAGGTCACGGAAACTTCCGTGTTGATGAAATTGACATTACCGCACACCTGACAAGTGACAAAAATATCGTTGTCATATACGCGACCTCTTATTATGTAATGAACTTTTATCTTCCCAAGCAATCGGGATTTCTGTGTGCGGAAATAGTTGCTGACGGTGAAGTCGTTGCGGCAACGGGAGTATGCGGCTTTGAGGCTAAGCACCACAACGCGCGTCTGCGTTTTGTTGACAGACAGTGCTATCAGCGTACGTTTTCCGAAATATACCGCTTTGACCGCGAGTACAAGGCGTTCGAAATATCTCCCAACTGTGAGTTTGATAAAATCGAGCTTGCTTTTGTCGGCGAGAGAAGATTTATTGAGCGTGGAGTACCGTATCCCTGCTATGACGAATACCCTGCACAAAAGGTAATATCACGCGGTGGCTTTGAGTTTCTCGAAAAGCCCTGTAACCCGAATGATAACCGTTGGCTCTTTCCCGACGGCACCTTCGTTGAGGGCTTCAGCCGGGACGAAGCCGAGTACTTCGTTATAGACGAGATAGAGAAGTGTAAATGCACCGCGCCCAATACTGTCAACGAAGTACCCGACGGTATTGTGCTCGGACCTCGCGAGTACGCGATATTTGATATCGGCAGAGAGAAAACTGGCTTTGTTTATATTGACGTTGAGTGCGAGAGAGACACCGAGCTCATCCTTTCGTTTGACGAAATTCTGACAGACGGTGACGTTTCCACAAGACGTAACGGTCAGTCAAACGGCTGGATATGGTTCCTTGCTGACGGTGCGTACAAGCATATTAACAATGAGCCAAACAGTATGCGCTACATAAAGATAGCAAATAATTCTGACGGCAAAACTAAAATAAACCGCCTCGCAATAAAAGAGTACGCGTATTATTATAAATCAAACGGACTCGGAAGCAAAAGCCCCAAGCTCAACGCGATCTTTGACGCGGCAATCGAGTCCTTCAGACAGAACACGCTCGACATATATATGGACTGCCCCTCACGAGAGCGCGCAGGCTGGCTTTGCGACAGCTACTTTACTTCTCAGGTAGAGCATTACTTCACGGGAAGCTCTCTCGTTGAGCGAAACTTCCTTGAAAACTTCATTATAGCCGAGGGCTTTACGGACCTTCCCGACTATATGCTTGCGGAATGCTATCCCGCAAACGCAATGGGCGGCGGATACATACCCAACTGGGCGATGTGGTACGTAATAGAGCTTGGCGAATACTATAAGCGCACGGGTGACCGAGAGCTTGTCGATATGGCAAAAGAAAAGCTTATGAAGCTTTATAGCTACTTCGAGTCGAAGCGCAACTCCGACGGACTTCTTGAAAACCTCGAGAGCTGGGTGTTTATCGAGTGGTCAAAGGCTAACGACTTCGTACAGGACGTAAGCTATCCGTCGAATATGATATTCACAAAAATGCTCCGTGTACTCGGAGAGCTTTACGGTGATAATTTCACTGCGGAGGCAGACGAGATCGCAGAAACTATACGCAAGCAGTCCTATTTTGACTGCTTCTTCCACGATCACGCGGTCAGAGAAAACGGAAAGCTCACGGTAAAGGAAGCCGACATCACCGAAACCTGTCAGTACTACGCGTTCTTTACGGGAGTAGCGACCCCCGAAGCTCATAGCGAGCTTTGGAGCATTCTGTTAAACGATTTCGGTCCCGATAGAGAAGAAAAGGGGCTCTGGAAGGCAATATATCCCTCAAACGCCTTTATCGGAAACTATCTCCGCCTTTGTCTGCTTGAGCGAGAGGGCGAGACACAAAAGCTTCTTGAAAATATAGAAGGCTACTTCTACTATATGGCAGAGCGCACGGGCACCCTTTGGGAAAATATGCGGACAAACGGCAGCTGTAATCACGGCTTCACCTCGCTTGTTGCGGTGTGGCTTGACAAATACGTAAAATAAAGGTAGTAATATGACACTTAAACTGTTTTTTGAGGCAATAGGAAAGTTCTTCGCGGGAGTTGTTCTCGTCGGCGCGCTTTTGTTTATTTCCGCAGGCAGCATTGAATATACGGGCGCGTGGGTGCTTCTTGCATTACTGTTTGTCCCGATGTTCTTGGCAGGCATCGTAATGATGGTGAAAAATCCCGCGCTTCTCACTAAAAGACTTAATGCTAAGGAAAAGCTTGGTGAGCAGAGCACAGTCGTAAAGCTCAGCGGACTTATGTTCGTTTTGGGCTTTGTTGTGGCCGGTCTCGGCTACCGCTTCGGCTGGTACGCTTTGCCTGAATGGGTAACGTACATCGCCGCGGCAGTCTTTCTTATGGCTTACGCCCTCTACGCAGAGGTTCTGCGTGAGAACACCTATCTCAGCCGTACTATCGAGGTCCAGGAGGGGCAGAAGGTGGTCGACACGGGACTTTACGGCATCGTCAGACACCCGATGTATTCCGTAACGCTTCTCCTCTTCCTTTCGATGCCGCTTGTGCTCGGCTCGGTGTACTCGTTTGTGATCTTCCTCGCGTATCCGCCTATAATTGCGAAAAGAATAAAAAGTGAGGAAAAATTCCTTGAGCGAGAGCTTGAGGGATACCGCGAGTATAAAGAAAAGGTAAAATACCGCCTTATTCCGTTTGTGTGGTAAAAATGAAAAGATGTAAGTGGTGTAACGAAAAGAACCCGTTGTATGTAAAATACCACGATAACGAGTGGTGTCAGCCGAATTTTGACGATAAGTATCTTTATGAAATGTTGATTCTTGAGTCGTTTCAAGCAGGACTTTCGTGGGAATGTGTGCTTAATAAAAGAGAAGACTTCCGAGTGGCATACGACGGATTTGACGTTGAAAAGGTTTGCTCTTGCGGCGCAGAAAAGACGAGCGAATTGCTTGAAAACAAGAAGATCATCCGAAACAGACTTAAAATAAATGCTAGTATAAATAACAGCAGAATTTTCAAGTCAATAGTGGATCAATTTGGCTCGTTTTATAACTACTTAAACGGGTTTACAAACGGCGAAATTATATACGAAATCGACAAGGTGACGAATACCCTCTCCGATGAGATTTCGGCAGACCTTAAAAAAAGAGGTATGACTTTTGTCGGCTCAACGATCATATATTCTTACCTTCAGGCGATAGGAGTAATATACTCGCACGATAAGGACTGTTATATGTATAAGGGGTGAAAAATGATAGTATTAATTACGGGCGCGTCCCATACGGGAAAAACCGCGCTTGCGCAAAAACTGCTTGAAAAATATAAATACCCTTACCTCTCGATAGACCATCTTAAAATGGGGCTTATACGCAGCGGAAACACAACGCTCACTCCAATGAGCGATGACAGGGACCTTACGGCATACTTGTGGCCCATTGTCCGCGAGATGATCAAAACCGCTATTGAGAATAAGCAGGATCTTATAGTAGAGGGATGCTATATTCCGTTTGATTTTGCAAAGGATTTTGCTCCCGAATACCTCGAAAGCATTAAATTCTATTGCCTTGTGATGAGCAAGGATTATATAGAAAAGCATTTTGACGATATAAAAAAATACGCAAGCGTTATCGAAAGCCGAATAGACGATGAGTGGTGTACTATCGAGAGTGTACTTGAGGATAACGCCGCAGTTTCAGAGCTTGCAAAAAAGCATAAAGTCAACTTCATACTTATTGATGATAAGTATGAAGTCGATGTAGAACTGTGACGATCGTTAAGCGCTTGAATACTACCGATTATCAGAATAAAGAGTTCGTTATTGAGGATATTGACGGACGGGGTTGGCGTTTGGGTTGAAAGTCAGCTCGATAAATTAGAATTTGACAAACTGTCCGACATTACAAATATAGGAACTATAATAAGCACACATAGTATTGGAGATTTGCGAAAATATGAAAGATAGAAAAAACTCATTTCTTGTTCACGGAATTATTAATATTGTTATGCATCTGCCTGTGTTAATAGCAACCTCTTTTTGGGGTTTGCTATTAATCGGAATCTTCAATTTGGATACATTAACCGATCCATTTTGGTATGCGGTTAGTATGTGTCCTTTGCTAATTCCGCCGATCTCCTGCATAGTGGGGATCATTAGGAGCTTTAAAAATTTCAAAAAAGATACATATGCACGATGGTGCTTAATTTTGTCTATCATTGGATTATTTATCTACGTTGGTTTTATTATTTTTTGCGGTTGGATAGGATCAAGATTTTAAACCAATTCCAATTTGTCGAACAGATGAGAGCGGAGGATTTCCCTCCGCTCTTGTTATATTTTGGATTCAAATTCCCACAAAAAAACAAGAGGCATACGACAAAAATCGTATACCTCTTGTTTGGAGCTGGTGGAGGGGATTGCCGCGCTTTGCGAAGCAAACCGCCCCGCTCGCGCTAATGCGCTCACGACTTTCGGCTAAAAACAGTCCCCCGGACTGTTTTCTAAACGCCCAAAGCCCCCTCGGTGTTCAATCCCCACTAAAACAAAAACCCGTACAGAGGAACTGTACGGGTTTTAGTTGGAGCTGGTGGAGGGGATTGAACCCTCGACCTGCTGATTACGAATCA
>JAZNNG010000029.1:0-10027 GCA_045580165.1 Eubacteriales bacterium
ATTGTGGGCGCATAATTTTGCTTTGCGATAAAATTTCAAGTTTCACCGTAGGTGAGGGGTCTCCCCCTCCCGTCCGAAATTGCACATATGAACGGGTATGGGTTGAGATTTTACGGGCGATTCGTGAATCGCCCCTACAAAGCCTCACGCGCTGTATGGGCGCCGACCCTTGTCGGCCGCGCGTATCGCCTGCGGGGGCGTCCCCGCCCCTTTGGAATCCCTCGCGACACATTTGTTTTTCACGCTATGTGAAATCGTGGGCGCATAATTTTGCTTTGCGATAAAATTTCAAGTTTCACCGTAGGGGAGGGGTCTCCCCCTCCCGTCCGAAATTGCACATATAAACGGGTATGGGTTGAGATTTCACTTACCACAAATCCTCACGCGCTGTATGGGAGCCGACCCTTGTCGGCCGCGCGTATCGCCTGCGGGGGCGTCCCGACCGCGTATAAAAGTTTTTGCGCCGCTTTTTTCAAAAAGCGGCAGGAGGAGAAGATGACTTTTGCAACAAGAACAAAGCTTGAGCTTTGTCAGATAAATACAAAAAAAGATTGCTGCAAGAAGGCATTGCTTTACGGCATCCTCCTGTTTGCCGCAACCTTTGAAAATTCACGCATCAAGCTTATCACCGAAAGCGATGCGACCGCAGAGCTGACGCTAAAGCTGTTGCGAGACCTGTATAAAATCGAGGGCAACCTCTACGTCACCGAAAAAAAGCAACGTGACGATGAGGGCGACGTTATAAGAAGCAACAAGATCACGGTATCGGTAAAAGCAGACGCCGAAAAGCTGTATTTCAAGCTCGGAGGCGGCAGCGCCGACAAAATAAACCGCGAGCTTTTCACATGCGACTCCTGCCGCACCGCTTTTTTGCGAGGCGCGTTCCTCTCGGCAGGCAAGCTCAATAGCCCCGAGGCCGAAAGCCGACTCGAATTCACCGCGCGCGGCGACGGTGTTGCAAGTGAGCTTATTGACCTGCTCTCGGAATGCGACATTTTAGCAAAGCTCGGCAAAAGGCTTGACGACGTTACGGTATATATCAAGGCTATGGAGCAAATAGAAAATCTGCTCGGCGTGATAGGCGCGTCCTCGGCGCTCTTTGAGCTTATGAACAGTCGAATAGTAAAGGACGCGAAAAACGAGGCCAACAGAAAGCGCAACTGCGACACGGCAAACCTCGGGCGTACCGTTTCGGCGGCAGACGCGCAGGTCAAGGCGATACGCGCGCTCATCGACTCGGGACGAATATCTCTTTTGCCCGACGAGCTTGCCGAAACCGCATACTTAAGGCTCGACAACCCCGAGCTTTCAATAAAGGACTTCGGACTACTGTTCGATCCGCCGATATCAAAATCCGGCGTAAATCACAGACTCAAAAAAATCATGGATTTGGCCGACAAAAATACTTAATTCTTACAAGGAGGCGTCTATGGGCGGCTTTGCACATCTACATCTGCACAGTGAATACAGCTTACTTGACGGCGCCTGCCGTATAAGCGATATACCCAAGGCGGCAAAGGCCTGCGGTCACTCGGCGGTTGCCATCACCGACCACGGCGTTATGTACGGAGTCATCGACTTCTACAAGGCGTGCAAATCTGAGGGAATCAAGCCGATAATCGGCTGCGAGGTCTACGTTGCGCCAAAATCGCGCTTTGAAAAAAGCCGTGTCGACGGCGTAGCCGGCTACCACCTCGTTCTGCTCGTAAAAAACGAGGTCGGATACAAGAATCTCATATATCTCGTGACCAAGGCCTTCACCGAGGGCTTCTACTCCCGTCCGAGAATCGACCTTGAGCTTCTTTCCTCTCACTCGGAGGGACTTATCGCGCTGTCCGCCTGCATCGCAGGACGTATTCCGCGTCTCATACTCGCGGACAACCTTGAAGCTGCCAAGGCTCACGCAATCGAAATGAACACCCTTTTCGGCGAGGGGAACTTCTATCTTGAAATACAGGACCACGACATTGACGAGGAAAAAGCCGTGCGCGACGGTCTGCTTCGTATCCACAACGAAACGGGAATACCCCTCGTTGCAACGGGCGACGTTCACTATATAAAGAAAAGCGACGCCGAAACTCAAGCGGTGCTTATGTGCATACAGACGGGCACCGTCATCACCGACGGCAGACCCATCGGCTTTGAAAAGGACGAATATTACTACAAGTCGACAGAGGAAATGGAGGCGCTTTTCAAGAACTATGAGGGCGCAATCGAAAATACGGTAAAAATTGCCGATGCGTGCAATTTTGAGCCCGTTCTGTCGGGCAGATACCTGCCCACCTTTACTCCTCCCGACAACATCTCTCCCGAGGAGTATCTGAGAAAGCTCACCTACGAGGGACTTGACGAAAAGGTTGCCGCGCACCAGGTGGTGTTTGACGAAAAGCACCCGAAAAGCGAGTACACCGAGCGCATCGAATACGAGCTTGACGTTATAAATTCAATGGGCTTTGCCGAGTACTATCTCGTAGTACGCGATTTCGTAGGATACGCAAAGAGTCAAGGCATACCCGTGGGTCCCGGCAGAGGCTCGGGCGCGGGAAGCCTCGTGGCTTACCTCAACAGAATAACCGACGTTGATTCAATAAAATACGGTCTGCTCTTCGAAAGATTTCTCAATCCCGAAAGAGTAAGCATGCCCGACTTCGATATAGACTTCTGCTACAACAGACGCGATGAGGTGATCGAGTACGTCAAGCGCAGATACGGAGAAGAAAGGGTTTCGCAGATAATAGCGTTTGCTACCCTTGCGGCGCGCGCGGCGGTGCGCGACGTGGGCAGGGCACTCGGTATGTCCTATTCTGCGGTAGACGAGATAGCCGCGCTCATTCCGAGAGACCTCGGTGTGACCGTAAGCGGTCTGCTCGACGGTACGGTGAAGCTTAAAAATTCAAAGCTCACCGACGAGGCGGTACGCAAATTCAGAGAGGCGTACGACTCAAGCCTTGAAGCAAAGAGGCTTATCGACATCTCGATAGCTCTCGAGGGTATGCCGAGGCACACGCAGGTCCACGCGGCAGGCGTCGTCATCACGGACAAGCCCGTTTTCGACTACGTTCCGCTTGCAGTCAGCCACGAATCCACCGTCACCCAGTACGATATGGACAAGATATACGATATCGGTCTCGTGAAGTTCGACTTCCTCGCTCTGCGCTATCTTACCATAATAAGCGATGCAGAAAGGCTCATCCGCAAGCGCGAGCCTGACTTCGATATTGAAAAAATACCGCTTGACGATGAAAAGACCTATAAATTTATCGGCGAGGGCAACACGGAGGGTCTGTTCCAGCTCGAATCTGCGGGTATGAAGCGGCTTCTTATAAATCTTGCCCCCAAAAATATCGAGGATATCACCGCGGCGATATCACTTTACCGTCCCGGTCCTATGGACAGTATCCCCAAATATCTGAAAAACCGTAAAGATCCCGAAAATATACACTACTCTATCCCCTCTCTCAAGCCCATACTCGACGTGACCTGCGGCTGCGTTATATACCAAGAGCAGGTTATGAGCATATTCCGCGAGGTCGCGGGATACAGCCTCGGCAAAGCCGATATCGTGCGTCGAATGATGGCAAAAAAGAAAACTGCCGAAATGGAGCGCGAGCGCGCCGTGTTCATTGAGGGCGCGAAGGTCCGCGGCACAAGCGAACACGACGCAAACCAGCTCTTTGACAGACTCGTTGCGTTTGCAAGCTACGCGTTCAACAAGAGCCACGCCGCCGCTTACTCCATTCTCGCGTACAGGACCGCGTACTTAAAGTGCAGGTACACGGGTGAATATATGGCGGCGCTTCTGACCTCGGTGCTCGGCAACGTCGCAAAGACGGCGGAATACATCGAGCAGTCCTCAAGGTACGGAGTGAAAATTCTTCCGCCCGACATAAACGAAAGCTTCTCCGACTTCACCGTAACGGATGACGGTATAAGATTCGGTCTTGCCGCCGTCAAAAACGTAGGTTTTTCCTTCATTGACTCCATAGTCGAGGAGAGAAAAGACGGCAAATTCGCCTCGTTTGAGGAGTTTATTTCCCGTATGAGCCGCCACGACCTAAACAAGCGTCAGGTAGAGTCGCTCATCAAGTGCGGCGCGTTTGATTCTCTCGGGGTTTACAGAAGCCGTCTTCTTGCCGCGTACGAAACGATAATAGACGAAAACGTCGCGCGCCGCCGCGAAAATGCGGACGGTCAGCTCGATATGTTCGCGGCGCTCGCGGGTGACGGTGACTCCGACGCGTACAAGTATCCCGAAATAAAGGAGCTTGACATCCGCGACCTTCTTCGATTTGAAAAGGAATGCGCGGGGCTTTACTTCTCGGGACACATACTCGACGATTACACCGAGCATACGGATAGACTCGGCTCGGTAAGCTCCGCTACCCTTATGCCCGAGTTTTACGAGGAGGAAGGTCAGTACGGTGACGCTCCCTCGGAATACAAAAGCGGAAGCGAAATAACCCTTTCGGGAATCATAACCGAAAAAACCGTTAAAGCGACAAGGCGCGGAGAAAAAATGATGTTCTTAACGCTTGAGGACGCGACCGGAGAAATCGAGCTTATCGCTTTCCCGAATATTCTCGAGGAATTTTCAGAGCTTCTTATCTGCGACACTGCGGTAGCCGCGCGCGGCAAGCTTTCCTTTAAGGACGAGGAAGCACCGAAGCTCATAATCTCCGAGCTTATCCCCCTCGTGCGTAACGGCAGTAACATCTTCCCCGAATTCAAAACAAGAAAAACGGCGCAGACAAGCCGCGCCGAAAAGCCGTCCCCCACACCCGAAGGGGCGGCGGTGAAGCCCAAAAGGTTATATCTCAAGGTAGACCGCGCAGGCTCGGACAGTCACAAAAAGGCTATCGCGCTCTGCTCTATCTTCTCGGGTAACACGCCCGTTATATTCTACGACTCGGAAAAGAGCGAGTATTTAAGTGAGCCGCGGATAACCGTATATCCGAGCGAGTACGTTTTACAGGAGCTAAAAAGCTTCCTCGGCGACGCATCTGTGGTATTTAAGTAAAGCTCAGATATAACGAGAGAACACTCACAAGCTCTGTGACCGAGCCGATCATGACTCCGCCCTCAAGCTCGTCGGCGTACGGCTCGGGCAGCTCGGACACGTAGACGTCGAGTATTTCGAGCACGGCAGTCTCGAGAGAATTGAGCACCGCGACCCGTCCGCCCACGTTTCTTAAAACAAACATTACGCCGTTTGTGTCGGCAGGTACGGCAGAAACCGTGGCATCCGTACGGGTCACGGCATCATCGGAGGGCACGCGTGGCGTGTCAAAGCCGACGAAAAGCAGCGCGGCAAGTGACAAAAGCATAGCAACGCCTCGCAAAAAGGCTTTCTCTGCATTACTGTGATATCTATGATTACACGGCATAACAATCCTCGCTTTGTATGAGCGTTGGTAAAACAAATTCAAATTTCAACCCGTAGGAGGGGGCTTGCTCCTCCCGTAAAAACAGGCTAAATCATTTCCATATATTCGGAGTAAAACAATGGATTCTGTGCAAAATATAATAAATCCCATCGTCAGCGCCCCGATATTCGGCGCGGCGGTCAACGCCGTCGCAATAATTCTCGGCGCGCTTATCGGTCTTCTCTTTAAGCGCGGAATACCCGAGCGCATCGGAAACACTCTCTCAAAGGGACTTGCGCTTTGCGTGCTGATGATAGGTGTTCAAGGCATTATGAAGGGAGAAAACACCCTCGTTACCATACTTTCGGTGGTGCTCGGAGGTCTTGTCGGCGAGATCATCGACATTGACCGCGGTATGCAGTCGCTCGGTGAGCATATACAGAAAAAGGTGAACCGTGACGGCGAGGGCAGTCCCATAGCGGAGGGCTTCGTCAGCGCGAGTCTACTTTTCGTGGTAGGCGCTATGGCGGTGGTCGGCTCGCTTCAAAGCGGACTTGCGCGCGACCACTCCACCGTGTTTGCAAAAAGCATACTCGACGGCGTTTCATCGGTGATATTTGCGTCCACCCTTGGCTTCGGCGTGCTTTTGTCGGCAATTCCGGTGTTCGTGTATCAGGGCTCTATCACCCTGCTTGCAGGTCTTCTGTCGCCGCTTTTATCTGACGCGGTAATTTCGGAAATGACCGCCGCAGGCTCGGTGCTTATCATAGGTCTGTCCCTTAATATGCTTGGACTTACCAAGATAAAGGTGGCAAATTACCTGCCCGCAATCTTCTTACCCATACTGCTCTGCACGTTTATGTGACGTAAAAATTTATAAAGACTTAATCCTATTATTACCGAACATTCACAAAGTATTCAAAAAATGATTATATACTGTTAACCGTAAGCCTCGGTCAGCAGAATAACCAAACGAAAGGACTGCCTCAAATGAGCAAGAAAAACAACACTAACGGCAAATCGGCAAAGGGCACGGTGGGAAAGGTCATTACCACTATCCTTAACGTCTTTCTGACCCTTTTGCTCGTAATATTTATCACGGGCGTTATAGTCGCGTGCACGTTTGCGGTCTACGTCAACAAATATCTCGACCCTGAGATAGACGAAGCCTTACTGAACGTCGGAGAGAGCATGACGTCAAAGATCTACTACTACGACTACGAGGACCGTGAGTACAGAATCGGCGAGGCGGTCGAGATAGAGGACCAGCGCTTGTACGGCGCTCAGAATAACATCTGGGTAAAATATCCCGATATTCCTCAGAATCTCGTTATGGCGTTCGTTGCTATCGAGGACCACCGATTCTTTGAGCATCACGGAGTTGACTGGTACAGAACCGCGGGCGCGGTCATAAACTTTGCAACCTCGTACACGTCAAGATACGGCGGCTCGTCCATCACCCAGCAGCTTATCAAAAACCTGACGGGTGAAAACGAGGTCACCATTCAGCGTAAGGTACAGGAGATCCTGCGTGCGCTCAATTTAGAGAAGAAAAAGGAAAAGTCCGAGATAATGGAGATGTACCTAAACACCATCTTCTTATCCCAGAACTGCCACGGCGTGCAGGCGGCGGCGTACACCTACTTCGGCAAGGACGTAAGCGAGCTTACCCTCGTTGAGTGCGCGGCTATCGCAAGCATCACCAACGCCCCCACCAAATACGACCCCGTTATAAACCCCGACAACAACAAGGAGCGCCGTCAGAACGTTCTGTTCCGTATGCTTGAGCTTGAAATGATCACTCAAGAGGAGTACGACGCGGCAGTCGATTTGGACCTTGAGCTTAACTTCAAGGGACGCGCGGTCACCACCTCCAACACCTCTAACAGCTGGTACACCGACGCGGTTATCGACGACGTTATCGATGCGCTCGTTGAAGAATACGGCTTTACCGAAAAGTACGCGTCAAACCTCGTTTGGTCGGGCGGACTCCAGATATACACCCTTATGGACCCCAAGGTTCAAAGCGTTCTCGAGGAGGTCTATGAAAACGAAGACAGCTTCCCCAAGGTAAACAATGCTATTCAGCCTCAGTCGGCAATGGTAGTCATCGATCCCAAGACGGGCGACGTGCTCGGTCTTGTGGGTGCGCGAGGCGAGAAGACCAAAAACCGCGTGCTTAATCGTGCAACTCAGACGACAAGATCTCCCGGCTCGTCAATAAAGCCGCTTTCAACCTACGGTCCCGCCCTCGAATACGGTCTTATCACCTACGGCTCGGTATTCGATGACGTTCCCGTAACCTTTAACTCCAAGGAATACACCGAGGAGCAGATAGAAAAGCTCCCGAAGGACGAGGAAACGGGAGAGACCATTTTCCCCGATCCTACCCCCTACCCCTCAAACCTTCCCTACGTTTATAACGGTCTTACTACCGTACACGACGCTCTGCGCCGTTCGGTAAACACGGTGTCCGTCCGTATTCTCGACAAGCTCGGCATCGACACCTCCTTCGATTTCGTAAAGAACAAGCTTCACATTGACAGCTTTATGGAGTATAAGGAGCTTAACGGCAAGATACTGACAGACAAGACCGTATCTGCTCTCGCGCTCGGCGGTATGACCTACGGCGTAAACGTTCTTGAAATGACCGCCGCATACCAGATATTTGCCAACAACGGCGTTTACAACAAGCCGAGAATGTGGGACAAGGTGCTTGACAGTAAGGGCAACGTGATCCTTGAAAACAAGCCCGAAAGCGAGGTCGTAATGAGCGAGCAGAACGCCGCTATTATGACAAAGATGCTTCAGGGTGTTGTAAGCACGGGTACTGCCGCAGACATCACCCTCAAGAACCAAATAGATACCGCCGGTAAAACGGGTACAACCAACGACGACTTCGACCGTTGGTTCCTCGGCTTTACTCCTTACTACGTCGGCGGAATATGGTTCGGCTACGATATACCTCAGTCGCTTTATAATCTCTCCTTCAGCCCTACCACAAAACCGTGGGACAAGATAATGACCGCGCTTCACGAGGACATTATCGCTGAGTCCAAGGAAACGGGCAAGCCGCTTGAAAAATTCACGCTCGCAGACGGTGTTACCACCGCCGAGTACTGTAAGGATTCGGGAAAGCTTATGACGGACGCGTGCAGGCTTGACCCTCGCGGCGACCGTAAGGAAACCGGCTACTTTACTACGAACACCGTTCCGACCGAATTCTGTGACGTGCATATTATCGTTGACTACGATACCGAAACGGGTGCAGTTGCTAACAGCGGATGTCCCGAGGAAAATATCAAGCAGGTCGGTATGATACAGGTGGAAAGGTCCTTCCCCATTCAAGTGACCGTTACCGACGCGCAGTACGTTTATAAGGCTCTGCCTAAGGGAATCGAGCCTGCAGGCTGGTGGGGCGTGCCCTTCTTCGAGAAGGCTCTGCCCGAAAAGACCTTCGTCGGTTTGACCAATCTCAACGGCGGCAGACAGTTTAATTCCGCCTGCTACGAGCACTACGATCCCGAAAAGGTTGACGAAGAAACAGACGAGGAGGAGACCGAGTTCGACTATTCCGATTTTGACCCCGATGATGAAATAATCGAGGACCCCGAGGAAAACACCGAATTTGAGGATTCCACCGACATCTACGATGACACCGAGGAAACCACCGAGGATGAAGCCGAGGAAACCACCGAGGAGGAAACCGAGGAAAAGACCGAAAAGAAAACCGAAAAGGAGACAGAAAAGCTTCCTCCGTGGCTTGACATATAAGAATAAAGCGCAGACCCACCCCATATTATTAAATGGGGTGGGTCTTTTTGCGCTTAGCACCCGCGGGCAAACAGCTCGGCCGACAAGGGTCGGCTCCCATACAGCGCGTGAGGATTTGTAGGGGCGATTCACGAATCGCCCGTAAAATCTCAACCCATACCCGTATGTCTGTGTAAATTCGGACGGGAGGGGGAGACCCCTCCCCTACGGTGAAACTTGAAATTTTATCGCAAAGCAAAATTATGCGCCCACGATTTCACATAGCGTGAAAAACAAATGTGTCGCGAGGGTTTCCAAAGGGGCGGGGACGCCCCCGCAGGCAAGGCGCGCGGCCGACAAGGGTCGGCTCCCATACAGCGCGTGAGGATTTGTGGTAAGTGAAATCTTGACCCATACCCGTTTATATGTGCAATTTCGGACGGGAGGGGGAGACCCCTCCCCTACGGTGAAACTTGAAATTTTATCGCAAAGCAAAATTATGCGCCCACAATTTCACATAGCGTGAAAAACAAACGTGTCGCGGGGGTTTCCAAAGGGGCGGGGACGCCCCCTCAGGCAAGGCGCGCAGCCGACAAGGGTCGGCTCCCATACAGCGCGTGAGGATTTGTGGTAAGTGAAATCTCAACCCATACCCGTATGTCTGTGTAAATTCGGACGGGAGGGGGAGACCCCTCCCCTACGGTGATACTTGAAATTTTATCGCAAAGCAAAATTATGCGCCCACGATTTCACATAGCGTGAAAAACAAACGTGTCGCGGGGGTTTCCAAAGGGAGTATCCCTTTGGCGAGGAGGGAGATTTTCAAGAGGGGGTCTCGAATCCCCTCTTGAACGGCTCTTTTCGTTCTTTTCTGTCCGTACAGAAAAGGACACCCCCGTAAACAAACGATT
>JAZNNG010000030.1:0-73059 GCA_045580165.1 Eubacteriales bacterium
GGAAAATGAGTTGCAATAATCAGTTTTTTGTAGGTGATTTCACCGTGATTGGTGATTGCCTTGTGCGGCATCAGTTCCACGACTTTAGTATGCTCGTAGATTGGCAGATCTTTTGCAATTGTATAGAGAAATTTCAACGGGGGGAACTGCGCTTGATCCGTCACGCGAACAGCCCCCGACACTTTGAAAGGAAGTTCTTCGGCGTCCGAAAGCTCTGCTTTCACACCGATTCGGTTAAGGGCGTTGACTTCCTTTTCGATTTTCTTGCGGTCATTTAAGGAGTAGACGTAGGAATCCCTTGCTTCATAGTCGCAATCGACGTTCTCGCAAAGTCGGGCGTATTCCTTGCACGCTTTTTTCTGTGCCTCTGCGTAAAGCCGCGCCTTGTTCTCACCAAAGCGACGTATCATCTTGTCGTAGATCAAACCGTGTTGCAGGGTGATCTTTGCGGTGGTGTTCTTGGTGATACCTCCGCAAAGCTCTGTCGCTTCCACCAACAGACAATCCACACCTGCGTTTTTCAGCTTGTAAGCGCACAAGATTCCCGCAATACCGCCGCCAACGATCAGAACATCGGCACTTTTGCTTTCCTTTAATGTATTAAATCGCACTTGTGGTGCGTCGTTTACCCAAATTGATTCCATATTTATCCTCCACACTTTAATATCATTAGTTTTTGTCGCTTTAATAACAGCTATACGCATATTGGGGTTCATTTTATCGCACACTAAAAAGAAACGGTTGGAGTTAAAATGGAAATAATCAAGGTCATACTAACGGCTCTGCTTTCGGTAGCGTCGTTATTCATCATTACAAAAATTATGGGGCACAAGCAGGTAGCACAGCTCGACTTTTTCGACTATGTCAGCGGCATTACTATCGGCTCGATCGGTGCGGAGCTTGCCACTGAGCTTGAAAAACCATATAAGCCGTTGATCGCTCTTGCTATTTACGGTCTCGCCTCGCTTCTTTTGAATTTGCTTGCACATAAAATTCCGCGCACACGTAAGTATATCAACGGAACGCCCACGATACTCATGAATGACGGCAATCTCTATCGAAAGAATCTCAAAAAGGCTAAGCTTGACTTATCCGAGTTTATGCTCCTTTGTCGGGAGCAGGGATATTTTGACCTTGACGAGATTCAGACAGCCATCTTCGAGCACAACGGAAAGCTATCGATCCTACCCAAGGCGGCAAACCGTCCCGCAACACCCGATGACTTGAAGATCACGGCAAAAGCGACGCACATAGGAGTTGAGGTTATTATGGACGGGCGCGTAATGGGTGAGAATCTTTCTCGAATGGGGAGGGACGTGAATTGGCTTACAAAGCAGTTAAATATACAGGGATGCAAGGATGCGAAAGAGATCTTCCTCGGCATCTATCGCCCTGAGGAAGATAAATTAACGCTATACAAAAACGAAGGGTGAATCCCTTTGCTGTGACCCTATCCTTAAAATAGTTTTAGCCTCGGCAAGGAAACTCCCTGCCGAGGCTTTCTCCATTACTCTACATTACGCCGCTCCCACTTTCTTCTTTGATTTATCCTCCTTCTCCAAACGCTCCTTTTCCTCATACTCCTCACGCCACTTTTGGAACTTAGCCATTTCTTCCTCATTATCGAAAAATTCGGTGATGATCGGCTCATCCATACGCACGACCTTCAAAATCTCATGCTCGGGAACTTGGGAGCGATAGCGATAGCCGCCGACCTTGTTATCAAGGATAAAACGCGCCATACACAAAAACCATTTCCATCTGTTTATCTTTCCCAATAGATCAACCCCTTTCCGCATCGTCACGGCGGCAAATGACCTCTCGTTTGCGTTCTTCAAGAATCCGCACAATTGCATCCTCCATCTGTTTTGTGCTATACTCGGGAGGAAAGAAACGGGCGATTCTCTCGTAGCTGAATTTTATCGTCTCTTTCTGATTGGCTTTCGGCTTTGCCATAATATCCTCAATGGTGTCCGCCGTCAGCTTGCCCTCGCTGTGAAGTCTTCTGAATCTCACCGTCTGCGCGTAGGATGGCGTGGCTTCGTCTCTCTCAAAGATCTCCACGACCTTATCCTGCAACTCGTGCGGCAGATAGGAAAGCTCCACGGCGGGGGTAAATGCGATTCGTCCGCTATCCACAATATCCATAAGCGGTTTTATGAGATTAGTCAAGCGAATATAGGGGAAGACTTGGTCGCGGCTCTCGTTTGTCGCCTTGCCGATCTCGGTAGCGGCATCCCACTTTGTCGCAGGCTGCGACGAAGTTTGACCGTATCGCTGACCTTTTCGGTTCAGTACCTCCATCTTCGCCTTGTAAGCGTAGGCTTTCTCCGAGGGCAGAAGGTGCTCTCTGTGCAGATTGGAATCGATCATACAAAGGGTTGCTTCATCGGGATCAAGGTCACGAACGATAACAGGAATGGTTTCCACGCCAAGCTTCTGACAAGCGGCATAGCGGCGGTGTCCCGACACGATCTCATAACCTCCGCGCCTTGGCGTTACAATAAGCGGATTTAGAACTCCGTTCATTCGGATGCTTTCCACAAGCTGTTCCATCTCCTCATCATCTCGCACTTGGAAAGGCTGTTCTGCCCGTGGGTGTACGTTTCTCATCAAATAATATTGTGTGGTTTCGGTAATACGTTCTTTTAAGTTCTTATACATTTTATCTCTCCTGTTCTTTGTGTTTTTGTTTGCTTCTATCCGGCACAAGACGCTCCTCGCAAGCCTTTTCGGCGGCGATTACCTTGGCAAGTCTTATCGAATCGGATAAAATATCGTCCGCAAGGTTCATCTCCCTGCGGACGCTCGTCATTTTTATTGTGATCGCGCTTCGTTCTACCGGTGAGATCGTGGTCAACCCCGATTTCCTTGCTACTTGGAATTTGAACAAAGCTAAAGAAGACTAATGACAAAACTCCCCTGATACGGTGGTTTCACCGTATCAGGGGAGCATCTTTTTGACCACATTTTACCCGCTTAAAAATATCCAATACCGGAGTTTATTCTTTGGTATTCTTTTTATTGCTTGAAACGAGATCGTTTACGTATCTGTGCATATCGTCCTTGCTTTTAACATTGTGTGTTCCTGCAATAATTTCCTGCTTTTCTGTTTCGCTGAGTGTTGCAAATATTTGCATAGCATCGGGATTCATTGCCAATGCCATAGCAAAACCAACGGGCATATTATCTTTTTGTCATATTTTTATCTCCTGTTTGTTATGCTAATATTGTTTGTGTTTTTCATCTATGTATACCAGCCAAACGGGTTTGACAATATGAAATAACATAATTATTGTAATATCAGCGATTTTGTGCTATAATATTTTTATAACTTTGACTTAAACCCAGAGGTAACCACCATGACTGACATCACAATACGACTTGAAACACCAAACGACTATCGCGCCGTTGAGGAACTCACACGCGAGGCATTCTGGAACGTCTACAAGCCGGGCGCGGACGAGCACTACTTTGTCCACACAATGCGAAGCCATCCCGACTTCATTCCCGAACTTTCATTCGTACTCGAACGGGACGGCGAGATAATCGGCAATATTATGTACACGAAAGCGTGGCTTGAGGACGAGCGCGGTGAACGTAAGGAGATACTCTCCTTCGGACCGCTTTGCATTGCTCCCGAATACCAAAGACAGAAGCTCGGCAAGGTCCTTATCGAGTACTCCTTTGAAGTCGCGCGCAGAATGGGCTACGACGTCAATATTAACTTCGGCAACCCCGGTAACTACGTCAGCCGCGGATTTGTGAGCTGCAAAAAGAAGAACGTAAGCTTTGTCGCTGACGGCAACTTCCCGACGGCACTGCTTGTGTGCGAGCTCGTACCGGGCGTACTCGACAGCAAAAAGTGGATGTATATCCCCTCGACCGCCGCAGATTGCTGCGACGATACTGCCGCCGTTGAGGCATTCGACGCTACGTTCCCGCCCAAGGAAAAGGCGTGGGCGCCAAGCCAAGAGGAATTCTACATTTATAGTCATTCTTTGGTCGTAAGATAACACTAATACGTCACCCAAGGCAGAGCGACGAATGACCTGTATGGAGGTATATATGAAAAACACGAAGGTTGCGCTCGTCCCGCTGACAGAGGACGACCGTGAGCAGTTTATACTTGACAATCAATGGTCGTTCAAGCACGGCGCACTTTACGAGTTTGGCGAGCGTGATAATCATATTGATTCTGACGGTGAGATCATTTCCCGCAGAACGATTGAAGCGTGTATAGATGCGGACGGTGCCGAAACCTACCGTATCGAAGTAGACGGCAAAGCCGTTGGCGGTGTTATTCTGCACGTTAACAGGAAAACGAACGTAAACGAGCTTGACACGCTTTTCGTTGCTCCCGAGGAGCACAGTAAAGGAATCGGCTACGGTGCGTGGCAAGAAGTTGAGGCTCTCCACCCCGAAACTAAGATATGGAAGACCTGCACGCCGTATTTTGATAAGCGCAATATCCATTTTTACGTCAACAAATGCGGCTTTAGAATAGACGAATTCTGGTGCGAGTATTTTAAGCCCGACTGCAGTATACCCGACGGGGCGCCCGATGAGGGACCTGACGAGATGTTCCATTTCGTTAAAGAGATGAAATAAAAAACGCCGATGAGCTTATGACCTCATCGGCGTTTTGCAAGTCCTGATTAAAGCTTGTCGGCAATGTCGAGTATCAATCTCTCGGTCTTCTCCCACCCAAGACAAGGGTCTGTGATGGATTTACCGAAGACGTGCTCGCCAACGCCCTGCGCACCGTCCTCAAGATAGCTTTCGATCATAAGTCCCTTTACAAGACGCTTGATGTCGGCGTTCTGATTGCGGCTGTGCACGATGTCCTTGGCAATACGCACCTGCTCGAGATATTTTTTGCCCGAATTGTTGTGGTTGGTGTCTACGATGACCGAAGGATTTGTGAGGCTCGACTTCTCATAAAGCTCCTCAACACGAAGCAGGTCCTCGTAATGATAGTTGGAAACGCTTCTTCCCGAATAGTCGACGTAACCGCGAAGGATGGCGTGAGCGTAGGGGTTTCCGTCACTCGTAACCTCCCATCCGCGATAAATGAAGGTGTGGCTTGACTGAGCCGCGACGATGGAGTTCATCATAACGCTGAGGTCGCCGCCCGTGGGGTTTTTCATACCGACAGGAGCGCTGATACCGCTTGCGGTAAGTCTGTGCTGTTGATTTTCTACCGAACGAGCACCAATAGCAACGTAGGAAAGAAGGTCGGAAAGATAACGGTAGTTTTCGGGGTAGAGCATCTCGTCCGCGCAGGAGAAGTCATAGGCGCGCAGAGCCGCAAGATGAAGCTCACGGATAGCAACTATACCCCTATACATATCGGGCTTTGCGTCGGGATCGGGCTGATGAAGCATACCCTTATATCCCTGACCTGTTGTTCTCGGCTTGTTAGTGTATATACGGGGGATTATTATTATTTTGTCAGAAACCTGCTCCTCTATCTTGCGGAGTCTTGAAATATATTCAAGCACCGGCTCGTTGTGGTCGGCAGAGCAAGGACCGATAACGAGAATAAACTTATCCGAGCTGCCGTCAAAAACGGCGCGGATGCTCTCGTCGCGGGCGGCCTTGACCTGCTCCATACGCTCGGTCAAGGAATATTCCTTCTTGACGTCTTGTGGAATGGGGAGCTTTCTGTGGAAATTCATTGGCATTGTTCTGTACCTCGGTTCTTCTTGCTATGGAAAAATCGGTGGGGTAGTGGGCACTTACTAACTACCCCACGTATATTAAAGCTTGTTGATATCCGCTTCGGTTATCATCTTGAAGCCGGCACCTGTAAGAGCCGACTCGGCAACGGCATTGTCCTCGACTCTGAGAACGACATACGCATGCTTTTCGGTACGCGCCATAAACGCGTACATATATTCTACGTTGATGTCCTCCTTGTCAAGAACCGCGAGAGCCTCGGTAAGCTTACCGGGCGCGTCGCCGATCTTAACGCCTACAACGTCAATAACCTTTATAAGATAACCGTTTTCCGCGAGCACCTTTTCGGCGGTTTTTTCGTCGTTAACTATCAGACGGAGAATACCGAAATCCTGAGTTTCGGCGATTGAAAGCGCTCTCAGATTGATGTTGTTTTTGGAAAGTATCTCGGTAACCGAAACTACGGTTCCTTTTTTGTTCTGAACGAATACTGTTAACTGCTTAATAGCCATTTTGCTTTCCCCTTTCTTATATCAGCTTGCGCTTGTCGATAACACGGACTGCCTTGCCTTCGCTTCTTGCGATGGTCTTGGGCGGTACGAGGTGTACTGTCGGGTTGATGCCGAGCATGGTCTTCATTGCGTTGGCAAGGGATTTTTCCATTGCCATAATATCGCTTACCTTATCCGTGAACATTTCGGGAGTCATCTCCACGTTAACGTCGAAGGTATCGTTGTTCTTGACTCTGTCAACGACTATCTGGTAGTTGGGCTGATATCCCTCGCTCAAAAGCACTGTTTCGATCTGGCTTGGGAATACGTTTACGCCGCGGATGATAAGCATATCGTCCGTTCTGCCCATAGGCTTTGCCATTTTGATAAGAGTACGTCCGCAAGAGCATTTCTTGCGGGAGAGTACGCAGATGTCACGTGTACGGTAGCGGAGAAGCGGGAACGCTTCCTTGTCAAGAGAGGTGAATACAAGCTCACCCTTGCTGCCCTCGGGAAGGACCTCGCCTGTGTCGGGGTCGATTATCTCCGCAATGAAGTGGTCCTCGTTGACGTGCATACCCGTCTGCTCACTGCACTCGAATGCAACGCCGGGGCCGGTGGTCTCGGTAAGGCCATAAATATCGTAAGCCTTGATGCCGAGCGCTTCTTCAATACCGCGACGCATTTCCTCGGTCCAGGGCTCTGCACCGAAGATGCCTGCCTTCAGCGGAATTTGATCGGGAGTGTATCCCATTTCCTTTAGGCTTTCGCCGATATATGCGGCGTACGAAGGAGTACAACAGAGGATTGTTGCATTCAAGTCCATCATAAACTGAACCTGTCTTTCGGTATTACCCGAGGACATAGGAAGTGTTAGGCAGCCAAGCTTCTGCGAGCCGCCGTTAAGACCGAAGCCTCCGGTGAATAAGCCGTAGCCGTATGCTACCTGGCACACGTCCTTTTTAGAGCCGCCTGCCGCAACGATAGCACGGGCACAACAGTCGTCCCACAGATCAATATCCTTTTGCGTGTAGAAAGCAACGACGCGTCTGCCCGTAGTACCCGACGTGGAATGGATACGTACGCAATTCTCAAGGGGAGTGGCAAGAAGACCGTAGGGATACGCATCTCTGAGATCTGATTTCTGGAGGAAGGGAAGCTTATGTAAGTCGTCGATGCTCTTGATATCGTCGGGCGTAACACCCTTCTCGTCCATAAGGCTGCGGTAGTAGGGAACGTTGTCATAAACGTGCTTTACCTGCTTTACAAGCTTTTCCGACTGAAGCTTTTTCATTTCTTCAAGCGGCATAGTTTCGATTTCTTTTTGGAAGTAGTTCTGTTCCATTTTGGTTTTATCCTTTCTGTTCTTTGAGCTTTTCACCCGTTTTTTCTTGTCGGAGTGAAGAGGTAAACAAAAACGCCCTCTGCAATCCGATAAGGATACAGAGGACGAGAAAATGCAATCCCGTGGTACCACCTCAGTTCGCCATCGCCTCACGGCAATGACCTTTTCAGGTACAAAATACCTTAGTTCTGTGACGGGAACTCCCGTTGCCTCCTACTAAAGATTACTCTTATTCAGTGCACTGCTAACAGAATGAATTCAGAAGGACGCCCACATTGCCTCGCACCAACCGGCAACTCTCTCCAGCTTCTTTCCAACCTACTGGTTTCTGATCCTCGCATTTAGTGTTACAACGTATTTGGTTGTTGTAAAGCATTATAGCACCTTGAAACACAAAAGTCAAGAGCATTTTTTGATTTTTTTTGAAATAATTTTCTATGGTTACATTTAACGGTGTGACCACGCTTCAGAACTTATCACTTGAACGCAGGCGCGTGAGTCTCACCCGTCGCGAAGGTGTTAGGTCCGGGATTTGACATTGAAAAGTACATCTTCGCCGCCTTGGTGGTGCCGAAGTCGCGGTTAGAGCCGGTTTCTTGTACCTTGTTGAAGGCGTCGCGGAACATCTGATTGTGCGCTTCCTCGCGGTTGAGGAGAAAATCAATAGTCTCACGCACCTTCTTGTCCTCGATCTGACGGTAGAGATACTCGTAAACCACCTTGGCTCTCTGCTCGGATGCGATGTTTGAGAGAAGATCGGCGCACAGGTCGCCCGTCACCGTCACGTAATCACCCGTCCAGGAATATCCCGAGGAATTGATGAGCCCGGGATTAAGACCGAGCAGAACGTGAGTCTGTACCTCGCCTGCCTGCACCTTTGTCACGTCCACGTCGTGACCGTTGAGAAGATTTATGGTCTGCGCAACCATCTCCATATGACCAAGCTCCTCGGCAGCAATATCAAGAAAAAGATCCTTGATCTCGGGGTCCTTAATTCTGAAGCTCTGAGACATATACTGCATAGCCGCCTTGAGCTCGCCGTTACCGCCGCCGAGCTGCTCCTGAAGCAGAACGGCATACTGAGGATTCGCTCTTTCCACCTCTACGGGATGAAATAACTGTTTTTCGTGTTTGAACATACTTGCCTCCATTTTTGTATTTGGATTTAGTATTTCTCGCACTACCTTGAAATATTCCGATTGTTATACCGACGGCATATTTTGCTTGCCGTTTGGTGCAGGATCGTCGATCTGTGAGTTTACAGAAAAGAGTGAACAGTGGGGGAATATAGTCAGAATCTTTTTGCCATAAAACGACATATAATGTGGTGGTGCTTCACCAAAATCTACAAAGGAGATAATTAAATGAACAGACAAGATCCGTTTATGCGGGGCACAGGTGACCGCCACAAAAGCCTGCGACATAGCAATCGCTATGTCGCAGGCTGTCTCGTTTCTATCTTTTCCTCACCTGTATTTTTGCGGAACCAAAACGACTATATTATCTCCGCCTTCGGTCGTGATGTAAACACAAACAGGGATATCCTTATCCCTTTTGTCGCCGTACATTATCTGAGCATCGGTATAATTATCGATTTCGGTTATTTTACCGTTTTCTGTGTTGTAATCGCCGGTATATTTGACCCATGTTTTTTCATCATACTCGTTGAAGCTCTCATTGTTTATGGCAATAAACATATCGTCACGCCAGCCATCCTCGAATAAATCACCGATCTTGAGCTCTTCTCCGGTTTTGGCATTAAAAAAGCGCCGAAGTGTATATTTTCCCTCTATGTGCATATCAATTTCTTTACCATTTGATAGAGCTCTCAGATCACTCGGAGCACTGACCTTGAAGAAACGGGTTCCCACCATTTCAATATTTATCGAAGGGAACGGACTGATAATTATTACCGATTCAGCCGTAACTCCTCGGCTTTGAGCATATTCAACCAGCTTTTCTCGGCTGAAATAAAATTCGCATAGCTTATCAATAAAGGAGTTTACATTGTTAATTGCTTCGGGATAGGTGGGAGTCTTTTGCGGATCAAGATGAGAAACCGAAATATATTCATCGTAGTATCCGACTGTATCCGCGAGCCTGTTCTCTGTATCGGTTATTCCCGTTAGTTGTTTTATGTTCATATACACGGGAATGTTTTCGTTAAGAATTCCCTTCATATCTCTCGGAACGCTCGTTACCATATATTCAGAAAGCTCGGACAAGGATAAGATAACGCCGTCTGCAAAGGTAACGCCGGGCTTAAAAATGATACTGTCGGCAGTGAATTCAAAGTCGCCCTCGTAAAGGCCCTTGAAATCGCTTACCATATTGTAGAAAGTGTTCATATTTGAGCTTGGAAGCTCGGCAGATTTTGCAATAAAATCATTGACGAGAGAAACGAAGTCCACGCCCTCGAAGAAAAGGTCGGAAAACACAAGTCGCTCTCCCGTATATATGTCAAATACAGCGGTGCGCGCATCATAATAGTGGGTTCTGAAGTCTTGGAACGGCTCTTGATAGGTTATACCAACCGTTACGGAAAGGTAACCGTTTTTCAGTGAATAGACGGTTTTGGGTATATATTCAGTATAGTAGTTACTATTTGCATAGTCAAAACGAGCAGTGACAAAATCATCTACTTTTTTAGGGTCTGTCTTTGAAAGCTCTGCTGTTGCACTGTCTACAAATTCCCGAACCTTATTTCCGAGAGTCTCGGTTGTAAAATCATCGGAAACATCTGAGCAATAATAGTAATAATCAGCCATTTCCCCCGGCATCTTGATATCTGAGGTTGATACCGAATAATAAAGCTTCCTTTTTGTTTCAGCGGGCAGAGTCAATCCCTCAACCTTCCTGTACGGAATGTATCCCGCGTCAGCAAGCACCTGCTGACCCTCATCCGACTGAATCCACTCAACAAGCGCACGAACACCTGAATCTTCGGGCTCATCTGCCGAAAACACAGCGTAATTGTATCCAAGCAGGGGATAGCTTCCGTCTGCCATAGATTTAAGGGTGGGCTCAACACCGTTTACCTTTACGTATTTTATTTTGGAAATATCCTCGTACATTCCGTCGGAATACGCATACACTGAATAACCTATCGCGTATTTACTGTTATCGTAGTTTGCCACCGCATCAAGAACACCTCTCATCGAGGCGGGAACGGATTCGGTTACAGGCTTCATTAACGGAGTATCACCCATAAATGCGAGCATATAGTTTTGGCTTCCCGAGTCTTGGTTTCTTTGGTATGCAACTATTTCCGAGTCATCTCCGCCAACCTCACTCCAGTTGGTGATCTCGCCCGAGTATATGCTCTTTATCTGCTCAATGGTGAGAGTATCAACGGGATTATCCTTGTTTACAACGAAAACAAATCCTTCTCCCGCAACAGGCTCTGCCTCGTGCGTGAAATTTTTGCGTTCCATTGTATCAAGCTGCGAATCGGAAAGAGGTGTTGTAAAAATAACTTGAACCTTTTGATCAAGAAGATTATAAAACGATTGATAAGTCGTAGAGTGTGCAATTTCTTCAGCCGTGCCGAGAAGGGCTTTTCTCACGGCTTTGTCAAGGTTTGTCGTAGAGGTGGAGCCATCGGTCGTGGGGAAAATATAGCCGCCGAGGAAGGTGGGAGCTGTCTCTTCGCTTGCCTCGGTTTCATCCCCTGTCGTGACCTCGGTGGGCTTTTCGGCGGTAGGCTCCTCGGTGTTACTTGTTTTGACAAAATCAAATATGCCGCAACCGCAAAGTACGGTTGTAAGCATTAACAAAGCAACGGCAATAAAGCGTTTCATACAAAAGCTTCCTCCTCTGAATAGTCTGACTATATGCTATCATAAAGCACAAACGGAATATATAGTTTGTGCCTGTTCGTCGAATATACGGTCATTTAAGTATCTTTGCCATTTTTCCTTACCTGTATTTTGTCGGAACCACAACCACAACGTCGTCGCCGTTATCTAATTTCATATAGACGCAAATAGCCTCTTTCGGAGACCGTGAAGATTCTTTGAAGTTAACGATAGCGGTTATTCTTCCGTTTTCTATATCCCCGTTACCCTTATAGTTATCACCGGAGCTTTTATCATATCGATTAAAGTTGTCGTCATCATAAACTATACGCATCTCATGTCTCCAGCCATCTTTGAATAGACTTTCGATTTTTAGCATGTCGCCGGTTTCGGGATCGAGATAGGCGTAATCGGTATATTCCTTATTAATTACTATTTCGTTTTCCGTTTCACCCGAAACGGCGATTATCGAGTACGGCACCGTGACCGTGAAATAATATCCCTCTGTCAGATAAGCTCCTATTACGGGCGACCCTACATCTCCGAGACGTGCAGAATCTGCCTCGACCCCGTAGCTTTTTGCGATCTCTATCAGCTTTTCTTCGCTTGAGAAGGTTTCGAGCAAGCTATCAAGGTACGCGTTCACCTTGTTGGAGACCTCTTTTGGAACGGGAGCTTTTTCGGGGTCTATGCGGCTTACTGTTATGTAGGTATTGAAAGATCCGTCGGTCGTAGGTGCCGACACCTCCTCCGTGACGTTTATTCCGGGCACGTTGCTCATTTTTATGTATACAGGCAGATCAATATAACCGTCCATATCTCTCGGGAGACTAGTTACCATATATTCCGAAAGCCCATAGTATATAGGTAGTTTAATTCCGTCTGCGAAGGTAACGCCGGGCTTAAAAATAATACTGCTTGCGGTGAATTCAAATTCTCCCTCGCGCAGTCCCTTGAACTCGTTGACGGTTTCCCAAAAGCCCGTTGTTCCGAAATACGGAATATCTACCTCTTCTTTTAAGTAGTTATTGACAAGCGGAACGAAATCCACTCCCTTGAAAAACAAGTCGGAGAACTCGAGTCTTTCGCCCGTATATATATCAAACACAGCCGTGCGTACGTCATAATAATGGGTTTTTCCACTCTCATGAGGCTGATAGTAATCGATTCCGACAATTACCGAAAGATAACCGTTAAATAGCTCAAATGAGGTGGAAATGAAGCTTTCTGATACAGAGTATGCGGTTCCATACCTTGTTTCGGCAAAATCGGTAGGCGCCTGAGGATCGATCAGGGACAATTCTGCCTTTGCAGAGCTTATAAAGTCACGCACTTTATTTTCAAGACCTGGGAGCTTTAAGGCTTCAATGTTATCACCCATAAAGCAATCATAATAAGTGGTTGCTACCCTTTCTGGCTTTTCAATGTCTGAGGTTGACGTGGCATAGTACGGCTTTGTGCAAGTCTCCTCGGGCAAGACAAGCCCGTCAACCTGTCTGTACGGAATGTATCCGGCGTCAGCAAGCACCTGCTGACCCTCGTCTGACTGAATCCACTTGACAAGTGCGCGAACACCCGAATCTTCGCTCTCATCTGCCGAAAACACAGCGTAACTATATCCGAGCAGGGGATAGCTTCCGTCCGCCATAGCTTCAAGCGATGCTTCAACTCCGTTAACCTTCAGGTATTTGATGCCTGATATATCCTCGTATGCTCCGTCCGAATACGAATAGGCCGCATATCCTATGGCGTACTTGTCGTTTTTGTAGCTTGCCGTGACGTCCTTATAGTATCTTGTTGCAACAGGAATTGATGTTGTAATGGGGGCTATCATTTGTGTGTCGCCCATAAAATCGCGCATATAGCGCTGAACTTCCGTGGAATCATTTCGCTGATATGCGATTATTTGTGCATCATCTCCGCCGACCTCGCTCCAGTTGGTGATCTCGCCCGAGTAAATGCCCTGTATCTGCTCAACGGTGAGTGTATCAACGGGGTTATCCTTGTTTACGAAAAATACGAAGCCCTCGCGCGCAATGGGCGCAGTCTCATAGACGAAATTGTTGGAGGCCATAATGTTAAGCTCGTCATCAGACAAGGAAGGTGTGAATAAAAGTGTGGCATCTCCGCTTATGAGTCGCCTTAAATCGTTTATGGTATGCGTAAATCCGTCAGCAGTGCCGAGAAGGGCTTTTCTCACAGCCTTATCAAGCTTTGTCGTACAACTCGGTCCATCGGTCGTGGGAAAAATATAGCCGCCGAGGAAGGTGGGGCCGGTTTCTTCAATTACCTCGGTTGCTTCCTCTGTCACGACCTCGGTGGGCTTTTCGGTGGTAAGCTCCTCAGTCACGGTTTCGGTTGTGGTTTCTGTGGTTATTTCCTCGGTAATTGCCGTGCTTTCGGTCGGCTCTTCTGTATTAACTATTTTGACCAAATCAAATATACCGCAGCTGCAAAGCGCGGTTGTAAGTATTAACAAAGCAATGGTAATAATGCGTTTCATACAAAATTTTTCTCCTATGAATGGTTTGATTATATACTAACATAAGTCATAAATGAAGTCAACAATTTGTGCCTATTCGTTGAATAAAACGGTCTATTCGTTGAATTCTGTCATAAATTTTCAGTACAGTTATATGAATACGCGGCAGTCGGCTGAATATATACGGCATCCGTAGAATATAATTGAATCATAAACCTTTAGGGGAGAAGCTATGAAAAGATCAATAAACCTTTGGCAGCTTATGGGATACGCGCTGACCTCGCTCGGCGGTACTTTACTTCATTACTTATACGACCTTACCGGAAACTCCGTGCTTGCCGCGCCGTTTTCGGGGGTAAACGAGTCAACGTGGGAGCATATGAAGCTTTTTTTCTGGCCTACGTTTATTTTTGCGATAGCGGAGAGCTTTTTCTTCCGTGACCGTGAAAGCTTTTGGTGTATAAAGCTTCGCGGAATACTTCTCGGACTTGTTATGATACCCGTCTTGTTCTATACCTACAACGGCGCGGTAGGGAAATCTCCCGACTGGCTCAATATCGCCATTTTCTTTGTTGCCGCGGCAATTGCCTTTATTTATGAAACGCGAAGCTTCAACAAAGATGACGCCTGCAGCTACTCAAGGCTCGCCCTTGCGGTTTTGTGTGTGATTGCTATTTTGTTCATTGTCTTTACCTTCGTGACACCCAAGCTTGGCATTTTCCTTGACCCCGTCACGGGAGCTTACGGAATAATATGAAAAAGAGGCAGGTAATATCTGCCTCTTTTTCAGTCCTTCCAGACGAAATTATAGTTTATGGACTCGCCGCCGTCAACGAGTATGCTCTGACCCGTGCAGAACGTATTTGTAACAGTCAGAAAATACGCCCACTCGGCTATTTCCTCGGGCGTCGCCCACTTTTTAAGCGGAGTTTCGTCCATTATTTCTGCCCAAAGCACGGGATCATTTATTACGCATTCGTTGAGAGGGGTAAGTACTCCGCCGGGGTCAAGACTGTTGCAGGTCGCCCCCCATTTTGCAACACGCATAGCGACGTTTTTGGTGTACGCGAGAACGCCGCCCTTGCTCGCGCAGTATTCGGGGAACTCCGCGCCCGTGTGCGCGCTTGCCGAGCCGATATTCAAAATCGACTTTATATTCTCCTGTACTCCGTACTTTTCTGTTATGTGTATGAGCGCCTTGAGGTTAACGTCTATATCGTTTTCGTTTTGTACTCCCGCATTATTGATAAGCACGTTTGTGTTATCAAGCTCGGGGAGATTTTTATAATCTGTTACGTCGCAGACATAGTGGGTGTATGCGTCATTTTTTATGGTTGCACTTTGCCTGTCAATACCCACGACACTGTGACCGAGACTTAAAAACTTCTCGGCAATAGCCTTGCCGATGCCCTGCGACGTGCCTGTTATAAGAATTTTCATTTTTTATTACTTCCTTCAATATAGTCAAGATATTCCTTGCCGACCGATTCGTTTTTCCACCTCGTGACTATTTTGTAGCCGATGGGGGAGAAAAGCACCTCCATAAGAAGCTCCGCCACGGCGCCCGTCAGCGCGCAGGTCGCGCATTGCAGGGGAGTCCAGGAAAATCCGTCCCAGAACACGGGAGCAAACCCGACGAATACGATAAGCGAGAAAATGAAGTTGTCGAAAAACTGCCCTATAAACGTGGAAACGTAGGTGCGCATCGCGTACGCAAGCTTGCCGTCGGGATTTTTCTTAAAGCCTTTACCTATCGCCGCATTCAGCATATTGTTCAGAAGCGCCGACAGGAGAAAAGCCACCGTACTGCCGAGCAGAATAAACCAGGTGCCGCCGAAAATACTGTCAAAGCCGCTGTAATCGTCGGCAGTTGACGGGATTATACTTGCAACGAAGAATATGAGGCAGGTCAAAAGGTTGATGCCTGCCGCAAGAAGCGAAATGCGGTTTGACGCGCCCGGCCCGAAATGCTTGGTTATCATATCCATACACATAAATGATAACCACGATATAAGTATGCCTGCGTCGATAGCAATAAAATCAAGCTTGAGAAGAGTTTTGTTCGCCAGCAGATTCATACATATAACGCTAACCACGAACAGAGTAACTACGGTAGTGGGAATGCTTTTAAGCAAAACCGACGTCTGCCGTTTTTCCTCAAGTAACCATTTTTTTATTTTTGACATCACGAAAATGCTCCGTTTTTGTTATTTTGCCTGTTTCTTTTTCATTGCCATCTTTATCTTGCGTACTATAAGCACGATCACCGCTATGATTATTACTATCAAAGCAAGAACGATATATGTAAAGATGTTGGCGTTTTTCAGAAGATTTACGGGATTTAAGCTCTCGTAAACCACCTTGCGTCCGTCGGTGTCTGCGTACCTTTGATCCATTTCACCGCCCATCGCCTGAAGATACGATGCAATAGCGTACCATTCCTTCACGGGCTTTCCGTTTTTATCGCGGACCACAAAATTAACTAGCTTGTCTGCGGTTATGGGATCGCCGTCCTTATCTCTGGGAGTTATCGAAAGCAGACCCATCGATGTCTCCTCAACCGAGCCGAGCATTTGTCCCGCGTACATTCCCGTAACAATACGGTAAAGCTTCTTGTCGTCGATCTTTTCAAGGGTGCCGTCGTTGCGGCGGAGCATTGCATAGTCAACCTTGTTGAAGATCATTCTGTATTTGTTGTAGGAGTACTCAATACCCGACAAATATAGCTGCGCTGCGCTCATAAGCGGCTGAACCGACGCATCTACCTCAAGCGCGGTCTTGAGGTCTGCACCCGTTACGTAGACCGCAATAAGCTCGCCCTCCGTGCCGACACCGAGAGATGCGGCGTTGAAAACGTCCGACGTGGTAATATTGCCAAGGGGCAGACTCTCGCGAACCACTCCTGCGGCGGTAAGCGCAACGTCGACTACCTCTCCCGTCGCCTCCTCTATCGCCCACTTGTACGCATCGGCGTACAGGTTGCACACGGCGGACTCGTGCTGAGTCGCCTTTATTTCTTTCACGGTTTCAAATTTTATATTATTGCTTACGAGGATTTCGTCAAAGGAAACACCGTAAGCCGACAGATAATCGGCTTCTACGTTCGCCTTGAATTCTTCAACGCGAGCCGCTATACCTTCATCCTCGGGCATGTTCTCGTCAATGGGTACAAGCTTGTAGCTATCAAGCCTGCATACTCCGTCATCCGTATAGTCAAGCTCGAGAACGCCGAGATACTTGCCGTATTCGCTTGCCGAAACTATATAAGTTCCGCCTACCTCTATCGCCTCGGTAAGAGTAGTGTGAGTGTGCGCCGACACGATAACGTCAATGCCGTTAGTGTTCTTGGCAAGCTCGTAGTCCTCACCCTCACCGCTTTCTGTACCGCTGTGTGAAAGGCAGATAACTATTGGCTCTACACCGTATTTTTCAAGGCACTCGGCTTTTGCCGCGTCGGCGGTCCTTTGCGCGGACTCTGCCATATCGTAAAGCTTCATTCCCGAGTTCGGCGCGCAATCATCGGCGTCGATACCGAAAATACCGAAGACTGCAAAGTAAACTCCGCCGCGCTCAATGATAACGTACTCGCGGACACCGTAGGCTTCAAACGCCGCCTCAAGACTTGCATTGTAGCCCTCCTCACCCTTTTCGGGAGGGAGGTAATTTGACTGAACTATGTAGGGAACCGCCTCGCCCGAAGCCGTGGCGGCATTAAGCATAGAAAGCAAACCGTCCTGAAGATAATCGTATTCGTGGTTTCCGAACGTGGTAACGTCGTAGCCCATAGCTCCCATCATACGAAGCTCGATGGCGCTTGTGGCATAAGCGGTCTGGAAAAGACTGCCCATCGAAAAGTCTCCGCCGTCAACGAGAATGGCGTCGGGAGCCTTTGACCTCTCTTCGTTGATCGCGTACATAAGACGCGCGTATCCTCCGTACTCTCCGCCGTCCTCCGAACGGGAAGGAAGCAGATGCGAATGAAGGTCGTGAGTAAACAGAACGGTGACGTCCCGAGCCTCAGCCGCCGCGTAAGCACCCAAGCAGAAAACTACCGCAAGGGCGAGCGTAAATATTAATAGTGATATTTTCTTGACGTTTCTGTTCATAGCAAACTCTCACTTGTCATTTTTTGATATTATAACATATTGAACGGATAAATTCAACAGTTAATGTAATTTACGAAATGTGTCGGCGCGAGTAGAAATCTGTTGCAATTTTTAAGAAATGTAGTATAATAATCTTAAATGATATGATCGTGAAAGGAAAAAATATGTCAGAGCTTTTAGCATCGATACATCCCATAGCGGTATGCTTTATAGTGTGTGCCGCGAAAATAACAGAGATCACGATACAGTCCTTAAAGACCTGTATGATGGTGAGGGGACAGCGTATCAAGGCGGCGTTACTCGGCTTTGTCGAGTGTGCCGTGTGGGGACTCGTCATTTCAACCATAATAGCAACACTCGGAGATAATATGCTTCTTTTGGCGTTCTACTGCTTTGGATACGCCGTAGGACTGTTCCTCGGCGCAACCCTTGAAAACAAGATAGCGCTTGGAACGTCAAACCTTCAGCTTATCGCAAATAATGAAAACACCGAAAAAATAATAGAATATCTCCGTCAAAGCTCGCGTGGCTATACCGTTTTCGACGGTCACGGCTCAAAGGACAAAATGAATATGATCCTGATAGTACTCCCGAGACGCGACTCTCTCCATGTTCTCAAGGAGATACGCAAAATATGCAAAAACAACGTTTTCGTGGTTGCCTCCGAGATCAGCAAATACGCGGGCGGCTACGGAATGGTGAAGTAATGATATGAACCCGAACCTTAAGAAACTTAATAAAATCGAGTTTGTCGTGACCTTGGCCTGCACGGGCAGATGTAAGCATTGCTCCGAGGGAGAGCATACCTCCTCGGGCGAATACATAGACCCCGAAATCGCCGCCGATGCGGTGAGAAAGATCTCATCGGAGTATGATATCAAAACCGTTATGGCGTTTGGAGGCGAGCCGCTTTTGTATATAGACTCGACCTGTGCCATAATAAACGCGGCGCGTGATATGAATGTGCCTCACCGACAGGTCATCACCAACGGTTATATTTCAAAAAAAGCTGATAAAATACGCGAAACTCTCCGTAAGCTTGCAGAGTGCGGAGTAAACGACCTGCTTTTGTCGGTTGACGCGTTTCACGAGGAAACTATCCCGCTTGACACCGTAAAGCTGTTTGCCGCCGAGGCGCAGAACTGCGGTATCCCGATAAGACTTCAGCCTGCGTGGCTGGTGAGTCCTGAGGACAATAACCCCTACAATATCAAAACGCGCGAGATACTCGGGTCCTTTAGAGAAATGAAAATACCCGTCGGAGAGGGGAATATAGTTTTCCCCGAGGGCAACGCGCTCAAATACCTCGCCGACTATTTCACGGACACACTTCCCGAAAACCCGTACGTCGAGGACCCACGCGACGTGAAATGCGTGTCGTTCTCGCCAAACGGCGACGTTTTGGACGGCAACGTCTACAAGTGCGATATTATGGAAATAATAAAAAAATACACCCCATCAGATGATTTGAAGCTATGAACAATAAAGAAATTCTGAAAATTGCAATGGCGCAGTCAGCTATCGACCTGTGCGCCGATGCGAGTGATTTTGAAAAAAGCGATAATATTGTTGTCATCTCGCGCGAATGCGAGGGTGCAAGACGCTATCTGAAGCTTCCGTTTTCGTGTCAGCTTGTTTCCTACGGCAATAACGTGGTCGCGTCGGTGTCACCCGAATTTCGTGAGATCACCGAAGGCTATATAAACGCGTATCCCACGGAGCATATCTTTGAAACCCCGAATATGCACGTCTTGAACGATGCACTTGTTGAACGCGGTCAGAGGATATGCTTTATGGCGGAGTATTTTCTGCCCGACGTTGACGCACTTCACCCACTCGATTGTCCGTATGAGTGGAGGATACTGTCAAAGCAGGATTTTACCGATCTCTATCTTCCCGAGTGGTCAAACTCACTTTGCGAAAAGAGGAAGGAGCTCGACGTGCTTGGCGTCGGAGCATACGACGGCGACCGCCTTATAGGGCTTGCCGCGTGTAGCGCCGACTGCGACACAATGTGGCAGATAGGCATTGACGTGCTCCCCGAATATCGCAGACAAGGCGTGGCATCGGCACTCACAAGCCGCCTTGCCATAGAAATACTGAAGCGTGGGAAAGTCCCCTTCTACTGCGCCGCTTGGTGCAACGTGAAGTCTGTTCGTAACGCTATCAGAAGCGGATTTCGACCTGCGTGGGTGGAAATGACGGCAAAGCCCTTGGAAACTGTCGACGGAATGAATGAAATATGAAAAAAATCATAGTGATCGGATGTCCGGGAAGCGGAAAGAGCAGGTTTTCAAAAGCCTTACATAATATTACGGATGTTCCTCTTTATCACCTCGATATGATGTTCTGGAATTCCGATAAAACCACGGTCCAAAAGAGCGTGTTTCTTGAACGACTTTCGGATGTGCTTGAAAATGACGAGTGGATAATTGACGGAAACTACGCGTCAACGTTAGAGCTCAGAATAAAAAAGTGCGACACCGTGTTTTTCCTCGACTATCCCGTTGACGTTTGTCTTAGCGGCGTCAGAGAAAGACGGGGAACACAGAGAGATGATATGCCGTGGGTTGAAACCGAAGAGGACACCGAATTTATCGAATTCATAAAAGGATTTAATACAAATACTCGTCCAAATATACTTGAGCTTCTTGATAGATATAAGGACAAAAAAGTAATTGTTTTCACAGATAGAAATGAATCGGAAGAATTTATAAAGGCATTAAACCAATGATACTTGAAACACAACGCCTCATATTTCGCCCGTGGCGTGAGGATGACGCAGAGGATTTATACAAATACGCGAGCGATTCAGACGTAGGCATGCCTGCAGGGTGGCTGCCGCACACGAGCGTCGAGAATAGCCTCGATATCATCCGCACGGTGTTTACTGCGCCCGAAACCTACGCCGTTTGCCTCAAAGAAAACGGCAAGCTTGTCGGATGTGTCGGTCTGCACCGCAACGACCTTGCGGAAGCGGATGACGAATACGAGCTTGGATATTGGCTTGGCAAGCCGTTTTGGGGGCAGGGAATAATCCCCGAGGCATCGCGCGAGCTGCTCAGACACGCGTTTGTAGACCTCGGTATGAACAGAATATGGTGTGGCTACTACGACGGCAATACCAAAAGCCGACGTGTTATGGACAAGCTCGGCTTTGTCTATCAGCGCAAGACCGAAGGACTTGAGGTAAGCCTTCTCGGCGAGGTGCGAACAGGACATTCGATGCTCCTTACACGCGATGAGTGGAGTAAGAACCAATAATAAAAAATCACTTCAGAATTTCTGAAGTGATTTTTGCTATTTAAGCCTTATATTCCTTTGCAAGCTTTTCAAAAGCGGGCAGAGCACCCAAAACGCGTGCCTTGTCAACGCAGTACGCGATCCTCACGTATCCATCGACACCGAAATCGTCGCAGGGAACAACGAGTATTTCGTGCTCCTTCGCTTTCTCGTAGAACTTGTACGCATCTTCTTCGAGCGCCTTTACGAAAAGGTAGAACGCACCGTCGGGCTTTACGCACTCATATCCGTATGCTGTGAGGTTATCATAAAGCAGATCGCGGTTTTCCTTGTAAACGTCAACGTTTACCTTCGCGTCAATGCAACGGGTGATGACCTGCTGGAACAAGCTCGGCGCGCAAACGTAGCCGAGGGATCTTCCCGCGCCGCAAACCGCAAGGTAAATGTTGCCTGCATCCTCCATATCGGGGCAAGCCGCGATATAACCGATTCGCTCGCCGGGGAGCGAGAGGGATTTGGAGTAGGAGTAGCAAACGAGAGTGTTCTTATAATAATTCATAAGGTAGGGAACCTTAACACCGGAATATACGAGCTCGCGGTAAGGCTCGTCGGCAATAAGGTAGATAACGCGACCGTATTCCTTGGACTTTCTCTCAAGCACCTCGCAAAGCGCCTTTATGGTGTCCTCGGAATAAACGACACCGCTGGGGTTGTTCGGCGAGTTTACGATAACTGCCTTGGTGTTCTTGCTAATTTTGCTTTCAAAATCGGCAATATCTATCTGGAACGTCTTTTCCTCGGGCTTGCTAATAACGATCTTACCGCCTGCATTTTCAATGAAAACACGGTACTCGGTAAAGAAGGGAGCAAACACGATGCACTCGTCTGCACAATCTTCCTCGATCACCGCCTTAAGACATATCGAGAGGGAAGCGGCGGCACCGCAGGTCATATAAATGAGGTTCGGGGATATGCCGACGTTGAAGCTTGTATTTATTCTGTCAGCAATAGCCTTGCGTACGCCTGCGTCACCCTGCGCCGAGGTGTAGCCGTGAAGCGTTACCGAGTTTTCGGTGTCAAGAAGCTCACGAATAGCCTCGTTTACTTCGGCAGGTGCGGGAACGCTGGGGTTGCCGAGACTGAAGTCAAATACGTTGCCCGCGCCTATCTCAGCCGCGCGCGCTTTACTGTATTCAAAAATTTCTCTGATTATCGAGCGTTTGCTTCCAAGCCCGAACATTTTCTGATTGTATCCCATAATTATCTCCGTTTATCAGATTCAGATGTTTTTAAGCCCTTCGCAGTTGATGGTGCGAACGCCGCTGTTTTCGAGTATTTTGTCGATCTTTTCATCAGACGCCTTGAGAACAACGTACGCCTCGTCTGATTCTATCGAAAGTCCGTACATATATTCTATGTTAACGCCGTTTTCGTCGATCACCTTGAGAAGCTCCTGAAGACTGCCCGTCTTGTGGGGAATCTGTATGATCGAAACGTCCGAAAGGAGGGAAGAAAAGCCGTTTTCGGTAAGCTTTTCCTTTCCGAGAGCCGCGTTGTCAACGATAAGTCTGAGAAGACCGAATTCGGTGGTGTCGGCAAGGCTCATAGAGAGAATATTTACCTTGTGCTCCTTGAGAACGCCTAAAACCTCGGAAAGTCTGCCGGCTCTGTTTTCAATAAATACTGTTAACTGTTTAGCAAACATAATATTTCTCCTTAGTGCTCTGCGTTATATCCGCAGTCAAAAGCCTTCTGGTTTATTTCAATGGTTTTTGCGGGAACGGTAGATGCGATGATATTCATCCAGGTATCCTTATCAAAGCCGATGAAATCAGCGGCAAATCCGAGAACTACCGAGTTAAGTACCTTGCTGTTTCCAAGCTCAAGAGCTATCTTCTGTCCGTCAATAGTATATACACTGTGCTCGGCTTTAAGTCCCTCAATAATGTTTTCCGGATATTCCTTTGCTCCGATAACGACCGTCATCGGGTCGATGCGGCAATCGTTTACAACGAGAACGCCGTCACGCTTGAGAAAATGAGCGTATCTGAGAGCCTCAAGTCTTTCAAACGCGATTATAACGTCAGCCTGACCCTCTTCAACGACGGGCTCGCTTACGCTTTCGCCATAGCGAACGAAGGTAACAACGCTACCGCCTCTCTGCGCCATACCGTGTACCTCGGAGATCTTAACGTCATAGCCCATCTCCATAGCTGTCTTTCCTATAATTCTGCTGGTGAGCAGCGTACCCTGTCCGCCTACACCGACTATCATAATGTTCTTTATCATAATTATCTCTCCACCGTTTCGATAGCATTGAATTTGCAGTAATTTTTGCAAAGACCGCAGCCGTTACACATAGTAGCGTCGATCTTTACCTTTCCGTCCTCGCCGCGTGTCATAGCGGGACAGCCTATCTTCATACAAGCGCCGCACTTCTTGCACGCATCGGGATTAACCTTGCATACGTTCGGGAACTTCTGACCCTTGAGAAGAACGCAAGGCGATTTTGTGATTATTACGGTAAGAGTGTCGCCGTTTACACTTTCGGTAATAACTCTTTCAAGCTCCTTTACGTCAAACGCATTTACCTCGATGACGTTCTTGACACCGACCGCACGGCAAAGCTCCGCGAGATCGATAGCGTAGGTATCCTCACCCTTGAGCGTCTTACCTGTCGCCGCGTGCTCCTGGTGACCCGTCATACCGGTGGTTCTGTTGTCGAGGATCATAACCGTACCGGTCGCCTTGTTGTATACCATATTAATAAGCGAGTTGATACCCGTATGTAAGAAGGTGGAGTCACCGATAACGGCTACCCAATTTTTGATAAAGTCCTTGCCGCGGCCCTTTTCCATACCGTGGAGAGCAGAAATACTTGCCCCCATACAGATGGTGGTGTCGATAACTCCGAGAGGGGCGACCGCACCGAGAGTGTAGCATCCGATGTCACCCGACGCGTGTATCTTGAGCTTGCTCAGCACAGAGAATACGCTTCTGTGAGGACATCCGGGGCAGAGGATGGGAGGACGTGCAGGAGCATCCTGCTTGTCAAACGCCATCTCGTCCTTGCCGTAAAGAACGCGTCTGAGAAGATTAGCACTGTATTCGCCCTGCTTTGTAAAGAGCTCCTTGCCCTTTACCTCAAAGCCCCAAGCTCTTACCTGTTCTTCGATAACAGGCTCAAGCTCCTCGAATACGTAAACCGTTTCAACCTCGCTGCAGAACTTTTCAACAAGTCCCTTTGCTATCGGGTTTACAAGACCGAACTTGAGGATACTTGCATCGGGGCAAACCTCTTTAACGTACTGGTACGCGATACCGCAGGTGATAAAGCCGATCTTCTTGTCCTTTATCTCCATCTTGTTAACGGGGAAACTTTCCGCATCCTTTGCCATACGGAGCTCTCTGTCCTCAACAACGAGGTGTCTGCCGATAGCGGATGCAGGCATCATAACGTACTTCTGTGCGTTTCTTGTGTATTCCTTGTCCTGAACCTCAACTCTGTCGCAAAGCTCAACTGCGCTCTGTGAGTGAGCGAGCTTTGTCGTCGTTCTGAGGATAACGGGAGTGTCGTATTTTTCGCTGAGCTCATAGCCGTATTTGATAAAGTCCTTTGCCTCTTGGCTGTCGGAGGGCTCAAGAACCGGAACGTGAGACGAGCGTCCGATCATTCTTGTGTCCTGCTCGTTCTGTGAGCTTGCGAGTCCGGGGTCGTCCGCAACCACGAATACCGAGCCGCCGCCGACACCCGTGTATGCAAATGTGTAGAGAGGGTCGCTTGCAACGTTGAGTCCGACGTGCTTCATACAAGCAAGACTGCGTACTCCCGAGATGGAAGCGCCGATAGCAACCTCTGCGGCAACCTTTTCGTTAGGCGCCCACTCTGTATATACTTCTTCGTATTTTGCAAGATATTCGCTTATTTCGGTGCTGGGCGTTCCGGGGTATGCGCTTGAAAGCTTAACACCTGCTTCAAATGCGCCTCTTGCAATTGCCTCGTTGCCGAGCATAATAGTTTTGTTAGCCATTTTTATCTCCGTTCTGCCGCAAAAGCGACACGTATTGTTGTATGTATCTTACGCCTGATTTCTCAAGTCCTTGACTCTCTTTGCCTTGCCCTCGAATCTCTGGAGTGTGTTGGGGGACTCAAGAAGCACCTTTGCGTCGAGTCCGAGAATTATCTTGAGCTTGTTTTTTACCTCGGCGGTTATCTTTTCAAGCACCTTGAACGAGTCGGTGCTGTGAGCAAGCTCGACCTTGATAGTAAGCTTGTCAAGATATCCCTCGCGCTCAAGTATGATCTCGTAGTGAGGACCAAGCTCCTCAACACTGAGTATTACCTCTTCTATCTGGCTCGGGAATACGTTAACGCCGCGAATCTTGAGCATATCGTCGCTTCTTCCCGAAAGGTTTTCCATACGGCAGAAGGTTCTTCCGCACTTACACTTTTCGTAGAACAGACGCGTGATGTCCTTTGTTCTGTAACGAATGAGGGGAAGGCCCTCCTTCTTGATGCAGGTGATAACAAGCTCGCCCTGCTCACCGGTGGGAAGTACCTCACCCGTCTTGGGGTCAATTATCTCGGGGATGAAGTAGTCCTCGTTTATGTGCATACCGCAGTGCTCAAGACATTCTCCCGATACACCGGGGCCCATAAGCTCGCTCATTCCGTAGTTTGACGTGATGAGAATGTCCTTGCCCCAGAACTTGTGCATTTCCTCGCGCATAGCATCCGTGAGAAGCTCACTTCCGACAAGAGCTATCTTTACCTTGAGGTCCTTTTGGGGATCAAGCCCCATTTCTCTTGCCACTTCGGCAAGTCTGAGCGCGTACGAGGGGGTCGCAACAAGCAAAGACGTTTCAAAGTCCTGCATATACATTATCTGCTTCTGCGAATTACCCGTAGAGGAGGGAACGATAGCTGCGCCCACCTTTTCAAGACCGTAGTGGAGTCCGAGCGCACCCGTGAACATACCGTAGCCGAAGCATATCTGAGCAACGTCCGTAGAGGACGCGCCGCCCATACAGGCGATACGTGCTACGCACTCGGTCCAGGTCTCAAGGTCGCCCTTGGTGTAGCCGACGACGGTAGGCTTGCCCGTAGTTCCGCTTGACGCGTGGATTCTTACAAGCTCGTCCTTCTTGACCGCAAACAGACCGAAGGGATATGTATCTCTCATATCCTGCTTAGTCACGAACGGGAGCTTTGCGAGGTCGGGAAGGCTCTTGATGTCCTCGGGCTTGACGCCTGCTTCGTCCATTTTCTTGGCGTACGCAGGAACCTTTGCATAGACCCTGTTTACCGTTTCCTTGAGACGCTCAAGCTGAAGCGCCTCTAATTCTTCTCTGGGAAGTACTTCTTCTTTTGACCAAATCATTTTGTTTACCTTCTGTGAGTATTGATGTGAATATAATAAATATGGTAAAAATTATACCACAAAATCAGACTTTTGTCAACAATTTTCCACCATTTTTGAGTATAATATAAAGCTCATTTGTTTTTGCATAATTACCAAAAAACAGTTGACTTTTGTCGGATAATTTGGTATAATTAAAGATAAGGGCGGAAAACCGTCCTGTAAATATGTTTTGGAGGATTTCTTATGGCAAATCTCGTTTATGACATTCATGACAAGCCTAAATTCGGCA
This sequence comes from Eubacteriales bacterium, assembly GCA_045580165.1. Lineage (GTDB taxonomy): Bacteria > Bacillota > Clostridia > Oscillospirales > CAG-272 > UBA4717. The sequence continues at coordinate 26,799 of JAZNNG010000030.1, forward strand.
GTATGCTGATCTTTGCTTTCCAGCAGGTACTGGCGATTTTGGCGGCAACGATTCTTGTTCCCGCTATCATCGGAAACGGAATGAGCCAATCCGCAGCACTTTTCGGCGCAGGTATCGGAACACTCGTTTATCAGCTGTTCACTAAGTTCCGCAGCCCTGTATTCCTCGGTTCCTCGTTCGCGTTTATCAATTCTATGTTTGCGGCATTCGGCGGCGCGGTTTCTATCTCTGCCGGATATGCAGGCCTTATCATTGGTGCCGCATTGGCGGGTCTTGTTTACGTAGTTATCGCGATCATAGTTAAGTTTGCAGGTGTTGCTTGGATCAATAAGCTTATGCCCGCAGTTGTTATCGGTCCTACCGTTGCACTTATAGGTCTTTCTCTTGCAGTTAACGCAGTTAATGATATTACGGTAGGTAAGGTTGAGGGCGGCAGTCCTTACGTAGCACTTATTTGCGGTATCATCACTATGTTTGCTATTTTCGCTTTTTCAGTTTACGGCAAGAAGATGGCAAAGCTTATCCCCTTCGTTCTCGGTATTCTGGTTGGTTACATAGTAGCTTCTATATTTACCGTTATCGGTATCGTTACCGACAACGTTGCTCTTCAGATGATCAACTTTGCAGCATTTAAGGATATGCAGATATTTGCTGTTCCCGATTTCACGTTTATAGAAGCACTCAAGGGCGTCAAGGAAATTGACGCATCGTTTATCGCTACTGTTGCAGTAGCTTATATTCCCGTAGCATTCGTTGTGTTCGCAGAACACATCGCTGACCATAAGAATCTTTCCTCTATCATCGATAAGGATCTTCTTGAGGATCCCGGTCTTCACAGAACACTTCTTGGTGACGGTGTAGGCTCTATGGCAGGCGCTTTCTTCGGCGGATGCCCCAACACCACGTACGGTGAATCTGTTGGTTGCGTAGCTATCACCAAAAACGCTTCCGTGGTTACGATTACCACCGCAGCTATTATGTGTATCGTGATCTCCTTCTTCGGTCCCTTCGTTACCTTCCTCGCTTCCATTCCTAACTGTGTAATGGGCGGCGTATGCGTAGCGCTTTACGGTTTTATCGCTGTTTCGGGACTTAAGATGATTCAGAACGTAGATCTTAATGAGAGCAACAATCTTTTCGTTGTTTCATCTATTCTTATTCCCGGTATCGGCGGACTCAGCGTTTCATTCGGTGAGGTTACTATTACCACTATCGCATGTGCACTTATTCTCGGTATCGTAACAAACATTCTTCTTACAAAGGATAAGAAGAAAGACAAGGAATAAGAACTGAATAATAACAAAAAATCGCTCGGCACACGCCGAGCGATTTTTTATGAAGATCATCCGAGCACTTATACCGCGCTTCCGATCCGTACGGGATCCTCTCCCATAAGAAGCTTTAATTCCTCGGCGGTAGCCTCGGCATCGTAGGTCGTGTAGTGAAGAGTGATAACGTCGCCTGCAGCCACTACGGATTTGCCGTGGTTTTGCTTGGCGCGTTCAAACGAAATTACAACGCAGTTGTTGGGCCACAAAATGTCGCGAAGCTCCTTGCCCGCAACGAACGACTTCTGATTTACGGTCAGCATAACCTCTACTACCGTCGGGGTCTTGCCGCGGCTTATTGAGCGCATCTTAGACTCAATCACCGCATCCGTAAAGTCCTCGAGTCCCGATGATTCTACTACTATCAGAGCAGCCGTAGTCGCAATGATGATTGGCAAAACATTGCCGACTCCGTTCATTGCCTCAATGGCAAATACACACGCCGTTATGGGAATACGCGACGTTGCGCCGAGAAAGGAGGTAATGCCGAGAACGACCATCAGAACGTAATGCTCGGGACTTATCCATCCCAAAGCTATCATACATTTAGAGCAAATGGCTCCGATGATCGCGCCGAATGCAAGAGTCGGAAGAAAAACGCCGCCCGTCGCACCGGAGGTGTTCGAAACCATCATAATAATTGCACGTACCGGAAATACGAGAATCAGCATATACCACACGGCCCCAGTGTGGAATAAGTTTTCGATAAGCGAGTGTCCCGTGCCGAGCGAGTCGGCAACGAAAAATCCCACTACCGAAACAAGTGCAAAAAGAACGGAAAAAACGATTTTTGAAGAGATCTTTTTCAGAAGCTTATGAGTAAGCTTGTCGGTTATACTGTAAAAACGTGTGAATAGTATCGAACAAGCTCCGCACGCTAAGCCAACGAGTATCGGAGCAAAGAGATATCTTGGGGAAAGGACCACACTTTCGGGAATGCAAAAGAGAGGCTCAGGCTTGATTCCGAACAAATTGAGAATCTGAACGGTGATCTGCGCGGTGGTTACAGAAATTGAGGCAACGGTCAAAAGCAGGGGAGAAAAACGGTTGTGTAGCTCCTCCATAGAGAATATGACTGCGGTAATGGGGGATGAGGTCGCAATCGAGAAGCCTGCGGAAGCACCGCCGGTCATAATGTACCTGCGCCATCCTTTGTGACGGTCTTTACCCAAGCATTTTACAACACCGTCGCCAATGGCAGTTCCCATTTGTACGCAAGGTCCCTCGGTACCGAGAGGAATGCCGCATAAGAAGGTCAGAAGCGCGGAAAAGGGAAGCAAGAAAACACCCTTGAGCCAATGGAAGGTCGTGATACCGCGAATAGCGGCAACCGATGTGGGGATACCGCCTCCCCGACAGCTGTGTGAGTATGAGAGTATGAAGCTTACAATAAGACCGATAGCGGCACAGACAAGCAGGAGGAGAGGGATCCATACGGGATTTGCCCGCACAACGCCGTAAACGGTGGACGATAAGTGAATGACCCACTCCGCACCGAGCTTGAAGGCCGTAATAAAAAGCGCCGAGAAAAATCCCGCCGCTACTGAAAATAATAGATACGGCAAAAGCAGACCTGTTATATAATTAAAAAAGCGATTTCGCATAATGATCTCCAATAAAGAATTTAAGCACAGGACATTATAGCACATTCACTTAGAGATTGCAAGGGGAGGCTCCGTTGCATCGGGGGAAATTGCCTTGATTTCCTCACGCTTCATATTCTGTCTCCTTTAACTACGCTTTTTTACGAGGTCGCGCCTCTTGCTTTGACCGTTTTGCGTCTTATCATCCGACTAAAAATAAAAGTGCCAAAGAGCTTTTACACTCTTTGACACCATTGTAGCATAACGGCAATATAAAACCGAACCCCCCAAAATGCAATAATCACCCGAATAAATCAGGTGATTTTGGAGAAGTTATAAAGTTTGCGAAATCATCACTAAAGCTGCAGATATAGCCGCCGTAACCGAATATTTGGGATATTCAACAAGCAATCTCATATCCGCCATATCAATATTGTTAATGCGAAGCAATATAAACCAAACAGAGCAAAGTAAGACACCTATACTCCCCAAGGTTCCAACAATGAGTTTAATCTTCCGACGCATTTTTCTGATTTAATGCGTGGCTAACGAAATCTTGAGGCAAAATGAGATTGTATTTTTCATAATAGTATACAATGTCTGAAGTCCATTCGTATGTTCCGTCAGACATTAAAACCCATTCGCCGTCAATAGTTTCGCCCGTGAAAACATCCTTAGCTGTACCCGCTATTGCCGCTATAGTGTCAGCTGAGGTTAAATGCTTTAACACTTTAGCCTTGTTTACATTGGCAACGGCAGATATATTCTCTTTTATTGAGCCGACCGAGGTTACGCTGAAGGACGGACGTAAGCATAACGGCAGTTTGCTCTATACGATCCGCCCGATTCAGGAGGCTGTGGAGTATGATTACGAGCAGCGGTTGAAGCGGTTTCAGGCGGAACAGTACCGCCAAAAGGCACTGGAAAGATGGGAGAAGCGATACGGAAATCAAGGGTCGAAAATCAAGCAGGAGAAAGAGTCGGCGCTGTAAAAGGCACCGACTCGCTTCACCTCGGACGGCAATGCCGAGCGTGTAAGGGCTTTAAGCGTTTTGATGGAGAGATATGATAGGTGCCGTAAATCGCACCTTGGTGCCGGTATACGGTGCCGTATGTCGAAAAAAACGCCGTATTACAAGGAAAATACAGGTGCTGAAATAGGCGCTATTGGCGAAAATATGTGTTTGAGACAGATATTCGCCTAAGAGGATAGTTTTATGAGAACAGCCCCGCTCAAGGCAGGGCTGAAAACGATTATCGATTATATAGTGCTTTGAAATCTTCACGTTCTCTGATTGGATCAAAACAACGATTGTTATTCAGACAGCGGATGAAATCATCCACATCGGTTACATCGGAATCTGTTTCCGACTTTTCACCTTCCACTAAATTGAACAAAGGAGAGGTGAAATGGTAGTTGGTCTGTTTGCTGTACTGAACCATTGCCTCCGCATGGAAACGTGCCTTATGCAATGTCTCAATGACTTCATCCCAACGCTGTTCTTTACAGAGTACAAACGCTTTATCAATTGCATTGTACTGCAGTGTGTTATGATGGTACTGGTAGTTTTCGTCGGGAAAAAGAATCTTCAGAATCTGTTCGACAGCTTCACATGACTCGATTGATTTCGATGCAAACGTCAGTTGGAACAGAAATCTTCCAAGGTACCGTTCAGCAACTCTTTGGGTGTGCCTGCGCTTTTCTTCTCCTTCCAGACACCAGCACAGCATATCGTCCCGTTTAGCTTCATCTTCTTCCTTCATCGCATATTCTTTTGCATCACCATTTCTGCCAAGCATATGAAGGGCGAGAACAATTCCATGCAGTGATTTGCTAAGAAGCTTGTGATCGGTACTGTTCTCAAGAACAATCCGATAATGGTTCACAGAGCTTTCCAGCAGACGGGTATACTCCGCATCGTCCGTCAGCGGAACCGCTACGTAATACTCGGCGGAAGCGAGCCACTCAACGTATTCCATGTTGCCGGGGTATTCGGCGGCAGCACGGACGGCAATCTGATAATTTTTTTCCTTGTCGTCGTGCTTCCAGTATTCGTGAAATGCTTCATCAAATTCAGCCTTGCGCAAATCTTTCTGATAGGTATCCATACCAAGCAGATGATCGGTGGTTACGCCGAAAAGATTGGCAAGCGGGGGGAGCAGAGAAATATCCGGCATAGCGGCATCCGTTTCCCATCGGCTGACAGCCTGCGGTGAAATCGCAAGAAGCTCTGCAAGACGTTCCTGCGTCATACCTGCATCACGCCGTAAATTTTTAATGATTTGTCCAAAAGACATATTTATATACCTCTTATTATTTGCTTGACAGTCGGAATTATACCAGTTTTTCCGTGTGTCTATATTACTACTGCCGCCTCAATTTGAACCCACTCAGTTTGATTCTGTGTCCTCGGAAGGTTCTATGGGAATATCGCGATAAAACTGTGCCTGTTTGTCGAACATTTCAGTGTAAATACCGCCTTTAGCATATAATTCTGTGTGTGTACCGTATTCAGCAACCTGTCCATTATCGAAAACTGCCACTTTGTCAGCAAGCTGAACAGCAGAAAGCCTATGCGTGACTAAAACTGCAGTTTTATCCTTTATCATATCGTTAAACTGAGTATAGATTTCATATTCGGCGTTAGGGTCAAGAGCTGCAGTCGGTTCATCAAGAATATAAATGTCTCCTCCCTTGTATAACGCCCTGGCGATGGCGATTCTCTGGTTTTCTCCACCGGATGGTTCAATTCCTGTAGGATCAATCCATTTACCAACCTGCGTATCATAGCCTTTGGGAAGTTTATGTATGAGATTGTCAAGATGGCATTGGCTTAGAATATTGTCAAGTTTATTAACATCATAATCGGTGGTCAAAGCAATATTTATGCCAATTGAAAAATAGTATTTAACAAAATCCTGAAAAACAGGTGCAAACAATGCTGTATATTCTTCTGCACTATAATCAACTATATTCCTACCGTTTAATAAGATAATTCCCTCTGTAGGTGAATACAGTCTTGTCAAAAGTTTTACAAAAGTTGATTTTCCGGCGCCGTTGGAGCCTACTATACAAAGTTTTTCGTTGAAGTTAATAGATAAATTAACATTTTTCAACGCATAAGTATCACTTCCCGGATACTTAAAGGATACGTCTCTAAACTCAATTACCGATTCTTTTGAGTAATCAACACGAATATTTTCCGAAGCATGAGTTTTTGTGGGTAAAGTCATAAACTGGTTTAATTCATCCACATTTAAACTAATCTGAGCAAGTTCTAAAAATGAACTCAAAAAACCATTTAAAACCCCTTTGAATCTACTATAATATGATAAATATATAGTAAAATCACCTATAGGCATTGCGTTCTTTACTACATTCAAAATTAGATATATGTATATTAGTACATTTTGAGCTAGTTCAAAGAAAGTATTATAGTTGGATGGTGTGTTTTGGCTTATTAAATAATCCATATTCAAATCAATGGATTCTTGCTTTACCTTTTTATATTCTGTTAATAAAAGGTTGGACATCTTAAATAGACGTATTTCTTTGGCATAGTCTTTTTGGTCCAACATATATGTGATTCCCCACATACGTCGATCAATCTCGGTGCCTTTTTGATCCAATGCAAAAAGGTTTTTATTTACTTTGTTTTTTATAAGTGAAAAGAATATTGAAAAAAGTAATACAATAATAACCAAAACTGGGTTCAAAAGGGAAATAATTAATATGACGGTCACAAGACTGATTACCTGTGTAATGAATCCAAATAAAATATCACTTACATTCCACACTTTAGAAAGGGCTGACAAAGAACGTGTCTTATTAATTTGAATATCAGGATTGTCATATAGTTCATAATCCATTTTCAGTACATGCTTGTAGAACTTTATATCAATCCCCAATTCAATTTGTTGCTTAATCTTTTTCAATTCATAGTTAAAAAATAGGTTAATGAAATAGTTCAATACCGGTAAAAACAATATTAAGCACACATACACAATGCACATATTCCAACTTAATTCATTATGTGTTAGTGTATTGATAAGTAATCCCGGTATAGTCATTAGCACCAATGGAATAAGTGCCGAACAAATAGATTGCAAGAATTTATATATAAAGTATTTGTTTCCACCGTTCTCACTCTTTATATAATTGAGTAATATTTTGGTGTTACAAAAAATATTTTTGCAGTCAGAAACTATCTTTGATAATTTGTTTTTCATATGTAATACAACCTCTAAGATGATAACATTTTTTTGCAAATTGTCAATTTTTAAGTACAACAAAAACGATTCACGTATCTTCGTACCTCCCCGTAATTCTTAATTATTTTCTAAAAGATACTTATACATCACGCCTATTATTTACTCGCTAAGTCTTTCACTAAATAGTATCATATTTATTTCGAGATGTCCACCTCTCGTTAATTGAGATGAGGTAAATTCAAAATTGTTTTTATTCAATAAAGTAATTGATAACATTCTGATAACTCCGCGATTTTAACTGGATATATAAAGCAAACTGTGGTATTGTGTTGTATCGAAAGGAGAGTGATACTATGTCAAAACGCAGAGCAAGCGGTGACGGCACACTGCGAAAGCGTGAGGACGGTCGGTGGGAAGGACGTCTTGTGGTTGGCACAAAGAAAAACGGACTGCCGCTGTATAAATGCTTCCTCAATAAGTCACAGAAGGAAGTCCTCTCGCAGATGGATTTGTATAAAGAAAATCTCAAAGGTGCTGAGCTGTGCGAAGACTACCGCATGACACTCGGCGAGTGGCTTGACAAATGGATAACGGAGCACATGGCATTCAGTATAAGAGAAAACACAAAGAAACGGTACAGGCAGTATATCGAATATATAAAACCACATCTCGGACACAAACAGGTGTCAGTAATCACAACCGCAGACGTGCAGAAGATGTACAATAAGCTCAAAGCAAACGGACGCAAGGCGTGCCATCCGACAATGGAACATCAACTATCCGACAGCATGGTCAGAAGCATCCACATGATGCTTCACGAAGCTATGGAATACGCCATGCGTGAGCATATGATTCTGAAAAATCCTACTGTGGGTACAACGATACCCAAAGCCGTAGTAAAGGAAATGCATGTGCTGAATGAAAAACAGATTCAAACATTCCTGGAAGCGATCAAAAGAGACGAGATATGGGGCGACTTCTTCTACCTCGAATTGATGACTGGGCTGCGTCGTGGTGAGATCTGTGCGCTGAAATGGAGTGACTTCGATGAAGCGGAAGGAAATCTTTCCGTCAGCCGTACACTTCACAATGATGGTACAACTGGGGACACAAAAACCTACAGCGGACTGCGGACGATCAAGCTTCCGCAAAGTGCAGCCGATATGTTGAGAGCGCGAAAGCAGACAGCAATATCGGAATGGATCTTCCCGAACCCATTGAATACGGAGAATGCCGTCTCGGGAAATGCAGCATACAGCAGGCTGAAAAAACTTCTGAAAGAGTGTAATCTCCCGAGCATTCGATTCCATGATCTTCGACACACCTTCGCAACACAGGCGATCGCGGGCGGCGTTGATCCGAAAAGTCTGTCGCATATGCTCGGTCATACAAAGGCAAGCTTCTCTCTCGATCGATACACGCACGTCACAAGCGAGATGCAGACGAGTGCTGCAGAAGTGATGGGAAACTTCTATGAGGGAATCATAGGAAAGGAGGTTGCAAAATGGGCAGACGAAAAAACGGAACGGGAGGCGTAAGCCTTCGTAAAGACGGACGGTGGGAAGGACGTGTCGTCATTGGCTACGATGAAAAAGGTTTACCCAAAACGAAGAATGTCCTTGCCAAAACAAAAGGCGAATGTCTTGCAAAGCTGAAAGCGCTCAAAGAAAATCTTGTTACCCAGGACAAGCCGAAGTACAGTAAACAGATGACCTTCGGTGAGTGGATCGACTTCTGGTTCCGCGAATTCTGCTCCCCTCGGCTAAAAGATTCCACGAAGCAAACGTACGGTTACCGAATCTATAAGCAGATCATTCCGAACATCGGTCATATCCCGCTGAGTGAACTGAAAACAAGCGATCTGCAAGCGTTCTACGCCAATCTGAAAACTGACGGACGGCTCATTCGCCGTGATTTGAACGGAGGTACGCTGTCAGATTCTCATATACGAGCTATCCATACGCACTGCAATGCATCACTGAACAAAGCTGTGGAGGAAGGACTCATATTCAAAAATCCTGCAAGCGAGTGCAGATTACCGCCGAAGCGATACGCAGAGATGAAGGTACTGACACACGCCGAGATCCACCGTCTGCTTGTCCAAGCAAAGGAAGAAGATATGTTTGAAATGTTCTTCCTCGATCTGTCCACGGGACTGCGACGCGGAGAACTCATTGCATTGCAGTGGGATGATGTGGACTTCGAGAAAGAGGAACTCCATATCAAGCGTCAGGTGAACCGAGTAAACGGAGAGCTTGTAATCAGTACACCGAAAACGAAAAACTCTGTGCGGAGAATCAAGTTGTCGAAACTGACATTGTATGTACTGACAGAATACAAAAGGAATGCAAAAAGCAAATGGCTGTTTCCGTCGCCGCTGAACGATGATGTTCCGAGGGAACCGTCTGCTTGCAGAAAACGGTTATCAAGAATTCTTGAGCACGCTGGATGCAAACACGTTCGCTTCCATGACCTGCGTCATACCTTCGCAACAATGGCGCTGGAAAACGGTATTGACATCAAAACCCTCGCCGAAATCCTCGGACATAATACAGTTTCTACCGCACTCAATACTTACACGCATAGTACGGCGAAGATGCAGGAATTTGCAGCACGACGTATCGACCGTGTAATCGGCCGTGTAGACGATGATGCGGAGCAAAACATCGGCACTACCACCAACCTTTCGAGCGCCACAGAGCCTGTATTCGCGCCGTACAAGGGAAAAAAGAGAAAGCCCGGCACAGGCTACATAAAGCAGCTCTCCGCGAATTGTTGGCAGGGGAGATATACACCGCGAATAGATGGCAAGCGCGTGAGTTATAACGTGTACGGCAGGACGGAAGCGGAATGTGAAGCGAAGCTGGCGGAGGTTATACGAGAGAAAAGAAATTGGTGAAGGAGAGATAAAAATGAGCATAACAAGATCATTGTGTTTGATTAAAAAGACAGACACATCGGATATCTTAACTCGAGTGGACAAGGACATTATACGGGACATCAGTTGGAAAGACAGATGCTTAGATCTGTGGTTGGGTGAATTCTTGGCGGTAAAGCACAGTTGGGAAATCGTATCCACAAGTGAAGATCGCGTGTTTATGGCAAGGATTTCATATCCTGTAATGCTTGAACTGGTGGAAGTATTGGAAAGAGAAGATTACGCTTACTGTGGAGATTCGTTCGGGTATTTTGAAGGTGATGAAGATGTTTACAGAATCATCCGGAATATGACACCTTACTTTAGAGAAATGGTGGATCAGTATGTGGAAGGAGAACATGAATTTATTTACATAGATGCAGGGGACTGAACGCAAGGTGTGAGGTCAAAAATTGCGATGCAGGAACCAAAGAAAAAGATCGTTTGCAGGATTTTGCAAAAATTTATACTTGCAGTAAATAAGCGAAAAGTAAAGAGAGGATAGGCAAATAAACAGCAGGATATTCAGAAATGAATACTGAATATATCTATTACGTAATTGTTTTGTTCCTATGCATAACAATTGATAGTTTTGAAAAGAGGTAATAAATGAATATAAAAAGTCCACGATATGCAAAACTTCGGATTAGAAATAATATATGCTATCCTGTAGTACGGATACATTTTGAAACCAATCAAGTCACACTAAGAGAAAATGAAAAAGTATTTAATACTGTTAACATTCACAATGTGGAATTCGATTTTTCAGATTTATCAAATGAGGAGAAGGTTGAATTTTGTAAATATTTAGAAAAAACAGTGTTCAAATAACTCTATTTATGTTATAATATAATAAAATGTTTGAGCATAAAGAGGGATAAAAATGGGACACAAAGTATTTGTATCGTACAAATATGCTGACTCAGATGTTAAGCAATTAACTAATAGCTGGTATCATACAGATACCGTTCGTACATATGTCGACAAGTTAGAAGAATATATTTCTGACGTATCAGATCATATTTACAAAGGGGAAACAGATGGTGAAGATTTATCGAGACTGTCTGATGAGGCGATTTGGAGAAAATTAAAAGATCGTATATATGATAGTACACTAACGATCGTAATGATTTCCAAAGGAATGCGTGTGACATATTTGCCTGATAGAGAGCAATGGATACCGTGGGAAATTTCGTATTCTTTGAAAGAAGTGTCGAGAAAGAATATCAGTGGTAATTCCGTAACGAGTTCAAGCAATGCTCTGCTTGCAGTAATCCTTCCCGATGCAAACGGATCATATGAATACTTTACGCATATGAAATCATGTTGCGCTAACCCTTGTCGTTATTTTAATACGAGTTTTTTGTTTGAGATAATGAGAAAGAACATGTTTAATCTAAAACAACCTGATAAAAAGGAGTGTGATGACGGTTCTACAGTATATTATGGAGATAGTAGTTACATCTCTACAGTTAAATGGGAAGATTTTATAAAATCTCCTGAATCTTATATTAATAAGGCGTATGATATTCAAAGCAAAATTGAGAAATACGATGTTTGCAAGGAGTTGGATTGAATTTATAGGAGTACAAAAAGATGAGAAAATATGTTTTTAATGAGGGAAGTTTTTCCTCATATAAGGTTTCGACATTAACTGAATCGCGAGAACCAATTTTGCGACATGATGCATTTTCTGGAGAATCAAGAATAACTGTATTTATATCTCATAAGCATAGTGATTTAGAAGAATTAAAAGGAATAATTGGTTTTTTGGAAAAAAACTATAATGTTAAGTGTTATATTGATAGCAGAGATCCAAGTATGCCCCAAATAACTTCAGGTGAAACTGCAAATAAAATTAAAGAAAGAATTAGAAATTGTAAAAAATTTATTTTATTAGCTACAGAAGATGCTATTGAATCTAAATGGTGCAATTGGGAACTGGGTTTTGGCGATGCCAATAAGTTTAAAGATCACATTGCATTGTTTCCGATTAAAAAAGCAGATACTTCGGAAAATGCTTATAAGGGAAATGAATATATGCAGATATATCCGTATATTTCTTATTTTGGACAGGACGAAAAATATAGCGATGGAAAAATTATCGCTCCCGGATATTACGTCAGAGAAATTAAGCCGGATGGAAGTGGCGGAATTATAGTTCCATTGGAGAGATGGCTTAAAAGTTAATGGAGGTAATTTATGGAAAACAAACATAAGCACTTAGACTATATTCAAGGTGTAATTAACAGAATGGCAAGTAACTCGTTTGCTTTGAAAGGATGGGCGGTTACATTAATTGCAGGTATTTTCGTTTTGGCGGGAAAAGATACTGACAAAATGTATTTCCTTGTAGCATACATTCCAATCATTGTTTTTTGGGGGCTGGATGCATTTTATTTGCTACAAGAAAGACTATATCGCTCACTGTATAACAAGGTGAGAAAGATGGAAGAAAATGAAATTGATTTCAGTATGAACGCTTATTTGGATGAATTCAAAACAGATAAGAACACATGGTGGAATTGTATGCTATCTAAAACAGAGCTGTGGTTTTATCTACCGTTAGGCTTGGTATCAACGGGTATCATTATTCTGACCGCGTTACTGTGATCTCAATAATATAATATACTTAAGTCGATAACCGCAGTTCAAAATCTGCACCGCAGTAACCAAAGAAAAGGGCGCTCGAGCAAACCTACTCCAACGCCAAATGTATTCATGTGGTCACTGACTATGGTCAAACATGTGGTCAAATAATTTCGGTATCCCATCATTTGGTAGAGCATACCCTGTATTTTCCAAAAAAGCAAAAAAATAAAGCCGAAAACGATCGTTTTCGGCTTTATTTGGTCTGAGTGACAAGACTTGAACTTGCGGCCTCTACCACCCCAAGGTAGCGCGCTACCAACTGCGCCACACCCAGACGTCGACCTTGTAAGTATATCACAATGTTTTCCCTAAGTCAATACCTTTTTGAAACTTTTTTTATTTATTTTCCGTGCTTGTCCGTTGACAATATTATCTCTCTCGATTATAATTGTGTTGGACTACTGATTTGAAGGGAAAAATATGAAACAATCTACAAAAGCACTGCTCGCGGTTTTCTGCGGCAACTCTATATTCGGCTTCAGCTTTCTTGCATCTCGTCTTATACTTTCGAGAACGTCTGTATTCGTTCTCCTTTCCACCCGTTTTATACTCGCTTTTATTATTATGAACTTACTCGTTCTCACGGGTGTTTGCAAGCTGAATCTTCGCGGCAAAAACGTACTTGGAGTTATTCTTCTCGGAATGTGTCAGCCGGTTATCTACTTCATCTGCGAAAGCTACGGCATTGAGCTCACCAACTCCTCGTTTTCGGGAACGCTCATTGCCATGGTGCCTATATTCGCGTTTTTCTTTGCGGCACTGATGATCGGCGAAAAATTCAAGCTTTCTCAACTGCTATGGGCAATATGTTCGGTTGCCGGCGTAGTTATTATTTCGCTTGATAAGAGTGATGACAGTCCCGTCACGCTTCTCGGAATAATACTGCTTCTCGGCGCCGTGCTGACGGGCGCGCTTTTCAACGTCATCAGCAAAAAGACCTCGTCCGAATTCACGCCATTTGAGCGCACCTACGTTATGTTTGCGCTCGGATCGCTGATTTTCACGGTCTGCGCTTTGTTTGAAACATCGGGAAGACTTCCCACCATTGTTGCAGAGCTTATCGGCGACCCGTATTTCACGGTGCCGCTTATATTCTTATCTTTGCTTTCATCCGTAGTTGCGTTTCTGTTACTCAACTACGCGACCACCTACATCCCCGTACGTCAGACGTCGATATTCTCCTGCCTGACCACAGTAGTTTCCATTTTCGCAGGGATAATCTTTCTTAACGAGCCGTTTGGCGGAGCGCGCCAGGTTATCGGCTCGGCTCTCATACTTATCGGCGTTTATATGGTAAGCATTGCGAGCGAGAAAAAGTAAGCTTTATTCCGCCGATATTTCGGTGACGGTGATCTTGCCGTCCTCGTATACGAATTTGACCTCATGACCCGAGTAACGCATTCCGTACACTCTGCCGACCTCGTTTTTATACGACGGCTTCGGGTCGTGCTCGAGTAGCTTTACAATTTCCGCAAGCGTGGCGTCATCTGCCGCGCTTGCGGCTTTTTGACTGATTACAACCTCAACGTGATGCTCGGCGGTCTTTTCCGCATAGCCGCCGACGGCCGTTGGTATCGAGTCGAAATTCGGAAGATAGGGCTTGATGTCATAGATGGGCGTGCCGTTCATAAGATCGACGCCCGTTACAGTCAGAACGGGACCGCGCTTATCGTCAAACGTGATCTTCTCGAGCTTCACCACCGTGAGCCCGATCGGATTCGGACGGTAGGGTGAGCGCGAGGCAAACACCCCTACACGGCGGTTGCCGCCAAGCCGCGGCGGTCTTACGGTGGGCGAGAACTTGTCTCTTTCACACTCCGAAAAATTCCATATAAGCCATATATGCGAGAAATCCTCAAGACCTCTTACGGCGTCGGGATTTCTGTATGCTTTTTCAAAAATTATCTCGGACTTTACTGTGTCAGCGATACCGCTTTGACGCGGTACTCCGAACTTGTATTCAAACCCGTTGTGTATTTTTGCGATGATCTTCACGGACACATCTCCTTATTATTCTTTACTAAATGGTACAATATCCGCACGCGAAAATCAAGGGGAAACGGGTGAAATATGTGAAAATTTTACATCAAATAAATACATTTTTTGCGCATAAACGTGTTTATTCCTATATACAAAAGAGAAAAATTGTGTTATAATCATAAAGTTAAAAAACTGATTTATAAAAAGAGGAAACAGCTTTGATAAGAGAAGATTTAAGAAATATTGCTATCATCGCCCACGTTGACCACGGTAAGACCACACTCGTTGACGAAATGCTCAAGCAGGGCGGTATTTACAGAGAAAATCAGGCAACCGAAGAGCGCGTTATGGACAGTAATGACCTTGAACGCGAGCGCGGTATCACTATCCTCGCAAAGAACACAGCCGTTCACTACGGGGACGTAAAAATAAACATTATCGACACTCCCGGCCACGCGGACTTCGGCGGTGAGGTTGAACGTATACTTAAAATGGTAAACGGCGTTCTTCTTCTCGTTGACGCAGCTGAAGGTCCTATGCCTCAGACTCGTTTCGTGCTTCAGAAGGCACTCGAGCTCAATCACCGTGTAATTGTTGTAATAAACAAGGTGGACAAGCCCGACGCACGTCTTGACGAGGTGCAGGACGAGGTTCTCGAGCTTCTTATGTCGCTCGATGCAAACGACGAGCAGCTTGACAGTCCGATGGTATTCTGCTCGGGAAGAGCAGGAACCGCATCACTCGAGGCAGGCAAGCAGGACGCTGACCTCAAGTGTCTCTTTGATCTTATTCTCAACTACATTCCCGCGCCCGAGGGCGAGCCCGACGAGGAGCTTCAGCTTCTCGTTTCGGCAATAGACTATAACGACTACGTTGGCAGAATCGGTATCGGACGTGTAGAGCGCGGAACCATAAATCTCAACGAAGACGTTGTTATTTCAAACTTCCACAAGGAAGGCGAAACCAAGAAAGCAAAGATAGCCGCACTTTTCCAGATAGACGGACTCAAGAGAGTTGCGGTTAATAGTGCAAAGGTCGGCGACATCGTTTGCTTCTCGGGTGCTGAGGACATTAACATTGGTGACACCATAACAAGTCCCACGAGAGTTGAGCCTCTCGAATTTGTCAAGGTGAGCGAGCCTACGATGGAAATGACGTTTATGGTAAATGACAGTCCGCTTGCAGGTCAGGAGGGTAAGTTCGTAACCTCCCGTCAGCTTCGCGAAAGACTCTACAAGGAGCTTCTCAAGGACGTTTCTCTCCGTGTTACCGACGGTGACACCACCGACTCCTTCAAGGTCTCGGGCAGAGGAGAGATGCACCTCTCGATCCTTCTTGAAACAATGCGCCGTGAGGGCTACGAGCTTGCTTGCAGTACTCCCAAGGTGCTCTACAAGACTATTGACGGCGTAAAGATGGAGCCTATGGAAAAGGTCATAATCGACGTTCCCGACGGCTCACAGGGCTCGGTTATCGAAAAGCTTGGCGCGCGTAAGGGCGACCTCGTTGAAATGTCTATGCACGGCGACCGCTGGCGCCTTGAGTACAGTATTCCCGCGCGTTGTCTGTTCGGATACAGAAGCGAGTTTCTTACCGATACCAAGGGTGAGGGAATACTCAACTCCATTTTCGACGGCTATCAGCCCTGCCGCGGTGAGATAACAAGACGCTTTACCGGCTCGCTTGTTGCAAGTGAGGACGGAGAGACCACTTCGTACGGTCTGTTCAATACTCAGGAGCGCGGACAGATGTTCGTTGGTGTACAGACTCCTGTTTACGAGGGAATGATCGTAGGTGAGTCGCCCAAGGTAGGCGATATCGCGGTCAATGTCTGCAAGAAAAAGCACCTTACCGCTATACGTTCCGCAGGTGCCGATGAAGCGCTCAGGCTCGTAACTCCCAAGATTATGAGCCTTGAGGAAGCAATAGAATTTATCGCTGACGACGAGCTCATTGAGGTTACACCCAAGAGCATCCGACTCAGAAAGAAAATACTCAATACCGCTAACCGACTTAAAGCTCAGAGTAAGCTTAAGAAGGGTGAATAATTTAATAGGTGTGATTATGTGAGGGGGAACTTTTTGATAAAAAGTTCCCCCTCACACTCCCCTTCAAAAAGCTTTAAGGCTTGGTATGCTTAAAAGTTTTGTTTCCTCACTATGTGTAGTCTGTGAGCAATTGCGTTTGTAGGGCGGTGGCTTGCTACCGCCGAAAAACAGAATTATGCGCCCTGAGTTTCACATGGAGTGAGGATAAACGTTTCGTTGGGGATTCCAAAGGGGCGGAGTCCCTTTGTGCCGTTTTGCGGAAGGATTTTCAAGGGAACCCAATCGGAAGGGTTCCCTTGAATGCTTCTTTGGTTCGTTTCTGTGCACACAGAAATGAACGTCTCCACAAAAAAATACAATTCCACCAAAAAAACTCCCTTGCAACCAAATGCTGCAAGGGAGTTTTTCTATGTCTTGATCAGTTTTTCAGACTATGAATCGGTGCGGGAATTCTTCCGCCGCGCGCGATGAACTTGGACGGTGAGTACGTATTGACCTTGATAACGGGAGCGTATCCGAGCAGACCGCCGAAGTTAACGGTCTCGCCAACCTCGCGTCCGTATGCGGGGATAACTCTTACTGCAGTTGTCTTTGTGTTGGCAACGCCGATCGAGATCTCATCTGCAATGATACCGCTGATAACGTCCTCGGAGGTATCACCGGGTATAACTATCATATCAAGACCTACCGAGCAAACTGCAGTCATAGCCTCGAGCTTTTCGATGGTAAGTGCGCCCTTGCTAACGGCATCTATCATACCCTGGTCCTCAGAAACGGGAATGAATGCGCCCGAAAGACCGCCGACACTTGACGACGCCATAACGCCGCCCTTCTTTACTGCGTCGTTGAGGAGCGCGAGTGCCGCAGTAGTACCGCACGCGCCGCAGGACTCAAGTCCCATACCCTCGAGAATGTGAGCAACCGAGTCTCCGATAGCGGGAGTGGGAGCGAGTGACAAATCGACGATACCGAACGGAACGCCGAGTCTGTTTGATGCTTCAAGAGCAACGAGCTGACCTACTCTCGTGATCTTGAACGCGGTCTTCTTGATGGTTTCTGCAAGAGTCTGGAAGTCACAGTCACCTGCACGCTTTATAGCGCTTGCTACAACGCCCGGACCCGAAACGCCGACGCTTACAACGGCATCGCCTTCTCCGACACCGTGGAACGCGCCCGCCATAAAGGGATTGTCCTCGGGGGCGTTTGCGAATACGACAAATTTAGCGCATCCGATAGATTCCTTATCGCGTGTGAGATATGCCGCGCGCTTTACTATCTTACCCATTCTTGCAACGGCATCCATATTGATGCCTGCCTTTGTGGTTGCTACGTTTACCGACGAGCAAACGAGGTTTGTTTCTGCGAGCGCGTCGGGGATAGCGGTGAGCAGAGCGTCATCTGCGGGGGTAATACCCTTCTGCACGAGAGCGCCGAAGCCGCCGATAAAGTTGATACCGAGCGTGCTTGCCGCGCGGTCGAGAGTTTTTGCGACCTTTATAAATCCGTCGGGGGAGAGGTGGCTTCCGATAATGGAAACAGGGGTTACCGAAACACGCTTGTTTATGATCGGAACACCATACTCCTTCTCTATATTTTCGCCCGTTTTAACGAGGTCGCGCGCCTTTGTTGTGATCTTGTTGTAGATGTTCTCACAGAGCTTGTTTTCGTCCGAATCGGCGCAGTCAAGAAGCGAGATACCCATAGTAATGGTTCTGATATCGAGGTTTTCCTCGCTTATCATATTTATGGTTTCAAGTATGTCTGCCGTGTTAAGCATAGGTAGTTAATAATCCTTTCGGTGAATATGAGCGATGTCAGATGTGGTGCATCGTGTTGAATATATCCTCGTGCATCGTGTTGATGACAAGTCCCTTGTCCATGCCGATACCCGAGAGGGAGTCAACGAATTCGGTGAAGGGAATGGTAAGCTTGTCTATGTCAACGAGCATTATCATAGCAAAATAGTCGTTCATAACGCTCTGCGAAATATCAACGATATTTGCGCCGAAATCGGAGCATTTGCCCGAAACTTTTGCGATTATTCCCATCGAGTCTTTTCCTGTTACTGTGATTACTGCTTTCATAGTTGTATCCTTTCAGTATGTTCTTCGCGCTAATTATACAATATTTGTTTGCTTATTTCAATAGTAAGGATGAAATTTGTTTGAAATTTATCAAAAAGTACACCGGAAAAGCAAATATTATTGTTGCAAAAGTTTGAAATGCGTGGTACAATAATCTTAATGTGCGAAATTGTCGAGCGTCTAAGGAGAGAGGCTTATGAACGAGTATGCAAATTATTTCGAATACGCGATAGAAGCCAAGGTTGAGGGAAAGCTCCTCAGAAACAGAATACTTCTTATCATCGGCTACGTGCTCTACGCGATCGCTTTTATGGTACTCGTGTTTGCGAGCAAGCTGTTGCCACTCGGCGCTTTTGTTGTGGTGACCACCGCTATAATAGTTTACCTCACGTGGAGATACGTTGAAGTCGAGTACGAATACAACGTGGTAAAGGGTGAGATGACCTTTTCAACCATATACGGAAGAAAGACCAGACGCGATTTCCTCAAGGTTAGAATTCAGGATATGTCGTACTTTGCTCCATATACGGACAGATATAAGGCTATTGCCGACGCTGCGGACAAAAAATACTACGCGGTATCGAGCATGAGCTCCCCCGACGTTTACGTCGGAATTTTCAAGGAAGTGGGAACAGGCGAAACGTCTGCCGTGTTCTTTGAAGCTACCAAAGGGTGCGTAAAGCTCGCAAAATTCTATAACAAGTCGGCAACCGTGGAGTCGGATTCGCTCAGATATTAATGTAATAAAACATTGGATGCTCCAATAAGATTTAGAGAGAAAAAATCTTATCGGAGGCCAAAAAATGAAAAAAATCGCCGCAATAGCTCTGACTCTTATAATCGTTTGCTCGGGAACCATATTTGCGCTCACCTCCTGCTCGCAAAGCAGAGTTGACGTGGAGTCGCTTCTTGAGTATCAAAACGGAACTCCTGCGTATACTGCCGAGCTTACCCTCGGAGAGTATTCCTACGGTATCAACGTGTCGCTCGATACGAATACGGGCGAGTACGCAGTGCGTGACGGACAGGCGCTCATATCGGGCGGCGCTCTTGACGGAATGCTTTTTGAAATGCAAAACGGAGAGCTTAAAATGAAAACGGGAGACTTTGAGTGTACTCTCACCGAGGAGGATTCTCCCGCTCTTTACGCCCTTTTCGGAGGCTTTGCCGTTGAGCCGAGTGAGTTTATCGGTGTCACCGAGGACACGGACGGAGTGCTTAGCGCGAGCTTCGGCGGAAAATACAAATACGCGCTATCAATAAACAAGGAAACTAACCGCCCGTTTGAGATAAGCGTAAAAACGGATAGCGGAGAATATAAGATAAAGTTCAAATAAGGGGCGAGTGCCCGAAAGGAGAGCAAAGGGATGGACAACAGCATAATCGGAGTAATTCACCACGATATGGCAGACAGACATTACAAGGTCTGGGCTGAGATCGATCTTGGTGCTCTCAGGAGAAATTACCGCAGGACCGAGGAGCTTGTAAGAGCCAAGGGCTCAGATGCCCGCGTGATGCCCATAATCAAGGCAGACGCATACGGTCACGGCGCGGTGCAGTGCCTGCTTGCGCTGGTTGACGAGGGCGCAAGATTCTTCGGCGTTTCCTCCGTATCGGAGGGGATAGAGCTCAGGCATGCTCTGAAGGAAGCGAACATAACCGAGCATATCGACATAATCGTGCTCGGATACAGCGTCGAGGACGACGTTGACCTCATACACAAATACGATTTTATACAGACGGTGTTCTCACTTGAATACGCGAAAAAGCTGAGCCTTGCGTGTGAGAGCAGACTTTCGCGCGGCAGCCGTATCAGAGCTCATATCAAGGCTGATACGGGAATGAACAGACTCGGCTTCAGATATGATGACGCTGAGAGTATAGTAAAGGCGGCAGAGCTTGTCGGACTTGAAATCGAGGGTATATTCACCCACTACGCGTGCGCGGATGAAACTCAAAGCGCTATGACCGATATACAGAGCCGAAGATTTGAGGATCTCGTGCGTGAGCTTGAAGCAAAAGGAGTTAATTTTGCGGTAAAGCACATCTGTAATTCCGCGGGAATACTCAGAAAAGAATGTAAGCCGTACGATGCGGTAAGAGCAGGAATAATACTTTACGGTGTGCCGCCGTCATACGAATTTGACAAGAGCGAATTTGAGCCCGTTATGACTTTAAAGACGAGGGTGGCTCACATTCACGAAATCAACGCAGGCGAGACTGTCAGCTACGGCGCTACGTTCACCGCCGACAGAAAA
Source organism: Eubacteriales bacterium (assembly GCA_045580165.1). Taxonomy (GTDB): domain Bacteria; phylum Bacillota; class Clostridia; order Oscillospirales; family CAG-272; genus UBA4717. The sequence continues at coordinate 47,861 of JAZNNG010000030.1, forward strand.
ATGAAGATAGCGACCATACCCGTGGGATATGCTGACGGCTTTATAAGAGCCTACGCGGGAGCATCCGTGCGTGTCGGTCGGACGGCATGCAGAGTGGTCGGCAGAATATGTATGGACCAGTGTATGATAGACGTAACGGGGGCTGACGTAGAGCAAGGCGACGAGGTAGTGCTGCTCGGCTGTGCCGACGACCTTGAGGAATACGCAAGACTTGCGGATACCATACCGTACGAGGTGCTTTGCCTCGTCGGAAAGAGAGTTCCGAGAGTATATATTGACCGTTAGGATAAAGTGAAAGGATAAACAAAATGAAGGTACTCGTAGTAAACGCGGGAAGCTCCTCGCTCAAATATCAGCTTTTTGATACGGTAAACGGAGACGTTCTCGCAAAGGGAATATGCGAAAGAATAGGAATTGACGGCGCACTTACTCATAAGGTGCCGGGTAAAGAGCCTTTTTCGGTTGAAATAAGCCTTAAAAATCACACCGAGGCAACGCGAGCAGTAGTTGAAGCTCTTTGCTCGAATGATCACGGATGCATCAAGTCTATGGACGAGATCGAAGCCGTAGGACACAGAATAGTCCACGGCGGCGCATTCCTCAAGGAAAGCGTTCTCGTCGACGACGAGGTAATAAAGAAGCTTGAGGGATGTCTTGATATCGCGCCCTTGCACACGGCGGCGCATCTTATGGGAATACGCGGTTGTATGGAGGCAATGCCCGACAAGCCTCAGGTGCTGGTAATAGACACGGCGTTCCATTCGACTATGCCCAAGAAGGCTTACACCTATCCGCTTCCCAAGGAAATGTGCGAAAAGTATCACATCCGCCGTTACGGCTTCCACGGCACGTCACACAGATACGTGTCGGGAGAAATGATAAAGCTTCTCGATAAGCCTGCAGAGGATACCAAAATAATCACCTGCCACCTTGGAAACGGCTCGTCCATTTCCGCAGTTAAGGGCGGCAAGGTCATTGATACGAGTATGGGATTCACTCCTCTTGACGGCTTTATTATGGGTACGCGTTGCGGCTCCATCGACCCTGCCATCGTACCGTTCATAATGGAAAAAGAGGGCTTCACCCCCGACGAAATGAATAACTTTATGAACAAGCAGTGCGGACTTCTCGGAGTTTCGGGAACCTCAAGCGACTGCCGCGACCTCGGTGAAAGAGTCGAAGCAGGCGACGAGGACGCAAAGCTTGCCGTAGACATACTCACGTATCAGATAAAGAAGCTTATCGGCGCGTACACCGCGGCAATGAACGGACTCGACGCGCTCGTATTTACCGCGGGAATCGGTGAAAACCGCGACGAGATAAGAAGCGCCGCTTGTCGTGATATGGAATACCTCGGTATTGTTCTTGACGAAGAAAAGAATGCCAAGACCAAGCTTCAGGGAGATAACGTCTGCATTTCTGCACCCGAATCAAGGGTAAAGGTGTACGTAATTCCCACAAACGAGGAGCTTGTTATCGCCAAGGATACCGAGAACATCGTAAAGGCGCTTTGAGATGAGAAGATTTGCTTTGATTTTGCTTTCCGTGATGCTTGTTTTTTCTTGCATCGCCGCAAGCGCAAACGAGCCCGCGACCGATACACAGGAGCAGAGCACCGAGGTAGTATCGGTGCCCGAAAACACGGATGAGTCCTCGAATATAGTGAGATTCGTTCTCATCGGAGGCTCTGTTATCGGTGCTCTGTGCGCTATAACTCTCCTTTATAAGAAAAAGGATGAAATTAGATATTTGTAAAGATTATGCGAGGGGGAACTTTTTGAAAAAAGTTCCCCCTCGCGCTCCCTTTCAAAAAACTTTCAAAGCATGGAAAGCTTAAATTCAACGTTTTTACATCAGATGTGGCTTTGTGTAAGGTCTTGCTGTGGGAAGAGACAACTCCAAAGAGAAGTTTTTTCTTACAATAATGTAAACATTTATGTTTCTTTGAAAAAGTGTTGAAGTGCGGGATTTCGTATGCTATACTAAAAATAAAAACGGTATAAAATTATGAAACGTACTGTCAATAAAATAATGGTGGCGCTTTCGGTGTTCGTGCTTCTTTGCTACGTGCCGTACCTTGCGCTTGTAATTATCAACGGGGAGGCTCTTTTCCCGTGCTTTATTGCATTTTCAGTAGTTGTGGCAGCGCTCGTGCCTATGCTTCTTTTCGTTAAGTATGATGCCAAGCTCTGCAAGCCACTCAGGGTACTCAGGATAATCTATATCTGCGGAATGGCGTTTTATTTCGTGACCTTTTCGGCGTTCTTTGCGTATATCGGGATAAGCTCTCTTAACGGTGCGGAGGAAGCAGTCAAGACCTTTGCCGCAGAAGACGTGACGAGCACCAAGCCTTCACGTGACGTTATAATAGTGTTCGGCTGCAGAGCATACGGATACAGACCCGGTATCCACTTGAAAAACAGACTTGAAGCCGCAGTAACACTTCTTGAGGCGCGTCCCGACGCGGTGTGCGTGGTTTCGGGAGGTCAAGGCGAAAACGAAACGGTGCCTGAGGCGGAGGCTATGAGAGCCTACCTCGAGGAGCGCGGCATCGCGCCCGAGAGGATATACATGGAGGACGAGTCGCATAATACGTACGAGAATATCGTGAACTCCAAGAATCTCATTGATGACCTCGGACTTGAGTATGACCGTATCATCGGTGTTTCATCCGATTTCCATATCCCGAGAGTTGAATATCTTTTCGACTATTACGATATAGAGCTTAACACGAGAGTCGAAACGGTAGCCTCGCGCTCGCCCGGCTTCGGGTACTATTTTACGAGCGTTGTAAGGGAATATATGGCGTACGTAAAGCTGTTTCTTGTCACGGTGCTCTGAGATAGCATATAATGTAAAATACCATCTACGGAGAGGGTGTTTTATATTATAAAGCCAAAAATACTTATAACGACTCAGTACGAGGACGGGGCTGACAGAGTGTCGCTCAGACTTGCGTACACTGATGCGGTAATAAAGTCGGGAGGAATTGCCCTCGCAGTATCACCGACGGCTGACGCTATATATATCGAGGAGCTTGCACAGACGGCAGATGCCGTTCTGCTGACGGGCGGCGACGACGTTGCCCCGGAGCTTTACGGTGAAACGCGCGACGAGAGGTGCGGACTCGTTTCGGACCTGCGCGACGACTTTGAGATAAAAACGGTCAGACTCGCCGCCGGGAAAGGCATTCCCTTGCTCGGTATCTGCCGCGGAATACAGGTTATGAACGTGGCTCTCGGCGGCAGTCTTCATCAGCATATAGAAGGACATACGCAAAGTCTTGACAAGAGTGAGCCGTCGCATTTTGTGACGGTCACGGCTTCGCCGCTTCTTGAATGCTACGGCGGCAGAAGCCGCGTCAATAGTTTTCATCATCAGTCGGTAAAGAAGGTGGCGAACGGGCTCAGAATGTGCGCGGTCAGCGATGACGGCTGTACCGAGGCGGTGTTTATGCCCGAGCACCCGTTTTTTATAGGCGTGCAATGGCATCCCGAGCATATGACTAAAAGCTCTGCTGGAACAAAAAGGCTTTTTGATGCTTTTATTGATGCTGCACGATGTAATATGAGAAAATAAAATGCCGCTTATGCGGCGGAACGGAGATAAAAATGTTTAAGGATCTGGTTATTAAAAACAGAAGCACGAGAAGCTTTGTCGGAGACTATGAAATAAGCAGGGAAGTACTGCTTGAGCTGATAGACACCGCGAGGATCACACCGTCTGCGATGAATAAGCAGCCGCTTTTGTACGTTCCCGTAGGCAAGAAGCACGCACCGAAGGTGCTTGCCAATATAAAAATGGCGGTATCTCTCGGAATAAAGCTTCCTCCCGAGGGATATGAGCCGAGCGCGTACATACTCGTGTGCGTGAAAAAGGACTCTCCCGCGCTTTCGGCATACGCCGATTTTGACGTGGGAATAGCAACTCAGACAATACTTCTTGCAGCAACCGAAAGGGGACTTTCGGGCTGCATAATAGGAAGTCACAATACTCCGAATATTGTAAATGAGCTCGGGCTTGACGAAGATATCGATATAAAGCTCTGCATAGCGCTCGGTAAGTCTGCCGAAAATATTATTCTCGAGGATGCCGTTGACGGTGGACTCAGATATTACCGTGATGCTGACAACAATCATCACGTTCCCAAGCGCAAGCTTTCTGACGTTGTTGTTGAAATAAAGTAAAAGAAAGGGAGCAGTCGGTCGACTGCTCCCATAGTATTTTCCATCAATAATATCTCATACACGCCACAACGCGTCCGAGCACGGTAACCTCGTTTACGATAATCGGCTCGTAGGTGCTGTTTTCGGGCTGAAGACGGAAGTGACCCTTTTCCTTGTAGAAGGTCTTGACGGTAGCCTCGCCGTCAACGAGCGCGGCGATTATTTGTCCGTTTTCGGCATAGCTGCATTTTTCAATAATGATGATGTCGCCGTCCATTATGCCGGCCTCTATCATACTCTCGCCGCGTACTCTGAGCGCAAAGAGGAGCGACGGGTCTGCGTGAATGTTTGGCGAGGTGTAGCTTACGTATCCCTCAAGGTTTTCTTCTGCGAGAACGGGAGAGCCTGCGGCGATCTGTCCGACGAGAGGGACCTGTCCTGCCTTCGCTGTGTTGACGGAGGTATCGTCCTCCTCGACCTTCAGCGCGCGGCTCTTGCTCTTTTGCTTGCTGATAAGTCCCTTTTCCTCAAGCTTTGCAAGATATGCGTGTACCGTGGACGTGCTTTTCCAGCCGAGCGCCGTGCTGATGTCGCGCACGCTTGGGGCAAAGCCCTCCTCCTTTACCTTTTTGCTGATAAAATCGTAGAGTAGACGTTCCTTTTCGGTAAGCTTTATCATACTGCACCTCATAACACGTTCCGAACAAATGTTCGCTTATACATTTTGAGTATAACACCGATAACGGCATTTGTAAAGGGCGGAGAGAAAATAAAGCAACATTTTACAATTTGTTAACATTTGCGCTTGGCGTAATTGTCAAAAAAGTCTTGACAAAAGCTTTGGCTTGTGCTATACTCAACGGGTACAAAGAAGAAGAATTTAACCGTTCTCACCGTATCGCAGAGCGAATACGGTCAATAGCTTCAATTTTACTTTGGGTAAATTTGTGCTTTTGGTGCGGAAATTCTTTTTCGCACTTATTTTTTTCCTTTTTCGGAGGAGTGTGGATATTAGCACAAAAGACATGCCGATAAACGGCGAGATCAAAGCAAAAGAGGTAAGACTCGTAGGTCCCGAGGGAGAGGCTCTCGGAATTTTCCCCCTTAAGGACGCTCTCGATTTAGCGTACGATAAGGATATGGATCTTGTACTTATGGCTCCGACGGCTCAGCCGCCCGTATGCCGTATAATGGATTACGGAAAGTTTTGTTTTGAACGCAATAAGAAGGAAAAAGAGGCGCGCAAGAAGCAGCAGGTCGTTGAGGTCAAGGAGATCCAGCTTTCCTGCCGCATCGACACCCACGATTTTCAGACCAAGGCAAACCACGCGATCAAGTTCTTGAACGCGGGGAACAAGGTCAGAGTGGTTGTCAAGTTCAAGGGACGTGAAATGACGCACCTTGATATCGGACGCGACGTGCTCACCAAGTTTGAAGCAGCTATGGAGGGCGTCGGTCAGATCGATAAGAAACCTATGCTTGAGGGACGCTTCATGTCAATGATGGTCGTTCCGATCAAGAAATAAGCAATAATTGCAAAGGAGTTACAAAAATGGGAAAAATTAAGACACATTCCGCAACAGCAAAGAGATTTTCGCTCACAAAGAGTGGCAAGGTTAAGCTCAACCACAAGAACCGCCGTCACAAGCTCGGACTTAAGACAACAAAGCGTAAGAGAGCACTTCGTAAGGCTGGTATTCTCAGCGAATCTTTCGCACCGGCAATAAAGACTCTTCTCGGCAAGAGATAATTTCAGTTGACAGGTATTATTTTAGGAGGATAACAAAATGGCAAGAGTTAAAGGCGCGATGATGACTCGCAAGAGAAGAAATAAAATGTTAAAGCTCGCAAAGGGCTACTGGGGTGCCAAGAGTAAGCACTTCAAGATGGCCAAAGAGCAGGTAATGAAGAGTGGCAACTATGCGTTTGCAGGCAGAAAGCTCAAGAAGAGAGATTTCCGTTCGCTCTGGATCACAAGAATCTCTGCTCAGGCAAAGGTTTGCGGAATGAACTATTCCACACTTATGCACGGACTTAAGCTCGCAGGTATCGACCTCAACCGTAAGATGCTTGCTGAGATCGCAGTAGCAGATAAGGAAGCATTCGCAGCGATCGCTGAAAAAGCTAAGGCTGCACTTGCTAAGTAATAAAAAAGCTGAAAAACCGGTCTTTACCGGTTTTTTTGCGTATAAGAGTTGATTTTTACTCTTGATTTTTGTAAACGGAGGGCACTATGAGTATAACCGAAAAGGAACTGATAACCTCAAAAAGCAACCCAACGGTAGTGAAACTTTCAAAGCTCGGAACGAAAAAGTACAGAGAGCTTGAGGGACTTTTTACCGCAGACGGTGAGAAGCTTTTTTTTGAGGCGGTAAGCTCGAAGCTTGATATAGAATTCGTTGTTATGAGCGCGTCTTTCGCGGAATCGGGAAAAGACAGGATAAGGGAGGCACTCGAGCGCGAGAGCTATACCGACGTGACCCTACTTACGCTCGCGGATGACGTTTTTGAAAAAATAACCGCAGAAAAATCACCGCAGGGCGTAATAACTGTTGCAAAAACTATTGACTTTTCTAAAAAATATAATAAAATATATAATAATGAAAAGTTTTTCACGAGCCCTCGGAATTTGGTAATGCTTTCCGATTTGCAGGACCCGGGTAATCTCGGTACCGTTCTCAGATGCGCGGCGGCGTTTGAGCTTGACGCACTTTACGTATGCAAGGGGTGCGTCGACCTGTTTTCGCCAAAGACGGTACGAGGCGCTATGGGGGCTTTGTTCAAGCAGCCCGTTAAGACCGCGGACGATGCGGTCGATGAGATAAGATTGCTCAGAGCCACAGGCGTTAAGGTGTACGCGGCGGCACTCGACCGTAACGCGGTAGAGCTTGATAAGCTCAAGCTCTCTCCCGACGAGAGCGTTTGCTTCGTTATAGGTAACGAGGGAAACGGTCTGCGCGAGGAGGTTATAAACGAATGCGACGGCACGGTGTTTATTCCTATGAGCGAGAATACTGAATCGCTTAATGCGTCGGTAGCATCGGCACTGTTTATGTGGGAGCTTTTCAAAAACAGAAGGAAGTGAAGATAGCGTGAGCGATTACATATATTGGATATGGCTTAGTCTTGCAGGCGGCGCCGCAAATCCCGATTACGCGCTTTTGCTTGAGTATTTCGGAGATGCGAAGGGCGTATACGACGCGGACCTATCCGAATATTCAAGGGTCGAGGGGCTTAGTAAGAGCTTTGCCGAACGTCTGACTGTCAAGAGCCTCGACAACGCAAAGGAAATTTACGAATTCTGCGAGAGCAGGTCGGTAAGACTTCTTCACTGTATGGAGTCTGATTATCCCGTCAAGCTCAAGTGGATATACGCGTACCCCGTGCTTTTGTACGTTTACGGCGAGCTTCCGAACTTAAATGAAAGCTTGTCCGTAGCGGTTGTAGGCACTAGGAAATATACCGATTACGGCAGAATAGCCGCTTATAAAATAGGCGGCGGACTTGCGAGAGCAAAGACCGTTGTGGTAAGCGGACTCGCTAAGGGTAACGACTCCATAGCACAGCTTGGCTGTATCGAAAACGGCGGTAAGACCATAGCCGTAATGGGAACGGGTATTGACCGCATATATCCGAGTGAGCACAGAGAGCTTGCAAAGAGGATAGCTAAAAGCGGAGCGATAATTACGGAGTACCCTCCCGGAGTAGGACCTACAAAATTTACTTTTCCTCAAAGAAACAGAATAATCAGCGGACTGTCGGACGCAGTGGTGCTGGTTGAAGCACCGCAGAGGAGCGGAGCGCTTATAACCACAAGATTTGCAACCGAGCAGAGCAGAAGCGTCTACGCGGTTCCGGGTGACATAACCTCACCGTCGAGCGCAGGACCGCTTTCCTTGCTCAAGGACGGAGCAAAGCCGGTTTCGGATGCGGGCGACGTGATCGAGGACTTCGTTTGTCAGTATTCCTATCTGAGCTCGGTGCTTGATACCACCGATTTCAACGTTTTTGTCCCGAAGATCACCGACACCACGTTTGGCGGCGGTGGAGAAGGACCTATGAAAAGGTTCAGTCTGAGCGCGGCTCGACTTTTTGACGTCTTGGGCGAGAAAAAGGATGAGGAAACGAAAAAATCCGCTAAAAAGGGAAAGGCTAAGAAGAAAAAGCCGGTCGATTTCGAGCCTGAGGAAAAGGAATCGGCTCCCGAAAACAAAGTAAGGTCAGAAATGCCCGAGGAGCTTGACGGTATAGAAAAGCGCATTTTCCTCAGAATAGCTAAGACGGACAAAATAAATGCCGACGAGCTGGCAGATGATGAAACAAACGTATCGGACGTAATGTCCGCACTTACAAAGCTTGAGGTAATGGGACTTGTGCGCTCACTGCCGGGAGGCTTTTATACAAGTTTACTGTGAAAGGAAAACCACATAATTATGGCTAATTTACTGATAGTTGAGTCACCCTCAAAGGCGAGCACGATAAAGAGCTATCTCGGCTCCGGATATAAGGTGGTGGCGTCAAAGGGACACGTACGCGACCTTCCCAAGAGCTCGCTCGGAGTAGACATAGATAACGAGTTTGAGCCTAAGTATATAAATATCAGAGGCAAGGGCGATCTTATAAAGGAGCTCAGAAAAGAAGCGAAGACGGCAGGTAAAATATACCTCGCAACAGACCCTGACCGCGAGGGAGAAGCAATTTCGTGGCATCTTGCAAATGCGCTTGATCTTCCCAAGGACAAGATAAAGCGTGTAACCTTCAACGAGATCACAAAGACGGCTATCAAGACGGCGATCAAGAATCCCCGCGACATTGATATGAATCTCGTAAACGCTCAGCAGGCAAGACGCATACTTGACCGTATCGTCGGATACAAGCTAAGCCCGTATCTCTGGAAGAAGGTAAAAAGCGGACTTTCCGCGGGACGCGTTCAGTCTGTTGCAACCAGGATCATAGTTGAGCGTGAAAACGAAATACGCGAGTTTGTTCCCGTAGAATACTGGACCATCGAGGCGGAGCTCAAAACCACGGGAAATAACACCATAACCGCAAGATTTTACGGTAAGGGGACGAAAAAGATCGAGCTTCACAGTGAAGCTGAAACTATGAAAATAGTTAACGAGCTCGCAGGCAAACCCTTCGTTGTCAAGAGCGTTAAAACGGCGGTAAGGCAGAATAACCCCACGCCCCCCTTCACAACCTCAACAATGCAGCAGGAGGCTTCAAAGAAGCTTGGCTTCCAGTCGCAGAGAATAATGAAGGTGGCTCAAGAGCTCTACGAGGGTATCAACCTCGGAGCAGAGCACGGCGGCGTACACGGTCTTATCACCTATATGCGTACAGACTCGCTCAGAATCTCTGACGAGGCGGCGCAGAGCGCAAAGGACTATATCATCGAAAAATTCGGCAAGGAGTACTATCCTCCCAGACGCCGCGTATATAAGACCAAGGCGAGCGCACAGGACGCGCACGAGGCAATAAGACCCTCTGACGTTACCCTTGAGCCCGATATGATAAAATCAAGACTCACCCCCGACCAGTACAAGCTCTATAAGCTTATCTGGGCAAGATTTATTGCAAGCCAGATGGCGTCTGCGGAAATCGACACCATCAACGCAGAGATCGAAGCAGGCGGATACACCTTCCACGCAAGCGGCTACTCTATAAAATTTAACGGCTACAAGACTCTTTACGAGGAGACCGAGGACGAGCAGACGGATGCCGATAAGAGCGAGAAGAAGGCAAAGCTTCCGAAGCTTACGGAGGGCGAGACCCTCAAGGGCTCTGACGTTGTGCCCGAGCAGCATTTCACAGAGGCTCCTCCGAGATATACGGAAGCCTCGCTTATCAAGTTCCTTGAAGAAAAGGGAATAGGCAGACCGAGTACCTACACGCCCATCATAACCACCATCATCGCGCGCGACTACGTAAGACGCGAGGGTAAGTCCCTCAAGTCCACGGCTCTCGGAGAGGTTACCACAAAGCTTATGGTATCCCGCTTCCCGAACATAGTCGACTACGGCTTTACGGCAAGCATGGAGGACCAGCTTGACGGAATAGAGGAGGGCAAGGACACTCTTCTTGACGTTTTGAGAGAATTCTACGGCGACTTTGCTGCAAGCCTTGAGAAGGCAGAATCCTCCGAGGACGGCGAAAGCTTTGCGCTCCCCGTTGAGGAGACCGATATTATTTGCGACAAGTGTGGCGCAACTATGGTCATCAAGGAGGGAAGATACGGCAAATTTGCCGCTTGTCCCAACTACCCGAGATGTAAGAACACCAAGCCCCTTGAGAATAACAAGGACAAGGAAGATAAATCCGTTAATAAAATCGAGATCAAGCTTGAAGCGGTACCCGAAGCGCCCAAGACCGAAACAAACGAGGTCTGCGACAAGTGCGGCGCACCCATGGTTATAAGAAACGGTAAGTTTGGCTCGTTCATTGCCTGCTCGAACTATCCCAAGTGCAGAAACACCAAGCAGATAACCAAGGACACGGGAGTTGCCTGCCCCAAGTGCGGAGCCAAGGTGATCCAGAAGCACGGCAGAAACAAGACCGTATTCTATAGCTGCGAGCGTTATCCCGAATGTGACTTCTCGTCGTGGGATATGCCCTCGGGGGAATACTGCCCCGAGTGCTCGGCACCCCTCTTTATCAAGAAGGGTAAGAACATTATGTACTGCGCAGGAGAGGGCTGCAGCTTTAAAAAGGACATAAAGAACGAAAATGAATGAAATTAACGTGATCGGCGCCGGACTTGCGGGATGCGAGGCGGCGTGGCAGGCGGCAGAGCGAGGAGTAAGGGTAAGGCTTTTTGAAATGAAGCCGCATAAATATTCTCCCGCGCATCACAGCGAGGGCTTTGCCGAGCTTGTCTGCTCGAATTCCTTAAGGTCAAACCAGATTTTCAACGCAGTTGGTCTGCTCAAGGAGGAGCTCAAGCGTCTCGGCTCGCTTGTAATCGAGTCGGCGTACGCAAACGAGGTCCCCGCGGGCGGAGCTCTTGCGGTTGACAGGCACGGATTTTCCGATTATATTACCGAAAAAATCAAAAACCACCCGAATATAGAGGTTATACGTGGTGAGGTCACCGAGATCCCCGACGGCATCACCGTTGTTGCAACCGGCCCTCTTACCTCAGAGGCTCTTTCCGAGAGCATATCGAAGCTTATCGGCGTGGATTATCTCCACTTTTTTGACGCGGCGGCACCTATCGTCGACGCGCAAAGCATAAATATGGAGCGCGCCTTTGTCGCTTCAAGATACGACAGAGGTGAGGCGGCGTATATAAACTGCCCGTTTACCAAGGACGAATACGAGAGCTTTTACAATGCTCTTATAACGGCGGAGGAGGCCGAGCTTAAGGACTTCGACCGCGCATCTCAGGAAAAGCTTACGGTATTCGAGGGATGTATGCCCGTTGAGGTAATGGCAAAAAGAGGCTTTGAAACACTGCTTTTCGGGCCTTTGAAGCCCGTGGGACTCGTTGACCCGAAAACAGGCAAGGAAGCCTTTGCCGTGGTACAGCTCAGACAGGAAAACGCCGATGCCACGATGTATAATCTCGTCGGCTTCCAGACACACCTTAAATTTGCGGAGCAAAAGAGAGTATTTTCGATGATACCTGGACTTGAAAACGCTGAGTTTTTAAGATATGGCGTTATGCACCGTAATACATTTATGAACTCTCCGAAGCTCCTCGCACCCGACTACTCCATGCGCTTGCGTCCCGAGCTTTTCTTTGCGGGACAGATGACGGGAGTCGAGGGCTACGTTGAGTCCACTGCATCGGGCTTCGTTGCAGGCTTAAACGCCGCAAGACGTGCGCTCGGTGAAAACGGATTCATCTTTGACAGAAAGAGTATAATCGGCTCGATGGCGGCTTACGTCAGCGACCCGACGGTTGAAAGGTTTGAGCCGATGAACGCAAACTTCGGACTCATAGCACCGCTTGAGAATAAGGTCAAGGGCGGCAAAAGGGGACGTGCCGACGCGTTTGCGGCGCGCTCACTCGAATATATAGACGGTATATGCGAGCTTGTTAAATGAGAAAGGATACGACAATGGATGTAAATGTTATGCAGATAGACTCGCTCGAAGCGATTATCGGGCATAAATTTAATTATCCCGAGCTTCTTGAGGCGGCGCTTACCCACTCCTCGTACGCAAACGAGATGAAGAATAAGAACGTGGGTATAACATATAACGAAAGACTCGAGTTTCTCGGGGATTCGGTGCTGTCCATCATAGTAAGCGAGCACATTTTTGCCGACTACAAAAAGCTTCCCGAGGGAGAGCTTACCAAGATACGCGCAAACGTGGTGTGTGAAAAGACTCTCGCAAAGCTTGCACGTCAGATAGAACTCGGTAAGTACTTAAGACTCGGCCACGGAGAAAGCAACGGTGGCGGACGTGAGCGCGCGTCAATTCTCGCGGACGCGTTTGAGGCGCTTCTTGCCGCGATATATCTTGATAGCGGCAACGATAAGGAGGAGGTAAGCAAATTCCTCATGCCCCTTATCGGTCCCGAAATAAAGGAATACGTTTCCGCAGGCCTTATGACCGACTATAAAACCGAGCTTCAGCAGATAATTCAGCAGGCTGAGGGCGAAAAGCTCGAATACGTGCTTATAGGCGAAAGCGGTCCCGACCACGAAAAGGTGTTCGAGGTCGAGGCAAGACTCAACAGTAACATAATAGGACGCGGAAGCGGACGAAGCAAGCGCGCCGCAGAGCAGAACGCCGCAAAAATGGCGCTCGGATATTTCAAGAAATGAGACATATAAACCTGCCTGTTTTTATACCGCACAGGGGTTGCCCGAACGATTGCGTTTTCTGTAATCAGAGGACTATATCGGGCCATTCGGCTTATTCGCCCGAGGCGGTTAAGGGCGAGATAGAAACTGCGCTTGCGACACTGCCCGATACGGCAGAGGTGCAAATTGCGTTTTTCGGCGGAAGCTTTACGGGAATCGATAGAGGGGAGATGATATATCTTCTGTCGGTTGCGAAAAGCTTTATCGACTCCGGAAGAGTAGAGTCGGTCAGACTCTCCACCCGTCCCGACTATATCGATGCCGAAAGGCTTGAAATTCTGAAGGCATACGGTGTTAAGAGCATCGAGCTTGGAATTCAGTCAACGTCCGACAAGGTTCTTGCGGCATCTAATCGGGGACATACGGCTAAGGACTCCGAGAGAGCGATGAAGCTTATCAAGGAGTACGGCTTTGAATTGGTCGGACAAATGATGGTCGGACTTCCCGAGGCCGCACCCGAGGACGAGTACAAAACCGCAGAGGACATTTGCTTATGGGGCGCTGATGCCGCGAGAATATATCCAACGGTGGTTTTTCGCGGAACCGAGCTTTGCGAAATGGCAAAGAGAGGGGAATACGCACCGCTTACTCTTGAGGCAGCGGTCGAGCGTTCAAAGGGTGTAAAACAGATATTTATAAAGCACAAAGTCGAATGTATAAGACTCGGTTTACAGTCGGGAGAAAATCTGACAGACTCGGACGAGGTATACGCAGGTGATTATCACAGCGCGATAGGCGAGCTCGTGGAGTCGCGGATATATAAGGACGTGATAGTGTCCGAGATAAACAGACTCGGTCTTGCTCGTGATATTGAGGGTCGGGAGCTTGTAATTTCGGTGTCGTTCGGCGAGGTTTCCAAGGTCATCGGGCACAAGGGAGAAAACAAGGCTTTTCTCAAGAATGAATATTGTGTAAAAAATGTTAAAGTTATTGAAAAAGAGAACATTTTGCGTTATAATATAATATTATCAGTTTGAATTTTTAGAGAGGGGGATAAGAATGATCTTAAAATCACTTGAGCTGAACGGATTTAAGTCGTTTCCGGATAAGACCGTGCTTAATTTCGAAATGGGCTCAACAATGATCGTCGGACCTAACGGAAGCGGAAAATCGAATATTTCTGATGCTATGCGTTGGGTGCTCGGCGAAATATCCTCCCGAAATATACGCGGAACAAAAATGGAGGACGTTATCTTCGGCGGCACGGACAAGCGCAGACAGATGAGCTATGCCGAGGTATCGGTAACCTTTGATAACACCGACGAGGAAAGTCGCGCAAACCTTCCCTACGATGAGGTAACGGTAACGCGTAAGTACTTCCGTTCGGGCGACAGTGAGTATTACATAAACCGTAAGCCTGTAAGGCTTAAGGATATTCACGAGCTGTTTATGAACACGGGTGTCGGCAGAACGGGGTACTCCATAATCGGTCAGGGACGTATCGCAGAGATAGTTTCCCAGAAGAGCGAGGACCGCCGCGGTATATTCGAGGAAGCGGCAGGTATCGCAAAATACAAATACAAGAAAAACGAAGCCGAAAGAAAGCTTATGGGGGTAAGCGATAACCTTACCCGTGTAAACGACATTTTAAGCGAGCTTGAAAGCCGTGTAGGACCGCTTGAAAGAGAAGCGGAAAAGGCGAGAAAGTACCTTGAGTACTACGAGCATAAGAAGCGCGCGGACATCTCGCTTTGGGTCTACGATATTGAGCATCTGACGGCAGAAATAGAAAAATCAGAAAGCAGCTTTATTATCGCCAAGCGTGAGCTTGAGGCAATAGAGGAGGCGCTCGCGTCACTTGAGGCGCAGGACGAGCGTACGTTCAAGACGTCGCAGGAAAATAAACTCGAGTACGAGCGTATGACCGCGCAGATAGCAGAGGACACCAAGCGTATGCACGACCTCGACAGCGCGTCAAGGCTTGCCGAGAATAATATCACTCACCGCGAGACCCTCAAGGCTCTCAAGCGTGAGGAGATAGCAAAGCTTGAGGAAAAGCTTGCCGCGGCTGAGCAGACCATCGCGCAGGCAGAGGAGCTTTCCGAAGGGCTCAAGGATAAGCTTGAGGCAATACTCCGCCGTCACCTCGGACTTGAAAATGATAAGTCGCAGAATGAAAAGGAAATAAGGAGACTTGCCGACGAGATAGAGGCACTCCTTGTTAAGATCCGCGAAAACGAGCAGAATATAGTCGATATGAAGCTAAGACTCTCGGCGCTTGATAACGCAAAGGAAAGCGGAAGTGAGCAGAAGCGTTCGCTTTGTGAGTCTATCGGCAAGTACAAGGAGTCTGTTGAAATGCTTGAGGGCAGAATAAAGCAGGCTGATGCTAAAATTGCCGAATACGATAAACGCGCGGAGTCAATAAAGGCAGAGTGCGCGGACACGGACGCGAAGCTCGCAGAAATTACTGCAAAGGTCGAGGAGCTTGGTGCAGAAAGTAATCAGGCGTATCTCGATATGTCGTCGAAGGAGCACCGTATGAATACGCTCAAGCGTATGGACGAGCTTCTTGAGGGCTTTGCACAGAGCGTAAGATTCGTTATAAACGAGTATGAGGACGGCAGGATCGAGGGATGCGGAAGCATCTACGGTCCCGTTTCAAGACTTATTTCGGTCAGCGAGAGATACAGTCTTGCTATTGAAACCGCGCTCGGCGCAAATCTCCAGAATATAGTCGTTGACAACGAGAGCACGGCAAAGTCGGCAATGCGCCACCTCAAGAATAAAAACGCGGGACGCGCCACCTTCTATCCCATCAGCTCAATGAAGGCAAGAAGCCTTCCCGTGAGCGAGAAGGAAGCTGAAAAGTATAATGGTTACCTCGGCGCCGCCGACAGTGTTCTTACCTACGATAAGATATTTGAGCCCGTCATAAAGAGCCTTCTCGGCGCAACGCTGATATTTGATAACATTGATAACGCTACCGTTATGGCAAAGGCTACGGGCTATAAGACCAGAATAGTCACCCTTGACGGTCAGATAATAAACGCGGGCGGTTCGTTTACGGGCGGCTCGGCAAAGCGTGAAAGCGGTATGCTCACCCGTACGAGTGAGGTCGAAAGACTTGAGGCTGAAATTGAAAAGCTTCGCAAGAAGCAGAGTGATTTGAATGCCGAGACCGACAAATATAATGATGAGGCAGCAAAGCTTCAGAGTGAGGTCTCGGGCAAAAAGAGCAACCTTGCAATAATAGAATCGCTCAGAAACGCAGAAAACACTCAGCTTGAGGTCTTAAAGAGCCAGTACGAGAGCGATAAGAGAATGCTTGAGGAGCTTTCTCTCGACCTTGAGCGACTTGACACCGATTCTGACAAAAACGTAAGCGAATACAAGTCACTCACCGACAGATGCACCGAGCTTGAAGCAGAGAATGCTTCTATCGCAGATAAGAGAAGCGAGCTTGACGTGCTCAAGTATGAGATCGAGCAGAAGAATGCGGAGCTTGACGCGCAGATGGCGGAGCTTGGCATTTCGGCTGCTGAAACCAAGAGAGATATTGAAAACTCCATAGAGCAGCTTGATATGAGAAAAGCAGCTGCCGACGAGATACGCGCGTCTATTGACGAAGCTAAGGCGCAGATAGAAAAGTACGACTCCGACAACACGGACGCGGTTGACAGTATCGAAAGCGGCAAGCGCGAGATAGTTGAGCTTGAAGAAAAGATACGCAAGACGGAGGAAGCGAGACAAGCGAACTCCGAGGAGGGCAGAGCCATTGAAAAAAGGCTTATGGACCTCAGAGCGCGTATCAAGGACAACAACGACCGAAAGGAAAACGTGGTCAGAGAGTACACCAAGCTTGAAAACAAGTGCTCAAACCTCAACAGTGAGCTTGATAAGATGACGAGTCGCCTCTGGGACGAATACGAGCTTACCTACACGACCGCGTGCGAATGCGGCTACGAAAGAGTAACTCAGTCCACGAGAAGTGCCGTTGCTCTTGAGCAGACCGAATACAGAAACAAGATAAAGGGACTCGGCTCGGTCAACGTAAACGCAGTCGAGGAATACGCAAGCGTCAAGGAAAGATACGATTTCCTCTCGGCGCAGGTAGAGGACCTCGAAAAGAGTAAGCAGGAGCTTCTTGAGATCATCACGGGACTTGAGGGTGAAATGTGCGAAAACTTCGTTGACGCATTTGATAAGATCAACAAGAACTTCCGCATAGTTTTCAGAGAGCTTTTCGGCGGTGGTGAGGCAGAGCTTTCTTTGACCGACCCCGAAAACGTGCTCACCTCGGGAATAGAGATAAGAGTTGCTCCTCCCGGCAAGATAATCAAGAGCCTGATGCTTCTCTCGGGCGGAGAGCAGTCGTTCGTTGCGATAGCGCTTATATTTGCTATCCTCAGAGTCAACCCGACGCCCTTCTGTATTTTCGACGAGATAGAGGCGGCGCTTGACGAAGCAAACGTATTCAGATTCGCAGACTACATAAAGAGATATTCCGACAGAAATCAGTTCATCGTAATCACTCACAGACGTCCCACTATGGAGGTTGCAGACAAGCTTTACGGTGTTACTATGTACGAAAAGGGAATATCCAAGGTGCTGACGCTCAACGTCGGTGAAATCGAAGAAAAGATTGGAATTAAAGCATAATGGGATTTTTTGATAAGCTGAAAAGCGGACTTGCCAAGACAAAGGAATCGGTTTTCGGACAGGTCAACGAGCTTTTCAAGAGCTTTAAGCGTGTTGACGAGGAGATTCTCGAGGAGCTTCTTGAGCTTCTTATAATGGCGGACGTCGGGGTTGGCTCGGCAGAGGAGATAATCGAAAGACTTCGCGATAAGATACGCGACGAGGGTATCTCGGATGCAGATGAGTCACGCGCGGCGCTCTGCTCCATACTTGAAGAGATGATAGGCGAGTATAAGCCGCTGAAGCTTGACACCAAGCCCTCGGTGATACTGGTTATCGGGGTCAACGGCGTCGGCAAGACCACCTCTATCGCAAAGATAGCAAACCACTTAAAGAGCGAGGGCAAGAGCGTGCTTCTTGCCGCCGCAGACACCTTCCGTGCAGCCGCTATCGATCAGATAGGAGTATGGGCGGACAGAATAGGCGTTGACCTTATACGTCACGACGAGGGAAGCGACCCTGCGGCAGTAGTTTTTGACGCCGCTACTGCGGCGAAGAAGCGTGATGCGGACGTTCTTATCGTCGATACTGCGGGCAGACTTCACAATAAGAAGAATCTTATGGACGAGCTTGCCAAGATAAACCGCGTTATTGACCGTGAGCTTCCGGACTGTGACCGCGAGACCCTTCTCGTGCTCGACGCGACCACGGGTCAGAACGCAGTAAATCAAGCGAAGGAGTTCAAGAATGCGGCAGAGATCACAGGCCTCGTTCTTACAAAGCTTGACGGTACCGCAAAGGGCGGAATAGTATTTTCAATAAAAAAAGAGCTTGATATACCGGTTAAGTTTATAGGCGTCGGCGAAAAGGCCGACGATATGCAGCCGTTCTCAAGCGATGAATTCGTAAAGGCGTTGTTTGAATAATGAAGATCGTACTTGCATCAAGAAACAAGCATAAAATTGCAGAGATACACACAATTTTAAGCGGCGTGTGCCCCGACGTTGAGGTAATGTCGCTTGACGACATCGGAATCGACGGTGACATTGAGGAAAACGGCGATACCTTTGAGAAGAATTCCGAGATAAAGGCGTCGGTCGCGGCAAAAAACGGCTTTGTCGGTATGGCGGACGACTCGGGACTTGAGGTGGACGCGCTGGACGGCGCACCCGGTGTGTTTTCAGCGAGATATTCGGGCGAGCCGTGCGACGATAAGCGAAACAACAGAAAGCTTCTCGACGTTCTCGGCGCGCTTGAAGCAGAAAAGCGCACCGCGCACTTCGTGTCGGTGGTAAGCATAGTTTTTCCGAAGAATTCGCCTTATTATGACTTTGATGAGTCGAAGCTGAAGAACAGCACGCTTATCGAAGCGGATGATAAAAGCTACCGCGGCTTTTGCACGAGAGGCGAGTGCCCCGGGCACATCCTTTTTGAAGAAAGAGGAAACGGCGGCTTCGGATACGACCCCCTGTTTTTGTGCGACGCGTACAATAAGACCTTCGCGGAGCTTAATGGGGAAGAAAAGAATAAGGTAAGTCACAGAGGCAACGCGATGAGAAAATTTGCCGAGGACTTTGCCGAAATGATGAGGTAAATATGACGAGCAAACAAAGAGCATACCTTCGCACCATGGCGAACTCCCTTGATACCATCTTTCAGATAGGCAAGGGCGGCGTCAGCGAAAATATGTGTAAGCAGATAAGCGATACGCTTGAGGCAAGAGAGCTTATAAAGCTCAGAGTCCTTGAAAACAGCGACTATACCGCCAAGGAAGCGGCGGCAGAGATCGCCGAATGCGTAGGTGCCGACGTAGTTCAGGTTATAGGCACCAAGTTCGTGCTTTACAAGGAGTCGAAGGATAAAAAGAAAATATTCCTTCCCGACTGATCATGAGAATCGGTATTTTCGGAGGAACCTTTTCTCCCGTTCATAACGGTCATATTGCAATGTTAAACAGCTTTGCGCGTGAGCCGTATATTGATAAAATACTCGTTGTGCCGACCTATGTTCCGCCTCACAAGCCCGAGGATCTCGGAGCAAGCGTCGAGGACAGGATAAGAATGCTTGAGCTTGCCACGCGCGGAGTTGACAAAGCGGAAATATCTCTTGTTGAGATAGAACGCGGAAATATCAGCTACACGGTCGACACCTTGCGTCAGCTTTTGGGCAGCGACGAGCTTTACCTCTTACTTGGCGGAGATATGTTCCTCTCACTTGAATTCTGGCGTGAGCCTGAGGAGATAATGAAACTCGCCCACATAGTGGTGGGCAGGAGAGAAAATGATCACGTTATCGGTGAGAAAATAAAAGAATACAAGGCATACCTTGAGAGGAAATTCGGAGCGCGGGTCCACGAAACCCTGTTTCCTCCCGTGGTCTTGTCGTCAAGTGAGATACGAGAAAGACTGATACACGGAGAGAGCATAGACGCGCTCGTTCCACCGTGCGTAGCATCGTATATAAAGGAAAAACAGCTTTATCTGTTAGGAGAACACAATGGAAACGTGCGTGCTTGATGATATCAGAGATGAAGTATCAAAAATCATCTCGGGAAGAAGATTTCAGCATACTCTCGGCGTTGAGAGGGAGGTCGCGGCGCTTTGCGCTCTGTATCTTCCCAAACGCGAGACCGAAATGAGGCTCGCGGCGCTTTTGCACGATATTACCAAGGAGCTCTCCCCCGCAGAGCATATAGCGCTTCTTGATAAGTACGGTGTAGACGTGCCCGAAAGCTACAAAAGAAACCCCAAGTTATTTCACGCGCTGACGGGAGCCCACCTTGCAAAAGAAAAATTCGGAGCGTATATCGACGAAAAAACGTTTTTGGCGATTCTGTATCACACTACGGGCAGACGGGGTATGACTATTGAAGAAAAGCTTTTGTACCTCGCGGATTATATCGAGGACACCCGTACGTTCGACGACTGTGTCAGACTCAGAAAATATTTTTACGACAGTATAGCGTTAGCTTCAACCGAAGCCGAAAGAGCAGACGTTTTAAGCAAGACTCTGATATATAGCTTTGATATGACTGTCAAGGCGCTCGTTATAGACGGCGCGGAGATAGATATCAATACGGTTGACGCGAGAAACTTTTTAATAGAAGAGATGAATAAAGCCCATAACAGGTGATCGAGGGTATTATGAAGAAGAAAAACAAAAAAAAGAACGCGCGGATGCGCGGACGTCAGCTTGCGACGTGGAAGATAGTGCTTGTCAGCATTGTTTCGGTGCTGCTCGTGCTTGTGGCAGGCGCGTACGTGTTCCTTGAAACCTATGTGCCCGACGTTCAGGACGACGGTCCTTACGTTTCATACGGCGATACGTTTTACTTAAAGAAGACCGATATGGTGCATAAGCACTGGTTTATCCCGGCGCTTCGTGAGCTGAGAGAAAGAATATACGACGGAGTACACCTTGAAATAAGCAAGGGCTTTGAAAGACGCTCGGGTGTGTATAACTTCCTCGTCCTCGGACATGACAAGGTCGCGCTTAATACAGACGTTATGATGGTCGTAAATTACGATGTCAACAACGGAGCGATAAATATTCTGCAGATACCGAGGGATACTTACTTTGAGCACAATATGTATCCCAATAAAATAAACAGTCTGCTTGCAAGCTCGTACTACGATGCGTATAACGCAGGCGAAAAGAACCTGTTCCACGCGGCACTGTCGGATACGGCAGAGCAGCTTGAGCAGGCGCTCAATATACAGATAGATAACTACGTTCTCGTAAACCTGCAGGCGTTTGAGAACATAGTAAACATAATAGGCGGAGTTCCGCTTGACGTTCCCGACGATATGGACTATGACGATCCTTATCAGGACCTGCACATCCATATCAAAAAGGGATATCAGGTGCTTGACGGAAAGACGGCATCGGACTTCATACGCTTCAGAAGCGGATACCTTGAGGCAGACATCGGACGTCAGAACGCTCAGAAGCTGTTCCTGACGGCGCTGTTCAAGCAGGTCAAGAGCAGTATGACGGTAGATAAGATAGCAAAGCTTGCAGAGGAAGCCATCAAGAACGTCACCACCGACATAAACGTGGCGGACGCGGTCTACTTTGCAAAATCCGTACTATCCCTTGACCTTGACGATATGAAGATGATGACGGTCCCGGGATATCCCGTAAACTCAAACGGGGCAAGCTATTACGTAGTCTACCGCAAGGAAATGCTCGAAATTATAAACAGCTACTTCAACGTCTATAACCGCGATATAACCGACGCGCTTTTCGATCAGGATAAGCTCTTTACCAAGGAAAGTGACACGAGAATAAATGCGATATATATGTCGAAGGATGGCGGATATACCGTAAATAGCGGCGATAAGATAGACCAAGGCGGTATCGATATTCCGAGAGTCTGGTATGATCCCGAGACCACGGAGACCGAAACCGCTGCCGAGGAGCCGACGGACGAAGCGGATGCGACCGACGTATCTGGAGAGTCGGAGTCGACAGACGGTGACACCGAGGAGTCGGCAGAGGAGGTCGAGCTTGATAGCGAGACCGAGCCCGAGGCTGATACCGACGTAGCCGACACTGAGGACGACACCGAGGACGAAACCTTCGAGGACAGTACACAGCTTGAAGAAGACTGATGAAAGGAAGAAAACGATGGATAACAATATAAATGAAAACGAAGTAAAATATCCCGATCTTACGGGTGCAAGCTCGCTTGAGGCGGCACAGGAAATGATAAAGATCCTCGACCTCAAAAAAGCGAGAGAAATGAAGCTTTTGCACGTTGAGGAGCAGACGGTGCTTGCGGATTACTTCATAATCTGCAGCGGTACGTCGAACACCCACATAAAGAGCCTTGCGGGAGAGCTTGAATTCAAGCTTTCAATGTCGGGAAGACCCCCGATCCGTATGGACGGATACACCGAGGGAACGTGGATAGTAATGGACTTCGGTGATATAATGGTGCATATATTCGGCAGAGATACCCGTGATTTTTACAAGCTTGAGAAATTCTGGGCAGACTCTACCGAGGTAGATATAAGCGATCTTCTCGTTGAATGACAGTACGATTTAAGAAAGGTTGATACGAAGATGAATTACGATTTTAAGAAGATAGAATTAAAGTGGCAGGAAAAGTGGGACAAGGACGGCGTTTTTGAAGCAAAGAATACGCTTGATAAGCCCAAATTCTACGGACTCGTTGAGTTCCCCTATCCCAGCGGCGCGGGAATGCACGTAGGTCACATCAAGGCTTATTCGGGCCTTGAGGTCATTTCGAGAAAGAGAAGAATGCAGGGCTTCAACGTTCTCTTCCCGATAGGCTTTGACGCGTACGGTCTTCCTACCGAAAACTACGCTATAAAGACAGGTATACATCCGAGAAAGGTAACCGATAACAACATTGAAAAGTTCACCTCTCAGCTCAAGCGCGTGGGCTTCTCGTTCGATTGGACCAAGACCATTGATACCACCGAGGAAAGCTACTACAAGTGGACTCAGTGGATATTCAGAAAGATGTTTGATAACGGTCTTGTGTTCCGTGACAACGCTCTCGTAAACTACTGCCCGAGCTGTAAGGTAGTGCTTTCCAACGAGGACTCGCAGGGCGGAAAGTGTGACATTTGTCACAGTGATATAGTTCAGAAGTCCAAGTCCGTATGGTACCTCAGAATTACCGAGTATGCCGACAAGCTTCTCGAGGGTCTTGATACGGTAGACTATCTTCCCAATATCAAGCTTCAGCAGGAAAACTGGATAGGTAAGTCGACGGGCGCGTTTGCAAACTTCGCTCTCGCAGGCACAGACGATTACCTCCGTATCTATACGACAAGATGCGATACTATGTTCGGCGTAACCTTTATGGTAATCGCTCCCGAGCATCCTGTTATCGAAAAGTACAAAGACAGAATTACCAATATGGACGCGCTCGAGGCATATAAGGAAGAGTGCAGCAAGAAGACCGAGTTTGAGCGCACACAGCTTGTCAAGGACAAGCCGGGCGTCAAGATAGAAGGACTCACCGCGATAAACCCCGCAAACGGCAAGGAGATCCCGATATACATCTCCGACTACGTAATGATGGGCTACGGCACGGGTGCTATTATGGCAGTTCCCGCGCACGACGAGCGTGACTACGAATTCGCAAAGAAGTTCGGTATTGACATTATCGAGGTTATAAGCGGCGGAGATATTTCAAAGGAAGCGTATACCGGCGACGGCGAGGTCGTAAACTCGGGATTCCTTAACGGAATAAAGACCAAGAAGGAAGCAATCGAAAAGATGCTCGCCTTCCTTGAAGAAAACAAGCTCGGTGAAAAGGGCGTTCAGTACAAGATGAAGGATTGGGCGTTCAACCGTCAGAGATATTGGGGCGAGCCTATTCCGATAGTACACTGCGAAAAGTGCGGAACCGTCGGCGTTCCTTACGAGGAGCTCCCCTTAAGACTTCCCAAGGTAGATAACTTCGAGCCCGGTGAGGGTGGAGAGAGTCCGCTTGCAAAGATAGACTCCTACGTTAACTGCAAGTGTCCGAAGTGCGGCGGCACGGCTAAGAGAGAGACCGACACAATGCCTCAGTGGGCAGGCTCGTCTTGGTACTACCTCAGATATATTGATCCCAAGAATGATGAGGCTCTTGCAGATGCAGATAAGCTTAACTACTGGCTCCCCGTTGACTGGTATAACGGCGGTATGGAGCACGTTACACGTCACCTTATCTATTCGAGATTCTGGCATAAGTTCCTCTACGATATCGGCGTAGTACCGACGAGCGAGCCTTATGCAAAGAGAACCGCGCAGGGACTCATCCTCGGACCCGACGGCGAAAAGATGAGTAAGTCCAAGGGTAACGTGGTTGACCCTAACGACGTAGTTGAAAAGGTTGGTGCAGACGTACTCAGAGTTTATATTCTCTTTATGGGCGATTACGCATCCGCGGCACCGTGGAGTGACGATAGCGTTAAGGGATGTAAGAGATTTATCGACAGAGTAGCATCACTTTGTGATATGGTAAAGGGCGAGGGCGTAACACCCGAGCTTGAAACAGCATTCCATAAGACTGTTAAGAAGGTGTCTCTTGATATCGAGGATATGAAGTTCAACACCGCCATCGCGGCAATGATGACTCTTATCAACGATATCTACGCGCATGGCTCGCTTACCAAAAGTGAGCTTATGACCTTCGTAAGACTCATTTCTCCCTTCGCGCCTCACGTAGCCGAGGAAATGTGGGCAGAGCTTGGTGGCAAGGGATACTGCTCGCTTGCAGAATGGCCCGAGTGGGACGAGAGCAAGACGGTAGACTCCACCGTTGAGATCCCCGTACAGATATGCGGAAAGCTTAAGTTTACGATAAATCTTCCTGCAGATATGGGCAAGGACGAGGCTGTTGCGGCTGCAAAGGCTGACGAGAGGATCAAGCCCTTTATCGACGGTAAGACTATAATCAAAGAGATCTGCGTACCCGGCAAGATCATCAACATCGTTGTCAAGTAAAAGCGGCGGGAAAAACTTTTTTCATAAATATGTCGTTTAATTGCAAAATAACTATTGACAACGTTGACCTTTTTATTGTATAATGACAAAAGAGATATTTTATCTCCTTTTCCAATCACGGAGGGAGGGATTACAAGATGGCAGAAATCATTGTTAAGGATAATGA